>QBVD01000040.1 GCA_003058525.1 gamma proteobacterium symbiont of Ctena orbiculata | reverse complement strand
GCGCCATCATCATGACCACAAACTGCGACCATCGAGAGGCCGTTCTGAAGGAACGGCCTGTGTGGTGCTGTTTAGCGAGAGTTTCAAATTCATGTCTCGACACAAGTTTTAGTAATTGCAAGAAGATCGTATTACAATGAGCCATGGCCTGATTATCTTTTGTTTTTTCAATGTTTTATGGTGAAACTATTGTAACAAAAACAATTGATTATCAGGCCTCTTTTCTAATCCTTAACGGGACAGCAGTGAGCCATGACATGTATTCACACTGATCCATTAGGGATATAAAAAAACCTGAGTAAGGTGTAATCAGCCGGAGGCGGATGGTGTATTTTGATCTCAAGCGGTGTTATCTGTTTGCTCACCTGGATGATAGTCAATTCGAACAAGTGAAAAAGATGGCTCATCAGGTAAGGCTCAGGGATGGTCAGCTCTTTTTTCAATTGGGCGATCCGGCCACCCACTTTTTCCTGGTGCTGCAGGGACAGATGAAACTGACACGCCTCTCCATGCAGGGGCAGGAAAAGGTGATCGAGATTATTACGCCGGGACAGACCTTCGCAGAGGCGCTGATGTTTGGTGAGCACCCGGAATATCCTGTCAATGCCGTTGCAATCGGCGATACCTATCTTTTAAGTTTCGAAAGCGCCCCGTTTCTCGAGATACTGCGGGGTTCCATTGACACCTGCTTCAAACTCATGGGTGATATGAGTCATCGTCTCAAGAACCTGATTCGAGAGATTGATGAATTGACCCTGCAGAGCGCCAGCTGTCGTGTTGCCAGTTTCCTATGGAAAAGATGGCAAACCGGGATAGACAGCAACAACAGTTTTGAGCTTCAGACCCCGAAAGGGGTAATTGCCTCCAGGCTTTCAGTGACACCGGAGACCTTCTCCCGCATATTGCACAATTTTTCCAATCAGGGATTGATCCATGTGGATGGCAGCCGGGTGGAGGTGCTGGATGAGAAAGGGTTACTTGAGTTTGCAGATATAACCGGCAAGATCAACCGGGAAATTTCACCCACATGAGGGCAATAGAGTTGTGAAATGCCTTGGATTTCACATCCATAGAGGCATTCCTCCAGTTTGCCGGGTATACTCTCCCCCCTTGGCGATAATCAACCTTTTTTAGTAGAAAGTGATGAAGGACAGTTTCCCATTCCCAGTAGCTCGAATCGGCCTCATTGGCGGCGGACAGCTGGGACGCATGATGGTCAAGGCGGCAAAGCGCCTGGGGTGTACTTGCGTGGTCCTCGACCCGTATCCCGGTTCCCCTGCAGGACAGGTTGCCGGGCATCAGATAATCGGTGGATATCACGATCCTGCAAAATTGCGCGAGCTGGCGGAATCCTGCGATGTGGTGACATTCGAGCTGGAAAATATCGATACAGAAACCTTGATCCAGCTAGAGCGCGAGGGGCATCGCATCAACCCTGCTCCCGCTTTGCTCTCGGTGTTGCAGGACAAGCTGTCGCAGAAGCAGTTTCTGGCACACAACGGCATTCCCACGGCAGAGTTTGTGGAGATGCCGGAACCCGAGTTACAAGCCTTTGAATCATTTGGCTTTCCGCTGGTGCAAAAGGCGCGTCGCGGAGGCTATGACGGTCGCGGTGTCTCGGTGATGCCGGTTGCTGAGGATTTCGACAAACATCTGCCAGTGGCATCATTGGTGGAGCGATTCGTGGACGCCAAGAAGGAGCTGGCGGTGATGGTTGCCCGCAACCAGGAAGGGGAGTGCATTGCCTATCCCACGGTGGAGATGTGTTTTCGCCCGGGTGAGAATGTCCTCGATCTGCTGCTCTGCCCTGCTGCTGTGAGTGCCGAGATAGCCGCGGCGGCGGAGGCACTGGCAACGCGCACCATCGATGCGCTGCAAGGGGTGGGCGTATTTGGTGTTGAGATGTTTCTCACCCGGAATGACCAACTATTGGTCAATGAGATCGCTCCGCGTACCCACAACTCAGGTCATCATACTATCGAGGCCTGTATCACCGATCAGTTTGAACAGCATCTGCGAGCCATATTGGGTCTGCCCTTGGGTGCCACCGACCTGCTTTCCCCTGCGGCGATGATCAATCTGCTCGGTGATAGCGTGGCCCACGGTAGGCCTGTGATCGAGAATATGGCGGCGGCCCTGTCGATAAAGGGTGTCTGTCTGCATCTGTATGGTAAGGCGGAAGTGACACCCTACCGCAAGATGGGGCATGTCACCGTGCTTGATCCGGATCTCGATGCGGCCAGAAATAAAGCGGAGCGTGTGCGCGATCTGATTAAAATTAGCGGAGAACAGCATCCATGAACCAACCAGTTGTGGGCATAATCATGGGAAGCGATTCCGATCTTCCCGTCATGCAGGAGGCGGCGAAGGTTCTGCAGGAGCTGCAGGTACCCTATGAGATGACCATCGTTTCGGCGCATCGCACACCTGACAGACTTTATGACTATGCCCAACAGGCGGCAGACCGGGGTCTGCAGGTGGTCATTGCCGGTGCGGGCGGCGCTGCCCATCTCCCGGGCATGGTGGCTGCTATCTCACCACTACCGGTCGTTGGCGTACCGGTGAAGACCTCCACCCTGAGCGGCGAGGATTCACTGCTCTCCATCGTGCAGATGCCGCCGGGTGTGCCGGTTGCCACCGTCGCCATCAATGGCGCACGCAATGCCGGTATCCTGGCGGCACAGATTCTCAGCACCGCTCAGCCCGAGCTGCGCCAACGCATCATCGACTTCAAGCAGGCCCTCGAAGCGATGGTGATGTCCAAGGTCGAGGCGATGGCGAAGCAACAAGGTGGCTAATACTGCCTAGTATAAAAAGTCCGCAAATGAACGCTAATGAACGCAAATATGTGCGAAATACATTATTAGCGCGTCCCCTGGTTCCCACGGTCCACCGTGGGAATCCATACTTTGTCCCACTACTCGCTGATATCTGCATTCCCACACAGGAGTATGGAAAAGAGAGCAGAGTATCTTCTTAAAAATTTGCGTTCAATAGCGTTCATTTGCGGACTATTTACCCCGTCCAGCTACACTTACTAGGGCCTGTTAACACTAATCTGGCGGGCTCTGTTGGGCCTGAAAAAGCGCCAATCAAGGCGTGAGGAGAGAGGTTTCCTCTGGTTCCCACGGTCCACCGTGGGAATCTATACTTTGTCCCGCCAATTTCCTTATATCTGTATTTCCATGTATGAGTACGGGAAAGAGGATAGAGTATTATATTCAAGAAATTTGCCTTAATTAGCGTTCATTTGCGGACTATTAACACCGTCCAGCTACACTTAGTAGGTTGAAATACCAGTGTTTCTCCCCCATCTGTTGGGTATCTAAGAATTTTTCGGAGTATTACCCATGCGAATGGACCGTTTGACCAGTAAATTCCAGATGGCGCTGGCGGATGCACAGAGCCTGGCAGTCGGGCGTGACCATCAGTTAATCGAGCCGGTGCACCTGATGATCGCCCTGCTCAATCAGGATGGGGGGACTATCCGCCATCTGCTCACCCAGTCCGATGTCAATGTCAACCAGTTGCGTTCGAGCCTGAGCGCCGCCATGGAAAGGCTGTCCAGCGTCGAGGGTGCGGCGGGAGATCTGCATATCTCGAATGACCTGGGACGGCTGCTGAACCAGACCGACAAGCTGGCACAACAACGTAACGACCAATACATTTCCAGTGAACTGTTCGTGCTCGCTGCAGCGGAGGATAAGGGGGAGCTGGGAGAGATACTGCGTACAGCAGGCGGATCCAAGGCCGCCCTGGAGCAGAGTATCGAGAAACTGCGTGGCGGACAGAATGTGGACGATCCGAATGCAGAGGATCAGCGCCAGGCGCTGGAGAGGTACACCATCGATCTGACGGAGCGCGCGGAGCAGGGTAAGCTGGATCCCGTCATCGGGCGTGACGACGAGATTCGTCGCACCATTCAGGTATTGCAGCGTCGTACCAAGAACAATCCGGTTCTGATCGGCGAGCCCGGTGTGGGCAAGACCGCCATCGTGGAGGGGCTGGCGCAACGCATCATCAACGGTGAGGTGCCGGAGGGCCTGAAGAGCAAGCGGCTGCTCTCTCTCGATATGGGCGCCCTGATCGCCGGGGCCAAATTCCGCGGTGAATTCGAGGAGCGCCTCAAGGCGGTGCTCAACGACTTGGCCAAGCAGGAGGGGCAGATCATTCTGTTCATCGACGAGCTGCATACCATGGTCGGCGCAGGCAAGGCCGAAGGCTCCATGGATGCGGGAAATATGTTGAAACCCGCATTGGCACGGGGTGAACTCCATTGTGTCGGGGCCACCACCCTGGATGAGTATCGCCAATATCTGGAGAAGGATGCCGCCCTGGAGCGCCGTTTCCAAAAGGTGATGGTGGAGGAACCCAGCGTGGAAGATACCATCGCTATTCTGCGCGGTCTGAAGGAGCGCTACGAGGTCCACCACGGGGTGGATGTCACCGACCCCGCCATCGTGGCGGCGGCAACCCTTTCCCACCGCTATATCAGCGACCGCCAGCTGCCGGACAAGGCCATCGATCTGGTGGATGAGGCGGCCTCCCAGATCCGCATGGAGATCGACTCCAAACCGGAGGAGATGGACCGGCTGGAAAGACGCCTGATACAGCTCAAGATAGAGCGTGAAGCGCTCAAAAAGGAGTCGGACGAGGCCTCGAAGAAGCGCTTGGCGGAACTGGAGGCGCATATCGATCGCCTGCAGCGGGAATTCTCCGATCTGGAAGAGATATGGAAGTCGGAGAAGGCGGCGCTGCAGGGTACCACGCATATCAAAGAGTCCCTTGAAGAGGCCAGGCTGGAACTCGAGACGGCCCGCAGGGCCGGCGACCTGACACGCATGTCCGAGTTGCAGTATGGCCGCATTCCCGAACTGGAGCGGCAGCTCGATATGGCGGCCCAGGCCGAGATGCAGGAGATGAAGCTGCTGCGCAACAAGGTCTCGGAAGAGGAGATCGCCGATGTGGTAGCCAAATGGACCGGCATTCCGGTTTCCAAGATGCTGGAAGGGGAGCGGGACAAACTGCTGCGTATGGAAGAGGAGCTTGGCAGACGGGTAATCGGTCAGGAAGAGGGCGTGCGCGCGGTCAGCGATGCCATACGTCGCTCCCGGGCCGGGCTCTCCGATCCCAACCAGCCCAATGGCTCGTTTCTTTTTCTCGGCCCCACCGGTGTCGGTAAGACCGAACTGTGCAAGGCCCTGGCGGAGTTTCTTTTCGATACCGAAGAGGCGATGGTGCGCATCGATATGTCGGAGTTTATGGAGAAACACTCGGTGGCCCGACTGATTGGCGCCCCCCCCGGCTATGTCGGTTATGAAGAGGGCGGCTACCTGACCGAGGCGATACGCCGTCGCCCCTATTCGGTGGTGTTGTTGGACGAGGTCGAGAAGGCCCACCCCGATGTCTTCAACGTGCTGCTTCAGGTACTCGATGACGGCCGTCTCACCGACGGGCAGGGGCGGACAGTGGATTTCCGCAATACAGTCATCGTGATGACCTCCAATCTGGGATCACAGGTAATCCAGGAGATATCCGGTGAGGAACACTATCAGGAGATGAAGGCGGCGGTGATGGAGACGGTTCGGCAGAACTTCCGTCCCGAATTCATCAACCGGCTGGACGAGATCGTGGTCTTCCACCCCCTGGCCAGCGAGCAGATCCGCGCCATTGCAAAAATCCAGATCGACTACCTGCACAAGCGGCTGTCGGATCACGAGATGGGATTGGTGATCACCGATGCGGCCCTCGACCGGCTAGGCGAGGCCGGTTTCGATCCGGTGTATGGCGCGCGGCCGCTAAAAAGGGCGATCCGGCAGCAGCTCGAGAATCCGCTGGCCCAGGAGATCCTGGCAGGGCGCTTCGGGCCCGGGGATACCATCGAGGTGGACAGCAACGATGAGGGGCTGACCTTCAGCAAACGGACGCAGGTCAGCGCGGCCTGATTTTAATGAGTCCGCAAATGAACGCGAATAAACGCAAATAGCAAAAATGCATCTTATTGCGTCTACTGGCTCCCTTTCCCTGGTTCCCACGGTCCACCGTGGGAACCCATAACTTGTCTTGGCGATTGCTGATCTCTGTATTCCTACGCTGGAGCGTGGGAAGATGGTAACCACAAATAATTGGTTTTCTACTGGCTCCCTTCTCCCCTGGCGGGAGAGGAGCCGGGGGAGCATCAGCACCCACATCATCCCTGGTTCCCACGGTCCACCGTGGGAACCCATAACTTGTCTTACCGATTGGCTGATCTCTGTATTCCTACGCTGGAGCGTGGGAATGATGGTAACCACATATAATTGGTTTTTTAATATTTGCGTTTATTCGCGTTCATTTGCGGACAATAGTCTTAACTGTTTGCCATCTTAAGGTAGTTTCTGTGTAGCCGCTCGGTGGCCTCGATCAGGGCTTTCAGGCTGCCGTTGTTTTCGATGACATCGTCCGCACCCTGCAGGCGGGTTTTACGGTCGACCTGACTGGTCATGATCTGTCGGATCTGTTCCCTGGAGATCTCGTCACGCTGGAGCACCCGTTCGATCTGCAGCGATTCGTCGCAATCCACCACCAATACCCGATCGGAAAGTGACGTCTGACCGGTTTCAAACAGGAGTGGAATCACCAGCACGGCGTAGGGGGCGGATTGCCTGGCAAGCCACTCTTCCATTGCCTCCCTGATACGGGGATGCAGGATACCTTCCAGCCGTCTGCGTTGTTGCGGATCGTCGAACACGGTCTTGCGCAAGGCTGCTCTGTCCAGCACCCCATTGCCATCCACCAGCTCTTCTCCGAAAGTGGCTTGAATCTCCAGTAGTGCGGGTGAACCAGGTTTGACCAGCTGATGGGCGAGCTGATCGGCATCGATAACCGGTACGCCCAATGACTCCAGATGGGAGGAGACAGCGCTCTTACCGCTGCCGATGCCACCTGTCAGGGCAATCACCAGCATCACATCATACCGGACCAGTGCAGATAGGCCGTGTTGATCTGTTCCCCCCACATCAGGCTGATCCAGCCCGCGGCCGCCAGATATGGGCCGAAGGGGATGGGGATATTGCTATCACGACCGCGTACAACGATCAGCAGAATACCGACGACCGCGCCTACCAGGGCCGACAGCAGGATAATCTGCGGCAGATAGTGCCAGCCCAGCCAGGCCCCGAGCATCGCTAGTAGCTTGAAATCCCCATACCCCATGCCCTCCTTGCCGGTGAGTCGCTTGAAGAGCTGGTAGACGCTCCATAGAGAGAGGTACCCGGCGGCAGCACCGATGAGGGCAGTGCGAGGATCGGTAAAAACGTTTCCAAGACTGACCAGCAAGCCAAGCCAGAGAAAGGGGAGCGTGATATTGTCGGGAAGCAGCTGGACATCGAAATCGATCACACTGAGGGCGATCAAGGCCCAGGTCAGAAAGAGTGCCGCCAGGGTGGCCCAGGTGAAGCCGAAATGGTAGGCGACAGCAAAGGAGAATAGACCGGTCATTGCTTCAATAACCGGGTATCTTGGACTGATTGGAGCCTTACAATTGGAGCAGCGACCTCTCAGTAGCAGCCAGCTAATGACCGGGATGTTCTCCCAGAAACGGATCTTATGTTGGCAATTGGGGCAGTGGGAAGCGGGTTGGCTGAGATTATAGAGCTCAGAAGACGCAATGTTCTTTTCGCCGTTCAATTCGGCACAGTCACTACGCCATTGGTTCTCCATCATTTTCGGCAGACGAAGAATGACGACATTGAGGAAGCTTCCAACCGCGAGGCCGATTAATAACGTAAACAGCAGGTAAGCCCAGCTGTTTTGCTGCAGGTAATCGATAACAACCACGGTTATTGAGTATATTTTTTAGTTTGAAAAACAGGTATCTATTAGATTGCCGAGCCCATCTTAAAAATCGGCAGGTACATGGCGACGACCAGTCCCCCGACCAGAGTACCCAATACAACCATGATTATGGGCTCCATCAGGCTGCTCATGGCATCGACCGCGTTGTCCACCTGTTCCTCATAGAAGTCGGCGACCTTGTTCAGCATATCATCCAATGCGCCGGACTCCTCACCGATGGAGACCATCTGCACCACCATGTTAGGGAAGAGGTTGCGCTGTTTCATGGCCAGCTGTAGAGATTGACCGGTGGCCACGTCTTCCCGCATGCGCAACACGGCATCGCTGTAGACGACATTGCCTGTCGCGCCGGCGACGGAATCGAGGGCCTCAACCAAGGGTACCCCGGCGGCCGACATGGTAGCGAGCGTACGGGAAAAGCGTGCAATTGCCGATTTATTGAGAATCATGCCGATCACAGGGAGTTTAAGCAGCGTACGATCGACGGCATGTCTGAACTTTCTAGAGCGTTTCCATGTATTCGCAAATATATAGACAAATATCATAACGCCCAGCAGGATGGCCCACCACCAGTCTCGTACAAAATGGGACAGATTTACAACCAATTGGGTGAATGCCGGCAGGTCAGCGCCAAAATTTGAGAAAAGCGACTCAAACTGCGGGATAACGAAAATCAATAATATTGTTGTCACTATAATTGCCGCAACAATGATTGCAGCCGGGTAGAACATCGCTTTTTTAATTTTACCCTTGATCGATTCCGTCTTTTCCTTGTAGGTGGCGATCTTGTGGAGCAGGGTCTCGAGCACACCAGCGTGTTCGCCCGCGCGCACCAGGTTGACAAATAGATCCTCGAAATGCAGGGGGTGCTTTTTCAAGGCATCAGCCAGGGCGGTGCCGCCTTCCACATCCGCCTTGATGGTGAGGATCAGCTCCTGCATGGAGGGGTTCTCGTGTCCCCGTCCCACGATATCGAAGGCCTGCACCATGGGAACACCGGCCGACATCATAGTTGCTAGCTGCCGGCTGAAGACCGTGACATCGGCGCCGGTGATTTTCTTTTTGGTACTGAAGATGGATGTGGCCTTTTTTCTAACCTTGAGAGGGGTTACTCCTTGCCGGCGCAGATCCGCCTTGACCATGTTGACATCGGTCCCCCGGCTTTCGCCGGTGAGACGCGAGCCCTTTTTGTCCATCCCCTCCCAGGTATAGAGGTGGGATTTTACCTGAGCTTTCTTTCTTGGAGGCGCCATGGGTTAGTCCTTGGTTACCCGGTTGAGTTCTTTAAGACTGGTGATCCCCTGCATCACTTTGCGCAGTCCGGATCTGCGGAGGTTATCGACCCCTTCCTTATCTGCCTGTTCTTCCAGTTGTAACGATGAGCCACCCTCCATAATGAGTTTGCCCATGGTTTCTGAGACAGGCATTACCTGAAATATACCAACACGTCCCTTGTAGCCACCGGTACACAGGTCACATCCTACAGGTTTATAGGTAGTGAAACCGGTCTTCAAGTCCTCTTCAGTGAACCCCTCCTCATATAGTGCCTCCTTGGGTAAGTCCTCTGGTGCCTTGCAGTGTTCGCATAGGCGCCTGGCAAGGCGTTGAGCCATGATCAGGAGTACTGAAGAGGCTATGTTGAAGGGAGGCACGCCCATATTGGCTAGACGTGTCAGGGTCTGAGGAGCGTCATTGGTATGCAATGTGGATAGGACAAGGTGGCCGGTTTGGGCTGCTTTAACTGCTATTTCAGCCGTCTCCAGGTCACGTATCTCACCCACCATGACAATATCCGGGTCCTGTCTCAGGAAGGCCCTTAAAGCCTCAGCGAAGGTTAGGCCAGTCTTAACGTTGGTATTGACCTGATTGATGCCCGGTACCTGGATCTCCACCGGGTCTTCCGCGGTGGAGATGTTGACCTCAGGTTTATTCAGTAGATTCAGCGCAGTGTAGAGGCTTACTGTCTTACCGCTACCAGTAGGCCCGGTAACCAGGATCATCCCGTAGGGTTTATTAATGGCATCAAGGAACTTCTTCTGCTGTTCCTCCTCGAAACCGAGCGCCTCTATACCCAATTGCGCACTGGTAGGGTCGAGAATACGCAGTACAATCTTTTCGCCATGCAATGTCGGACAGGTATTTACACGGAAATCGATGGCGCGGGATTTGGAGAGTTGCATCTTGATCCGTCCATCTTGGGGAACCCGTTTTTCCGCAATGTTCATTCGTGACATGACCTTGATGCGGCTGGACAGTCGACTGGCCAGGTTGGAGGGCGGAGATGCCACCTCACGCAGGATACCGTCCTGGCGATAGCGGACCCGATAGGTGTATTCATAGGGTTCAAAGTGAATATCCGAAACCCCTTGTTTAATCGCATCCAGTAATAATTTATTGATATAACGAACGACCGGCGCTTCGTCCACATCCAGTTTTGACTCGTCAGTTTCGGTTTCATCCTCGCCACTACTGATGTCTAGGTTGTCCAGGTCTGCATCCAGCAGGTCATCCATGTTGGTTTCCTGGGCCTCCATGACCTTGTCGATGGTCCGCTTGAGCTTGTCTTCCTCGACTAGGATCGCTTCGGAAGCGAGGCCGGTGTTGAAACGGATTTCATCCAGGCCCTGGTGGTTAGTTGGATCGGATACGGCAAGAAACAAGCGGTTGCCACGCCTGAAGATAGGTAGGGCATGGTGGTTGCGGACCAGCTTCTCGGCAACTGCATCAGTAGGTATTACACCCGGATCAATTACATCGAGATCGAAAATAGGTACGCCGAATCCCCTAGAGGCGGATATAGCAATATCAATACTATTTAATATATTATTATCAACTAAATAGGTGACATAAGGTATCTTCTTTTTCAAAGCTTCTGTAAAAGACGACTCGGCCTGGTCTTCGCTGATCAAGTTATCCTGGATCAGGCACCGTGCAAGTCCGCTAAGGTTAATTTTTTGTGTGGTTGTAGCCATCCCTATTCTATCGGTGTTGTATTCTCATCTACTATGGTTTCGGCAGCTATCCACGATATTTTAATTCTTATATTGGGTAAAGCGTTTGTTTGAATATGATAGTTACTCACTCATTTCTAATAATTGAACGATTCGCTTATGATTTTATTTTTCAATGAGAGATGAGAATAATATTTATGTTTATAAAACATAGAGTTATATTTATATAAATTCAATTATCTAAGTAACCCTTCCAGATTACCAAACTGTGTGTTCGAAAAGGCAATAGACCGAAATCGATCAGAAGTGATCCTGGGTAAAAGGAAAACATGGTAAGTGAAGTTATTAGCAAGGAGCCACATTATGCGATTATTGCAACGAGGTGCGCCTTATTGTTGATTGATCTTGCAATGTATTGAAAGAGTATAAGTTTGGTTAACTATGACCTTGCAACATTTATATAAGTTGACTATTTCTATCTTGCTTCGTAAACCAAAAAGGGGGTGGTATATACCACCCCCATATCATTCAAAGTACCATCCTATCAGGATAGTGTTTAACGGCACTCTGATGGGCGGTATCTATCATCCAAGGTACCGCCAGTGCAATCCCATGAAATTGCTGTCGTAGGAGGTGTGCCAGCAACTAACGCTGCACCACCTGCTGTAGGATCGAATATGACAGTACCATTACCAGCAGATGCAGTTGTTGTTATAGTGATCTGCCCGTTACCGGCATCAACCCCTACACTCGTGACATTAGCAGTTGCTGCTTCACCATTAAGCCCTGGGCCTGAAGCGCCCAGTGATAGATCAGCAGCACCGCTAGCGGCATTTTCACCAACCAATGATTTGAGACTAGAGGCAAATCCCATGCCTTCCGCCACACGTGCGCGAATGGTGTAATCTTGATAAGCAGGTAAGGCAATTGCCGCCAAAATACCAATGATCGCTACAACGATCATGAGTTCGATAAGGGTGAAACCAGACTGTTTACGCATTTTAATACTCCTGATTATTTGCTGATTAGGTCAGCGAAAAAAGTTATTGCAGGTTGTACCTGGGTCTTTCGGCTGTAATTCTGACATCTTTAGAAAAAACGGCCCCGACTTGTCTTACCTAACGCAAGCATAGTGCCAACTTTGTAATCGAAGGTGTGGAACTGAATATGTTCTCAGCTTGGTAAATATATGAGTAAAGCCTCTTGCGTATTATCTTCGAGCCACGGAAACGCTCAACATATGTATATCTATAATCAACAAATATTCTTATAAATCATTAACTTGTAATAGTCAGTGGAAGATGTGAGTTGCTCTTTGACTGATTGCTAAATGTCGCGATTGTTTTGATCCATTTGCTATCTCGAATGTAATGCGTGGCTGTAGCTTGTTATAATTGTTAGGAATAGCAAAGCTAATTGATCTCAAAGAGGGTTGGATAGTAATTGTCAAAAAGTGACAATGTTCGTCACTTTAGGCTTTGTTTTCCTCTGCATTTTTGTGATGTGCGTCACACAAATGCCTGTTAAGGCAATATAATAAGTGTGATGGGGTAGTTTGGGCTAAATGTAAAACTTTGTAACGTGGTTTAACGGATGACGAGCTAATGCTGTTAGTCCTTGAAACAGCTCTATACATAAGGTCACCATTTAATGGATAGAGATTCTTATTCAATACCGAATTTTTCCAGTCGGTAGCGCAAGGACCTGAGTGTCATACCGAGTTTTTTTGCAGCTGCTGTTCGATTCCAGCGGGTATCTTCCAGGGCCTCAATAATGGCCTCCCGCTCCACCTGTTCCATTTTATCGCCCAATGGCTGCTGGGATGATTCGGCTGCTTGGACACTCTTTGTCTGGTGATTCTCGGGCAGATGGAGATCATCTTCAAGCAACTCCGATCCCTCGAGCAGGGTGACGGAGCGTTCGAGGATGTTTTCCAGCTCGCGGATATTCCCCGGAAAGCCGTACCCTTTCAGTTTTCTCAGGGCGGATTGGGACAACTTCGACTTTTTTGTTCCGGCTTCACGGGCCATGCGGGTGAGGAAGTGCTGGGCCAACAGGGGGATGTCCTCACTTCTCTCACGTAAAGGCGGTAGCGGAAGCTCGATTACATTGATGCGATAGAAGAGATCCTGCCTAAATTCACCGCTTTCCACCAGAACGGTGAGATCCCTGTGGGTGGCGCTGATGATACGTACATCCACCGGGATCTCCTGCTGACCGCCCACCGGCCGGACCTGTTTCTCTTGGATGGCCCTCAGCAGTTTGACCTGCATGTGCAGGGGCAGGTCGGCGATTTCATCCAGGAACAGGGTGCCGCCATCCGCGCTGAGAAACAGCCCCTGATGATCGCCGGTGGCGCCGGTGAAACTGCCCTTCTTATGGCCGAAAAGCTCGCTCTCCATCAGTTCCTGAGGGATAGCGCCGCAATTGACGGCAACGAATGGGTGATCGGCGCGCGGGCCCAGTTGATGAACCTGCCGGGCGGCCAGTTCCTTTCCGGTGCCCGACTCGCCGCTGATGTAGACGGGGGCCTGGCTGCGGGCAAGCTTTTTGACAAGTTCACGCACCCGCTTCATGGGAGGCGAGTTCCCCAGCATCGGGGATTGTTCACCGCTTGTTGGTTTATCAGGTTCCGCGGCTTGGGCTTTCTGTTTACCCAGCTTAAGCGCCTGCTGTACCAGTTTGCGCAGCATTTCAAGGTCGACAGGCTTGGAGACGAAGTCGAATGCCCCGGCCTTAAGGGCCTCGATGGCCGATTCCATGTTACCGTGGGCGGTGATCATGGCCACGGGCAGCTGCGGATAGGTATCGTTGATATGCCGAACCAGCTCGATACCGTTGCCGTCGGGCAGTCGCATGTCGGAGAGGCAGAGGTCAAAGGATTGCTCGGTGAGTATTTTTCGTGCCCCGGCCAGGTCGAACACCGAGTGGGCATCGATCCCCATGCGGATCAGGGTGATTTCCAGCAATTCACAGATATCCGGTTCATCATCAACTATCAGTGCTATCGGCTGGGTCATGCGGATCGGCTCCCGGATTGCCAGTGGTCAAAATGGAGGCGAAAGCAGCTGCCGCCTGTCGGTCCCGGAATATACTCCAGGCGGATGCGGTTTGTTTCGCTTAACTCTTTGGCTATATATAGCCCAAGTCCTGTACCTGTATTACGGGTGGTAAAAAAAGGTTCAAAAATCTGTTTGGCCACCTTCGGTGCGATGCCAGGGCCGTTGTCTATGACATCCACCACAGGGTGATCAAACTCCTGCAGGATTCCACCGATGATCTGCACACTAAGGTTGTCTTTCGGACCGTGCGCCCTTGCATTGTTACAGAGATTGGTAACGATCTGTCTGAGTTGTTCAGGATCGGCGGTTACTGCGGTGTCTTCAGGCTCGATCTGCAGCAGTACCTCGGATCTCTTGAATCCTTGATGTTTTATCAGATCGTTTCTGACCTTTTTCAACCAGGATTTAAGTTGAATCTTCTCCGGACTGCCCGGGTCTCGACGGGAGAGTTGCAATACATTCTCGATGACCTGATTCACTCTGGCGGTATTGGTCTTGATGATCTCCGTCAGCCTTTGGTCCGCCGGATTCATGTTGGGGGATTCATCGAAGAGTTGACTGGCGTGACTGATCGCTCCCAGGGGATTACGGATCTCGTGGGCGATGCTGGCCGTCAGTCTACCCAACGAGGCCAATTTCATCTGTTGTGCCTCTCGGGTGATCTGGGAGGTGTCCTCAAGAAATATCAACATATCCCCTTTCTCCTCACCCCCCAACGGATTGAAATGGGCCCTCAATTCGGGCCCCTGGCGTTGAGATCGGAAATTGTAGTAACGCCGTTTCGAGCCAGAGTGGTGTTTTCTCAACATATGAGCGAGTTCCGGCGAGGCCTTGACCAGTTGATTTCCGCTGGTGGTGGTCGGCATGCCGAGCAGGTGCCAGGCGGGGTCATTCATCATGATGATGGTGCCGGAGGTATCGATTACCAGTACCCCGGTGCGCATGTGCTGGATGACATAGGCATTGATTTTTGCCAGGTGGTTCAACTCATTCGCCCTGTCCTGCGCCAGTTTTTCGCTGGCCCGCACACGGCCGCTCAGCACCAGGGTAAGCAGGGCGGTGGCGAAAAAGACGGCGCCAAGGAACCCGGCCTGAACGAAGCGGGGCGATATGAAAGTCTTGCTCAGGGAGATATATATTTGATCCGTGATCACCGCCAGGGCCGCCAGGGCGGCAAACAGCAGTGCGGCGCGGCCGTCGATTATCAGCGCACCGGCGATGATCGATACGGCGATCAACATGCCCATGCCGGTCTGGATACCGCCGCTGGCATGGGTCAGCAGGAGAATGACGCAAATATCCACGAACAGGGCCAGGTAGGTCTGCTGCTCGGGGTTAGGAGAGCGCCAGAGGAAAAACAGCACTGAAATAAAGGCCAATGCGCTATAGAGTGTGCCGGTAATTGCAAACAATTCGGGTACCGCCGATCCCAGAAAGGTGGGACCGCTGCCTGAGTAGAAAAAGAACATCAGGGTAAGGGAGAGGGTAATGCGATAAAGCAGATAGAGACTCAGGGAGCGCCAGTGACTGTTGGTGGCAGCACCGCTGGTTTGGCTGCCGTTTATCAGATTGTCGTCGAGTGAGTCAAGCCAGTTCAGCATGATGTTCAGGAGTTCTGTTTCTCAGCCGCCTTCTGATGGGCTTTGCTGCAATAATACACATCGGCGCTACAGACCGCTTCGTTTTTGGGTAGATGCAGACCGCAATAGGCGCACTGGACACTGTCTACCGATTTGACCTGTTGCGACTTGTTGCCTTTTAGCTGGTTTTGTCGCCAGAAATGGCGGCCGATGAGGAAAACGCCCCATAGCGCCAATGCAATAAAAATATACCTGAGTCCCATCCGGTTGATTCTTTATTATGTGTGGATAGGAGTCAATCATGATGAATGGGTCTTGCAACATCCGCGGCAATAGTCTGCAATGCCTCTGGAAAACAGCGTCTGTTTCGATTTGATCACATGCGGATTGATGGCTGACGCTTGACTCAGATTGTTGTTGATTGGGCTTTCAATGGTGATCTGCTCGAATGAACTTATGGTTTCAGTTGATAGCTTAGGAGTTGGCCCTTGAAGTTAAAGTTAGTACTCGCCCAGCTCAATTTCCTGGTCGGCGATATAGAAGGCAATGCTCAGCGCATAATCGATGAGGCCATGGCTCACGTCGGTAAGGCGGATGCCATTGTATATCCCGAGTTGGCGCTAACCGGTTATCCACCGGAAGATCTGTTGTTGCGTGATCACTTTATCCGGCGGGTGGAGCTGGCGGTTGCACATATTGTTTCGCGGGTGCGGGGCATCCACCTGGTTGTGGGCTATCCGCGACGCAGGGATGGGAGGCTCTACAATGTGGCGGGGGTCTGGCGTGACGGCGAGATCCTGGCCGAATATGAGAAGCACAAGCTGCCCAACTACAGTGTATTCGACGAAATGCGCTATTTTTCACCGGGCAGGGAGGCGGTAACCTTTGAGTTGCAGGGTGTGCGTATCGGGCTGACTATATGTGAAGACATCTGGGAAGTGGATCCCGCCGCCATGAGTCGCGCCGCAGGGGCCCAGCTACTGCTCAATATCAATGCCTCTCCTTTTCATATCGGTAAGGCGCCGGAACGTGAAGAGCTGGTGCAAAACCGTGCCCGGGAGAACAGCTTTCCCATCGTCTATGTCAATCTGGTCGGTGGACAGGATGAACTGGTATTCGATGGCGGTTCATTTGTGGTGAATGCAGAAGGCCAGCTCATTCAACGCCTTGATTTCTTTAAGGAGACAAGCGTTTGTGTGGATCTCTCCATGGAGGACCCTACGCAACAGTCGACCGGGATGATCGCACCGCTCGTATCGGAGGAGGAGCGGGTCTATCAGGCACTTGTCACGGGGGTGAGGGATTATGTGCTCAAGAATGGCTTCAACGGGGCCATTATAGGGCTTTCGGGTGGTGTCGACTCCGCCCTGACGCTGGCAATTGCGGCAGATGCCCTCGGACCGGATCAGGTGGAGGTGGTGATGATGCCATCCCGATACACCGCGGATATGAGTAACCAGGATGCCGTTGCCGAAGCCGAGTCTCTGGGGGTGGAGTATCGGACCATATCAATCGAGCCCGCCTTCAATGCCTTTTTGGAGATGCTGGCGGATGAATTCGCCGGCAGAGCCGTCGATGTGACGGAAGAGAATATCCAGGCACGCTGCCGCGGGATAATACTCATGGCGATCAGTAATAAAAAAGGACGCATCCTGCTCACAACGGGTAACAAGAGTGAGATGTCGGTGGGTTACGCAACCCTGTATGGCGACATGGCGGGCGGCTTCGCCCCGATTAAGGATGTTCCGAAAACCCTGGTCTATCGTTTATGCCGTTACCGTAACTCACTGTCACAGGTCATTCCCCAGCGGGTCTTGGAGAGGGCGCCGTCCGCTGAACTGGCGCCGGATCAGAGAGATAGTGATTCACTCCCTGATTATGCCGTGCTGGATGAGATTTTGGAACGATATGTTGAATTGGATCAATCGGTTACGGAGATCGTTGCCGCAGGATTCGATGAACGGACGGTGCTGCGTGTGATCGGCATGGTGGATAGTAACGAGTACAAACGGCGTCAAGCGCCGCCAGGCATAAAAATTACCCGCCGCGCCTATGGGCGCGACCGGCGCTATCCGCTCACCTGGTCTAAACGAAATAGTTGAAAGTGGAAAGCCGCTTGATGAAATTGGTCGTACTTTCAAGTGGTTGTAATAAACCCCTTTGGGATTTCAGTGACTGACCAAGTTCCACCTCGGGGATCTGAATGAGATATCTTGCTACAACGCAATCAAATCCACAGGTGTAATCAGTGCCCGCAAGTTAGCCTCTTTTCACCAGGGACCTGGTTCAAATCTCTCACCATAATGGGCCGAATCGTCAGGATATGTACCTGATACAAGCCAATGAAACGGTTGCAGGCATGGACGTGCCGCTCCAGGGGGCGTTACAATCCCGGCGAGCCGATTACTGAATTAGAATGAATTTCCTCAGCTGGGAGCGGAATATCAATGAAAAAAGTCGAAGCAATCATTAAGCCTTTCAAACTGGAGGATGTTCGCGAGGCCTTGTCTGAGGTGGGTATTACCGGTATGACTGCCACCGAGGTGAAGGGGTTTGGACGTCAAAAGGGGCATACCGAACTCTATCGTGGCGCAGAATATGTGGTTGATTTTCTACCTAAGGTCAAGTTGGAGCTGGTGGTGGCCAGTGACCAGGTTGCGGCTTGCATCGAAGCGATCACCAATGCTGCGCGGACCGGAAAGATCGGCGACGGGAAGATCTTTGTGACACCGGTGGAACAGGTCATACGCATCCGTACCGGGGAGGAGGATGAGGCCGCGATCTGATCCGTCGAGGATTTCGGTCATGGCTAAAGTTGTTCTGTGGAGATCACCTCTTTTTCTGTTTCAATTTCAGCCGGGTTATTCAAACGGCCATTCTCGAGATTGAGGGTCAATACCCGTCTCGCATCATCTGCAAGCTCGGTCATACCCAGTCGTGTATAGGCATCGACCATGATCTCCAGCGCCCTTTGCATCGCGTCAGTGCGTTGAAACCGGGTGACCACCCTGTTGGCCCGGTTGGCGGCAGCCAGATAAGCACCCCGTCGCATGTAGTATTCCGCGATGTGTATCTGATATTTCGCCAGGTTGTTTCTGAGATAGAGCATCCTCTGTCGCGCGTCTGCCGAATACCTGCTGTCGGGATAACGGCGTACGAGTTTGTCAAAGTCATTGAAGGCATCGAGTGCGGCACCGGCATCTCTCTCGGATGGATCGGATGGGAGTATCCGACTGAAGATACTCTGGTTCCGGTTATAGTTGGTGATGCCTTTCATATAATAGGCATAATCGACATATGGGCTCTGGGGATTCAATTTGATAAATCTGTCCGCCGCCATGATCGCCGATTCCGGCTCACCGTTCTTATAGTGGGCATAGATGATGTCGAGCTGTGACTGGGTGGCATACCGACCAAAGGGAAAGCGTGCCTGCAATCCGTTATAGTGCTTGATCGCTTCATCATAATCGCCATCCATCAGCGCGCTTTTGGCTTCTGAATAGAATTGGCTGGCACTCCAGCTTTTTGTTACATCGATCTGATCCGGCATGGAACAGCCGCTCAGCAACAGCGTGACAAGGGTGATGATCGAGAACTTCCAGAGCATGGCTAATCAATACCTAGGGTATGTTTGATAAACGCTGAAGTATAACGGAACGCGTGATGGGGTATAACCCGTCTTTGATGGCTTCAGTGAAGTGCGTAGTGTGTTTGAAACGGCGGATTTTGTAAAACAGCAACCTCAATGGGACAATACGGATCATCTATGTCGGATGCCAAATTCATTGATAAAGTTCCTCCCCGCTCAGTGGTGATCCCTGAAGAGTATGCAGGCAGCCGGCTCGATCAGGTGTTGTCCGATCAATTCCCCGAGTTCTCCCGCAGCCGTCTGCAACACTGGATAAAACTGGGCCTGGTGGAGCTGGATGGGCGCCCCTGCAAGGCCAAACAGCGGATCCGCGGGGGAGAGCTGATCAATCTCCGGCCGATACCGCAGGATGAGGTGGAGGCAGAGGCGCAAGCGATCGAACTCGACCTTGTCTATGAGGATGAGCATCTGTTGGTGATCAATAAGCCCGCCGGATTGGTGATGCACCCTGCGGCGGGTAATCCCGACGGTACCCTGTTGAATGGTTTGTTGAACCATTACCGGCCCCTGCAGCAGATCCCCAGAGCCGGTATCGTTCACCGCCTTGATAAAGAGACCAGCGGTCTACTGGTGGTTGCAAAAACCCTGCAATCGCAGCATGCGCTGGTCGGGCAGTTACAGGCGCGGAGTGTTAAGAGAGAGTATCTGGCGCTTGTGCAGGGGGAAATGATTGCCGGCGGCACTGTCGATGCGCCGATCGGCAGGCACCCGGTCAACCGCCTGCGTATGACAGTCCACGAGACGGGAAAGCATGCGGTCACACACTATCGAATCGAGCAGCGTTTCCGTGCCCACACGCTGTTGCGGGTCAGACTGGAGACCGGACGCACCCATCAGATTCGTGTCCATATGCGCCACATCCGCCATCCGCTTCTGGGTGATCCGCTGTATGGAGGGCGGCTCAAGCTG
Organism: gamma proteobacterium symbiont of Ctena orbiculata; assembly: GCA_003058525.1. GTDB lineage: Bacteria > Pseudomonadota > Gammaproteobacteria > Chromatiales > Chromatiaceae > Thiodiazotropha. The sequence continues at coordinate 122,291 of QBVD01000040.1, read as the reverse complement.
CCGTCAGCTATCAACGATGAGCTGGCCGCCGCGATCAAGGGATTCAGGCGCCAGGCGCTGCATGCCACCCGGCTTGAACTGATTCACCCGGAGACGGGTGAACGGGTCGCCTGGGAGGCGCCTGTACCCACCGATATGCAACAACTGATCGATCTCCTTGCCGAGGATGCCAAACGATGATTGATGTGCTGCAGCCTGCATGGCCCGCACCTTCGAACGTGAAGGCATTGGTTACCACGCGCCAGGGAGGATGCAGTGCAGCGCCTTTTGACAGCCTCAATCTGGCTGACCATGTGGGCGATGACCCGGCCTGTGTAGCTCGAAACAGAGCGTTGCTGGCAAAGGAGTACCGGTTGCCCGATACGCCGTTTTGGCTCAGTCAGGTGCATGGCTGTTGCGTGGTCTCTCCGGACAGCGCCAATCCCGGATGCCAGGCCGATGCCGTCTATACCGACCAACCCGGTGTTGTCTGTGCCGTACTCACGGCCGATTGCCTGCCGCTCTTGATCGCCGATCGACAGGGTAATGAGGTGTGTGCCGTGCATGCGGGTTGGCGAGGTTTGGCGGCGGGTGTGATCGAAAACTCATTACAACGCTTCCAGAGTCCCATGGAGGAGCTGGTAGTTTGGCTTGGACCCGCCATTGGACCGGCAGCATTCGAGGTTGGGGATGAGGTTCGCGACCGTTTCCTAGCCTATCGGCAGGCGACAGCCCAGTCATTCACTAACAATCGTCCAGGGCACTGGCTGGCCGATATCTATGCATTGGCCCGCATGCGCCTCATCGATGCCGGCGTGGAGTTCATCACCGGTGGAGAATATTGTACCTTAACCCAGGACAGGCTCTTCTTCTCCTACCGCCGTGATGGAGTGACCGGTCGAATGGCTGCAATGATTTGGCGCGATTAGATTACCTGATTCACAGCGGGATCTGTTTCTGGACCAACAACCGGCACTCATTTATCCTGCATGCGGGAGTGTCTGATCATGAACTTTGAGGAGTGAAAATGAATTGGCTGATGCTGACCCTGGTGGGTGAAGACCAACCGGGAATAGTTGCCCAGGTTACCGACGCGCTCTATCGTGGCGGATGTACCCTGGGGGAGAGTTCGATGATTCGTTTGGGTGGGAACTTCTCCATCATGATGATGGTCGATGGGGGGCACGCTGAACAGACCCTGACAAACCTGATTGCACCTGTGGCGGATCGGCTGCAACTCAAATTTCATATCGATCCGATACATGGCGGACTGCATCGGCACCGGGTACCCAACTTCCAGGTCAGGGTAAATGGCGCGGATCGCGCCGGTATCGTGGCAAAAGTGACCGGAGCCCTCGCCGAATGTGGCTTCAATATCCTCGAGCTGGCATCGGATGTGGTAGGTGATTCGGAGAAGCCTGTCTACATCATGACCATACAGGGCTATGCGGAGGCCGAAATCGAGACACTCGAATCGGCGTTGCAACCCCTTGCGCTGGAGGACATCGATGTTCACATCTCATCCGTAGAGACCCTGATCGGCTGACCTCATGGCGATATTGGAAATATTGAAGCTGCCGGACCCGAGACTCAAGCAGCTGGCGGATGAGGTGATTCACTTCGATGATGAGCTGCATGGATTCATTGCCGATCTGGAAGAGACACGCCAGGCAGGACCGGCCGCCGTCGGTATCGCAGCCCCCCAGGTGGGGAGGTCTCAACGTATCGTTATCTTGGATTGTTCCACCACCAGAAAGCCGGTGCCGAACCATGGTCACCTGATCCTGGTAAACCCGGAAATCACCGAATGGGACGGCTTCGAGCTCGGTCGTGAAGGTTGTCTTTCAGTACCCGATTATACCGGGAATGTAATTCGTGCGGAGCGAATAAAAGTACGCTCGCAGGATCCTCAGGGTGAGGATCACGAATTCGAGATGGAAGGATTTGAAGCGCGGGCGCTGCAACATGAGGTGGACCATCTCGATGGCATACTCTTTATCGATCGCCTGGTAAGTCGCCGCACTGACCTGTTTCAACGCAAGGTCTATCAGAAAGGCGGTAAAAAGTGAGAGGTGTAAGCTTATCGGGCAGGTGGGATGATTAAATGCCGGAGCAATCAACAGATCAAGATTGATAGTGCCGCAAATAGACGCCAATCACCGCAAACCATCGCAAATGATATGATCATGTACATGGCGGACATGCGATCCTTTACCTGGTCATCTATTTCAGTCAACCTCCTCGAGCTTACTGAGCGCTGCTGTATGCAATGCTTCTCATCGGACAATTTTTCTCACTGCAGATAGTTTGCGGTGATTGGCGTCTATTTGCGGCTAGTTTATTTGTGTTTTGTTACCTTCAGCAGGGTAAGAACTAACAAAAAGAGAACGTGAAGCCACTTCAACAGTGAATACATTTATACTGATAATACTGCTGCTTGCTATGGTCATGGCCATAGCCGGATTGAACAGGCGTTGCCGTGAAGCTCGGCGAGCCGAATGGGGTGTTGCCTGGCTGAACTGGCTGGATGGGTTCAACCGCCTGTTTTGCCATGTCTATCACCGACTGCCCCAGACTGAATTGCCGTTGCCTGAAACAGACGGTGCGATCGTAGTATCCAATCACATCTCCGGGCTCGACCCTCTGTTGATGTTGGCATCCAGCAACCGGCCCCTGCGCTTCCTCATTGCCAGGGAGCAGTATGAGCGATTTGGCTTGCAGTGGCTGTTCCGTGCGGTGGGTTGTATTCCCGTGGATCGGGAGAACTCACCGGAGAAAGCGATGCGTCAGGCGATCAAGGCGCTGCGTGACGGCGAGATAGTGGCACTCTTCCCCCACGGCAAGATCCATCTCGACAGCGATCCACCGCGTAAAATAAAGGCCGGAGCCGCCCGTCTGGCAGCGTTGACCGGGCTGCCTCTGGTTCCGTTGCGTATCAGTGGAGTGAGTGGCCAGGGTGGTGTGATGCTGCCGGTTTTCATGCGCGGACATGCGCGGATTCAGCCGCTTCCCGTGATCGAATCGACCGGTCAATCACCAGACAGCCTGAATCAGGCGATCCAATGTGCCTTGGATCAAATACCCCAGTGCTGAATGTCTGGCCTCCCGTTTACTCAGCAAGTATGATTGTGCGTTATTTTTGAGTAGGGTCCTCCCAAGGGTTAACAATGAAAGTTACAGTTTTTGGTTCAGGGTATGTCGGTTTGGTTACCGGAGCATGTCTGGCAGAGGTCGGAAACGACGTCGTCTGCATGGATGTGGACGAGCGGAAGATAGCGATGCTCAAGCAGGGTGAGATACCGATATATGAACCGGGTCTTGAGGCCATGGTGGAACGCAATGCCAAGGCGGGAAGACTGCATTTCACCACCGACGCCGCCGAGGCGGTGGCGCACGGGTTGTTCCAGTTCATCGCAGTCGGCACGCCACCCGACGAGGACGGCTCGGCGGATCTCCAGTATGTGCTGGCGGTGGCGGCATCGATTGCGGAACATATGGATGACTACCGGATCATCGTGGATAAATCCACTGTTCCCGTGGGTACCGCGGACAAGGTGAGAGAACGCGTCAATGAGGCCCTGCGTACACACGGTAAACAGGTGGAGTTCGATGTGGTATCCAATCCTGAGTTTCTCAAGGAAGGCGCCGCACTCGACGATTTCATGAAGCCTGACAGGATTATCATCGGTACCGACAATCCGAGAACAACCGAGCTGCTGCGTGCCCTGTATACCCCCTTCAACAGGAATCACGACCGCCTGATCGCCATGGATATCCGCTCCGCCGAGCTGACCAAATACGCCGCCAATGCCATTCTCGCCACCAAGATCAGTTTTATGAATGAACTCTCCAACCTGGCGGAGAGACTGGGCGCCGATATCGAACAGGTGCGGCATGGTATCGGCGCGGATTCGCGCATTGGCTATCACTTCATCTACCCGGGGTGCGGCTATGGTGGTTCCTGTTTCCCGAAGGATGTCAACGCGCTGGAGCGCACTGCCCGGGAAGTGGATTACGATGCCCAATTGTTGACGGCGGTGGAGGCGGTGAATCATCGCCAGAAGCGGGTGTTGTTCGATAAGATCAGCCGTCACTACTCGGGTGAGCTGAAGGGCAAGACCTTTGCCCTCTGGGGGCTATCCTTCAAACCGAACACCGACGATATGCGTGAGGCATCCAGCCGGGTGCTGATCGAGGCGTTGTGGGATGCCGGGGCGAAGGTTCGGGCATTCGATCCGGAAGCGATGGAAGAGTGTCGCCGAATTTATGGTGAACGCGAGGATCTGGTCTACTGCGGCGACCAGGAGAGTACACTCAAAGGTGCTGACGCTCTGGTAGTGGTAACAGAGTGGCAGGTCTTTCGCAGTCCCGATTTCGAACAGATCAAACTCGCCCTCAGTGAGCCCGTCATATTCGATGGCCGTAATATCTATGATCCCAAACGTCTCAAAGAGGCCGGTTTCAGCTATTACGCCATCGGCCGGGGCGATTGATTGCCCCGCCAGGTTATCTGTTGCCAAGGAAGGTGTTGTAGAAGCGGGCCGCAAATAGACGCAAATAATTTAAAAGGTCCGCAAATGAACGCGAATAAACGCAAATATCTTCTCGTTCCCACGCTCCCGCGTGGGAATGCATACGGAATGTGGGGCAGCGAAGTGAGATATCAGTTCCCACGCTGGAGCGTGGGAACGAGAAAAACTCGCCCTCAGTGAGCCGGTCATATTCGATGGCCGTAATATCTATGATCCCAAACGTCTCAAAGAGGCCGGTTTCAGCTATTACGCCATTGGCCGGGGCGATTGATTGCCCCGCCAGGCTATCTGTTGCCAAGGAAGGTGTTGTAGAAGCGGGCCGCAAATAGACGCAAATAATTTAAAAGGTCCGCAAATGAACGCGAATAAACGCAAATATCTTCTCGTTCCCACGCTCCCGCGTGGGAATGCATACGGAATGTGGGGCAGCGAAGTGAGATATCAGTTCCCACGCTGGAGCGTGGGAACGAGAAGAAGCTGGTCACAGAACTTGGCGATCTGCGCCAGGTAATGGCCATTGATGACATACGGAGTGACCAGAGGATTACTCTGGTGAAGCGGGGTGAATTGGTGGATAGCTCGAAATATGATCGGTTGGTAGGTCATAAACTACTGCGACCATTAGACTTTTCGTTGGCTGTTGAGAATAGGATAACGGCTGAAAAGCTGATGCGCGATGGCAAGCGGTTACTGCATGATGAGCCTGAACTCGAACAGGCCATAGATCGGCGCTTTATACAGAGAGATCTGCTGACCCCTCTGGGGACTGTCCCACTAGAGCCGCAACTGGCATTCAAGTTGACGGTTTGCCGGGAATGCTGCATTGACCGTTATTCTCGTTCCCACGCTCCCGCGTGGGAATGCATACGGAATGTGGGGCAGCAAAGTGAGATATCAATTCCCACGCTGGAGCGTGGGAACGAGAAGATATTTGTGTTTATTCGGGGACTTTTTAAATTATTTGCGTCTATTCGCGGTTACTTTTACAACAACCAGTGGCAGGGTGAGGTGAGTAAACAGCTGTGAGTGAAATGAACACTGGATAGAGTTTCATCTGACCTTTTCATGGGTGCCATCGCTCTGCCTGAGGTCGCCTTCACGCGGTAAAGTAAGCGTACTTCCTGTCGCTACTTAATAAGGAACTCCTCACTCCAGGCAAACGGATTCAGTGATACATCCCGACCCCTACATCAAGCTGGTCACAGAACTTGGCGATCTGCGCCAGGTAATGGCCATTGATGACATACGGAGTGACCAGGGGATTACTCTGGTGAAGCGGGGTGAATTGGTGGATAGCTCGAAATATGATCGGTTGGTAGGTCATAAACTACTGCGACCATTGGACTTTTCGTTGGCTGTTGAGAATAGGATAACGGCTGAAAAGCTGATGCGCGATGGCAAGCGGTTACTGCATGATGAGCCTGAACTCGAACAGGCCATAGATCGGCGCTTTATACAGAGAGATCTGCTGACCCCTCTGGGGACTGTCCCACTAGAGCCGCAACTGGCATTCAAGTTGACGGTTTGCCGGGAATGCTGCATTGACCGTTATCATCACATGATGCGTGTCGCATTGATTGCACTGTATGTCGCTTCCCGCTTGAGATGGCCCGCTGACGACAGGCAGGAGCTGGCGACGGCTGCACTTTTTCTGGATCTTGGGGAGATGCATCTGGAGCCCTCGATCTTTACCAGTCGACAACCTTTAAACATGGCACAGCATCGCCAGATCTACTCCCATCCCGGTATTGCCTATCGGTTCCTGAAGTTATTCCCAAACTACCATCCCCGCATCAGCGAGGCGGTGCATCAGCATCATGAGAGACTCGACGGCAGCGGTTATCCCAATGGATTGTCAGGTGATAGCGTGACACCCGCCGCTCGGGTGCTCGGGGCGGCCGAGCTGCTTACCGCGATCCGGCTGGAACGGAAAAACAGCGGCGGCAGACTCTTCTCCACTTCAGAGGTGTTGAAATTCAATACCGAACGGTTCGGCAAGGATATTATGGTGCCCTTGATCGAGGCCGCAAAACGTGTCGATGGGGCTATGGATAATGCATCCTCGACGGGTAGCATCAATAAGACGATCCTGCAGGCGCGTATGAAGCTCCTGAACGATATATTGCAGGGCGCGGATGCGATCGATGTGAGCGGTGACAACGAAATGGCCAGATTTATCGTGCAACAGCTGAAACGCCTGACAGGCATGGCAAAACGTTGTGGTTTCGATCTGCGTGCCCCAGCCAAGCTGTTGAACATTATCGGTAATGAGGAGAAGGCGCTCTCTGAACTGGATGCACTGGTCAGAGAGATGATCTACCTGGTACAGAGTACAGCCAGAGAGGCCTTGAGGCGCTGGGTTAAGGATGGAGTGCCCGAACAGGAACAGCAACCACTCACGAAATGGCTGAGGCATACGGATCTGGTACTGTACAGTGCAGGTTTTCTTTCCCAGTGACAGATTCAAGGGCTTGAAAGTCTGGTCTGACAACAATCCGGGCTGTTCTCTGTATTCCGTCGATCATCTCAAATTCGCCGCTGTCAGTTGCCGGGTGGTACCCGGGTTTAAAGCGTGTTTAACTCTGATTTGAACGGTATGGAGTTATAACGCGTGCCTCTCTTCTCTTTTAAAGATTCATGGTTCGTGTTCCTTGCCTTGCTTCTTGCAACGGCAATTCTGTTGGGAACCGATCTGCCAGGTGAAAACCGCCTGATGTACTCACTACAGGATTCCGGTCACTTTCTGATCTTCACCCTGCTGACACTGATTGCGTTGTGGCCATATCGTAAAGGGCGGGACCGGCCGATATGGCCGGTATTGGCCCTGGCTTTGATATTCGGCCTCCTGATAGAGGCGGCACAGTATCTGATAGGCCGCGATCCTAGTTTGCATGATGTCATATTGGATCTTCTGGGTATTGCTGCAGGCGGCATATTGTACGCCGGCTTCATCAGACGATCCCTGGCGCCACATCTTTCCATCGCCATTGCCTTGCTGCTCGTCCTATCCGCCTTTGCCCAGCCCCTGTATTGGTACATTGCCTATCAGGTCAGGGCTGATCAGTTTCCCCGATTGATCGATCCGGATGATTATTTATCCAGGGCACTGATCGAAGGCAGCGAGGGTGGTGCGGTGCGCCATGTCGACCTGCCGGAGGATTGGTCGCTGCCGGCGGATTTGGATATCGATTCCTGCGTTTATGTCACGCTGCAGGAAGGACGCTGGCCCGGCATGGATATGCGGGAGCCTGAACCGGATTGGCGAGGTTATGAACGCCTCGAACTGCTGATCTATTCCGATCAGTCGGAGGATCTGCCCCTGACCCTGCGTATCCATGACCAAAGCCACAACAGGCGGCTGGAGGATCGATACAACCTGAGTCTGGTGATCCGGCCCGGTTACAACCGCTTCTCCCTGCCATTGCATGAAGTCGAGGATGCGCCAAGCGGGCGCACCATGGATATGGCGGCTATCTCCGATGTAATGATTTTTGCCACACCAGATCATATCGGCAGAGGTTTTTGTCTGTTGTCGATGGGGCTTCAATAATGCGTTTCTGTTTAAAGGGCTTATAGAATAACAATTACATAGCGTGATAATGATTAACGCCTGATCACCCTTGATTACGTTGCTAGTGTGAAAAATAATAGGTTACTCTGGAAGAATGGGTTTGCGCCTTCCTGAAGGGGCTGATTCCATACTCTAATCATTTGTTGTGACAGGCCAGGTGCCTGTACTGGATATCATGGCATTATCAGATCACTTAACAGACAGACGTATTCGCCAATGGGCCGGAGGGCGTTCTTTCGAACGTGGCCAAGCCTATTTTGAGGAAGGTCTTGTCAGCGCCCTGCAAGAGCGCAACGGCAGGATCAGCGCTTCCGTGAGGGGTGCTCACAACTACCGTGTCACTCTGTGGGAGGAGGACGATACCATTGAGTATGCGTGTAATTGTCCGGTCGGCCTGCGAGGCGACTTTTGTAAACACTGTGTGGCTACCGCGCTTGCTTGGCTGGAGAGGCAGGCGCCAGCCGATAAAGCCAATACTGGCAAGCGTAAGAAACGAAAAAAGAGTGAAGCTGGATTGACCCTGAAAGAGGTACGTGCTTGGTTGTTGCTGCAAAAGAAGGCTGCCTTGGTGGATATGCTGCTGGACGCATCCGGTGAAGATGAGCAGCTGCACAGCCAGCTGATGCTGAAGGCTGCCGCGGCCAAAGGTGTGAACCTTACAACTTACAGAAAGGTGATCGATCAGGCAATTGGTGGTGGCGGATTTATCGATTATTACCAGATGTATGACTACTGGCGGGGTGTGGATTCGGCCATCGATGCAATCGCTGAACTGCTCGACCAGGGCCACACCAAAGCGGTGATCGAACTCAGCGAATATGCGCTTTCCGGTGTGGAGAAAGCTATTGAACAGGTAGACGACTCCGATGGTTATATGAGCATGTTGCTCGACCGCTTGCAGGAGATGCACCTGGCTGCCTGCCGTAAGGCAAAGCCGGATCCGGAGGCGCTGGCGGAGCGTTTGTTTGAATGGGAGCTGAATGGAGAATGGGATACGTTCTACGGTGCCGTAAAAACCTATTCACGCGTACTGGGCAGAAGGGGTGTGCAACGTTACCGCGAACTGGCCGAGGCCGAATGGGCCAGAGTTAAGCCATTGAAGCCGGGTGAGGAGGATCGTAACCGCTACGGTAAACGCTTTCGCATCACTCATATCATGGAGAGCCTGGCTGAACAAAGCGGAGATGTAGAGGGCTTAGTTACAATCAAACAGCGGGATCTCTCATCCAGTTATAGTTATCTGGAGATCGCGGAGATCTATCGCAAGGCACGTCAGGGAGCCAAAGCACTGGAGTGGGCGGAGAAAGGGATCCAGATCTTCGGAAAGGAGTCGGATAGCCGGTTACAGGATTTGCTGGCCGAGCTATATCATCGGCGAAAACGTCATGAAGAAGCCATGGCTCTAATCTGGTCTCAGTTTGAACGACAGACTGGCCTGACAAGCTACCAGAAACTAAAAAAGCATGCGGATCGTAACAAGACCTGGCCGGAATGGCGCGATCGTGCACTGAAATTTCTGCGCACAGCCATCGAAAAGGAAGCGAAGAAAACCACTCGCAGCCGCTGGAATCTTGCTTATCAGCGGGGGTTCTCCGATTTGGTGGAAATCTTCCTGTGGGAGAAGGATATCGAAGCGGCCTGGCGTGAGGCTCAAGCAGGTGGGTGCAGTGATAGACTCTGGCTCAAGTTAGCAGGACTGCGTGAAAAAGAACACCCTCGGGATGCGATAGCTGTCTACCGGAAACAGATAGGGCCTATCGTTGAGCAGACCAACAATGAAGCCTATGCGGAGGCGGCAGGTTTGCTGAGCAGGGTTGAAAAGTTAATGGGGAGGTTGGGTGAGCGAGCAGCATTTCAACAGTATCTCAATACTGTGCGCACTGAGTACAAACGCAAGCGAAATTTCATGAAGCTTCTGGATAAGTTTTGATAGTGAATGGGGTGCTGATATGAAACCGGTTTTTTATTGCAGGCCGTTGTTGACGAAATGGATCTCTTTAGTGATGAGATGACTGCCTATATCAACAAGAAGACAGGTGAGCTGTTTACCGTTGGTGATGAGGAGTCACTTGTCATTTAGTGCAGGTCCTGAGAAATCAGAACGCTTCAAAATCTCATAGAGAAGTCCTAAAAAAATTCCTCTTGCACCCTCATCAGACAGCAGTCGGGTGGCCATCTTCTCGTGGGAGGTCATAGCTTCAACGATGGCCTCGATTGCAGCATCCGGCAGATCAGCCTTGAGTGCCTGCTCCTTGGTATTGTTCTGCACCTGGGCCATCACGGTTTCGTTTATGCGGAGTTTCTCGCTGATGTGGACCGCAAACATTACTTTGTCGTCCTCGGTGATACCTTCGCCGAACAGGTCGTTCAGTTTCTCGATCAGTTCAGAAAGGAAAGCGCGTTCCCTGTCACGACCCTCGGCGGTACCGACGCCGGTTGCCGGCCGCAGTGTCTTATATTCGCTGGTTTCTTCACTGATGCCTTGCAGTTGACCCTTGGTTTTAATTCCGAAATGGGTCATCTGTAGACCCTTGAGGTCGATCTCCTCGGGATTGATGCCTTTTAGTCTATTGCGCAGCAGGCGGGCATAGCCGGCGAAGGCCTCCAGGTCGGGGTCGCTGAACTCGATGAGCTGGGAGATATACTCGTACATGCGCACGAATTTGGTGAGTCCCTCCTTGAACTTGAGCAGGCTGTCGCGCTCTTTGGCCTGTTCGGCGCGGTTAAGGTCTGCCTGCTGTTTGCCTTGCTCATCTCCTGCATCATGGCAGCGTTGAAATTCGCTTTCCCAGCGCTCGATTGCTTCGTTGAGGGATTTGAGGCGCGAGTTGAAGCGCTCCGTGGCCGGGTCGGTGATCGACATCAGCTTTGCCTGGCGTGGCTCCTGTCGAGTCACCTCTTCGCCGAACTGGCGAATCTCTTCGGGGCGGTAGATGAACATCTGGTTCAGATGCTCCTTGATGTCATAGACGATGTTGGGGTCCTGGACATCTTCAATGCGGGCATCCCGGTAGAAGAGGCGGAATGCATCGAGGATCTCCTGAGGCTCGTTGACGAAATCGATGACGTAGGTGCGGTCCTTGCCCGCATAGGTTCGGTTGAGGCGAGAAAGGGTCTGCACCGCATCGACCCCGGAGATCTTCTTGTCCAGGTACATGGCCACCAGCTTGGGTTGGTCGAAACCGGTCTGGAACTTGTTGGCCACCAGCATCACCCGATACTGTTGGGTGTCGAACACCTTGCGCAGATCCTGTCCCTTTACATCGGGGTTGAGGTTGTTCTCGTCGAACTCCTCGCCCTCCAGTGTCGGGTCTACATCGGCGCCGGGCACCTTGCCTGAAAAGGCGACCAGGGCATGGATGCCTTCAATACTGTGATCTTTCATATAACGGTCGAAGGCGAGCTTGTATTTCACCGCCGATGCGCGGGAGGAGGTGACCACCATCGCCTTGGCCTGACCGTTGAGCAGATGGGCCACAATGGTGCGAAAGTGTTCGATGATGAACTCCACCTTCTGCGTAACGTTGGTAGGATGCAGGCTCAACCAGCGGGTCAGGGAACGTTTGGCCTGCTTGCTGTCCACCCGCTCGTCGTCCTCCACTGCCTGGCCCAGGCGGAAGGCAGTCTTGTAGGCGGTGTAGTTCTGTAAAACATCGAGGATAAAACCCTCCTCAATCGCCTGCTGCATGGTGTAGATATGGAAAGGCTTGGGGGGATTGTCCTTACTCTCCGGCTGTGATGGGTCAGCCGGCCGGCCGAACAGGGTCAGGGTTGAGTGCTTGGGGGTGGCGGTAAAGGCTAAATAGGAGACGTTGGGGGGAAACTTGCGTACCGCCTGCAGCCGCTCCAGGATCTCCTCGGCGGTCATGCTCGCCATCTCCTCCTCCTTGTCCAGGGCCAGCACCGCCCGCAGCTTGCTGGCCGATGCGCCTGTCTGGGAGGTATGGGCCTCGTCGATGATGACCGCGAAGCTGCGGTCCTTCAGTGAGGTCTCGGCGAGAATCGCCTCCATGGCGTAGGGGAAGGTCTGCAGGGTCACCACCACGATGGGGGTGTTGCTCAACAGGGCCTCGGCCAGCTGCTGGCTCTTGGGCAGGGGGCTGGTCTCCCGGTCGATGGCCTTGACCACGCCGGTCTGGTGGTCGATCTGCTGGATGGCGTCCTGCAGCTGGGCGTCGAGCACCGTGCGGTCGGTGATGACAATGACCGTGTCGAAATACTTCTCCCCCTCAGGCCGGCGCAGCCGGATCAACTCATGGCAGGTCCAGGAGATGGAGTTGGTCTTGCCGGAACCGGCGCTGTGCTGGATCAGGTAGCGCTGTCCCGGTCCCTCTTCACGTACCGTACCGATCAGGTCGGTCACCGACTCCCACTGATGGTAGCGGGGAAAGATCATGGTCTCCGCCCAGTAGGAGCGGCCATCGGCGTGCTGCTTCTCCTTGCGCTCCAAAAGCATGAAGCGGTGGAGGATGCGCAGCCAGTTGTCCGGCGCCAGGATCTGCTCCCACCAGTAGGCCACCGAATACCTATCATCCTGGGCGGGCGGATTACCCGGCCTGCCGTCGTCACCCTGGTTGAAGGGCAGGAAGAAGGTCTTGGCCCCCGAGAGCCGGGTGGTCATGAAGATCTCGGAGGTGGAGACGGCGAAGTGGACCAGGGCCCCGCGCTTGAAGGTGAGCAGGGGAAAGGTCAGCCCGGTCTGCTTGTCCTTGGGCTGGCGGTCGGCGCGGTATTAATGGATGGCCGATTTCACCGACTGGGTAAAGTCCGACTTCAGCTCCGCCGTGGCCACCGGGATGCCGTTGATGAAAAAGGCCAGATCCAAGGCCCACTCCCGGTCCGGCGCATACTTGAGCTGTCGCACCACCCGCAGGCGGTTCTTGCGGTAGCGGTCGATCACCCGCTCGTTGCGCTCGTCCTCCGGCAGGGATTGGCAGAGGATCAGCTTGCCGCTACCGGCGACATTGATACCGCGACGAATCACCTCCAGGGTGCCTTGGGTTTCCAGGGCCTTCACCAATCGGTCGAGGACGATTTTCTCGGTTGCTGCGCCGTTGAGTTTCTCCAGCTTGGTCCAGTCCTCCGGTTGGGACGATTGCAGATAGCCGATGACATCTTCGGCGTAGAGCGCCCGTGGACGGTCGTAGCGGTCGGCTTCGCCCACCAGCCAGCCGTGGTTGCCCAGGTAGTCAACGATGAAGTCTTCGAAGTGGTATTCCTTGTGGGCGTCCATGTCGGGTTCCTTTAGGCGATGTTTCGGACGTCGATTTGGCCGGTGACGGCGGCTGTGATTAGGGCGGAGCGGTGTTCTATAAGCAATTCAAGGCTCACCTTAACCTTCTTTAACAGAGTGGTTAGAGACTTATCCCGTTTTTCAACATATTTCATAATTTCCTTTTGCTCATCGATTGGTGGAACCAATATCGGCATGTTATAAACGTCAGGAACTCTCAAGTGCCCTACGGTGCTACCCTGAGATTTCATTGAAATAAAATCTTGAACCAGTGGTCCCTGTAATGCGTACAGTGCAAAATTTTGATCTAAAAGTTCTTGCGCAGGCCTATACAGCATCATCCTCTGGCCAAGGCAAAACGGTATATTCTCGGGCGCAAGACAAACTTCCCCCATGGGAGCTTCTCTTGTAATGAGGATATCTCCAGCCCTTGGTGTCCCCCTTTGCGTCCACTCAATAAATGATTTGTGGTCCGTAAAATACCCACCATCAGTGCTAAACTTTCCATTCTTTACACAAGTTGTTCTAACAACAAAGTACTTGCTGTCGTCAACCTGTGGTGGTGTTCGGTTCTTGCAATCAATTATGCTACTGCATACATCCTTCATTCTGCAGAATGACCAATGCTCCGGCACCTCCCCCAACCACTCAACGCCGGAGTCCTTCATCGGCACATTAGGATCGAGGCCCTTGGTCACCGCCTGGGTAATCACCGCCTGCCGCTTCTCCTTGAGCAGCTCGATCAGGCGCTGCTTCTTCTTGATCAGCGCGTCGATGCGGGTGGTTTCGCGGTCGAGGAATGTGGCGATTTTCTGTTGCTCTTCTAGCGGAGGTACATTGATCACCAATCCGTCAATTGTGCCCTTAGATAGCCCGTATCGTGTTACACCAGACGCCCCTAAATAGAATTGCGCTGCGGACACGCTGGATTCGACAACCCTGAAAATATATGCCCCATCTGCTATTGAGAGAGGTCGAATGAGTGTTAGATGATAGCCACAAATAACGCCCTCCGCCGATTCATCTACTAGGGCGGGGATGCCAATATCATCCGGTGTTTCGGAATCCTTTGTAATTATGGTGTCACCGGCACGGAGGGAAAATCTAACAATATCCTCATCACTTGCGGTTGCAACCATAAAACTTATATTGTTGCTAATTCGTTCGTTGTAATAGACGTCCGTATAATTGCATAGCTCTACAGGTTTTTGACCTTCCACGCTCTTCTTATCGACATTGCTATTTCGGCACTTCGCTACCCATTTTAGTCGACGAACCATCCAATGCTCGGGTACTTCACCCAACCACGCTACGTCGGATTCTTTATATTTTGGATAGCGTTTGTATTCCATCTTCACTTTCCTACGCCGATTCGTAGCTATTGAGGAAGAGCGTCTTAGCCTTCTCCAACTCATCATTGTTGTGAATTTTGATTTCAAGATCCCCAGTGCCATAGTGGCCTATATTGCGCACATCACGGGTAAAGCCCTTTTCCAGGGTGATGCTATCCGGATTCACCTTGATATAGCAGGTGATACAGCCTTTGTTAGGATGGGGTTCCAGGCAAGTGAAGTTCTTGATGCGCTTGAAGGCGACATAGTGCTTGAGGGTCTTCACCTGAACATCGTCGCCAAGTGCCAGCAGGTAAGCGCGCAACTCTTCATATAGATCGGCAAGCGATCCTGTCAGTTCCTCGACAGTCTGGCTGACGGTTTTAGTCAGTGTGGTTGTCCCACCCTCGGTGATTACAGTAGGTGCAGCACTGATGGCATTTACAAGCTCCAGCAGAAGCAACTCCTCACCAAAACGACGGTAACGCATCAGCTCGATATTGCGGTTGATCTGCTGCACGGCGTGCTCGTCGTATCGGGTGTAGCCACCTGCAATGCACAACAGACGCGGTGCGGACCAGTCGATGGCGTCGGCCGCCTCCTGCCCCAGTTGTTTCATTACCATCAGCTCGAACTCCGCCCTGTGGTCGAGCAGCCAGTCGAGATAGTAGAGCCCCTGGTTGATGACGTTCTCGTTGGTGGTGCGCTTGTACTCGATGATGACCGGGTTGCCGTTCTCATCCAGCCCCAGGGTGTCGGTGCGTCCGCCATGCTTGGGGCCGGTGCTGTATTCGCTGGCGAGGAAGCGGATGCCCAGCAGGGTCTCCAGGTTCTGTTCCATCTGGGTCTGGAGGGACTTCTCCAGTGCCACGGCAGTGCCCGGGATCTCCTCAGCCTGTTTTCCAACCATGCGGAAGAGTTTTATGTCACTCATAATCTAATCCGTGTTATCCCACTGGTATCACACTCTTACTGATTGTCTTGGCCTTGTCTAACAGATTCATTCTCAATCTATCATAGGGGACAGTAGTCAAACCGTGCTTGATTAGGACTGATAAGCGAACCTTATTCTGATCCCCGAAATTTTGCTCCAACCATTTGGAGGTCGTAACAAGAAATCGCCACTGTGATGTGTCGAGGGGTTCAGCAAGATTACGGTCCGTTTCTTCATGGAAGGCAAATACCCAAATATCGGAATAGCGTGTAGTCATCGGAATATAGCGATTCTCCCTGGCCAGCCAGAGCTTATTTTTAATTGAAATATCGAATTCTGGTACGCATTGTTTTTCAGTAGCCCAGGACTGAATCAAGCCTGCCGCCTTGACCTCGATGGTGAACCCTTCAGGTGTTTCAATATCGAAGGCATTCCAATTAAGACGATGCCTGTCAACACCGCCAACAGCGCGGTGCACAAGATACTCCGCTATTATGGCTCGGGTTGTATTGTCGAGGGTGTTTCCAAAGGCCCATTCATAAAAGTCGGTCTTCTCCAGTCTCACGCCGTTACCTCACCTGAAAGCATCATAATCTCCAGCTCTATCTGCTTCAGGAGCCTAGAGTGAGTAAGCGTAATGCATCCACCGATTTCAGTGTTACTTGATGGGGGATGCGCTGTGGTTGTCCACCCTAAATATTCCTTGGTCTGTTTGTCGTTCATGTGCTCTCCTGCCACACAGCCGCCCAGATCGATCGTTTGGCAAAATCTTCGGGAAAACCCATCTGTCGGGTCATGATGCCATGGTGCTCGATCAAGGCTTTAAGGCGGTGCTTCCATTTGTTGCCGGGGCTGATCAGATCCATCAGATAGGCCAGCATGACCAGTGTGTTATAGAGTCGACGTGGTGCCTGATTCGGGTCTGGCCCGTAATCGAAACACCCGGTCAGTATTTGCGGTTTGGTGCGTGGTAGTTGCATGGTCACTGTCAATTCACTGTTCCACAGGCGTCCATGATGGGCGCAGATGTTTCTTATCACGGTGAGGTGGTGTAGAAATGAGATCAGTACACTCTCGTCCAAGCCATAGATTTTGGCGATTTTTGCCTTGGTAGATATGTGCTTCAGATTGGATAGCCAATGGGAGAACTGACCGAGTGTCATGATACCCACGATGGCCCAGATGGGTGGCAGGTCAGGCTCTTTGTATTTCTTTTTATAGTGGCGTATGTAGCGCTCTTTACTTCGCTCAAACTCGCTGGCGATTTCTGCCAGACTGCGGCCATATTGGCGATGGCCCTGGAACAGACCTGACTTTAGATAGGCATGGGGGCCGTCATCGTGGGCGAGTACATCGACCCATTGGTTACGAACTGAGATCTCAATCCGCTCGACCGCGTCGATGATGATGAGCCGGAGTTCCCGGTCGAAGGTGTAGAGGTTCAGTACCTGGTCGAATGTGGTACCCGGCTTGAATAGGTGTTCGCCATTGGATGATGGGTCGGCCTCGAAGGGCATCCAATAACCGCGAAGGCGATAGTAGCCGATATGCGTGAGAAAAAAGCGGGTTGTATCGGGATCGGGGATTTCCATGCCCCGGGTTGAGAGTTGGTCGAGCTGTTGCTCAATGGTGGTCGGCGTCTTTTCGAACTTCATGCCGGCCCCGGAAAAAAGTAACCCGCCGGTTTGAGGGTACTCCAAAGAGCATAGCCTTGGCGGGTGTTGTTAACTGTAATGTTAAGCGTACTTAACCACAGCGTCAAGTAGACTTTACAGCTCGATATGGTGTCGGCAAAAAGAGACACTTGCGTAATCCTTTGTTTTATAATGATAATTACATAACTAAATTATGTGGTCACCTCACCAAGAAGCGCCATGATTTCTTGCTCTACCTGCTTCAGTTCGGCATCGATCTCAGCCAGGGGCCTTGGTGGCTGATACTTGTAGAAGTAGCGATTGAAATTGATCTCATAGCCGACGATGCCGATCTCGCCATCCTTTTCGTCCCGCTTGCCGGTGTCGATCCAGGCGTCAGGGACATGGGGGGTTACCTCGCGTGCAAAGTAGCTTTCGATCTCTTCACTCAGTGGGACGTTTTCGTTGTCGCGCAGGTCAGGGTTGGGTTCAAAATTGTTTTTTTTGTCACTACAGTATTCAGCAGACGGGTCATGCTGACCAAGGTGTTTCTGGATCAGCTTTTTGTCGGCAGCCGCTAGTTTGGAGGTCAACTGGCTCTCGATGAATTCGAAGAAATCATCCCGGCTGTTGAATGTTCTGCCATCCGCATTTTGATCCAGCAGGGCGTATGGGCCGTCCAGCATGAACTCCTCTACAGGCTTTCCTGTCTTCTTGGCCTTTTTTTCTACCCCCTTTCTCTCTTTTTCATTTACGGCCTGGGTTAATTGGTCAACGTTTTCCCGAGTCAGATCAAAGCGGAGTTGCAGAGGCCGCTCCACGGTAATACGCCGGTAACCGAAATCGGTGGTGGCGAAGATCTTCGAGGTCTCGGTCTCTTCGAATGCCTCGAGTTGGCGGGCTATGTCAGCGACTTGCTCGTCTGTGATATAGCGGCGCTTGCTGCCGAGACTCTTGCGCATGGAGGCCCACTGGCTGGTGGCGTCGATCAGCTGTACCTTGCCTTTGCGCTGTTTCTCCTTGTGGTTGCTGAGCACCCAGATGTATGTGGCGATGCCGGTGTTGTAGAAGAGATCGGTGGGTAGGGCGACGATCGCTTCCAGCCAGTCGTTCTCCAGAATCCAGCGGCGAATCTCAGACTCCCCGGAGCCTGCCCCGCCGGTGAAGAGAGGCGAACCGTTGAGGACGATGCCGATACGGGTGCCGCCCCCATTGTCGCTGCGCTTGGAGAGCAAATGCATGAGGAACAGCAGGGAGCCGTCGGAGACCCTTGGCAAGCCAGGACCGAAACGGCCACCATGCCCCTTGTAACGGTGTTCGTCGGAGACGGCCTTCTGGACCTTCTTCCAGTCCACGCCGAAGGGTGGATTGGCAAGGCAGTAGTTGAATCGCTCGAAGGGTAGTTTGTCATCGCTCAGGGTGTTGCCGAAGTGGAGATTCTTGGGATCGTACCCCTTGACCATCATATCCGCCATGGCGATGGCGTAGGATTCCGGGTTGAGCTCCTGGCCGAAGGGGACGATGCGTGTCTTGTCGGTCCATTCATGAACCTGTTCGATACCAGAGGCGAGGAAACCTCCGGTGCCGCAGCAGGGGTCATAGATAGTGCGTACCACACCCTCTCCCTTCAGTACCTCCTGATCAGGGGCGAAGATCAGGGTGGTGGCCAAGCGCACCACATCGCGGGGGGTGAAGTACTCACCTGCAGTGTCATTGGCACTCTCTGCGAAGCGCCGGATCAGCTCCTCAAAGACCAATCCCATCTCATGGTTAGTGATAGCCTTGGGATGGAGATCAATGACGGCGAACTTCTGTACCACCAAGTAGAGCAGGTTGGCATCGACTAGCCGATCGAGCCAGATGGCGAAATTGAAGTAGTCGAAGATCTGCCGGGTGTTCTCGCTGAACTTGGAGAGGTAGTCTTCAAGGTTCGCCCGGGTCTCGGTTTCGCCAAGATTGGCCAGCTGATATCTGGAAGTGTTGTAGTAGCGATGGCCAGAAACCTTTGGCAGAACGGTATCGAGCTCAATGCTGGAGTCCTTCAGTTTGGCGTGGCGTTTGAGCACGGCCTCTCGTGTGGGCTCCAACACACACTCAAGACGCCTTAATAAGGTAAACGGCAGGATTACTCTGCCAAACTCCGACCGCTTGAAATCACCTCGTAATAGGTCAGCCACTGACCAGATAAAACCGGCAAGATTTTGCTGGTTCAAATTCTGTCCCCTAAATTTTAGTTATTACGCCAGTGAATTTTTAGATTTCATATATCTATAAATCACAGACTACTTTTTACATTCGTCATAAGTATATCATTGATGCCATAAGCATATTTATAAGAGAGAACCTTTACTTATAGTTACCTGATTTTATTATTTCGTAAGTTATCTACGCAAAGGGATTCAAAGAAAAATAATTTGTCAATCCAGGTATTTAAACAAACTTAATTTCAATTGTAGGTTACTGTCTTGGTGATATAGCTATACAGCAAGATCTTACATTCTTGGTCTGGATAATTATCTCTACGACATGGTTTTAGCAGACGGTAAACTCTAATTAGATAACTCGGTTCGGGCTATCATGATTGTTTTAATCTGGAGAAGATGATCATGAATCTATATATAGTTATCGCGAGAGACGTATTTCAACTTCTAGGATTAACCGTCTCTGAATACGAAATTCTACGATTTGTACTAGGGCCTGTTAACACTAATCCAATCGACTCTGCTGGAGCTGTTTTTTTACCCAGCAAGGCAGAATGAGCGAGGTTTAGCCGTGCTAAATGAGTGAATGATAACGCCGCTGGGTGGAAAAACAGCCCCAGCCCTTCGGGTTGTGCCTGAAAATGCGCCACTCGGCGTTGCTCGTCGCTCATTTGGAATCACCAAACCTCACTCCTCGCGCCTTGATTGGCGCATTTTCAGACACAACAGAGCCGATTGGATTAGTGTTAACAGGCCCTAGGCGCGAGCGAAATGCCAAGTATTTTTTTGCATGTTGTAAGTTACTTTTTAACCTGATTGTTAACCTATAAAAAGGGAGGTAGTGCGGCGAGGTGATGGTAACTTATTGATTTTGTTGGTCGGGGTGAGAGGATTCGAACCTCCGGCCCCTGCCTCCCGAAGACAGTGCTCTACCAGGCTGAGCTACACCCCGAATCTTGATCTGGGTCAGCATAAAGCTGACGCAGCGAGCGAGAGATAGTAATGGAAACGGGTAGTCGATTCAATTGGTTCTGGCGACTGAGAAGTCTGCGAGGCTGGCGAGTGCCTGCCGATAGGGGGTCTCGGGCAGGGCTTCGAGGGCGCGTTTGGCCTGTTGCGCCTGCTGTTGCGCGAGCTGTTGGGTGTAGTTGATGGCGTCGCAGTCGGCGATGGCCTGCATGACGAAATCGATCTCTTCCAGGCCGCCGTTTTCGATGATATTTGCCAGGCGTCGGCTTTTTTCTTGGCCGGCGCACTTCATCGCCTGGATCAGCGGCAGGGTCGGTTTGCCTTCCGCCAGGTCGTCGCCGATGTTTTTACCGATCTCCTTATTCTCTGAGTTGTAGTCCAGGGCGTCATCCACCAGCTGGAAGGCGATACCCAGATGCAGTCCGTAATCCGCCAGCGCCTGTTGCTGATCTTCGGCAACCTCGGAGATGATGCCGCCAAGACGCGTACCGGCCTCGAACAGGGTGGCTGTCTTGCGTTTTATCACCTCCATGTATTCCGCTTCGCTGGTATCGGGATTGTGCACATTCAGCAGCTGCAGCACCTCGCCTTCCGCGATGCGGTTGGTGGCGTGAGAGAGGATGTCCATTACCGGCATGCGGCCCACCTCGACCATCATCTCGAAGGAGCGGGAGTAGAGAAAGTCACCTACCAGAACACTCGCCTCGTTACCCCATACCGTATTCGCGGTCTCCCGGTTCCGCCGTAGATCAGAGCCATCCACCACATCATCGTGCAGCAGTGTGGCGGTATGGATGAACTCGATGATGGCGGCCAGGTCGATATGCCTCCCGCCCGCGTAACCGCAGGCGCGGGCGGCCAACAGCACAATCATCGGCCGCAGTCGTTTTCCTCCGCTATGGACGATATAGGCGCCAATCCGGTTGATCAGCACCACATCCGATTTCAGCTGCTGGATGATCATTTTGTCGACAGCATCCATGTCGTCGCTGATGAGTTCGCGAATAGTTGTTATATCCATGGCTGTCATGACTCACACAAAGTCCACGCATGCTAGGAGGGGGTGGCGAGAGTGTCAAGCAGCATCTTTCTTTCATCAGCGCTGGCAGGCGGGGCAGAAGAATGTGGAACGCTGTCCGATGGTTTTGCGGCAAATAGTCCCGCCGCATCTTGGACAGGGCTTCCCCGGCTTGCCGTAGACCTGAAGCGACTGGGCGAAGTAACCGGGATTGCCGTCCTCTTTGAGAAAATCCCGCAGGGTGGTGCCGCCCTGGGCGATTGCCTCCTCGAGTACGTCACGGATCTCCTCCGCCAGTCTCTGATAGCGCCGGCGGGAGATCCGGTTGCTGGGTCGGGTGGGATGGATGGCGGCACGGAACAGGGACTCGCTGGCATAGATGTTTCCGATTCCGACAACGGTCTTACTGTCCATGATCAGCTGTTTGATCACGGTACGACGCACCTTGCCCCGGGCAAACAGATAGTCGCCGTCAAACGTGTCGCCAAGGGGTTCCGGACCGAGATCGGCGAGCAGGGGGTGGTTGATGGCCGGTTGATCGGTCCAGAGCACTGCGCCGAAACGTCTTGGATCACGCAGTCTGAGTCGCAGGCCATTGCCCAGCAGAAGGTCGAAATGATCGTGTTTTTGTATTGCCGTATCAGCTTCGACAATGCGCAGGCTGCCGGACATGCCGAGATGCATGATCAAGGTGCCGTGATGAAAGGCCATCAGCAGGTATTTGCCCCGCCTGTCCACCGATAACAGCTTCCTCCCCTTCAATGTGCATGGCAGATCCTCGGGAATCGGCCACCGCAACCTGGGTTGACGGATAGTGACCTGACGTATGCGTTGGCCGGTGATATGGGGGGCTATGCCCCGGCGTGTAGTTTCGACCTCCGGCAGTTCAGGCATTCGTTCAGGTTCTCATACTAATCTGTGGTTTTCGCCAGCCAGGCTTCAGCCGGTGCGATGAGGTGGTGATAGAAGCCATCCGCAATCAGGTGCATCTGCCTCTGATGGAGGACATAACGCCAGCCATTGACCGGATCGTTGTTGCCGAAGCTGAGTGTCGTGTCATCGAGTGTCATCACGATAGGGGATGGTGCCAGGCCATAGGGTTCCAGGTCATCAGGAGCTGTGAATCGGCTCAGGCTGGGGGTCCGGCAGATTTTCAGCAGTTGCTCGACCCTGGATTGATCGGCGGGTTGGTCGCCGCTCATCCATTGGTTCTGTCGCCGCATCAAACTGATTTCACGCCCCTGAAGATCATTGATCCTTATGCGGTTGATCTGTTGCGGATCGAGGTGGGTGAGGGGCGGCAGGGGGGCTGGTTGTGATAACCATATCAGCAGTCCCGACAGACCTGCGACAGCAAGCAGGAGCAGATTGATTTTGGTTCTTGTTACCATCGCTATGCACGATTCCGTCGCCAGGCCATGACAGCGCCGACAGCCAGTAGCATGAGCGGCAGCACAATCAGGGAACCGAGGCCGATTGTGCCGATGGCAAGCCTCGACAGATGCAGTTCGCGGTCGCTGGCTTGTGGCGCGGGTATGCCGATCAGCTGATCATCCCCGACCAGCCAGCGGCAGAGCGAGAGACCAAGATCGAGGTTGCCGGCATTGTTGAGATAGCTGTTGGCGAGAAAGTCACCATCACCGATCACCAGTATCCGCTGTTCCCTGTCATTGTGCCGGCGTTCGAGAGCAATGCCGATCGTGAGCGGGCCCGCCTCCTCACCTGCCAATGGATTGCGCTCGATATCACCACTCAGTGGACCGGTTTCGTTCCAACTCTTATACAGGGTTCGCAACAGGGGCGTCGCTTCCCAATCCCGCTGCTCGGAGAGTGTGAGCGCCGCCGACTGTGGAAACAGGGTCAGCAGATTGAATCCTCGGGTGGCTTCGTGATTGGAATATTCCGGGACCACAGCGATGGCCGGATTATCGATACCCAACGCCTTGACATTGGCATCCACGATCGTGCCCGGTAACTGTTCGATACCGAAAAGCTGCTGTATCAAATCACCCAGAATCCAGTTGTCCGGGTCGTTCAACAGCAACAGGTTGCCACCCTCCGCAACATATTCGGAAAGCCGTTCGATCTCACCCGGCAATAGGGCGCGGATAGGGGAGGCGATGATCAGCAATGCGGTATTGTCGGGCGGGCCGGATGAAGTGGCGAGGTCAAGCCCCGCGATCTGGTATCCCTGCTGTTTGAGAGATTGACCGAACTCGCCAAGATCGTGATTCGCCTTGCCCGTAAGATCGCGTTCGCCATGGCCGCTGAGCCCTGCTATCCAGTAGCTGTTGTCACGGCCCAGGCGCAGGATGGCGTTACTGAACTGCTCCTCGTCCACTTTCTGGATACGCTCCTCCCTCTGTTCATAGCGCAGCACAATCTCACCGGATAGGCTGATGCCCTGACGGCGTGCTTCATCAGGGCGGCGCAGGGGATCGATGAAGGTCAACTCGATATTTGGTTTGTGGTGCTGATAACGGGCTACAAAGCGTTGAATGCGATCACGCAGCTTGGCCGTTTCTGCCACATATGCCGTTATGCTCAGCTCACCCGGTGTGCGTTGCAGGATATCGATGCTGGCTGGATTGAGGCTGTTGCTGCCCTGGCGGGTCCAATCCCACTGCATGTCGTAGCGACTGCTGAGCCAGGCCAGCAGCACCAGCAAGACGGTCATCACCAGATGGAACAGCAGATCGTTGAGACGTGAGCCTACCCAATTAATCATCCACGACGCCTCTTGTCGAGCCTGTATAGCGCCAGGCCTAGAAAGAAGAGCATCAGTAACAGGAAGTAGGCCAGATCACCGAAACGTATGAGACCGAGCTGCAGATCGAGATAGTGGGAGGGCCAGGCCAGCCAGTGTATAAAACTGCCGCCCTCGGTATTTTGATCGAGCAGAGAAATCAACAACAGCAGACCATAGCTGCCTGCGGCAGCGATTCCCGGGTTCTCATTGAGTGTCGAGAAGTAGAGACCGATAGCGGTGAATGCGCCGCTCAACAGAAGTAATCCGAGGGTGGCGGCAAACAGCAGTCCAAAGTCGAGCTGGATGCCTGAGATGAGGCTCACGCAAAGCAGTAACGGTATCAGGATGAACAATAACTGAAACATCAGGATAGCGAGAAATTTGCCCGCAAGTATGGAGAGGTTTGATAGCGGTGCGCTGCTCAGGAGGGCATAACTGCCGTCGCGAAACGACTCGCTGAAACTGCGGATCGTAATGATCGGCGTGATGATCAGGATCAGCACCGAGGCAAGGCCGTAGAGCTGCAGCCCCAGATGGTGGCTCAGTCCCAGGCTGCGATTGGACGGCTGCATACCGTTGAAGATCTCCAGCGTGGCGAGAAACTGCCAGCTCAGCAGGCTCAGACTGAGACTGAAGATAACCCAGGGCAGTGGTGTGCGCATCAATCTCCGCCACTCCATCCAGGCCAGATAGGGCGTCATGAATGCCCCCCGGTGGTGGCCTGCAGAAACAGTTGTTCGAGACTCATCCGCTCCGGTTTCAGCTCAATCAAGCCCCATCCCTGCGCCACGATCTGTCTTACCAGTTCACTGGGTTGGCAACCCGGTTCCAAGGTGATGCGATAGTAGTCGGTGTGCATCTGCTCTGCCTCTGCCACCCCGGTCATCGCCTTGATCGATTCCGGCTCCGGGTTCCGGTCGAGGCCGATACGATAACAGGCCTGCGCCGGCGGCGTTATCTCCCCGCTATAGACGCTCTTTCCCTGTTGCAGAATGGTGACCCGGTTACAGGTCGCTTCTATCTCCGGCAGGATATGGCTGGACAGGATCACCCCTTTATCCTGGGCAAGTTCCTGGATCAATTCACGAACCTGGCGGATCTGTGCCGGGTCCAGTCCGTCTGTCGGCTCATCCAGGATGACAACCCGAGGGTCGTGAATGATCGCCTGGGCAAGACCGACCCGTTGTTGAAAACCCTTGGAGAGTTTTCGTATCAGTCGTCTTCCCGCCTGTTCCAGGCCGCAGCGATTCTTGGTGCGTTCCCGTGCCTGCATCGATTGTCTTCTTTTCAGTCCATGCAGGTGGGCGCAGTCCCACAGATACTCATCCACGGTCTGGTCACGATGCAGGGGAGGGCGTTCCGGGAGGTAGCCGATAAAACGTTTTGCCTGGGTCGGCCGGTTCAACAGGTCCTCTCCACAGATGGATATGGTGCCTGCGCTGGGTGCAAGGTCACCGCTGAGCATCCGCATGATAGTCGATTTGCCCGCGCCATTGGGTCCCAGCAAGCCAAGAATGTCACCCCGCATCAATTTCAGATCAACAGCAGATACTACCTGGCTGCTTCCGAAGTGACGGCTGAGTTGACTTGTTGTTAACAGTTTGGGCATAAGCGTAATAGTTGGCTGCCCGCACAGTGCGGGAAAGGCTGCCAAGGCAGAGACCTGCCAAACATATCACCCTTTGTACGCTATGCAAGACCTTGTGTTTAAACTGCTACACAAATCATACCGCCGGCCAGAGGCAATCGCTGCGGTCGATGGAATACCGACCATTGCGGCCGGGCTGTAAAGTGGGATTTGACCTCCAGGCAGTATTCTCCATACTGCACCGGTGCCGATCGATTCCACAATCAGGCTAGGGTCTGTTAACAGGCCCTAAACAGAGTATGTTTCAGATATGAGTGTGTTCACTGAGATGGAGGGTTGATGAACGGCTTTGATCGCCAGAATGAAAAGGGTTATCTGCTGGGTGTCGATACAGGAGGCACCTTCACCGATTTCGTTCTGTACCGCGCTGGAGAGATGTGGATACACAAGGTGCTGTCGACGCCACAGGCACCGGAACAGGCTATCCTACAAGGAATAGAAGAGCTGGGGCTTGAGACAAGCGATCTGGTTATTGTGCACGGTTTTACTGTCGCTACCAATGCCGCCTTGGAGGGTAAGGGCGTGCATACACTCTACATCGGTAATCGTGGCCTGCAGGATATCCTCACGATCGGGCGTCAGGCGCGCAGTGAACTCTATAATCTGCAGCCGCACGCCAGGGCTGCGCCTGTGGCGGCGAACGACTGTCTGCAAACCGGCGGCCGCCTTGACAACCAGGGAGAACTGGTCGAGCCACTGAGCGATGAGGATATCGATACGCTGAAGGGCGAGGTTGCCCGCCGAAATCCCGAGGCTGTGGCGATTAACCTGTTGTTCAGTTATCTCGATGACCGCTTCGAAAGGAAGATAGAGGCAGCGATACCTGAAGGTATCTTTTGTTCCCGTTCCTCCAGCGTACTGCCGGCAAGCGGCGAGTATGAGCGTGGGATAGCCACCTGGCTCAACAGCTGGGTGGGACCGTTGGTGGAGGGTTATATCGAGCGCCTGCGGGTACGTCTTGGCGGGGCGCGAATCTCAGTGATGCAGAGCTCCGGCGAGGCGATCTCGGCGGATCAGGCTGCACGGCAGGCAGTGCGGATGCTGCTCTCAGGCCCGGCAGGCGGTTTGGTCGGTGCCGGCTATGTGGCCGCGGCATCGGGTCGCAGCCAGCTTCTGACCCTCGATATGGGGGGAACCTCCACCGACGTGGCATTGATTGACGGGAGCCCCAGATTGACCCGGGAGGGGCATATCGGACCCTGGCCTGTGGCTGTGCCGATGGTGGATATGCATACCATCGGCGCCGGGGGCGGCTCACTTGCCTGGGTGGATGCGGGGGGCATGTTGCAGGTAGGTCCGAAGTCTGCAGGAGCCGACCCCGGACCGGCTTGTTATGCCCGTGGCGGCACCGAAGTGACGGTTACGGATGCCAATTTGATCCTCGGCCGTTTGCGAAACAGTGCTTTCCTGGGTGGGCGTATGCAACTCGATATGCAGGCGGCTGAGAAGGCAATGGGGCAATTGGCGCAGCGGCTTGGGCTCTCTCTGCACAGGGCGGCGGAGGGAGTGATCAGAGTCGCCAACGAGCATATGGCGCGCGCCCTGCGCGTGATTTCAGTTGAGCGGGGAGTTGATCCGCGCAGTTATATCCTGCTCTCATTCGGTGGCGCAGGTGGGCTGCATGTGTGTGCCTTGGCCGACGCCCTGGGCATACGCTCCGCCCTGGTGCCGCTCAACGCGGGTGTCCTGTCCGCCTTGGGAATGTTGGCAACCCGGCCGGGACGTCAGTTGGTGCATGCCCGTCTTGGGCTGTTGCAGGCATTGAGCGACAGTGAACTCCGACAGGCGTTTTCCCGGCTCGCGCAGGGTGGAGTGGCGGATCTCGTGGAGGAGGGCACAGCCAGGGATCGGATCGAGGCTGAATATGCCTTGGATCTGCGCTATTTGGGACAATCCTATACCCTTACCGTCCCCTGGAGCAGCCTGGAGCGGGCGGAAATCGATTTCCATGAGCGACACGAAATTCGTTACGGCCATCGCATGTCGGCGCCCGTGGAGTTGGTTAATCTGCGTGTGGCCCTGCGTGGTCCGCAGACAACGATTGCATTGAATGTTACAACCGGATCCGAGCC
This sequence comes from gamma proteobacterium symbiont of Ctena orbiculata, assembly GCA_003058525.1. GTDB lineage: Bacteria > Pseudomonadota > Gammaproteobacteria > Chromatiales > Chromatiaceae > Thiodiazotropha. Next base: position 94,420 of record QBVD01000040.1, on the reverse strand, counting down.
GGCGGAGGCTTGCGAGCATTTGACAGTCTGGGGAGTGGATAGACCAGTGCTGCGGTATGAGAGAGCGCAACTGGCTGTGGGACAGGCGCTTGCGGGGCCGGCGCTGATTACGGAAATGGCGTCAACCACTTGGTTGGCGCCCGGTTGGCGTTGTACAGCGGATAGCGCCGGTAATCTGCTGCTCGAAAAGATGTCGTGAAGCCCGGCTGATCGGAGTCTATCGGGTTATCCGTCCGGACATAAAAAAACCCGCCGAGGAGGCGGGTCTCTACCAGGGAGGGTTCAGATCTATTTGATCTTCGATTCCTTGTACATCACATGCTTGCGTACCTTGGGATCGAATTTCTTGATCTCCATCTTTCCCGGTTGGTTGCGCTTGTTCTTGGTCGTGGTGTAGAAGTGTCCAGTGCCGGCACTGGAGACGAGTTTGATTTTATCACGCATGACTCTGGGCTCCTGGGTTAGACTTTTTCGCCGCGGGCGCGCATTTCGGCGAGCACCGAATCGATCCCCTTCTTGTCGATGATGCGCATACCTTTAGAGGATAGACGCAGACGGACCCAGCGTTTTTCACTCTCGACCCAGAATCTGTGGGTATGCAGATTGGGGAGAAAACGACGCTTAGTCTTGTTGTGCGCATGGGAGACGTTGTTTCCCGTGACCGGGCGCTTGCCGGTGACTTGGCAGACTTTTGACATGGTCCAAACCTCGAAATAGTTATCCCTGGATAGGGGGCATAGCTTTATCCCCCGGGCGAAAGGCGCGTATTTATACCAGAGTAAGGGTTGGGAGGCAAGTTAAATCATCCCTCGTTCAGCCAGCGAAACCGCTTCTCCCTCGCCAATCACGATATGGTCGAGAACACGGATATCCACCAGTGCCAGGGCATCCTTGAGGCGTTGGGTGATCTGACGATCGGCCCGGCTCGGTTCAGCCACCCCTGAGGGGTGGTTATGGGCGAAAATGAGTGCGGCGGCATTCAGCTCCAGGGCTCGTCTGACGACTTCTCTGGGGTGGACATTGGCCCCGTCAATCGTGCCGCGAAAAAGCTCTTCATAGCGAATCACACGATGCCGGTTGTCTAGAAACAGGCAGGAGAATACCTCATAGGCATAGTGACGCAGTCTGGCTCGCAGATAGTCTTGGGTCTGTTCCGGAGTGGTCAGACTGCCGGATGTTTCAAGCTGCTCATGCAGGTATCGCCGAGCCATTTCGAGGACCGCCTGCAGTTGTGTGTATTTTGCCATGCCCAACCCCCTGGACTTGCAGAAACGTCGCTGGTCGGCACTGAGCAGATGGCGCAGACCGCCGAATTCGGCCAGCAGACTGCGCGCCAGGTCTACTGCTGTCTGGCCGGCAACACCTGTGCGCAGAAAGATGGCCAGCAGTTCTGCGTCCGAGAGTGATTCCGAACCCCGCTGCAGCAGTTTCTCTCTGGGTCGTTCATCGATGGGCCAATCGGTAATCGGCATATATAAGACCTCCTTGTCTTTGATCCAGGGCCGATTGGATGAGCGTTAGCAGGCCCTGGGTAATCAGACTCCAGCCTAATCTGTACTTTCCTTTTGATCAATTGTTTCCACAACCATCCGGTATAGGCGGCCGGACCTTTTACGCTCTATTTGTACCGGCAGGTAGCCCAACGACGGTGCGAACCAGATAGTGTAGTCCGGCTTGCGTGACTCTTTGCTTCGCCTCACCCGCAGGCAATTTATCTGGCCAAAGGGTGTTTCGATTTCTTCCTCACCCTCGACAAGAAATCGATAGCGCTTGATTTTTCCGCCGTCGGCCACCTGGAAGGAGATATCCTCCCTGCCCTCAGCCAGGTGCAGGCGGACCAGCAGTTGCTGGCTGAGTCTGTCCTGAGTGCCGGATGCGATGGGTTGGGACCAGGTGACACCGCCGCTGGTAGTGCGGACCTTGTCTGCCTGCCAGTCAAATACCAATTCTGTGCGCTCATTCTCATTCCCCAAATCCTTATAGGTATAACTGATCGGTTGGATTGCGTCCCCGGTCAATCGTCCCTGACTCACTTCGATGATCTCATCGGCACTGAACCAACCCGCAAGCATCCCCGGCAAGGTATGGGCATTATAGTGGTACTCACCCTTCTCATTCAGGCTGAACTCAAGCATCAATTCACCCAGCGGAATGACATTGCGCTTAACGCTGAATGTCGCTGAAAAGGGCTTCAGCAGTACCTCTGTGTCGGCGTTCAAAGGCATGCAGCAAAACAGCGCCGTAATCCCCAATAGCCAGCGACTGTGGTATCGGAGCCTGATCATCGATCAGCTATCCGATAGGTTCCAGTGGGGTGAACACCACGGGTTTTTCAAGCCTCTTTCCATTCAGTACAACCTCGCCATTCTCCTCCATTGATAAGCGTTTCTCTGCGAACCAGCGTATTGCCAGGGCGTAGATCTGGTGCTCCTTCCGCAACACCCTGGCTGCAAGGCTGTCAGCGTCGTCGTCCTCCAATACAGTTACCTGGGCCTGTACAACCAGTGGGCCGCCATCCAGTTCCTCGGTGACGAAATGGACACTGGCCCCGTGCAGTTGATCGTCTGCGTCCAGCGCCCGTTGATGGGTGTTCAATCCAGTATATTTCGGCAGCAGCGAGGGATGGATATTCAACATGCGTCCCGCATAGTGACGAACGAACCCGGTCGTCAGAATGCGCATGAAACCGGCCAGGGCGATCAGGCCCGGCGAGTAGCGGTCGATTAATTTCATCAGTGCACGGTCATAGCTTTCCCGGTCTGAGAACTCCTTGTGATTGAGGATAGCTGTTTCGATGCCGGCCTGCTCGGCCCGTTGCAAACCGTAGACATCAGGGCGGTTGCTTATAACAGCGCGGATCTCAATGGGGAGATCGACCAGCGTGGCATCGATAATTGCCTGCAGGTTGGTGCCACTACCGGAAATCAGCACCACGACAGGTAGTTTTGACACTCCACTCACGCAAGCGGTCCGCTTATCTCAACCCTGATATCGGTGTTGTCTGCGGATTCTATTGCCCCGACAACCCAGGCGGTTTCACCCATATCGTTGAGCAGCTTCAGGGTGGTTTCGGTCTCTTTTTGTGCAACACAGACAATCATGCCGATGCCACTGTTGAAGGTGCGCAACATCTCGCTGTTGGCCAGCTTGCCCTGAGTTCGCAGCCATTCGAAGATAGGCGGAAGTTGCCAGCTGCCGCTGTCGATCACCGCTTTGCAACCATCGGGAAGGACTCGAGGAAGGTTTTCGGGCAGTCCGCCACCGGTAATGTGGGCCAAGGCATGAATCTCCACCTCTTGCATGAGGGCCAACAGGGGTTTGACATAGATTCGGGTGGGCGCCAGCAGTGCATCACCCAGGGTGTTATCCTGGAAGGGCTGATCCAGGTTTGCGCCACTGACCTGGAGTATCTTGCGTATCAGGGAGTAGCCATTCGAGTGGGGTCCAGACGAGGCTATGCCAATCAGTGTGTCACCCTCCTGTACCCGTTCCGGGAGTATCAGGCGGCTCTTTTCGGCAATACCGACACAGAAACCGGCCAGATCGTAATCGCCTTCCGCGTACATGCCCGGCATCTCGGCGGTTTCACCGCCTGTCAGGGCCGCCCCGGCCTGTTGACAGCCGGCCGCGATTCCCTGCACCACATCGGTGGCGATCTCCACATCCAGTTTTCCAGTGGCGTAATAATCCAGAAAGAACAGGGGTTCGGCGCCTGCGACTACGATATCGTTGACACACATAGCCACCAGGTCGATGCCGATCGAATCATGGCGATTGAGTTCCAATGCCAGTTTCAGTTTAGTGCCTACCCCGTCCGTGCCTGAAACGAGCACCGGTTCCCGGTATCGATCCAGCGGCAGCTCGAAGAGAGCGCCAAACCCACCGAGTCCTGCGAGTACACCTGAACGGAAGGTCTGTTTAACAATCGGTTTGATACGTTCGACCAGTTCATTGCCCGCATCGATATCAACACCGGCGTCCCGGTAGCTGAGCGATGAGGGGTTGCTGGGTTTGGATTCATACTCCACGGGATGATACTCCGGCTTCAGGCCCTAGGTGATTCAGACCGGGATTCTAACAGAAGAAGTGGGACTCGGTGAGTGTTGTACATGTCCTGATTTTCATCTTTTCCGCAGGCGCGTTAATATTTCCCGCTATGCGACGATCCGATAGGGCTGTTTCTCAGTGCAGACCCATGGGGCGGCTCATGTTTTCCCCACTGGAAACCAAGTAGCCGAATAGTGATTATCAGAGAACCCTTGTGAAGTGTGACGATTCAATGATTCAAACTCGACTGAAGATGGCTTTCCGGTGGTTGGTGTTTTCGGCTGCTCTGTTGTCGGCGCCATGGGTATCTGCCGAACGGGTGGGGGAGCTCTATCAAGCGGAGGTTCCGGTTCACGGCCAGAGCGCACAAGCGAGGGCGGATGGAATTCGCTCGGCCTTCGCCAGCGTAATCGTGAAGGTGAGTGGTGATCGTGGCCTCTTGAACCATCCCGAGATCCCCGGCATCCTTAAAAAAGCGTCCGCATATATCCAGCAATATCGCTATAAGACACTTGAAACCTCCAATCCCGAGGCTGCACCGGATTCACCGGATCGCCTGTTGTGGGTGCGTTTCGATGAGCGGGCGGTCAATCGTCTGCTACGTCAGAGCGGTGTGCCGGTGTGGGGTGGCACACGACCATCCATCCTGGTCTGGTTGGGCCAGGAACAGGGTGCGCGACGTGACCTGTTGTCACTCGAGCGGGAACGGCGCCTGAGACACTATTTGAACAGAGTGGGGGAGTCACGGGGACTGTCATTTCTCTGGCCACTCATGGATATGGAGGACCGAAACGCAATACGGGTAAGCGATCTGTGGGGCGGTTTTGAAGAGAATATCCGCCGGGCCTCTGCGCGATATCAGCCTGATGTGATTCTTGTCGGACGTATGACCCGGCAGGGCTCACGCAGTTGGCGAGGTGAGTGGTTGCTCTATCTGCCCGATAAGGTCAATCGCTGGCAGACCAGTGCCGAAGGTAAAGTGGCTCTTGCCAGGGAGGGCTTGAATCAAGCCGTTGATGCCCTTGCGTTGCGTTTTGCTCCACAACAGGTTACTCAGGGGGAAACCGATATCAGGATTCGCGTACATGGACTAACAAGGTTGGCAGACTTTGTATTGGTTAAAGAGTATCTGCAGTCGTTGGCGATGATCGAACAACTTGATCTGCTATCGGCTGATACCGAAAAGGTTAATTTCAAGGTCCGTATTCATGGCAGTAGGGAGGCATTGGAGCGTGGTATTCAACTTGGTTCCGTGCTCGAGCCGGTGGAGTCCCTCGACTATTCGGCAGCAGTTGAAAATAAGAACCCAGAGGTGGTTGTTGGCGAAAGTCTGGTATACCGCTTGCGTTAGGGCCTCTGAAATCTTCTAGGGCCTGTTAACACTAATCCAATACCCCTGTTGTGCCTGAAAAAGCGCCAATCAAGGCGCACCCCAAGGGCACTTCCTTCGGGGCGCGAGGAGAGAGGTTTGGTTATTCCAAATGAGCGACGAGCAACGCCGAGTGGCGCTTTTTCAGGCATACCCCAAGGGCACTTCCTTTGGGGCGCAACCCGAAGGGCTGGGGCTGTTTTCGCCCCCAGCGACGTTATCATTCGCTCATGTAGAATGACTACACCTCGCTCATTCTGCCTTGCTGGGCACAAAAACAGCCCCAGCAGGGCGTATTGGATTAGTGTTAACAGGCCCTAACAATATGGGACACTACACACGATTTACGCCCAGCGGGGTTGTCATTCGTAAATTCAGAGTGATTACACATCGCTCATGCAGCCTTGCTGGACAGACAGTAATTCTGCCAGGACCGATTGGATGAGTGTTCACTGGCCCTAGCATGATACGGAGCCGCCATTTCGATGCAGAGTAAGGATATCCCCAACCTGATCAGTGTACTGCGCATCTTATTGACTATCCCGATTGTCTGGTTGTTGTTTGAGCATGAGTTCTCCTATGCCCTGATACTATTCGCAGTAGCCGGTATTTCCGACGGCATCGATGGTTTCCTCGCAAAACGGTTTGGTTGGCAAAGCCACCTGGGAGGTTTACTCGATCCTTTAGCCGACAAAGCCTTGCTGATGAGTTCATTTCTGGTGCTCGGAGGTTTGGGGCTGATTCCTGTCTGGCTGGTGATGCTTGTGATCTTCCGCGATCTCACTATTATGGGTGGAGCGCTCTATTATAATTTCAGTGTTGAAGAACTGGACGCTAATCCAAGTCTGATCAGTAAGTTGAACACATTGTTACAGATAGTGCTGGTGCTGCTGGTAGTGACAAATGCCGGCCCCTTTACCCTGCCTTCCCAGCTGCTGACCTGGCTCACCTGGGTTACCGGATTCACCACCCTGGTCAGTGGTATTGCCTATGTCTGGGTATGGACAAACAAGGCTCGTGACAAAGGCTGGCGCTGATGACACCGTCGCGGATTGGAGGTTGTAATATCCGGTACCAGCGTATGGCTGGATATATAGCAGGTAAGTCTGTAGTGCGGATGGTGTTTTTCTTTGGTCATGTTTAGACTTCACTAGGAATTAACTGAGAGTAGATTGAAATCATGGAGGGGGATAATGAAGTACCTGACTGTTATTGTCATTGGTGGTTGCCTGCTGTTGTCTTCTGCAGCCATTTCCGAAGAGTCTGTCAAGGGTGCAGGTATAGAGGGGAATCGCTATATCGGGATTATGGTCTCTTCCCCGCAATACAAGGAGGATGATTCCAATACCGATTTTCGCAGTGCCGGCTTGCTGGTGCGAGGGGGCATGGAGTTCAATGAGTTTCTGGCAGTTGAAGGTCAGTTCGGTCTGTTTGGCGAGGATGTGGTCAATGACCGCAGCTATCAGATCGAGTATCTGTTGAGCATCTACGCCAGGGGCAATCTCCCTCTCCTCGACAGCCGGACCCGACTCTATGCCTTAGCTGGAGTGACCCATTTTTCCGGTAATGTCCCCGGATTCAGCAGTGTGGATGAGACTGCGATCGGCTATGGTATTGGTCTCGAACTCTATGCGGACGAACAGAATGCGCTGACGCTTGAGTGGCTGCGTCATGCTGTCGGCGATATCCATAATGTCGACTACAAGCTGGAGTCGGCCAGTCTAGGGTTTGTTCATCGCTTTTAGGGACTTCATTACTGCCTGCGGGGTGCCGTGCATTGGTGTCAGGCAAACACTGTCTGGGCATCGAATACCGGCCCATCGACACAGACCCGTTTCATCGCCGGCCCCTGAGGTGTCTGCACCTCCACCACACAGCCAGCGCAACCGCCAACGCCACAGGCCATGAACTCCTCCAGAGAGACCTGGCAAGGTATATTATGCTTGGCAGCCAATTGCGCAACCGCTTCCAGCATCGGGTGGGGGCCACAAGCAAAGATCTCAACCTCAGACAATGCCTGCATGTTGAGGGAGCTGATCCATTGTTCGGCCAACTCAGTGACATAGCCTTGAAATACTCCAGGAAAACCCTGCAGACTGGCAAGCCTGCAGCCTATCCCCCAATCGTCCAGCAGCGGCATGCTGGCGATCACACCGTCGGCCAGCCCTGGAATGATGATTTGAGAGGGGATGGATTGAAAAGGAAACGGCACCTCAGAGCCGAGAATCACAAAGGGTTGTTTCTGCGGGTCTTTACGCAAGGAATCCGCCAGAAATACCATTGGAGGCATGCCGACACCACCGCCGATCAAAAGGGGTTTATTACGGCCCGGGCTAGGGGTGAAGGGATTACCGATTGGGCCCAAGAGGCTGATCTTCTCCCCGGTGGTGCGTTGTGCCAGCAGTCCGGTTCCCTTGCCTACACGTTTATACAGCAGCTCAATCCAGCCATGTTTGGCGGAGCAACGCATGATAGAGATCGGCCGGCGCATTGGAAGCTGCGGATCACATGTGAGATGCACAAAACTGCCGGGCATTGCCTTTGCGGCGCAGTGGGGAGCGAGCAGGCGCATGATGAACTGATCGCCGGCAAAAGCCTGGTGTGAAAGGATTTCAGCATCTTCAAGAAAGACGGTGTCACGTTGCATTTTCTTCATGGGTATTTTGAGAATAGACCAATCGGCCTTTCAATAGTGTGTGGGTGACCCGTGCCGGCATTTCCCAACCCGTGAACGGTGTGTTTTTACCCGCGCTGAGGAGCTTCTCCTTGTCTACAATCCAGCGTTGACGGGGATCGAAAATACAGATATCCGCCGGGTGATTTGGCGTCAATCGCCCCATCCTCAGGCCGAGTATGTCCGCCGGGCCACAGGTCAGGCGGGCAATGGCGTCGCTCAGCTCCAGAACCCCCTGATCGACCAGTTTCAGGGTTAGGGGTAACAGGGTCTCGAGTCCCGAAATACCCGGTTCCGTGTCGGGGAAGGGTGATGCCTTGGCGTCTGCCTCATGGGGCTGATGGTCGGAACAGATCGCCTGAATGACGTTTTTTGCGACAGCATCGCGTAGGCCGTTACGGTCACTGTCATTTCGCAGGGGAGGTCTGACATGGTGGTTGCTGTCGAAGCCCTCGATATCCGTTTCGCTCAGATGCAGCTGGTGGATGGCTATATCGGCACTGACCCGTCGCCCTTCACGCTTGGCCCATGCCATGGTCCGCGCAGCACTTGCACTGGAAAGGGCGTGAAAGTGGATTACAGCTCCAGTGGTCTCCGCCAATGCAAGATCGCGGGCAACCGCGACTGTCTCAGCCGCTTCGGGAATGCCCGGCAGACCCAGCCGGTCGGCGACCTTGCCCTCATGAGCACAACCGTTGTTACTGAGGTAGTGATCTTCCGGACGTAAAATGATCAGCAGATTGAATGTGGATGCATACTCCATGGCTCGACGTTGAACCAGGGTGTTGGCTAATGGGGTATAGGCATTGGTGACAGCTATGCAGCCAGCCGCCTTGAGTGCCGCCATCTCGCTCAGTCGATCGCCTTTCAGGGCCTGGGTCAGAGCACCCTGGGGCAAAAGACGGCAATAGCCCGCTTTACGTGCCTTGTGTCGGATCTGTCCGACCACCGCAGGGGTGTCGATTACCGGATAGGTGTCAGGGGTGCAGCAGATTGTGGTGATCCCACCGCTGGCCGCGGCCTGGGTTTCACTGGCTATAGTGGCCTTGTGTTCCGCCCCGGGTTCCCGCAGGTTGGCGTTGAGATCGATCAGGCCGGGACAGACCACCTGTTCAGTGGCGTCGATGGTGAGACTAGCCTGAAACTCCCTTGGGGGGGAGCCGAGACAGAGGATTCTACCACCGGCGATGTGCAGATCAGTGATCTCGTCAATGCCGTTTGCCGGATCTATGACCCTGCCACCGAGGATTGAGATGTCTTTCTTCTTTCTCATCCCGCCACCTCCTGCATGCGCAGGTTCTGGGTGCCTATAACCTTCGAGATCACCGCCATGCGTATGGCAATGCCATAACTGACCTGCTGCAGGATTACGGATTTTGAACCGTCGGCTACCTGGGAGTCCATTTCGACACCGCGGTTGATGGGCCCTGGATGCATTACGATCGCTTCCGAGTCGGCCAGTGCCAAGCGTTTTTCAGTGAGTCCGTAAAGACTGAAATACTCATGCTCAGAGGGGAGCAGTGCACCCTGCATACGCTCTTTTTGCAGACGCAGCATGATGATGACGTCCACATCCCAGATACCCTCTTCCATATTGTGATAGACATGAACACCGAGACTGCGCGCATCCGATGGCAGCAATGTGCGAGGAGCCACAGCTCGAACCTCCGAGACCCCGAGCGTATTCAGGGCGAGTATTTGCGAACGGGCAACCCGGGAGTGGAGTACATCGCCGACAATGGCTACCCGCAGTCCGGCAAATTCACCTTTATGCCGGCGGATGGTGAACATATCCAGCATCGCCTGGGTGGGATGGGCGTGACGACCGTCACCGGCATTGATTACACCGACTCCCCGATCGGCGTGTTGTGCAATGAAATGGGCGGTCCCGCTGCTGGCGTGACGGACGATGAACATATCCACATGCATCGCTTCCAGATTGCGCAGCGTGTCCAAAAGAGTTTCACCCTTGGAAGTGGCGGAAGCGCTGATGTTGAGGTTGAGGACATCCGCCGAGAGACGTTTCGCTGCCAATTCGAAGGTGGTTCGTGTCCGGGTGCTGGTTTCAAAAAAGAGATTGGCGACTACTTTACCCCGGCATAGGGGGACTTTCTTAATGGTTCTTTCGGAGACCCCGGTGAATCCCTCTGCCGTGTCGAGGATTTCAGTCAGTGTCGCCCTATCCAGTCCATCGATGGTAAGGAAGTGGAGCAGTCTCTGTTCATCGTCCAGTTGCAGGGTTTTATTGCTGAAACTCATAGCCCTCTAACCTTGTTCATCACTGCGTGAACTCCGATTTGTCTTGGTGCCGATCACCAATCCGAGCGGCTCGGGCCCAATCAAGGTGATATGCTGGTTCTGCTCCAGCTCCGGGTGCAATCCGACCACGTCAGGCTGTATCGGCAATTCCCGCCCGCTGCGGTCGACCAGTGTGGCCAATATGATCGATGCAGGACGTCCATAGTCGAAGATCTCATTCAGTGCCGCCCGGATTGTCCTTCCTGTATGCAGGACATCATCTACCAGGATGATATGACGATCATCCACCGGTATAGGGAGATCGGAAGGGTGAACTTCGGGATTCATTCCGATGCGCGTGAAGTCATCCCGATAAAAAGAGATATCCAGCGTGCCGAGAGGATCATCCAATACGAGCTGGTTGTGCAGTATTTCAGCCAACCAGACACCGCCGGTACGGATACCGATCATTAACGGATCTGTTATCTCCCTCGAGTTCAACAGAGAACGGACTTTGTCCGCCATTACGTCTACCAAAGGTCTCACCTCATTGGTATCCATATACATTTTTCTATTGTTCATTTAACCAGGTTTCCAAAATGAGCTTGGCTGCTACGGCGTCATAGTTTTCCAATCGCTTGGCTTTATGTCCAAGTCTGTCCCTGGCTTCGAAGGAGCTGTAACGCTCATCAGCCAGATAGACCTTGATATGAAATCGCCCCTCAAGTTGTCGTGAGAAGCGTAATGCCGGTTGTGTGGCATCTGTTTCGCTGTCATCCACATCGAGTGGCAGACCTACTACAAGGGCCTGAGGTCTCCACTCTTCAATAAGGCTCGCGATGCGTTGCCAATCAGGCTTATGATTAACCAAATGCAATGTTTCCAGCGCGGTTGCCGTACCTGTCACCGTTTGCCCGACAGCTACGCCTATTTTACGGCTGCCGTAATCGAACCCTAGCAGGGTGCCCATCCGATATCGCTCTCTATGCGTGGCCAGTATCGCCGCTCAACAGGTTCAGGTCCACGCCGAGCAGGTCGGCGGCTGCCTGCCAACGCTCATCGCTGGCCCGGTTGAAGATGATGTCGCTCTCAGCCGGCCCGCTCAGCCAGGCATTCTGAGCCAATTCACTCTCAAGTTGGCCCGCACCCCAGCCGGCGTATCCAAGGGCAACGAGATTGTGTTCAGGACCCTTGCCGGCAGCGATGGCCTCAAGGATATCCAGTGAGGTTGTGACACTGATATCTGCGGTGACCTTCAGCGTCGATGCCCATTCCGTACTGGATTCATGCAGCACGAATCCCCGGTCACTCTGTACAGGGCCGCCGATATAGACCGGCTGTTCAGCGATGTCGTTGGTACTGATCTGTATCTCCAGTTGTTCGAATATATCCGCCAGATGCAGATCCATAGGACGATTGATGACTATACCCATTGCACCGTCAGTGGTGTGTTCACATATATAAGTGACGGTATGGAAGAAATTCGGGTCCTCGAGGCGCGGCATGGCGATGAGGAAATGGTTGGTTAAATTGGTTTCAGGACGCATGGCCTATAGTATCCAGTTGCAGACGCCCCGCTGCAACAGCTATTGCGAGTTGAGCCGGCCGCTGCGTAAAAACTGCCAGGTGCGGGTGATATCAAGAATATCGGTCTCTTTTCTGATCTCGTTGGGAAAGGGTGAAAAGGGGGCGGCCAAACGCACGATTCGGACTGCTGCGTCATCAAGGATCTTATGGCCGGAGGAATGGAGTACCTTGATCTGTTCAACGCTGCCATCAGCCTTTACCGCTACATGGAGTACCAGATTACCGTAGAGGCTGCTCCTTTTTGCCTGGTCAGGATAGTTGAGATTACCTATTCGTTCCACCTTTCTCCGCCAGGCATCCAGGTATGCGGCATATTTATACTCCTTTGTACTGGCATTTATCGACTTTCGCTTGGGCATTTTTGCATAGGCCAGGGTCTTCTTTTCCAACTCGGCGGTCACTCTGGCTATTTCCAACGCCTTACTGCTCAACAGCTGTTTGGTTGAAGGAGTGGGTGGAGGAGCTTCCCGGGGTGGCGGAGTAGGTGTCTTCAGATTGGAGATCGCAGTGTTGAGTAGAGGCTTTTGGGGTTGTGGTGTCACCGGTTCTGTCGGTGTCGACAATTCGGGTATTGGTAGAGCCAGCGGTGCCGCAGCCTCTGATGTCGGGGGTTTGACCAGTTTGCTCTCCTCACCTCCGCCCTGTTGACTGGTTTGGGCAAGAAAATCGGGTTTTTCATCCGTCTTGTTGTCTTCCGTTGGGCGTCGCAGCACCATCACCTCCAGGCTTTGCTGGCGAAATTCCGGTTTGCTTTTTTCGGTTGGTTTGAAGGTGATGCCCAGAATGACGAAGGCATGGACACAGGCAGCGGCGAAGAGGCTCACGCCCAAAAGATCAGTCTGTTTGCCGATGACCATCATTTGTTTAGCTTATTGCTAATCGCATCCATTAGATCTGCAGCGATATCGAGTCCATACTGGTTATCCAGTTCTCTGATACAGGTGGGGCTGGTGACGTTTATCTCTGTCAGATAGTCACCGATAACATCGAGCCCGGCAAACAGGATTCCCCTCGACCTGAGTGCCGGACCCACCTGTTCGGCGATCCATCTGTCACGCTCTGTAAGGGGTACGCCCTCACCCCTGCCGCCAGCCGCCAGATTACCCCTGGTCTCGCCTTCTGCGGGGATTCTCGCTAGGGCAAAAGGTATAGGTTCTCCATCAATCAAGAGTATACGCTTGTCACCGTTTGAAATCTCAGGAATGAATCGCTGAGCCATGGCGTAACGGCTGCCATGGCGGGTCAATGTCTCTATGATTACACCCAGATTGGGATCATTCCGGGTTATCCGGAATACAGACTCACCACCCATTCCCCCCAAGGGTTTGAGGATCACATCACCCTGTTCCTGATGGAATGTGCGGATCTCATCGGCGTTGCGGGTTACCAGGGTGGGTGGGGTGCACTGGGGAAAGTGGCTGGTAAACAGCTTTTCATTGGCATCGCGCAGGCTGTTGGGGCGATTGACCACCAGGCAGCCGTGCATTTCGGCCTGCTCCAAAAGATAAGTCGAATAGATATATTCCATGTCAAACGGTGGATCTTTGCGCATCAATACGACATCCAACTGATGCAGAGGCAGTAGGTGCCTTTTACCGAACTCAAACCATTTCGATCGATCATCCCGGACCTGCAGATCACAGGTCGATGCCCAGCAGACACCATCCCTTAGTGAGAGGTTTTGCTGTTCCATATAGTGAATTCGCCAGCCCTTGGCCTGTGCGGCAAGTAACATTGCGAAAGTACTGTCTTTTTGGATTTTGATGGTACCGATGGGGTCCATCACTACGCCGAGTTGTATGGTCATGGGGGCATCTTAATGGGCAAAAACAGAGTTAAGTTTTTAAATTCATTGCCGATATGGTGACTTACATATGGCAGTCAGCGACTTATTGCAAGCTTTAAGTTTCTGGATTGGGAAGTATATTCTTGATGCAGACAGGCTGTCTTGCTATTTTGGGGGTGTTATATATCAGGTTAATGGAACTGACCGGGAGTAGAGTCCTTCTGATGGTGCACCCCCATATGCTCGAGAGGGTAGTGTCGGAGTTAACTTAGATAATAATTGAGGTGTATTGCGATGGCGACACGGTATGCCCGTATCACCTGCGAATTTTATATCTTTTTGAAATTCAAGGTATTTGCGCTGTTTGCAATGCTCTTGTTCGCTCAGTTTACTGTTGCTGAGGAGGATCCCTACCTGTCAGCTATTTCGTCTGAAGCTGAAAAGGTGGAGTCAACTGAAACCACCACTGACAGCGAAGTTGACGATGAAGATGTGGTTGACGGGCCAAGCCTGAAGGCATTCGAGGAGGATCTCAAGGCGAGTTACATGGGTAGTTTTACTTTTTATAAAAAATTGCCAAGACGCTCTCGTGAAGAGGTATTCGAAGAGTACAAAGGTGGGTCGTCGATCGATGAGATACGTAAAAAGATTATGGATCGCTTTCTCAATCAATAGGCGTCATGCGGGACCTGATATCATCAGGCGTTATTTTTTGAGTCTAGGTCAAGTGGGAGCAGAAGGTTAAAGCATATGAAATGGTTCTATTATGGAACGCTGGTAGCTTTGGTGAGTTTCTTCCCTTTGCAGTCAATCGCGGATGAGTTGCAGGTTGGGAAGGAGATGGACATCAAGCTGACAAATGATAAGCCCTATCTTCATGTCATCCACGAGGGAAAATCGGTGAAGGTACAGCGGGTTCAGGATCCGGAGTATGTGCTCAAGGGATATTATGCGAAGACGGCGCGTAAATGTCCGCCGTTCTGTCTGCAGCCGATGCAGGTGGATTCCAGTGTGGCTACAATCGGTGAGGTTGAGCTCTTCGACTTTATGGAGACAAAATTCCGAGATGGCAAAGGAATCCTGATTGACGCTCGCACCTCTGAGTGGTTTGAGCGCGGTACCATCCCCGGATCGATCAATATCCCGTTCACTGTGCTCAGTAAAGCGGGTACTGCGGAAAATGATGATGCGTTAAAGTTTTTCGGGGGTAGACTTAGGGGGGAAGTTGGCTCGATCTCGCGTAAGCTCGAGGAAATGGGCATTATCAATAGCGAGGGTAAAACCGATACGTGGGATTTCACCAATGCCAAAGAGCTCGTTCTCTGGTGTAATGGTCCGGAATGCGGACAATCCCCCAGGGCTATCAAAGGGCTCTTGAGCGTAGGTTACCCTGCAAACAAAATCTTCTATTACAGAGGGGGTATGCAAATGTGGCAACTGTGGGGGTTGACGACAGTGGTGCCAGGGGAATGAACCACTCTGTATTTGTGAAAATAGGGTTGCTGTGATGTTTTTGATCTCAGCATTGATTCAGATTCAACTAGGTCTGTGACATGAGGATTTTGATGTGAGCGGTGATGATAATGAGATGGACATCTCTGGTGTCAAGGTCATGGTCATCGATGACAGTAAGACAATCCGAAGGACGGCTGAAAGCCTTTTGAAAAAGGCAGGGTGCGAAGTCACAACGGCTACAGACGGTTTCGAAGCATTGGCAAAGATTGCCGATCACCATCCGGATGTGATTTTTGTCGATATTATGATGCCGCGGCTCGATGGCTACCAGACGTGTGCTCTGATCAAGCACAACGATGTCTTCAAGAAAATTCCTGTGATCATGCTCTCGAGCAAGGATGGACTGTTCGACAGGGCGCGCGGGCGTATCGTTGGATCGGAACAGTATCTGACCAAACCTTTCACAAAGGATGAGTTACTCGGGGCGATCAAACGCTATGTCAAGCATGCAGCATGACTTTTTAAAGACATTCTGACATCAGCCGATAAGGCAGAAAACTACCGGGTAGAGATAGACGATGATTAAAAATATATTTCGCAAGGGCCGCGAACAATCCGTCGAAAGCGATGTGCCGGTATCGAGTCACTCAAAGGCCAGGGTTCTGGTGGTCGATGATTCACCCACTGAAATACATATCTTCAAGAAAATCCTGGAAAAGCAGGGATATCAAATACTTGTGGCAAAGGATGGTCAAGAAGGCGTCGACGTAGCCAAGCAGGAACTGCCCGATATCATACTCATGGATGTGGTGATGCCGGTTTTGAACGGATTCCAGGCCACAAGACAGCTGAAGAATGATGAGTCTACGGCAAATATACCTGTCATTATGGTCACTACCAAGGGGCAGCAGACAGATAAAAACTGGGGTATGCGCCAGGGCGCCACGGAATATTTGGTAAAACCGGTGGCCCCTGCCGAATTATTGCATAAGATCAAGGCGTTGATCGATGCCTGATACAACCCTTGCGCCTCCCTCCTCTGTAGAAACACCGCAGGCTGTGGTGGGGCTCCTTGCGGAGCTGGAACAGCGTTGTAGAGACAGGGCCTATGGTCTGCCACAACAGAAGCTGATTCAGAGCTATTGGGAGGGCGTGATGTTCTATGTGGGGGAGCACCGTTTCGTTGCGCCATTGAGTGGCGTCAAGGAGATCCTCAATCACCCCTCTTCGTTAACGCCCGTACCAGGCTCAAAGACTTGGATGATGGGAGTGGCGAACGTCCGTGGGACATTGATTCCTGTAGTTGATCTGCAGCTCTATCTGATCGGTATGAAAACCCGACATGGCAGGCGCAGTCGAGTGCTTGTAATTAACCTGGGAAGCGGTTTGACCGGGGTATTGGTCGGGGAGATGGTGGGTATGCGTCACTTTGCCAGGGAGACCGCGAGAAAGACGCAGTTCGTCAACGACAAATTTTCAAAATATGTTCAATTCGAATTTGATCAGGATGGCATGACATGGCCGGTTTTCAGTCTCTCGGCACTAGCGGAAGACCCGGGCTTTCAGATTGCCGCGACCTGATGCAATGATGAACATCGGATGAGGACATGGGCTTTAGCTTTCGGGAGAATTCAGAATGAAAGGTAGACGCGCGGGTAGTACGTTGCCCTCCAACAAGGTCATCACCATATTAGCCATACTGGTACTGGTGAGTCTAATCCTTGCACTCGTAACCTTCTTGCACACGACCCAGCGTGAATCCTACGACGAGCAGTACCTGATCCGTGCTGCCGAGCAGCAGGTACTGGCTCAGCGAATCGCAAAATATGCTATATCCGCCGCTCGCGGTGAATTGCAATCGTTTGCGCCGCTGAGGAAGAGTCGTGACCGCTTCGACAACATCATGTGGGAGCTGAAGAACGGTACAAAAAGCCAGGGGCTCCCAGCCTCGCCCATAGAGGTAATGCCTACGGTGCGGAATCTGGAGAACAAGTGGCTTGAATTGCAGGGAAATATCGATGAAATACTAAAAGCGCAAGAGAATATTCTTGCTATCGATGAGTTCTCCGCCGTTGTTTCCGAATTTGTTCCTCAGTTGCAGGAGTTGTCGGAGGAGTTGGCTGAGGTTCTGATCAACAGTAATGCTCCCAGACGACAGATCTATATCGCCACTGAGCAGGAGATGTTGATTCAGCGTATCAACTCAAACGTCAATCTGGTACTTGAAGGTGGCCAGGAGACTGCAGCGGCGATTGACCAGTTCAGTCGCGATGCCGATTTCTTCGGCCGGATCCTGCAGGGATTGCTGAATGGCGACAAAGAGTTGGGTATCGCCAAGGTCAACGACAAGATCGCCAAGCAGAGATTGGCGGATGTCTCCACGCTGTTCGCTACCATCAACGACAATACCACTGAGATCATCAGCAATATTCCTGATGTGTTGCCAGCCCTTGAAGCGGCTTCCGTGGTCAACAATTCATCCGATAATGTAAGTAATGCAGCAGAAGAATTGATCGCGGCCTTTGGCGAATCTCCGGGTCGTTTCTCTGTTCTCGGGATAAAGGCAGGACCTGTAATGATCGCCGTGTTCGGTGCTGCAGCGGTACTGTTTCTGGTGCTGTTGGGTGTGCAGTTGATTATGGATGCCCAGCGTCGGGAACAGGCAAGTAAGCAACAGAATGAGGCAAATCAGAAAGCTATCCTCCAGCTGCTCGATGAAATGGGTGATCTGGCGGATGGCGACTTGACCGTAACAGCAAGCGTAACCGAAGACATTACCGGTGCGATAGCCGATTCCATCAACTATGCGATCGAGGCGTTGCGTGAACTGGTCACGACTATCAACAGCACCTCTGAGCAGGTTTCGGGCGCGACCCAGGAGAGTCGTGCCACGGCCATGCATCTTGCCGAGGCGAGTGAGCATCAGGCAGAGCAGATCACTCAGGCGAATGATTCGATCAAGACGATGACCCAGGCTATCGATCAGATGTCGCAGGATGCGACCGAGTCGGCGGAGGTCGCGAAACGATCGGTGGAGATCGCGAGTACCGGTGCGGATACCGTGCGCAATACCATCTCGGGCATGGACAATATTCGTGAACAGATCCAGGAGACGTCGAAACGTATCAAGCGCTTGGGTGAAAGTTCGCAAGAGATCGGTGATATCGTTGAACTGATCGACGATATCGCGGATCAGACCAACATCCTGGCATTGAATGCCGCCATGCAGGCGGCCATGGCCGGTGAAGCGGGTCGCGGCTTTGCGGTGGTTGCGGACGAGGTGCAACGTCTTGCTGAACGTTCAATCAATGCTACCAAACAAATTGAAGCACTGGTTAAGACCATTCAGGCAGATACCAACGAGGCAGTCACTTCTATGGAAGCGAGCACCTCAGGTGTGGTCAAGGGAGCGACTCTGGCCGAGGATGCCGGTGAGGCATTGAAAGAGATTGAAAGTGTATCCCAATACATCGCTGACCTTACGGGTAAGATCGCATCATCAGCACAGGATCAGTCAAGTCAGTCGGTGACTGTCAAGGATACGATGAGTGTTATTCAGGAGATCACCAATCAGACTTCGGAAGGCACGCATCAAACGGCTAACTCGATTGGCATGTTGGCTGATCTTTCGGATCAGCTGCAGAAATCCGTTGCTGGTTTCCGGTTACCTTCTTAGTGGTCGAGATCATCGATTGATGCGAATGCAGATGCGAGTTGCCATAGTCATCCCAACAACCATCCTGATTGGAGTGCGCCAAGTATGAGTAATGCGCAAGAATTTGGTGCTCTGAATTGGGTAAAGGATGAGTTGGACATCTCCATTCGCCATGCCCGGCAGGCCCTTGAGGCCTATGTGGAGTCACCCGGAGACGGCAGTTCGCTCGCTGTATGTGGTGATCATCTGCATCAGATCGCCCGTGTCTTGCAGATGGTTCAGGTGTATGGCCCCAGTATGCTCACCGAGGAGATGGAACTGGTTGTCAGAGACATGGCAGAAGGTACGGTCAGACAAGAGGAGGATGCGGCCGAAGCCTTGATGCTGGCACTTATTCAACTGCCGGACTATCTGGAGAAGCTGCAGGGCGGTGATGCCGATATTCCGATGATTATTCTGCCATTGCTGAATGATCTGCGTGCGGTGCGGGATGCTCCACTGCTGTCGGAAGCGGCACTGTTCAAACCTGAAATCGACACGGCTCGGGCAACGGGTGAAGCGAATGCTGAGTTGCCGATGTACGCCCGGCAGATCAGGCAGAAATACCATTTAGGCCTGCTCAGTTGGTATCGCAAACGGGATACCATTCACGGCTGGCCGCTGTTGCGCGATGTTTTCGCCACTCTTCATCAACATGCGGGTACAGAGCCGGTACACCATCTGTTCTGGGTTGCCGAAGGTCTGATGCACGGTCTGATCGAGGGATCGATAGCCCCGGGAATTGCTGTTAAGCAGTTATTCAGCCGTCTCGATCGCAAAATGAAGACGGTTATCGACTCGGGTGAGCAGGCGCTGGTTGAGACTCCGCCGGAAGCTCTCTTGAAGAACCTGCTCTATTATATTGCCCGGGCGGAATCCGACAATACCCTGATAAAAGAGATCAAGGATGCCTATAACCTCGATTCTGTCATGCCCAGTGAGGCTGAACTGACCGAGGGCAGGTTGGGCTTGACCGGCTCCAATGCTGAACTGGCTGAGTCGATCAAGGATGCGGTTGGCAGTGAACTGACCCGCATCAAAGATATTCTCGATCTGTTCATGAGGGATGAAAAGCCTGACATGGAAATGCTGGGTCATCTGGAGGCCCCAATTCGGAAACTGGCGGATACACTTGGCATGATCGGCCAGGGTGCATTGCGATCGAGGCTTAATCGGCAAGCCGACAAGGTAAAGAATTTCGTTGAGCAGGAAGTACTGCCTGAAGAGTTCGAGCTCATGGAGATGGCTGGAGACATTTTGTATGTGGAATCCTCGCTCAGTACCCTGCATACCTTTCAACCTGTAAAAGGGGATGGGTCGACTGATGATGATCTGGTGCAGAGTCTTCCGGAAGGTGAATACCAGAATCTGATCAAACAGACGGTCAGAGAGGCGAAAGTAGAGATTGCCAAGTCTAAGGAGGCGATCATCAGCTTTACCGAGGCAACGGATAACAGCTCGGTTTTAGATAGCGTCTATGAGAGTTTCAAGCGGGTTCAGGGGGCGTTGAACATGCTCAACCTGCGTGATGCCGCTGAACTGATGTATCACACGGGAGAGTTTGTACAATCCTACCTGATCGATGATGAACACATACCTGTCCGTCAACAACTCAACTCCCTTGCGGATGTGGTCAGCAGTATCGAGTATTATCTGGAGACACTGGTGGACGGGGCCGGTGATCGTCAGGAGATACTGGCAATCGCCCAGTCTGCATTGAATGATCTGCAGAATCTGGGCGGTGTCGAGATCACGACCTATACCGAACCGTCCGAAAACATCAATCTCGAAGAGTCGGCCGATCAAACAGAGGGCTATGAGCTCGATGAGGAAGAGATCTCTGATCTGGAGCTGGGTGCCAGTAGCCTGCAGATAGAGCAGCCGCAGCCTGAGCTGGAAATCATCTCTGAAGAGTCCATGGACTCGGCATCTGCACAAGAGGCTGAAACTCAGGAACCAGAGCTTGAAATCGAGCAGGAACCCGAAATCGCATCTGTTGATAAGCCCGTGCTGGAGGACATCGATCCTGAGATCCTTGAAATCTTCACGGAAGAGGCGCGGGAAGAGCTGGAGGCAATCCAGCAACATCTTCCGCGGTGGCAACGAGATCAGAATGACAGAGAGGCGCTGGCAACATTCCGACGTTCGTTTCATACGTTGAAGGGAAGCGGACGCCTGGTTGGCGCGAAAGTGATCGGTGAGTTGGCCTGGGCGGTTGAAAACATGTTGAACCGCCTGATCGACGAGACCATCAAGGTCAACCCTGACATGATGGATCTATTGAACCGAGTCACCGATTCACTGCCGGAGTTGATCAGCTGCCAGGAAAAGGGTGTATATCCGGACCTGGATGTTGAACTTATCCAACGCCAAGCCTATGCGTTGGCTGATGGCAAGCCCATGCCTGTCGCCAATCCGGAGCAAATGGAGCGCGTTGACGAAAAGCCGGCAGAGGAAGAGGTACTCGAAGTAGATACCCAGCCATCTGAAGTTTCTGAGGATGTCTTGAGTGAAACTGCCACACCGGTGGTTGAGATTGAAGAAGAGTATGAAGAAGCGACAGATGCAGAAGAAACAGAATCAAAACAGGAATTCGATACCTTTCTCGACGAACTGTCGAGTCTGGAAATTGACACTGATCGATCTGAAGTCTCCGACCAGGACTATGAACCAAGTGCCGAAGCTGCAGTCTCCGGGACAGATACCACAATAGATGCCGAAGAGAATTTACCGGAACAGGCGGCCGAAGAGGGCTTGCTTGAGGAATTCACCGATTCCGATTTAGAGATCGAGATAGATTCGGAGTTGCTTGATGTCTTCGGTGAAGAGTCCGAGGAACATATACTGGAGATCGAGCAGTTCATCAATGGGGCTAGAAAGGCGAAGACGGAGATACTGATACCGGAAGAGGTGGTGCGTGCTTGCCATACCCTGCACGGTAGTGCCCATATGGCGGGTATCTCACCAATCGCCATGCTCAGCGATGCGATGGAGGACTATGCCAGGGCATTGCATGAGCAGCAATTGGTTGTCGATGAGGAGATCCTTGAACTGTTCGGTGGCAGTGTTGGTTATATTCGGAAACTGCTCGAGTGGTTACCTGAAGAAAGTCTGCCCGAACCTCATATAGACACCTACCTTAACGGTTTGCGCAGTGCACGTGCACAAATTGAGGGTGAGGAGCGGGTAACCGCCGAAACACAGCCTGAACAGGAAGAGGTCCATTCAACAACTGACGATCTGGAGTCAGTGTCTGAAGTTGATCAATCTGTTGAGGAAGCTGGGGAGGCGGTTGTAGGGGAGCTGACGTCAGAATCGGAAATCGAGGAACCTGTTGAACCGATCATGGATGACGCCATCGTACCATTCCCTGGGGATGAAGATTCGCATACTGGCGAGGTAAAGATTGATCTACCCGGGACAGCCGATATTCCAACTCAGGATGCGATTGAATCAAACCTGATAGATCTGGCCAGTTACCAGCTCGATGAGGAACAGTTTGAGATTGAGGGAGATGATGAGCTGGTTGAGATCTTTGTCGAAGAGGGACGGGAGCTGTTGGACAATCTCGAACGGCACTACAACGGATGGACTGAGTCTCCTCTGGACACTGCGGTCGTGGACGATTTCAAGCGCTCCCTGCATACCCTCAAGGGGAGTTCCAGGTTGGCAGGCATCAACCCTATAGGGGATCTGAGCCATGGTCTGGAAAACCTTTTCGAACGCATGTCCCGCGAAGAGATCGAACCGGATGCCACTCTGCGGAATATGGTTCGCCAGGCCCTGGATGTCCTGGCGACACAAATCGATGATGCCGAGTCGGGCGGAAATGTACGCTTCTCATCTCAACTGCTATCCAGCCTGGAGGGGCCTCTCTCAAGCGCCGGGCTGAATGAGATAGATCAGGTTGAAGTCGAGGATGAGACTATTGACGGGGATCTGCAACTGGCCGAGGTTGAGGATGACGACCTTGAAGAGGAACTCCAGCTAATCGATGTCGAGGACGACGCCGTTGAGGAGGAGCTGCCACTGCCCGAGGACAACGTGCTTGGAGAGGAGCTGGATCTGGCTGAAATCGATGATGACGGCCTAGAAGAAGAGTTGCAAAAGGCAGAAGAGTCGGTTTTGGAATCTCCACAGACAGAAGTGGTAGATACCTCCTCCTACTATGATGAGCCAATGAGCTTTCTGCATGATGGCGACCTGTTCGAGGTGAGCGAGGATCCGGAGCTGGTTGAGATTTTCATTGAGGAATCACGGGAGTTGATGGAAGCCCTGGAGGACAATTATAACCAGTGGTGTGAGAACCGGGCAGACCATACAGGCCTGGATGGAATGCAGCGGGCGTTGCATACCATCAAGGGAAGTTCGCGTCTTGCCGGAATCGAGCCTGTGGGTGATCTGAGTCATGCCATGGAGTCCTTGCTGAACGGAGTAGTCAGGGGACAGGTGGACATATCAGATAGAGTGTTCGCTGTCGTACGCCAGGCACTGGATTTGATTGCCACACAAACGGATGATGTCGCCAATACCGGCAAGGTCCATCAAGCCGATCCGATGATCGAGCGGATCCAGGAAATCATCGATAATGCGTCACTGGAAGAGGATTCCATAGAAGAACTCATAGATCCGAACCTTGAGGAAGAGTTGGAAGAGTCTGAGAGGGGTGCTGATGCAGTCGCTGAATCGGCCCCTGACGATGAAGATTTGGTGATACCTTTCGAGAGCTTCAATCTTGATGGTGTCAACGAGGAAGCAAGCAATCTGACAGATGAATCCTTCATGCTTGCGCATGATGAAGTACTGCTTGATGTCGGTGAAGATGATGAGTTGGTGCAGATCTTCATTGAAGAGGCGAAGGAATTCATTGAACATATCGAAAACAGTTACCAGCAGTGGTTTGAAGATGTTGAAGACCATACCGCCATCGATGGTGTACAACGCAATCTGCACACATTGAAAGGCAGTGCGCGATTGGCTGGCATTATGCCGGTTGGCGATCTGAGTCATGCCATAGAATCGGTGATGACAGCCATTGTCGAAAAAGAGATTGATCCGATCGATATGGTCACCGATGCAGTGAGACACGCCATCGACCACCTGGCCCAGCAAATCGAGACAATTGCGAAATCCGGTAAAGTGCCTGCCTCTGATAGCGAGGTCGATCAGCTGCAGAATCTGCTTGGCGGCGAACCCACGCCTTCACATGCAGATTTGGTGGAGCCGATACAGGAAGTACAGGTGGATGAAAGCAGCAAAGAGATGGAGGTGGCTGAAGAAGTCATTGAGTCGGCGACAGTACTCCCGTTCAACGAAGAGATTGCGAAGCTGCTTGAGCCGGATAAGAAAGAGGATGAGGAGAGCTTTAAGCCCACCAAGGAACAGGTACGTGTCAATGCGGATCTCATGGATCGCCTGGTTAATCATGCCGGTGAGGTGAGTATCTACCGGGCACGACTCGAACAACAGAATAGCGTGCTTGGGTTCAACCTGTCAGAGTTGGAGCAGACAGTTTCACGTCTGCATAATCAATTGAGAAACCTGGAAATCGAAACCGAGGCACAGATCATCTACCGTTGGGAACGGGAGCATGAGGATGATCGTGATAGGACCGAGTTCGATCCCCTCGAACTAGACAGATTTTCTACCATGCAACAGCTCTCCAGGGCCCTGATGGAGACGGTCAACGACCTGGGGAATATCAATGAGTCGCTGAGAGACCTGCAACGCGAAACAGATACATTACTGCTGCAACAGTCGCGTATCTCAACTGATCTGCAGGACGGGTTGCTGCGCACACGCATGGTGCCGTTCGCTCAACTTGTACCCAGGATGCAACGCCTGGTTCGTCAGACCGCCGGTCAATTGGGCAAGAAAGCCAATCTTGAGTGTTTTGGTGTTGAAGGGGAATTGGATCGCAGTATCCTCAACCGTATGGTACCGGTACTGGAGCATTTGCTGCGCAACTCGGTTTCCCATGGTATCGAGTTTCCCGAAGATCGTCAGAAGGCAAGTAAGCAGGAGCTGGGCAGAATTTCCCTCTATCTCGATCGCGAGGCGACCGATGTACTCATCACACTCTCTGATGATGGGAAAGGATTGGATATCGAGGCGATCCGCAAACGTGCCCTGGAACAGGGTATGATCGATGCCAATGCCGAGATCAGTGATGATGACTTGATTCAGTGCGTGTTGTTGCCAGGATTCAGTACTGCCAAAGAGGTTACTCAGATATCAGGACGAGGCGTTGGTCTCGATGTGGTAACCAGTGAAGTCAAGCAACTGGGTGGGTCTTTGGAGATCGATTCACAACCCGGTCGTGGTACCAGTTTTATCATCAGATTGCCTCTGACCCTTGCAATCTCCGATGCCCTGTTGGTTCGCGCGGGAGAAGAGATCTATGCGATTCCCCACGGCAGCATATCAGGCGTCGTCAGGATTCGCCGTCAAGAACTGATGGGCTGTTATGAGGGGGGGCGTGAAGGCTTTAACTACGGTGGTAAGAACTACAAGGTCAGTTATCTCGGTCGTATGATGGGGGTCGGGAAGCACGAGATACCGGAAACGACGCGCTGGCTGCCTCTGTTGTTGTTGCAGACAGGTGAACATCAGGCTGCATTGCAGGTCGATGAACTGCTTGGCAGCAGGCAGGTTGTGGTGAAGTCACTTGGTAAGCAGGTCGGCAGTGTGCGTTGGATCACCGGCGGTACTATTCTTGCTGATGGAAGGGTGGCATTGATACTCGATCTTGCTGCCCTTGTGCGTATGGATGCCACTCATGCCGCTTCCCCGCTCAGCATAACCAAGGAGGCACCGAAAAAACGGGCAGAGGATCAGTTGCGGGTTATGGTGGTGGATGATTCCATTACCGTGCGCAAAGTCACCAGCCGCTTGCTGGAACGCCACGATATGGAAGTGGTCACGGCAAAAGACGGTGTCGAAGCAGTTGCACTGTTACAGGAACAGGTGCCAGATATCATGTTGCTGGATATCGAGATGCCGCGAATGGATGGATTTGAACTGGCACGGCATATCAATAACTCCGTCGACTACTATGGTTTACCGATCATTATGATCTCATCCCGGGTGGGTGATAAGCATCGGCAACGCGCCATGGATTTGGGCGTAAAACGTTGCCTTGGTAAGCCATACCAGGAGAGTGAATTGCTGGATAATATCAACGAGGTCCTGGCGGAAAGCAGATTATGAGCCGAACCGTTGTCAAGGAGGTCAGAAGTATCCTCATTCCACTCCATGAGCTTCAACTCCTGTTGCCAAATGCAGTCATTGCCGAAGTGATAGGTTATCAGGAACCCGAGTCTGTGGAACAGGGAAAGCCTGATTGGCTTGTGGGGAGCACTATCTGGCGCGGTGTGGTTATTCCCATTGTCTCATTCGAGGGTATGCTGGGTGCGCGGGTCGTCATACCCGGACACCGTGGCAGAATCATGGTCATGAATACTCTGAACCAGCAACAAAAGCTCACCCATATCGGTTTGGTGGTGCAAGCCATTCCGAGCCTTGTCAGAGTAAGTGCCGACAACGTCATTCCGCTGAATTCGGAAGATGAACTCGATCCACTGATTAAACAGCGGGTGGAGTTGGATATGAATCCGGCAATGATACCTGACCTGGATGAAATCGAACGACAAGTTTTAGATGTCGTAAACTGACACCCCTTCTCATCCCGCACCCTTGTCTCTACATCAGCGCTACATAGAAATACTGCAAAAAAACGGATTTGAGCCTGATCCTCATCAGGAGATCGTAGTTGCTTCCTTTGAACGCCTTGCCGGTGAGTTACGACGGAAAGCAAGATCCAGTGGCTGGTCTTGGTTTAAGCGGAATTTATCTGTCGAGGGTATCTACCTTTGGGGTGGGGTTGGCAGGGGTAAAACCTGGTTGATGGATCTTTTTTTTCAATACATCAGGGAAGCCGGTATCGAACGCCATCACTTTCACAGTTTTATGCGTCAAATTCATCAGCGTTTGCAGCATCGCGAAGGTGAAAGTGCGCCGATGGAATTGATTGCTGCCGAAATGGCGCAACGCATGCAGGTATTGTGTCTCGATGAATTCAACGTTATCGATATCGGTGATGCCATGCTGATGCGTGGCCTGCTGGAAGCATTGGAAAAATCTGGAATAATTTTGGTGACAACCTCCAATCGACATCCTGATGAACTTTACCCGGGAGGCATACAACGGGACAGTTTTCTTCCCGCCATCGAAATCCTGAAACGCAACAATCATGTGATTGAGTTAATGGGGGATGATGATTACAGGTTACGGCTGTTTGAAGCCTCAACCGTTTATCATACGCCTTTGGGAGACAATGCGGCGAAACAGATGAAGCAGGAGTTTGATCGCCTGGTGTGCGGAGATGTGGAGAGTGGCGGGCGTTTGTCAGTTCCGGGTAGGGCGATCCGATTTCTAAAGCGTGCAAATGGCGTGATCTGGTGCGACTTCAATGCCTTGTGTGGTCCACCCCGCTGGCAAAACGACTACCTTGAATTGGCGCGTTGCCACCATACGGTGTTTATCTCAGATATTCCCTATCTTGACGGCACCTGGGATGATCGCACACGTCGTTTTATCAACCTCGTTGATGTATTTTATGACCGGAAGGTCAAGCTGGTTATCAGCGCTGAAGAACTGCCGGAACGACTCTATGCCGGTACGCGTTTGGCATTTGAATTCAATCGAACCGCAAGTCGCCTGAAAGAGATGCAGTCTGCCGCCTACCTTGAGACGCCGCATATCGGCTGAGTTTGTTATGACAAGATTACGCTAATATATCAACATCGTGAAAGCGCGTAGCTAGTAGGATGTTCTTGATTCACAAAGGCGGTTGCCAGATAATTCCAAAGCTTGGGCAGGAAAGTTTGCCAAGCATTGCCATTCAAAGTTAGTGCCGTCCATAACAGGGAAAGGTGCAATAACAAGTTTTTTTTCTTTGCCGAAATTACTGCTCAACCAGGTAACTATCGCACCCTTGTCCCCCATCAGTACCTGCTTTATTTGTGAGCTCTTGAGGTTGTCTTGATTGAAGCCCATTGCCTGTGGTGTTTCCGGCCAGCTGCCATTCATCATATAGAATTCTATAACCGCCATTTTAATCGGAGACAGTAAACTCAATACTTGGGTGAGTTCGGATTGGAACTTAAATCTGTTCGTCAATGCCGGTTCATTTCCCTGTGCGACGTACTCAGCATCACCCATTGGTGGGGATCCCAATTGAGAACGATATTTGGGTCCTGTATAGACGTTGACGGTGTCTTGTTTGATCGTAGAGTTACAAGCGACTTGTTGATATTGGATTTCACCATTCTCGTTGGTGCATTTATAAAATTTACCGGCCAGTGCATGGTTAAATATCAGGAAAAGAAGCACTACAAGCAGTGCAATCTTTTTTATGTTGATTTTATCCATGATGATCTCCAGCTGGAATATGTCAATCTATTTTAGCAGTCGCAACCTTTATTATATCAATGGTTCTTAAAAATAATTCGATAGATTCAATCGGAGAAATCACCCCATAATGTCTGTACCGCGGCAATGGCTGCCAGCGGCGCAGTTTCTGCTCTCATCACACGTGGGCCAAGCCGAATACCGATAAAGCCATTCTGGATAGCGAGTTGACGCTCCTTGTGTGTCAGTCCGCCTTCGGGTCCGATGAGTATAGATAGGCTGGTTTGGGGGGGGGTGATCTGGTTCAGGGTGCATTGACTGCGATGATCAAGCAGAATTGCCTTGCCACTTCTTTCGTTGCTCAATGCGATCCCATACTCCATAGGATTATCGATAACCGGTATACGGCAACGACCCGATTGTTCACAGGCATTGATAATGATATGTCTCCAATGTGACAGTCGGCTGGCACTTTTTTTTTCATTCAGCTTGACAACGCAGCGTTCAGTGAAGATGGGTGTAATCCGATTGACACCTAATTCCGTTGCCTTTTGCATGGCAAAGACCATGCGTGTACCGCGGGAGATACCAAGGATGAGATGAATAGTCAGTTTGCTTCCCGCTTCATGCCTGAGAAGTCTACCGATGACGGCATCTACCCTTTTTTTGTTGACCTGAATGAGATTTGCGTCAAATTCCTCTCCATTAGCGTTGAACAGAATGATATCGTCACCCGCTTTGAGCCTCAGTACCTGGTGAATGTGGTGTGATGTTTCCTCCTCAAGGGAAATCTGCGCGCCATTATGCAGGAATTGAGGAGTGAAGAATCGATGAACTCGCATGATGCGTCTTATCCAAATCGAGATAAAAAAAGGATATTATCCATAAATATGCTCTGAATATCGCCAATTCAAAGCCATTGAAATGAAGAATATTAATCAAAACCATAATTCATTTTTATATCATTTGCTTGTTATTTGCGACTTCTCTTTCAGCATGTGCTTATCCTCCAGATCCACATGAGTTGTAAAGTGTAGTTTCGTTCTTTTCAAAAGAATGGAATGCTTTTGTGCTATGGGTTTGCAACCCCTTCAGAACCCTCAGGATACTCAACTTTCTCCACGGCCTTTGCAGCAAGGCGTTGATCGATTAGATTCTTAACCATAATCAAGAGTCCCAAACCTATGAAAGCACCGGGTGGGAGGATTGCAATCAACATGCCGGGGAAATTTTCGATCTTGATTGTGAGTCCCTGTGCGGCCTCGCCAAACATCAGATGCGCCTGATCGAACAGTGTACCCTGCCCCACCAGTTCGCGCATACCACCAAGTGTAACCAACACTAAGGTGAATCCGATACCGATACTTATACCGTCCACCAGGGAATGAGAGAGATTGTTTTTTGAAGCAAAAGCTTCTGCGCGACCGATGATGATGCAGTTGGTTACGATCAGGGGAATGAAGATCCCGAGTATCTTATGCAACTCATGAAAATAGGCATTCATACTCAGTTCAATGGCGGTGACGAATGAGGCGATTACCAGGACAAATACAGGTAGACGTACTTCAGGGCGTACAAAGTTGCGTATCAGAGAGACTGTTGTATTGGAAGCAATCAGGACAGCTGTCGTTGCAAGCCCCAGGCCAAGGCCATTGATGGCTGTATTGCTCACCGCAAGCAAGGGGCACAGGCCAAGCAGGGCGACGAGTGCCTGGTTGTTGTGCCACAACCCGTCAACGATGAGATTACGGTATCTTTGTTCAGCCATAGCTTATCCCTTATGCTCTATTGTTGGGGATCGATCGTAAAGCGCATCTTTGTGATCCCTTACATAAAGCAGTGTCTTCTTCACGGCCTGGACAATGGCGCGTGGTGTTACGGTAGCTCCGGTGAACTGATCGAATACGCCACCATCCCGTTTGACGCCCCATTTCTTCAATGGCGGATTGTGCAACGATTTGCCGTTGAAACCGTATACCCAGTCTGAGCGCGATTCCTCAACCTTGTCACCCAGGCCGGGGGTTTCTTTATGGCTGATCACTCTTACGCCACCCAGCGTACCGTCGTATCGGACCGCCACCAGCAGTTTGATCGGTCCACTATACCCGTTGGGTACGACAGTGTTCAGTACAACGGCCACCGGTTGTTCCTGTTTGCGGCCGCGATAGACAGTTGTCTCATCCCGGCCGAGGGAATCTTTTGCGCTGACTGTGATGACATCGGAGATCATATCGTTGTCAATGCTCTCAGATGGCACAAGTGCATGCAGCGAGCGTAACAGGGCTTCGCGTTCGTTCAATTCGATGCGTTCTTTAGTAAACGCATGGGTCATGGTCACCAGAGAGGTGCCTAAAACCGCAAATGATGCAAGGATTGCAGCTGCAATCAGTATTGCATGTCGGTTATTCACGCCTCACCTCACCATGTCCGTAGGTTCGCGGGCGGGTATAGTAATCGATGGTCGGTGCTGCCATATTCATCAGCAGTACAGCAAAAGCCACAGCATCCGGATAGCCTCCCCAGGTGCGGATGATGTACACCAGCACTCCGATTGACGCGCCATAGATCAACTGACCGGTTCGAGTGGTGCAAGCGGTGACGGGATCGGTTGCGATAAAGAAGGCACCGAGAATGGCTCCGCCGCTGAAAACATGAAACAGCGGAAAGGGGAAGCTCTCTGCATCGAACAACCAGAAGATGGCCGCCATGCCGGCCAATCCGCTGAGAAATGCCAGAGGTATATGCCAGGTGATGGTACGCTTGTAGACCATCCAGATCCCACCCATCAGGAACCAGTTGCCGATCCACTCCCAACCGAGACCGCCAAAATCACCCCACAAGGGATTCTGCCGGATCTCGCTGATCATGCGATTGAGATCGAGATTGGTACGCATCTGGTCCAATGGAGTGGCCATGGTGAGAGCATCCAGTGTTATCTCCTGAGGTAGTGCGCCGGTAAACTTATATGCCAGGATTTGTGACAGATTGAGCTGCTGCTCCGCCAATATGAAAGGAGGCAACCAGCTGGTCATCTCCACCGGATAGGAGATCAGCAACAGGACATAGGCCGCCATGGCGGGATTGAAAGGGTTATAGCCCAAGCCGCCATACATCTGTTTAACCATAATGATGGCGAAGGCCATGCCAAGAATAACCAGCCACCAAGGCAGCAGCGGAGGGATGGCAATCGCAAAGAGCAGGGCGGTGACAACTGCGCTTAGATCCAACAGTACCGGTGTCACAGGGCGCTTGCGCAGTTTGATCACCATGGCCTCGAAAGCGGTTGCGGCAATGACAGCCAGTATCAAATTGATCAGCACGCCCCAGCCGAAGTAGAAGATCAGGGCAATAATCCCGGGTAATAGCGCCAATACGACCTGCAGCATCACCTTATCTACCCTGTTGATGCGTTTGGTGTGGGGAGAGCTTGTAGTATGGAATTCCATTATTCGGGATGCTCCTTCTGTTGCTCCTTCTCCTCTCGGGCAACCAGGCGTCTCTTGTCCACTGCCTCGATCTGCGCCTGTTGGACGGATGTCAGATTTTCGGTATTTTTTGGCCTGTGCTGTTGCCTGGCCTTTTTCTCGGCTGCGCGTTTCATGGCTGCTTCGATGGCGGCTTGCTTGGCATCCTTATCGCTGGTTTCCTTTTTGGGTTCTTCCCTCTTCTTCGCCGGCGGTTTACTCTTTAGGTCCTGTTTCTTTTTACGCAGCCTTGCTTTACGTTCCGCTTCCAGTCGCTCCAGGCGTGAGACCCGGAAGTCGTGCCGCTGTTTGGCGTGCTCGGATTCACGGCGTTCCTGCTCCTGTGCCCAACTCTCCGCCTTGGCATAACGATAGTACTGGACCAACGGGATATGGGAAGGGCATACGTGGGAGCAACAGCCGCATTCGATGCAGTCGAACAGGTTGTAATCCTGTGCCTGTTCCAGGTCTTTGGCCCGACTGTACCAATAGATCTGTTGCGGCAGCAGATTGGCTGGACAAACATCGGCACAGTGTCCGCAGCGGATGCATGCCCTGGCCGGTTGCGGTGGCGGACTCTCCTCTTCGTTTGGGCAAAGCAGGCAGTTGGCGCCCTTGGTGATGGGGACCTGGTCAGTGTTCAGGTCAAATCCCATCATGGGGCCACCCAGAATCAGTTGCTGCGGCTGTTGTTCGATATAGCCGCCGGCCTGGGCAATAAGGTCCCCGGCAAGCATACCCAACGGGGCTTCAAAGTTACCCGGCTCACGAATCCCCTCGCCGGTGATCGTCACGATACGGGAAATCAACGGCCGGCCTTCGAGCACTGCATCTGCGATGGCTGCGGTAGTGGCGACATTATGGCAGATTACACCCACTTGGGCAGGAAGGCCGGAAGTGGGGACCTCGCGCCCGGTGAGGATCCGGATCAGCTGTTTCTCGCCGCCACTGGGATAGAGTGTGGGAATACGCACCACTTCGATATTCTCTTCATCCCGCAACTCCTGAAACATAGCGAGAATCGCTTCGGGTTTGTTGTCTTCGATGGCGATCAGGCACTCTTCACTCTGCAGCATGTGCTGTAGAATACGTGCTCCCTCCATCACGCGACCTGCAAAGTCCCTCATCAGCCTGTCATCGCAGGTGATATAGGGTTCACACTCGGCGCCATTGATGATCAGGGTCTTGATGGGCTTGCCCGGATTGAGTTTTATCGCGGATGGAAAGGTGGCGCCACCCATGCCCACGATACCCGACTCACGGATGCGTTGGCGTAACTCTCGAACATCCACAGATTTAAAATCGGTCATCGGTTCAGGTAGATCCACCCAGCTGTCGTCGCCATCGGGTTCAATGACGATACATTGACCGGTCAGCCCTGAAGGATGGGGCACAACATGTTCGCCTATCTCAATGATCACACCTGAGGTGGGTGCATGCACAGGCGCGGAGACCGGGGCGTTAGAATTGGCAAGGATCTGTCCTTTGAGTACCTTCTCTCCGACGGTGACCAGGGATTGCGCCTGGACACCGATATGTTGCTGCAACGGCAGCACCAATCGGCCGGGCAGTGTGGCCTGCTGCAACGGCTTATCCAAAGAGATCTCTTTTTTCTCCGGCAGGTGCAGGCCGCCATGAAATTGCCACAGCTTCCGGGTCTTGCCTTTTTTCGATTCAACATACATGGGATTCAGCCTGCCTTCCTGAGTGCGTCGGGAGTTGCAATCTCCTCCAGGCCGCTTTGTGGGAAGGGCCAGCGCCAATTTCCCGTATTCAATGCTATCGGTTGCATCACAATGCAGTCGACAGGGCAGGGCGGCAGGCAACGTTCGCAACCCGTGCACTCGTCAAAGATAACGACATGCATCTGTTTAGCGGCCCCGATAATGGCGTCTACCGGACAGGCCTGCAGGCAGAGGGTGCAACCGATGCACTCCTCCTCCTTGATCAATGCGATGGATTTCGGTTTCTCCTGTGCAACAGTTTCATCCAGGGGCATGGGATCCCGCCCCAGGAGGTCGGCGAGTGCGACCATGGTGGTTTCTCCACCGGGGGGGCAAAGATTGATCTCCGCTTCGCCACCGGCAATGGCCTCCGCATAGGGGCGGCATCCTGCAAAACCGCATTGACCGCATTGGGTCTGGGGTAACAGTTGTTCTATCTGATCGGTAATCGGATCTCCTTCCACGTGAAACCGGATACTGGCATAACCAAGCAGAAGGCCGAACAGGGCGGCAAGGGTGGAAACAGTCAGGATGGCAACTAACATTGATACGTGATCCTTACGAGGCGACCAGTCCCGCGAAGCCCATAAAGGCCATGGACATCAAACCGGCGGTGATCAATGCAATTGCGTTTCCTTGCAGTGGTTCAGGGACATCCGCTACGGTAACCCGTTCACGAATACCGGCAAACAGTACCAGGACCAGTGAGAAGCCCACAGCGGCACCGAATCCGTAAAGTGCGGACTCAATAAAACCATGTTGCTCCTGGGTATTGAGCAGGGCCACACCAAGCACGGCACAGTTTGTGGTTATCAGGGGCAGGAAGATACCCAGCACCTGGTACAGCATGGGACTGGTTTTATGCATCACCATCTCGGTGAACTGGACCACAACCGCAATCACCAGGATAAAGGCGATGGTGCGGAGAAATTCCAAACCGAGGGGAATCAACAGATACTCATTCACCAAATAGGAGCAGATAGCGGAGAGGGTGAGTACGAAGGTCGTGGCCAGCCCCATGCCGGTTGCCGTTTCCAGCTTGCGGGAGACACCCATGAATGGACACAGCCCCAGAAATTTCACCAGGACGAAGTTGTTCACCAGCACGGTGCTGATCAGGATAAGGGCGTATTCTTGCATAAAATAAACTGTCAATAGGTGTTGGCGTAAGGATAAGCGGCTGTTTAATTGGTTACAACTCGTGTCTAATGGGTAATTTCACGATACTATGCGTGTCCGGACCATTTACCGCATTGATATGCCGCAAAAGGCACGGTTTATGGCGAAAAAATAGTGTATCAGGCCATAAAATCAGGCTTGAAACCCTCACGATGGGTGGGTATTCCAATAATTTAGATGTAGTCTTGGGTCAATATTACCTCGCCTGTCCGGAGTGACTAATAACAGGTGCCTGTCAGAAAAACAGGCCATAACGAAAAATAGAGGATGAGGAGTGAATATGAAATTAGAATCATTGGCGCTACATGCCGGCTATGAATCGGAACCCACTACCAAGGCAGCTGCGGTTCCCATCTATCAAACCACCTCTTATACTTTTGACGATACCCAGCATGGTGCAGACCTGTTCGATCTCAAGGTGGTCGGCAACATCTACACCCGTATCATGAATCCCACTACGGCGGTGCTGGAGCAGCGCCTGACCGAGATGGAGGGTGGTATCGGCTCCTTGGCATTGGCGTCGGGAATGGCTGCCATTACCTATGCTATCCAATGTATCGCCAGCAGTGGTGATAATATCGTCAGTACCAGTCAGTTGTACGGGGGCACCTATAATCTCTTCGCGCATACCTTCCCGCGTCAGGGGATTGAAGTGCGTATGGCCTCATTCGACGATTATGAGAAGCTTGAACAGCTGATTGACGACAAGACCCGGGCCCTGTTTTGCGAATCCATAGGCAATCCTGCGGGTAATGTGGTGGATCTGGACAGATTGGCCGAGATTGCCCATCGTCACGGCGTTCCTTTGATCGTGGATAACACGGTGGCCACTCCCTATCTCTGCCGTGCCTTCGATCACGGTGCCGATATCATCGTCCATTCGCTCACCAAATATATCGGCGGTCATGGCACCACGGTCGGCGGGGTGATCATCGATTCGGGTAAATTCGATTGGGTGGGAAACAAGGCGCGTTTTCCGATGTTGAATGAACCTGATCCCTCATACCACGGCGTCGTCTATACAGAGGCGCTTGGCCCGGCCGCCTATATCGGTCGTTGCCGGGTGGTGCCGCTGCGCAATACCGGTGCCGCGCTCTCCCCACACAGTGCGTTTCTGATCATGCAGGGCCTGGAAACCCTGGGGCTGCGTATGGAACGGCACTGCGAAAACTCCCTCGCAGTGGCTGAATACCTGAAGCAACAGGTGCAGGTGAAGTGGGTCAACTATGCAGCCCTGCCGGAGAGTCCGCACTACGAACGTTGCCAAAAGGTCACCAAGGGACAGGCATCCGGCATCCTCAGCTTCGGTATCGAGGGAGGCCGTGAGGCAGGCGCCCGTTTCATCGATGCATTGCAGATGATCCTGCGCCTGGTCAATATCGGCGATGCCAAGTCACTGGCATGCCACCCCGCCACAACCACCCATCGCCAGTTGAGCGAAGAAGAGTTGGCAACCGCGGGTGTAAGTGCGGACATGGTACGCCTCTCCATCGGCATCGAACACGTGGACGATATCATTGCCGACATCAGCCAGGCGCTGGAGGCGGCGAAGGGGTAAACAGGCATTATCTCATTTCGATGAACTGTTCTGATCCCCTGGCTCACAGCTAACTCAACTAAGTACAGTGAATAAGTTTCTGTGGCATGATCTTTGCAAATTAATGGACCAGCATTGAAAACAAAAGTGGTGACGATGCTCAGACTGGAAACCTGAGCAAAAGGATGACTTTGCAAGGCTGCGATCATATAGCCGATGGAGGCTGGCAGGGAAGCCGATTCGGGGGGGCGGCACACTGCAGTATGTGCGTCATTATGCGATATTATGACATGATGACAGAGCGCTGCTACTCTGTCACTCAAGAAACGTAGATGTTGAGCTCGTTGTTGGGGGACTGAGGAAGCCGGGTTACGTGAGATTATTCACATTACTATTATTTGTATTTGCTATGGCGTCATCTGCTGATGACAAGCCATATGTGCCGGATAGCCTACCGGGGGCAACGGTCGTCACTGCTGAAGAGACGATCGAACTGATACTGGCCAAGCCAGATCTGGTCGTAATTGATGCAAGAAAAAAGACTGAGTATATGAAGGGACATATTGAGGGCGCCCATAACATCCTCAACACGACACTTACGCTTGCCGATCTCGAAGCGGTGTCTCCGCATAAGACAACCCCCCTACTTATTTACTGCAACGGCATTCGTTGTCAACGGAGTTCCGACGCAATTTCTAAAGCTGTCAAATGGGGCTATTCGGAAATTTTCTGGTTTCGCGGCGGATGGAAGGAGTGGCTGGAAAAGCGATTACCTGCAGTCACTAAATAGCCCAGCCCACAAAATATTAACGACCGGTCACATGCGTATTGAGAGCTTATCGATCAAGACGGTAACTGTCGCCATCTATGTGATGGTCGGTATCTTCTCCATTCTGCTCTCACTGCTTGCGAGTTCCTACTTCAAACAGGCGGCACTCGATGCGCAGATCAAGAGCCTCTCCAGGGTAATGGAGGTTGCCTCACAGGAGGTGGTCCGAGAGATCGGTAACCACGCTTTCGATCTGGGTATGAAGCTTGGCCACAACTCCCGTTTGATAGATGCGCTTAAGCAGCCCCGTGTTACAGAGAAGATTTCGGGTGTCGTAGAGGTATTGAACGATCCGTTTATCAGCGGTTTTGCAGGATTTGCCAAGATCAATCTCGTGAAACTGAGGCTCTATAGCCTTGACTTGGAGTTGTTGGTGCAAAGCGATGTGGGAGAGCAGCGGCTGGAAAACCATCTTCCGCCTTACATGGCGGCCAAACTGGTGCAGGGAAAAAAGATCGATCGTCTGAAGGCGATTGACGCACTCTGGTATTCACCGGTGGGTCCTCTCTTTTCAACCCTGGTGCCGGTGGGAGGACTGCGAGCTGTGGGTTATCTCGAAGTTGTCGTCGATCCGGTCTTTAATCTTCCCGATGTCAGCCGCATCACAAAAACGCCGGTAAAGATATTCGACATCACCGACATCAATGCTGCTGTTGGTACCGAGCTGGAAGATGAGAAACATCTCCCTGTGGAGTACACGCTCCATACCTCCTTGGGCAGGCCTGTATTCAAGATTGTCGGTTACGAGGATGTCAGCGTATTGCTGCAAGAGATGGGTTTCACCCAAGTGATAACCACGGCCGGGTTTATCCTGATCACGCTGAGTATTCTGTTAATCGCTCTTTGGATGTTTCATCGATTTCTGTTTGTGCCAATGGACAGATTGGTTGATGGTATGCGACAGGTGGCTGACTGGAAAAGAGATGTGCACGTCAGCAAGAGGGGGTTGCTTGAGTTCGCAACCCTTGCTCAGGGTTTCGAGAGAATGGCCGGGCAGATACGTGTCCGCAACAGCGAGCTTGAGCGACTTCTCGATCTAGACGACAGCGCAATCCTCTGTTTCGGCGAGGAGGGTGAGACCATCTATTTCAATCAGGTGGCGCTGAAGCTTTTTCACTATACGCAAGAGGAGATCAGTCAGCTTGATCTTGCTGATTTTTTTCCAGGGGCGGAGACTATCAGTGAACTGGGTCAGATCTATCCACCGGATCAGGCACATCACCGGCAACTGGTGTGCGTGACAAAGGATGGGCGGAAATTCGAGGCAGATGCCGTCATCAATCCTGTGAGCGTATCCGATGGGATCAGGCAGACGATCGTCATGCGGCCGATATCCGGTGATGAGGGTGAAAAGCTGACTGAAATGCTCGTCAACAGCATGGAGCAGAACGAGCAGCGCCTGCAGGCCGTCGAAGCGTCGCTGGGCACAATTCTTGAGCTTGCGCGTGTAAGTTCGAGTGATTCAGCAGGACCCGATGCCGATATTCAACCTGTCGATGGATCGGATCACGAGATTGAGCGGCAGTTGCTGAAAGAGAGGGTCGTATTGGTGATGCATTCAGCCCTTGCATGCTGGGAACACGACCTCGGCAAAACCAAGCTGGCATTGGCAGAGGAGAGTAGGATTTGGCCTGTCTATATCGACAAGTCAACCCCCACAACTCGCACGCTGGATAGATACCTCAACCTGGATAGCTGTCCCAACAACCCGCGCAGCAAGAGGGCAATTGCCACTGCCGAATTTGTGCTTAAATGTATGAATCGAAAAGTCACTCCCCAGCGTACCCGGCTCCAGCAAGCGTTGGATGAGCTGCGATTACTGCTCTCAGGCTTGAACAACAAGAGAAGTTAACCTCACCGCTTTGTTTCCTCTGTCCCCTCCAGGCAGCTCATTCCCGGAACCCGCGGCAATCACTTGTCAGGTTTCGTTGGAATGTGGCTGATGAGTTTCGTAATCTATTGAAATTATTGAACTAAAGAAGTTTCTTCTAACGTACGAATTCGTACGAAAAAACCTTTTGTCCAGTCACGTTTATGTCGGTACTTTTTTATGCCTGTAAGGGAGACACACCGACTGCGCAGTCGACCGGAACGGTCTATTTCGAGTGCCGACAGTGGGTGATAGCGCTTGGCATCCCGCCATTCCAATAACACATAAGAAATGCGTGACGACTGATGAAGTCGAGTTTGTGTCAAAGGGCTCTCCGCGCTTCAAGGTGGGGTCACTGCGTTTGTCCGGGTATCTTCGAACTGGCATTTGCGGAACACCCATGACATCAGTGATGCCCAGACGGGCTATCTCTGAATTATGAATGATTGGTGGAAACGCCAAGGGTTATCGTTGGTTAAAAACAGATGGGAGGAGTAATGAAGTTAAGTATGAAGAGACGGGCATGTGCATCTGCGGCAGTCCTGGGATTGTGTGTGAATTCGGCCATGGCGGTCAGCATAACTTCTGACGGTAAGGATCTGGGCAATCTTGATATTTTGATCAAGGGCATGTCCATCCTGTCCGCCAAAGACAATGGGTATGATCCGAACAACGGTACCTCCTACTTGCTCAAGCTGAAGTATGAGAGCCAGGCATGGAACAATCTGAAGGCCGGTATCGGTTTCTACGCCAACGGCGATATATTCGGGATCACCGATTTTGACACGGAACGTGTTGCCCGGGGTATGTTTGTGACCGATGACGGTTCCACAAAATCACATCTAGGCGAGCTGTACCTCAAATACGAAGCTGAAAAATTTACCCTGATTGGCGGTAATCAGCTTTATGCAACCCCTCTGACCACCATCACCTACAGCAATATACCGAACTTCTACAGGGCTTATGGTGCATCGACGAGCGCCATTGAAGGTGTTGAGCTGGGTGTAGCGCAAATCACTGAGATGTCTTTCGGCTCTCGCGCCATGACAGACTTCGGACTGATTGGAGAAGGGACAAAAACCGCCGGTGCCGCAATTAAATCCAGCTTGATCGGACAGGCGAAATTTCACGAAATCAGTACTGCTACATTCGGCAGCGGGGCAGAGGATACCGATGGCATAACGGTGGCGAATGTGGCCTACACCGGTTGGAAAAATACCAAGATAGGATTCTGGGACTACTATGTGGATGACATTGCCAACAACGTCTATCTGCATGCCGACACCATGATTCCCCTGGATGGGATGAAGTTGAAACTCTCGGGTCAGTACCTGAATCAGCAGGAGACAGGTGATCAATTGGGTGGTGTCCTCGATTTCGATCTGTTTGGGCTCAAGGCCGCACTGGGCAATAAAAAGTGGTCTGTCTATGCCGCTGTCAACAGTTCGGGAGGCGATACTGCCATGCTGAACGCCTGGGGTGGCGATCCCGCCTACACCAGTTCTATCTTCTCCCGAAATGAGTATCGCAAGAATGTCGATGCGTACAAAATCGGCGTTTCATACAAGATCATGAAAAATCTCATGATCAAGGTGAGCTACGCCAACTACGGCGAGTCGGAGACCTCTGCGCCGCGCAAGGTGCTGGGTCTGAGCGGCCCGGGGATGGTGGCACCGCAGACGGATGCCTACGAAGCGGATATCGTGGTTGTCTATAAGCCCAAGAAGAATGTCATGCTTAAAGCATTCTTGGCTAATCGGGGTAGTGAATACGACGGAATCGAGGGTAAGGATCTGACCCAGAACCACTTCAGGGTGATTGCATCCTACAAATATTGAGAGGTGTTTGGTGTGGCTGAGCAGACGAAGAACTGCAGGATGGAAAAGATGATTTAGTGGTCATTTCGTGTTGTTGAACAGGTCACACGCAAGCCCCGCAAATGTTATGTATTTGTGGGGCTTTTTTTTCGTTACAGATATGAAGAGTATCGTCTCTTCTCCTGCAAAACTTCTGCCATCAAAGATTGAGAGTATCTGCTGAATAGTGTGTTCACTGATAGTAAAGAGCTGTGCAGTTAGTATGGCTCTTTCTGGCTTTTTGAAAACTTAAAACAAGGCGACGGCGGGGGTAAATGTGGACATGGTGCGCGTGTAGGCCTAGTCGTTCAGGCTGGCGACTAGCTCCAACACCTGTTCCGGAGTAAACGGCTTTTCCAACCAGGGCCGCGCAGTCTCCCTGAGAAATGGTGATATGCTTGCCGACAGGGTGTCGCCGGTGATGAATGCGGTGCGAGCAGCGAGCACGGGATAATTCTCTTGCAGAATACGCCAGAGTGCCGGTCCGTCCATATCCGGCATGCGAATATCGCACAGCAGGATATCGCACCGATGGTCTCCCAGCCAGTCCAACGCCTCGCGCCCGCTGTTGACCCGGGTGGCCATGAGTCCCGCCGATGTCAGAATCTCCTCCAGCAGTTCGGAAATTTCGCTTTCGTCATCGACGATCAGGATATGTTCCTGCAGGGATGGTTGCATGTCATCTATATCAGATTGCTTGGTGTCGGCTTTGTCGGATAGTTTCAAGTCCAGCCACAATGAAAAGACGGCACCCTGTTCGCTCGCATCAAGACAGAGTTCACCACCATGATCGCGGGCAATGCCCTGGCTGACCGAGAGGCCGATCCCAGTACCTATATCGGCTTCCTTGGTTGTGAAAAAGGGGTCAAAAATCCTTGGTTTGACCTCTTCAGCAATACCCGGTCCATTATCTCCGATGCGACAAAAGAGACGGCTGTTCTGCTGCCCGGTTGTAATTATGATCCTACGTGGCCATGCGCACTCTTCCAACACGTGTTGTGCATTTACGAGCAGGTTGATTATGACCTGTCCTATCTGATCGGCGTCCATGAGTGATTCGGGCAGATCCTCATCCAGGTCCATCACCAGAGCAATATCGGCGGTACGCAGTGCGTAGGCCATCAGATCCACTGCACTTGTAACTACCTGGTTTAGGCTGGCAAGGGTCAGCTCCGGTGGCTTTTGTCGTGCCATGGAGAGGAAGGTACGTACGATGCGGCCGCAACGGTCCGCCGCCATGTGTATCTTCTGAACGTCCGGTCGGATGGTTTCGTCGCTGATTTTGGATTCAAGCAGCGCAGTCCGCCCCATCAGGATGGCTAGAGGATTGTTAAGTTCATGTGCCACGCTGGCGAGCAGTTCACCCATAGCAGAGAGCTTTTCGCTCTGTCTCAATACTTCGCGTTGGCGTGCCAGTTCCTCGGCTATCCTTTTTTGCTCGGTGATGTCACGGGTGATCGATAAAAGGTGGGGTTGACCGCGATAAGGCATTGGAATGCTGCGTGATTCCAGGTCGATCACAGCACCATCTTTGCGAATTGCACGGATTTCCATACTCGACGCCTTATTATCCAACGCTTTAGTACGATATCGGTTATAGGCATCCATCGAATCAGGATGGATGAATTCACGGAAAGGTTTAGAGAAAAACTCCTGTTTGCTATAACCGGCCATGTGCCAGGCCGCCGGGTTGGCGTCAACCATCTGGCCAGTGCTGTCCCATAGGATTAACGCGTCACTTGTGGCCTGGAATATGGAACGATACTGTTCTTCACTCGCCTGAAGCGCAGCCTCGGCTTGCTTGCGCGCGGTGATCTCGCGAGTGAAGGCAAGGATTCGCTCCTGCCCGCCGATTGACGCACGGCGCAGGTATACCTCATCCCAGTGCAGGCAGCCATCTTTGTTTTTGCGGTGCCATTCGAAATGCAATTTCTCACCATCGATCGCACGCTCGATCAGTCGGGCTGCATCTTCATGCGTATAGGGAGGCACCCCTGAACTTAGCTGGCCAACATCGATATTGCGCAGTTCCGTCTTACTATAACCATAGGTGCTGCAGGCGCGTTCATTGACGTCGAGGATGGCACCGGTTTCGATGTCGTGTACAAAGATGCAGGCTTCGGATGTCTCGAAGATTTCCCGGTAGCTGATCTCGGATTCGCGGAGCTCGTTGTCGGTACGCTCGCGCTCAAGCTCGCTGGCGGCACGGCCTGAAAAGATCTTCAGCAAGGATTCGGTCAGTGCCTGATTGCGCAGCGGTCGGCTGTCGAGAATTGCGAGCAGACCAAGGACCCGGTCGGCGGAATCGAACAGTGGGATCGCGGCGTAACTATGGGCACCGATCTCGACCAGCAGTTCGTCTTCAGGAAACAGTTGCTGTATATCCCGTGAATAAAAATGGAATTTCTGGCCTATTACATTGTTGCAGGGACTACCCTGCAGCGGGTAGGTGATGTTGTCCTGTATTTCTCCCCTAGCGTATAACGCCCGCGTGCGGATGTGTTCCTTGCCTTCCAGAACACCGATCAGGGCATAGTCGGTATTTGTTGCCTGTGACAGGTATGAGACCAGGGTATCGAACAGGTCTTTGCCATGCGCCTTGGAAATCCCAAGTGCGGACTGACGCAGCGCTTCCTCAGCCCGCTTGCGCTCGGTGATATCAGTGGAAATACCGCAGACTGCATAAATATCGCCATTACTGTCATACAACGGAAACCTGTTGGAGATATAGGTATGCAAGCCGTCATCAAAGGTAACGGTCTCCTCGAATTCGAGTACCGTGTTACGTTCGATGACCTGCAGGTCGTTGGCTCGAAATTCATCAGCTGTTTTTTTTGGAAAAACTTCGTGCAGCTTTTTACCTAAAACCTCTTGAGAGGAGGTGTCCAGTAATCGCTCGAAGGGCTGGTTGACAAGGATGAAACGGTCCTCGACATCACGCACATAAACGACTGCAGATGAGTTATTCAAAATTTGTTGCAGGCGTTCTTCGCTTTCCCTGACCATCTGTAGTGCGCGATGATTTACCTTGAATGTATTGGAAATGAGGTCCGCCCATTTTTGCCACAGGCTGGGCAATGAAGGTTCTTGCGTTGTCGGGTTTGTCGAAGCGTCATGTATATACTCCACCAGGCTCAGCGCCGGTGCGATATAGTGCTTGCGTAAAATATTAATCGCGATAAACAGAGTAGCTATCAGAGTGGCGAGTATGACTGCGTAGGGAAGTAATCGGGGAATCAACAGTGCCAACATCTCGTCATGGCTGACCAGATAGATCAGAATCCATGGTGCATGACGGGTTTGCTGTGTTACCAGAATATGGCCGTTAGTATTCCGATATTCTCGATCATCCTGTACATACTTCTGTTTCCATTGTTCACCGAATACATCGGGAAACAGCTCCGCTGCCGACATGATCGTATCGGGTGGTGCACCGTTGGAATCAGCCAGTAACATCTGCTGTTTGTTTAATATCAGCAAACGACCAGTGGTGGGTTTCAAATTCTGCAGAAAACGCTCCAGGGTGATAAGTTTTACATCGGTGCCGACAATGCCGTGAAACTCATTATCAAGATAGACAGGGGCACCCAGGGAGACCATTGCACCCGTTCCGCCGGCATCGATATAGGGTGCGGTCCAGTAGGTTTTTCGCTCCGGGTTATCTTGTGGTGTACCCGCCTGGTAGATTTCATATTCAAACCACTTGTCAATAGATTCCCGTAAAGAGGTCATGCCACTGGCTGCGAGGATCTCTTCAGTACTGAACCAGGGATAAACTGCGACTGAATTCAATTGCGTGGAAAAGAAATAGGACCATTGAAAATAATCGGAGACATCGTGTGTGAGCCTGGCCAGGGAGAAAAATTCCAATGCCTGGTCGATACTGACATCACCTATGCCTGTCTGGCGTGGATCCTGGCCGTTCCATACCAATTGGCCGACAAATGCGCGCTTATCGTTTGGTACGTCGTCCAGAGTATAGGCGTCCAATTGTCCG
The DNA here is from genome assembly GCA_003058525.1 of gamma proteobacterium symbiont of Ctena orbiculata. Lineage (GTDB taxonomy): Bacteria > Pseudomonadota > Gammaproteobacteria > Chromatiales > Chromatiaceae > Thiodiazotropha. The sequence goes on along the minus strand of QBVD01000040.1, from coordinate 49,703 downwards.
TTCATCATTTTGGGCTTGAAATGGTTGCGCAGATCACTGGGATAGCTAGGTGGACTGGTAAGATAGTTTTCCGACCAGGCTTTCAATTGCAGTACATGATCATTGGCCTGCTTGGCGATACCGTCAAGAGCAAAGGCATAACTCGAAGTGGTTTGCCTGAGATTGTCGACCACCTGTGCTTGCTGGTCCTGGTATTGGTTTGCGGCAAGAATGGTGATGATGACGAACAGCGGCAGGACAATGATGAGTAATGTCCGGCGATAGCGAACATACAGGTGGTTCACTGATGCCTTTTCGCTGTGGAAGCTTGCCGTGTCCTGCATCGATTTATTTGGCATATCCATTATTGAACAAACATGTAACCGACACCGCGAACGGTTTTGATCGTATCCGGTTTTTCCGGATTCCGCTCTATCTTGCGCCGTAGGCGCATGATGCGTAGATCTATGGAGCGATCATATACGTCCCAGTCGCGATGGTGGGCGAGCTCCATGATCTGATCTCGGTTCAGGGCACGGTTGGGATGTTCTGTGAACACACGCAACAGGTCGAATTCCATTGCCGTGATAGGTACTTCGTGTCCGGAAGCGTCGAACAGCTTATGCATGTCTAGATCGAGTTCGCATACTCCAATCCTTATCCTGCCTTCAGTAATCTCGGTTGGATCTGCCTGATGTCGGCGGCGTATTACACTCTTGACTCTAGCCAGCAGTTCGCGCAAATCGAAAGGTTTAGCGACATAGTCGTCGGCACCGATTTCGAGACCGACAACACGGTCAACAACATCGGCGGCAGTCGTCAGCATGATAATGCCTACATTTGGATGGGTGTCACGCAGCCAGCGTGCCAGAGACAAACCATCCTCTCCAGGCATACGGATATCGAGAATGACAAGATCGGGGACTTTTTTATTGAAAAGCGGACGGGCTTGTTCTGCACTGTATGCACTGAGTACGATAAAACCCTGCTGTCCGAAATACTCAAGCAGAATTTCGCAAATCTCGGGCTCGTCATCCACGACGAGCAAGGAGGTGCCTTCAGTCATGATGAACCCTGGTCATTATCTATTCCCGATTATGCAGAATTCCAACTCGACGGGATACTTGTTTGAAACAATTAAAACAAAAATAGCAGAGCGTTGAAGATACTGACAAACTTCGGTTCTTCCGTCACCCTGATCCGCGTATAGAATTTTTCTGTTGTGGGCCAGATATCAGTAAGAATGATAATCAGTAAATAGTTGAATGTATGAGAAGTTTTAATATCGGATTGTATGTTTGATGAGCCTGTCCCGGGTTGGAATAATCACCGGTTCCACAACCATTATTAATCATCAACCAAACAACCCAGAAGCACTGTGTGTTTCATTTGTGTTCACGTTATAGGAAACAATTTCTACAAATTACGTCAGTCCACGAAATTTTATTGATACCCGCCACCGTTATTCTTCTATTCAAGTGATTCAACACGACATTACAGGAAAAGCTTCAATGCATGGTGTCGGTCAACGAGCAGCCTTGGTAAACAAATTGAAACGGGTGTCATTGTCGCGCAAGGCGACCGTGTTGACACTTCGGTATGCGGTATGGATTTTACTGCTGTTTGGTGGCATCACACTGTGGGCCGCAATCCAGTTGCCCTCATTGCAGATTGATGTATCACCGCGTTCGCTGGCAACCGCCGACGATCACCCCATGCTGTTATCTGATGAGTTTAAACAGGGCACCGAGAATATGGCTCTAGTTGTAATCGAGGATAGAGAGTTATTCGCGGAGGAGAGCCTGCGCGCTGTCAAAAGTATCGTTCAAGAGTTGCAGAGCCAATCATTTGTAAACAGGATAGAAAGTCTCTTCAATACACCTAATCCAAGGGTGGAAGGCGAAACTGTTCATACGGATCCCTTCATCCATCGTGTTGACCCGACTCCCGAAGAGATCGATCGGATTATCGGCGATGCCCGTGCAAACGCATTGGTGCATAGAAACCTGCTATCTGACGACGGTACAATGATGGTTCTCGCCGTTGAGTTGGATGCCGGTGAACTGAAGCACGAAAACGGTTATCGGATTGCAAACGGGATTGAGAATCTCCTGGAACCCTATGAGGAAAATTTCGATCAGCTCTTTCAGCTTGGCACGCACTATATCGGGCTGCAGGCAAGCAGATCGATCCAGCAGGACTTCCTATCGTTGATCCCTCTCAGTCTGGTGCTGCTGTTTGCGGTTCTGACGCTGATGTTTCGCAGTTTGATACTTGCGTTACTACCGATATTAACTTCTATCATCAGTATTATCTGGTTACTAGGTGGCATGGCATACCTCGGTATGCCGTTCACCATCATGACCTCGATGGTGCCGGTGTTGATTGTAATAATCGGTTCGACTGAAGACATACATCTTATATTTGAGTACCTGAAAGGACACAGCTCAGGTATTGGCACAGGTGCTGCCATCCGATATATGGTTCGACGTCTGCGTTTGGCGGTAGTATTAACCTTCATTACCACCTATTTAGGTTTTGTGGCAATTGGTATAAGTCCGATCAATATGCTGCGTGAATTCGGCTGGGTAGCCTCGACCGGGCTCTTGGTCAATTTTCTTGTAACTGTGGTCCTGCTTGCCGTGCTGTTAAAACTCTTTGGTGCCAGGATGACAAAGTCCAAACATGATCAGTACTATGGAATGGCAGTGTTTGAAATGCTAAGCAAAACCTTATCCAAACTGATTCTGAAACATAAAAGTAAGCTGCTTGCATTCTCAGGTGTGGTATTGGTGGCGTCAATTTCGAATGGTTTGAATCTGAATTTCAACAATAACTTTCTCGACTATTTTGCCGACGATTCTGAGGTGAAACAGCGCATTGAGTCGCTGGCAGGCCGCATCAATGGAACAGAATACTTTTTTGTCGTTTTAGATGGACGCATCGAAGGTACTTTCAACCAGCGTCGTTACCTGGATGAAATCAGCGAAATCCAGACCTATATTGACGCATCCGTTGTTTTTCACGGCTCAGTGTCATTGGTAGATTACCTGGTTTTACTGAATCGTATAATGAACGATGGGCGTGGCAATGAACTGCCTCAGGATGATGAGATAATAGAAGGCTTAACCAGCCTGGTCGACATGAAAAATATGCGTTCTGTGGTCGTGGAGGATTTCAGCAGTACAGCAATTATCGTCCGCCATGGAATTGCGGCATCGGAAGAGGTACACCGGGCGTTGGAAGAGCTGAAGACGTTTCTCGGTGAGCACATTGATCCGGCCCTTGATGTTACATTGGTCGGATCAACGATCTCTTCCAGTGAAGCCCATCAACTTATGTTGCAAAGTATGCTGACCTCTCTGGCGTTAATGCTGGGCGCCATTCTTGCAGTGGTGTCGCTGCTGTTTTCAAGCTATAAGGCTGGATTGGTCGCAACAGTTGCCAATGGATTTCCGATTGTTCTGTTATTTGGTGTGATGGGTTGTTGCGGCATCAAGGTGGATGCTGCGACATCGATGATAGCGGTGATTGCATTGGGTATCTGTATCGATCACACCATGCATTTTATGGTCTGTTACAGATCCGCCCTGAACCTGTACAGAAACCCGGCATGGGCGGTACGCTGTGCGATGAAACACAAACTCATCCCGATTACCACGGCCAGTCTGGCACTGTTTATAGGATTGGGAGTGCTGGTTTTATCCGGCTTTGAACCGATCGCCCGCTTTGGTATGTTGAGTGCGCTGGTAATCGTGGCAGCCTATTTTTCCAACCTGGTGATCATGCCTGCATTACTGCTCATGCGTACACCGGGTAAATATGCAGAGGCATGGTTGTACCGCGTCATAGTCAGGCCGATCGGTGGATTGTTGCTGCTGCGAAGGCTTGCCAATAATCCACAGATCAATGCAAATGATTACTGATTGCAGGGTTGGCTGCTAAACAACCTCTCGGATCTGTACGCACAACCCGGCTTACCTCTACTTCACCCGCATCCCCGGTTGCGCTCCCTGGTCGGGATTGAGGACGTAGAGATCCTTTCCTCCAGGTCCAGCCGCCAGAACCATACCTTCTGAGATGCCGAAGCGCATCTTGCGCGGCGCCAGATTGGCCACCATCACGGTGAGCTTGCCTTCCAGATCCTTCGGAGCATAAGCCGACTTGATACCGGCGAAGACATTGCGGGTCTCGCCGCCCAGGTCGAGAGTCAGCTGCAGCAGCTTGTCAGCTCCCTCAACGTGCTCTGCCTTGGCGATGCGCGCGATTCGCAGGTCGAGTTTGGCGAAGTCGTCGAACTGAATGGTATCGGCGATGGGATCTGTGACCAGGGGAGAGTCAGCTGCAGGTTTGGCCGTCTGGGCAGGTGCCTGCCCCGCCAGATCCTCTTTCGAGTGCTCCAGCATCGCCTCGATCTGCTTTGGATCGACCCGGGTCATCAGCGGCTTGAATTTGCCGATCTGATGCCCAGTCAATGGTGTTCTCAGCTGTTCCCAGGTCAAGGGCTCGATCTGCAGGAAGGCCTCCGCCATCTCGGCGGTACCGGGCAGAATCGGCCGCAGATAGCCGATCAACAGGCGGAAGAGGTTGAGGCCGTCGCTGCAGATGGCCTGCAACACCGCTTCCTTCCCTTCTTCTTTTGCCACCACCCAGGGTTTCTGTTCATCGATATATTGATTGGCCCGGTCGGCCAAGGCCATGATCTCGCGTACGGCGCGGCTGAACTCCCGCTTCTCGTAGTGTTCGGCAATGGCCTCGCCGGCGTTGACGAAGCCGTTGAACAGGGTTTGCTCGGTAACCTGATCCGCCAACTTGCCGTCAAACCTTTTGGTGATGAAGCCGGCGCAGCGGCTAGCGATATTGACCACCTTGCCTACCAGATCGCTGTTGACCCGCTGGGCGAAGTCCTCCAGGTTGAGGTCGATGTCGTCCACACCGGAACCCAACTTGGCGGCGAAGTAGTAGCGCAGGTACTCAGGATTGAGGTGATCCAGGTAGGTGCGGGCCTTGATGAAGGTGCCGCGGGATTTTGACATCTTGGCCCCGTCCACGGTGAGAAAGCCGTGGGCGTAGACCGCACTGGGGGTGCGGAAGCCCGCGCCGTGCAGCATCGCCGGCCAGAACAGGGTGTGGAAGTAGATGATGTCCTTGCCGATGAAGTGATAGAGCTCGGTCTCGCTACCCTCTGCCCAGTACTCGTCGAAGTCGAGCCCATCGGTCTTGTCGCAGAGGTTGCGGAAGCTGGCCATGTAGCCGATGGGTGCGTCGAGCCAGACATAGAAATACTTGCCCGGGTGGTCCGGGATCTCGAAACCGAAGTAGGGGGCGTCACGGGAGATGTCCCACTCCTGCAGCCCGGCCTCGAACCACTCGCCCAGCTTGTTGGAGACCTCGCTCTGGACATGCCCGCCACCGGTCCACGCTTTCAGCATGCTTTCGAAGTCGGCCAGTTTGAAAAAATAGTGGTCCGATTCGCGCTGCTCCGGTACCGCGCCGGAGATGGCGGAGACCGGGTTCTTCAGCTCTGCCGGTGAGTAGCTGGAGCCGCAGACCTCGCAGTTATCGCCATACTGATCTTCGGCGCCGCACTTGGGATTGGGACAAGTACCCTTGATGAAGCGGTCGGGCAGGAACATATGTTCCACCGGGTCATAGGCCTGGGTGATGGTGCGTTTGACGATATGGCCGCCATCCCGGTTGCGCTCGTAGATGGTGTTGGCGCAGGCCTGGTTCTCCGGTGAGTGGGTGGAGTGGTAATTGTCGAAGTCGACACGGAAGTCGGCGAAGTCGGTCTGGTGCTCCTTGGCCACCCGGGCGATCAGGGCCTCCGGCTCGATCCCCTCCTGACGGGCACGCAACATGATCGGCGTGCCGTGGGCGTCGTCGGCGCAGACGTAGGTACACTGATGCCCGCGCATTTTCTGAAAGCGTGACCAGATGTCGGTCTGGATGTACTCCACCAGGTGGCCGATATGGATCGGACCGTTGGCGTAGGGCAGTGCGCTGGTGATCAGGATCTTGCGGGCTGTCTGGTTCATCTGGTTTCAAAACTCGTCAGCGGGTCGGTTGTAAAACGAACAATTATCGCACAACAACCGGTTAAATAAACGTGCCATTGGTGGAAAAGAGTGTGAATGCGGGAAGTCCGCAAATGCATGCAAATGGCTATTCATAGACGATTGCCATTGCTTTAACTATCCAAACTGCCTGCCTTATCGAGTGCTTTAGAGCAAACGGCGGATCCAACAATCGACCTGCAGTGCTTAGGTAGACAAACCATATGCGTTTATTCGCGTTCATTTGCGGACTTAAAAACCGATCTGCAATTCGCTACTGGTTAATGCTTTGTCCCTGCTGTTCGATACCGCTGAATACGGCTGTCACTGATCTATCATTCGACTGCAGTCAACTTCTCATCTCGCTGCAAATTATTCGTCATGTCAGTTCGTTATGCTTCCGGTATTTTTAACGTTTTGGAGGCATAGCAGTGCTGAATGTCGAGCAGGTTTTGACCGAACGTTTTCCCGGTTTTTTCAACAATAAACCACAGTTGTTGACCAAACCGATGTTGACCCTGCTCCGGATGCTCTTCCACGAGCGGGAGATTAACCGCTTTCTGGAAGATCACCAGGGTCTACGCGGTCTTGATTTTATTGAAAAGGTACTGGAGTACTTCGACCTCGATTATCTGGTTTCAAACCGGGATCTGGAAAATATCCCACCTACCGGTCGTGTGGTGGTGGTGGCGAATCATCCGTTAGGGGCGCTCGATGCCCTGAGTTTGATTTTGATGATCAGTCGGGTGCGTACCGATATTCGGGTAGTGGCCAACGATCTGCTCTCGGCCCTGGAACCGCTCGGTGATCTACTGCTTCCGGTGGACAATATGGGTGGCAGTTCCAGCCGCAAGGGTATCAAACAGGTCTATGAAGCCTTGGAACGAGAGGAAATGGTCATTGTATTTCCAGCCGGCGAAGTCTCCCGGCTGCGTCCCAACGGTGTGCGGGATGTGCGCTGGAAAAACGGATTTCTCCAGTTTATCCGCCGTACCGAGGCCCCCATGCTACCGATTTTCATCGATGCCAAGAACTCCCCCCTGTTCTATGCCGTCTCTCTACTCTATAAGCCCATCGCCGCCCTCTTGCTGGTCGGTGAGATGTTCCGCCAGCGTTCCAACACTATCGGCTTTCGGATCGGTGGGTTGGTGCCTGCCGCCCATCTCAATGTGGATGGAATCAGGCCTAAGGCGCGGGTGCGTATGGTACGTAAACACTTCTATCGGGTGGCGCAGCGCAAACCGGGTATCTTCACCACCGAGCGCAGCATCGCCCATCCTGAGTCGCGACAAGCGTTGAAAAAAGAGCTGTCCAAAGGGCGGCTGCTGGGTGAGACCCGGGATGGAAAACAGATCGTTCTCATGGATTGGGAAATCGGCTCGGCCTTGATGCGTGAAATTGGCCGCTTAAGGGAACTGAGTTTTCGCAAGGTGGGCGAGGGTACGGGCAGGCGCCGGGATATCGATAAATATGATACCCATTATCGACACCTGGTACTTTGGGATGACAATGAACTGGAGGTTGTCGGATCGTACCGAATAGGCGAGGCTGGGCCGATCATCAACGATCGGGGAATGCAGGGGCTTTATACCACTTCGCTGTTTGATTTTGACGAGAGTTTCCAACCCTATGCGGAGCGGGCCATTGAACTGGGGCGCAGTTTTGTCCAGCCTCGTTATTGGGGTTCAAGGGCATTGGATTATCTGTGGCAGGGCCTGGGCAGCTACCTGCGTCACCATCCTGAGATTCGCCACATGTATGGCCCTGTCAGTATCAGTGATCGCTATCCGAAGGCCGCACGAGACCTGATGGTGGTTTTCTACAAACACTACTTCGGATGTAAAAGTCGACTGGGCGAAGCAAAAATCCCCTATCAATTGGATAAGGCGTGTCAGGAGGAGTTCTCCCGGCACTTTTGCGGGGATGATTTGGAGAGGGATCTGCAGGAGCTTAAAAATCAGCTGGCGTTATACAACGTCACGATTCCAACCCTGTTCAAACAGTACACTGATCTGTGTGAACCGGGTGGTGTCTGCTTTCTCGATTTCGGTAAGGATCCCGATTTCGCCGGCTGTACCGATGGCATGATCCTGGTTTCCGTGGATGAGGTAAAATCGGCCAAGCGTAAACGCTATATCGGCGATTAATGTCAGTCTTGGTTGTCCGTCCCGTGTCAAGCAGCTATAGAAGCCGAACAGGATGCGCCTCTGTATCGCAATCAAAGGTGGTACATGCTTCTATGATGATATACGCATCCATGGGCAAGCTGTCGACGATCTCGTCAACATCGAACCTGGTGTCATCGTCCTCGTCACCGCAGTACATCACCAGGTCGTTGCTGAAAAAGCACTCCTCGTCATTACGCGTATCGTGATCACAGGATCCGAAGGCATCACAATTGGCGAACCCAAACTGAATGTCATTAGATTCGTCGAGATTACTGTTCACACTGAGAAAGAATCGGGCGGTATAGCCAAAGGCGCCGTTGTCATCGACCTTCCAGATCAGATCGAACCTGCCGCCATTGATCGCCGGGTCGATGGATGCGCGGCCATCTTCCAGATCTTCGGTAGAGACGGAAACGTCAAACTCCTTAATATCGACATCATTATCATTGCCGCAGCTTACGACGATCAGGCTGATCAATGAGGTGAATAATAAATTTTTAATCATAGTGAACCCTTCTTCCATGGACAGGTAGTAATGCCGTATAAATGAGAACTCGATCCCAATAGCGGTTGATGCTTAGATGATATGACAATCGACGCATTAAGGGTACTCGGGTATGGTGCATGGTAAATAGATACAATGACGCAGACTAATTATGTGCGGTTTCCCGCGAGTCCTGTATCAATATATGCCATTTCGGTCGTCTCCAGCTATGGCGAAAAGCGGCCAGATCCGATTCCAATGCAACCCTGGCCTTTTCCTGGCCATCCAAGAACAGGACCAGATCAAGCTGCTGCTTTTGTGAGTCGTAGTTCCGGTCGAACTGCTTGACGATCTCGTTGGCGGGTGTTGCGAGCCGTCCCAGAATCTCAATCACCGGCAGTGTCAGGCCGGCCTTGTCCCCATTGGCTTCATAGGCCTTATAGACCAGTTCAGTACAGACTAATTCCCTGTCGGTGAGAAAATCAAAGTTGAAATCATAGGGCCTACCACTGTAGTGAAACGCCTGCAGGATAGCTTTCGCCTTGTCCAGTCTGCTGAGTCTCGGGCGCATAACCGCCAGAGAATCGGCGGCAGCGGAGTGTTCCAGTGAGGTGAAAACAACCCCTTCGCTGACCGCTTCGATTACCCGGACCAGGTGATCATTTTCCCGCATTCCGAGGCTCTCTGCGTAGGCCTGGGGATAGCGATGTTGGAGGAGTGCTTCGAACTCCCCACTGTCGATTCCTTGATGGCGTACCCACGCCTTGATGTCGGCGGATTGAAAGTAGTGCTGACGTTGTTCAGGGGTGCCGATGAAGAGTGCGGCATGGGGCCAGAATCCCGGTAGTCCGATATTCGAGAGATACCACTCACGCCGTTCCAGTAAAACATCACCTGGCTCCAAACGGGGTTGCAGGGAGCTGATCTGTTCAAGCGTGATCAGTGACTGATGAGGTCTGCGAACGCGTACATCACCCATCCATTGGGAGATCCCTTTCTGAATCGGAAAAAGGGCCTTGAAACTACTGTCCTTGACGATCTGGACCCCATTCTTGATTGTCTGCTTGATTCCCTTTGCCTTGCCATAATCCCAGATCCTGGCCTGATCCTGCCGGATTCCCCGGTTCAGACGGAACCCGGGCTCTTCGCCATGCAAGCGATAGGCAAGGGCAAGTCGGGTGAACTCCGTCGCAATGGCAATATGCAGGTAGTGGTATTTCACCTCTGTATAGGTGTCATGTTCGAGTCCAAGCTCAGGGATTGGCTCATTCAGCAGGGTGTGAAACCGGGAATTGCGCTCGGTTATCTGCAGAAAATCGAGCACATATCGATAGCGGGCCAGGAAAGCGGCATAGGCAATACGAAATGCCATTTTACGGACCCGTTCATCATGATGCTGTTTGTAGCCTGTGTAGGATTGACTGATCGAGTCAAGGATTATCAGACGATCCAGAAAACTGATCCAGGTCGATAAGATCTTCTGCCGTTGCGCCCGATTGACGAGTCGATTGTCAGACGTCTTGGCAGGTGGGAATAGTTCGCCGTTCAATTCCATGTAGCGGAGTGTGTCGGCAAGACCGATACGTTGAATGAATACCACATCCCGGTCATTGATCAGTTGCTGTTGCAGGGATGTCTCAATGGAGGGTGAGGCCAAAGCCGCCTGGCCGACTGCGGAGATGAGCAGTAACAGGAGAACTGATAGATTTGGATTTTTCACGCTTACACTCCTTGTGTTCTGTCTCGGTCAGACCAGAAACAGCAGTATCAGTCCACCTAAAATAAAACGATAAACGACAAAGGGCAACATACCGATTGTCTCTATAAAGCGCAGAAAATAGTGGATGCAGAGATAGGCTGTGATAAAGGCAAGCCCGGCCCCCAGACTCAGTGAGAGCCAATCGGCAGGTGTGTCGCTGCGTATCAGCTCCAGGGTCAGCAATCCGCCTGACAACAGGATGGTGGGAATCGAGATCAGGAATGAAAAGCGGGATGCGGCTCTGCGGCTCAGTCCGAGAAAAAGCCCGCCGGTAATGGTCGATCCGGAGCGGGAGGTACCGGGTATGATGGCCAGTGCCTGAAAGAGACCGATCACCAGTGCATCGAGCCAGCGGATATCATATTCATCCCGTTGACGTTTGCCCATGCGATCGGCAATCAGTAACAGGATACCGAAGACTATGGTGGTAATGGCAATCACCAGGGGTGAGCGCAGATCGGTCTCCACCAGGGATTTCATCAGCAGACCGAACACTCCGACAGGCAGTGTGGCAATGATGATCATCCAGCCCAGGCGGGACTCTCTGGAACGGGCCGCGGGATTAAACCAGGCGCGGAAAAAGTCACTGCTTATGGAGATGACTTCGTGACGGAAATAACCAACCACCGCGGCCAGAGTCCCAACGTGCACTGCCACGTCGAAGGCAAGTCCCTGATCCGAATAATCGGTGACGATGGGTGCCAGGATCAGGTGAGCGGAGCTGGAAATAGGCAGAAATTCAGTCAATCCCTGCAATGCGGCAAGGATGAATATCTGTATCAGTTCCATAACAGGAATGGCACCTGTCAGTTATTGGACCATGGGGCATCCAGCTGTTTTCTCTCCCAGGCGAGGGATGAGCTGGCAATGGTCGCAAGGTCATCGTAGCGTGGTGTCCAGTCCAATACCTCGCGCACCTTTTCGGCCCCTGCCACCAGTTCCGGCGGGTCGCCCGCACGTCTCGCCGCCTCGATGATGTTAAGGGGTGATCCATTGGCGGTTTCCACTGACTTCAATAGCTCGCGCACAGAATAACCATGGCCGTAACCGCAATTGAGGGTGGTCGATTCGCCGTCATTGCGCAGATATTCAAGGCCCTTTACATGGGCGTCCGCCAGATCTTCCACGTGAATATAGTCACGTACCCCGGTGCCGTCCTTGGTGGGATAGTCCGTACCGAAGATGTAGACCGCCTCACGCTTGCCCACGGCGGCTTCACAGGCCACCTTGGTCAGCAGGGTCGCCTTCGGTGTCGACTGGCCGATCCGGCTCTCCAGGTCGCAGCCCGCCACGTTGAAATAACGTAAGGCGACATAACGCATATCGCTGGCGGCGGCAAGATCACGCAACATCATTTCGGACATCAGTTTCGAGGTGCCGTAGGGATTGATCGGATTGGTGGGCGCCTCTTCGTAGGCGATACCCGATTCGGGTATGCCGTAAACCGCCGCCGTGGATGAAAAGACAAAATGCTTGACCCCGGCTTCTGCACAGCAGGCCAACAGATTCCTGGTATTGCAGGTGTTGTTGGCGTAGTACTTGAGTGGATTTTCCACGGATTCGGGGACAATTGTGTGGGCGGCGAAATGCATGACCGTATCGATGTCGTATTCAGCGAGTATGCGGTTCACCAGATCCGGGTCGCCTGTATTGCCGACGACCAGTTCACCATGCAGAACGGCTTGGCGAAAGCCGGTGGAGAGATTGTCAAGGGTGACCAGCTTCTCACCGGCCTCACCCAGCTGACGGGCTGTGTGACTGCCGATATAACCCGCACCACCGGTAACGAGAATCCCTTTCTGTGACATTTGACATTCTCCTTACTTGTATTGAATGGCCGTTGATAAAAATGAGGCACATGATAGCGGGGCTTGGGGACAGAGTCATGTTTTGGATGGCTGTGGTCAGCGGCCAGCGGGCGATGGTCAGGGGTGTGGTGATCGGATTTTGAATAGCCTTCTGGTGTTGGCCGCCGTCTGCTCTGCGATCAGTCGCGGCTGTTGATTACGCAGTTGGGCGACCGTCTGCAGGATCTCGGGTAGGAAGGCAGGCTCGTTGCGTTCCCCCCGATGATGGCTGGCGGGCTGGTCGGGCGAGTCTGTTTCCAGCAGGATCGCATCCAGCGGCAGTGATTTGATCAGGCGGTGAAGCCGCTTGGCCCGGTCGTAGGTGATCGGGCCACCGAAGCTCAGATAGAATCCCATGTCGATCAGCCGGTGAGCCTGTTGTTCGCTGCCGGAAAAGCTGTGCAGCATGCCCTGCAATCCTGCAAAGCGGCGCAGGGTGTTGATCACCTCTTCCACCGATCGCCGCGCGTGGATGATCACCGGCAACCCCTGTTCCGCGGCGACCTGAAGCTGTTGATCAAAATAGTGTTGCTGCAGTGCCGGTTGGGGATCCTCGATAAAGAAATCGAGACCGCATTCGCCGATCGCTACGGGGTGTTCCCGTTCAATCCAGTCCAGTAACAAGGTCAGGTGTTCATCACGATGGTCGGAGAGATACATCGGGTGAAGACCATAGCAGGGATAGAGCCCGCTGTGCTGCTCGCACAGCTGTTTAATTCTTGGCCACCACGCTGCCTTGATGGCAGGAATGATCTGTTCCAGGACGCCTGCGTTATGGGCACGTTGCAGGGCCTGTTCTCGGTCGGCACCGAAGCTGACATCGTCAAAGTGGCTGTGGGCGTCGATCAGCCGCGGGTGAATACCCATTGGTCTTCCTTGGAGAGTCGTTTGTCAAAACGGTAACCGTCCCAGTCGAAGCCCTGGATCTCCCGAGGATCCTGCAGACGGTTGTCGATGATATAACGACTCAACAATCCGCGCGCCCGCTTGGCGAACACGCCGATCATGCGATAGGTGCCGTTCTTTTTTTCCTTGAATTGCGGGGTGATGATGCGGCCCTGAATCAGCTTTGGTTTGATCGATTTGAAATACTCGTTGGAGGCCAGGTTGATCAGGATGTCATCACCCTGGGCCTTGAGATCCTTGTTGATGGCCTGCGTGATCTGTTCCCCCCAGAAGGCGTAAAGATCCTTGCCTCGTTCATTGGGCAGCTTGGTTCCCATTTCCAGGCGATAGGGCTGCATAAGATCGAGGGGACGCAGCACGCCATACAATCCCGAGAGGATTCTCAGGTGACGTTGGGCGAATTTGAAGCCCTCTTTGTCTAATGTCTCGGCATCCAGTCCGCCGTAGACATCCCCCTTCATCGCCAGCGCTGCCTGTTTGGCATTCTTCAGGGTGAAGGGTGTCTTCCAGTCATGGTAACGATCGAAGTTGAGTTCCGATAACTTCATGCTGAGTTTCATCAATTCGGCCAGGTCCATGGCTGTGTAGTTTCGCAGGTTGTTGATCAAACTGCGCGACTGTTTCAGAAATGCGGGTTTGGTATGGGTTGTGGTAACCGGCGGTGTCTCGTAATCGAGGGTTTTAGCGGGGGAGATCGTAATCAACATCTGACTCTACTACCTGGATCATGTTAACCCCTCAATGATCGCCAGTGTCGGGATCAATTACAACCGTTGCATGCTCAGGGTAAAATCCCGGGTTTCTTGGGGCTACTGCCGCTGGTGTCCAGGGACAGGCAGTCGCTTTATTGTTCCGGTCAGTTAGAGACGATACCCATCCCATGTTAGGCTTGTGTTCCTGTACCCGTCTGACTGGGTGTACCGTGATTAAACACAGCATAGATGTAAGGCTATGAGCCGTTATGAGTGAGGAGATATTTCAGCGACTATTGCAGGTGGTTCAGGATCTGGATGCGGAAACCAAATCCTTGACGGAAAATGATAGCGAGCTGCAACTCTGGTACAACCGGGGCTATGCGGATGGTATGGTCGAGGCGATGCAAAAATTGGGTTACTCTGCACCACTGGAGGCCGCCGGTGTTGTCGTTGATAGATCGTTGATTGCCGGCCACGAATTGCTGCCGTGGGGAAAGGCCTACCGGCATGGGTTTGAAATGGGTGAAAAAGAGACTGGAGAGGTACTGTAGCCAGTCCCTGTTGCCCCTGAAAAAGCGCCAATCGAGGCGCACCCCAAGGGCACTTCCTTCGGGGCCCGAGGAGAGAAGTTTGTGATACCAACTGAACATATAAAAATCACACATCGCTCATTTTGCCTTGCCGGACGAATAACCAGTCCCGGCAGAGCCGATTGGTTGAGTGTTATCTGGCCCTTATGAAAGTCGTCTCATTCAATACCAACGGCATTCGTGTACGCGAGCATCAGTTGAGTCAGCTCAAGGCTGTCTATGATCCGGATATCATCGGCATCCAGGAGACCAAGGTGCAGGATGCGGACTTTCCTGTTGAGATGATCGACGGGCTTGGTTACAAAGCTGGATACCATGGCCAAAAGACCCACTATGGCGTGGCTTTGCTCTCCAAGGCAGAACCGATTCTCATCGCCAAGGGGTTTCCCGGGGATGACGAGGATGCCCAGCGCAGATTGATTGTCGGTCGCTACAATTCGCCAAAGGGTCAGCCCCTGACCGTGATCAACGGCTACTTTCCTCAAGGTGAGAATCGCACTCATGAGGTTAAGTTTCCCGCCAAGCGTCGCTTCTATGCCGATCTTCTCGATTACCTGAAAAGCGAGCATGATCCCGGTGAGGCCCTGTTGGTTATCGGTGACATGAATGTGGCGCCGCTCGACAGCGATATAGGTATTGGTGAGGATAATGCCAGACGATGGTTGAAGACGGGTAAGTGCAGTTTTCTGCCGGAGGAGCGCGATTGGCTCAAGGCGTTGCAATCCTGGGGACTGCAGGACAGTTTTCGAAGCCTCAAACCGGACGTAAGTGACCTTTTCAGCTGGTTCGATTACCGCAGTCGGGGGTTTGAGCGTGAACCGAAAAGAGGGCTGCGCATTGATCTGGTGTTGGCCACCACCCCATTGATCGAGTGCTGTACCGATGTAGGTATCGCTTACGATGTCAGAGCGATGGAGAAACCCTCAGACCACTGCCCGGTCTGGGCCGATTTCGATTATTGACACCTTAGGGCCTGTTAACACTAATCCAATTGGATTAGTGTTACAGGCCCTAACCTTTGTATTCGGGTGAAGTCGATGCCAGAGGTCAGTCTGCGGTTTTATGAAGAGCTCAACGATTTTCTGCCACAAGCCTTGCGCAAGCGCAGCTTCTCATACAAATTCAGGCCGAAATCGAGTGTCAAGCATTTGATAGAGAGTCTTGGTGTGCCCCACACCGAAGTGGAAGTGATTCTGGTCAACGGGGAGTCAGTCGATTTTACTTATGCAGTGCAACCGGATGACTGTATCAGCATCTATCCTGTGTTTGAGTCCATGGATATCACTCCCCTGCTGCGTCTTCGATCCCGACCGATGCGCTCGCTTCGATTTATTGCCGATGCACACTTGGGGAAACTTGCGCGATATCTGCGACTGCTCGGTTTCGATTGCCTGTTTTTCAACGATACCGGCGACAAGAACCTGGTCCGGATCTCAGTGGAACAGGGGCGGGTATTGTTGACCCGTGATAGGGATTTACTGATGCATCGAGTCATAACGCGTGGCTGTTTCATACATGCAACCCGACCGAGGCGGCAATTGATAGAGCTGGTACAACGGTTGCAATTGGCCGGCATGTACAATCCGTTTACCCGCTGCATGGAGTGCAACGGCCAAATGGCGGCAGTGGAAAAGTCGCGTATCGAGGATCAACTGCCAGGCCGCGTCCGTCGACACTATAATGATTTTTGGCGTTGTGATGAGTGTGGACGTATATATTGGAAAGGGAGTCACTACCGTGAACTGCGGGCATTCATCGACTCCCTGGCCACTCCGTTAACGAAACAGTAGGAAATGAAAGTGATGCCGCAATGGATAGTATTGATCTTACTCAGCCTCGTTTCCGCGGTACTCCCTGCCGAGGAGATAAATGACAGATGCCTGAAACGGGTCTTCATACACTATTGCCTGGGGGGAAGCATGGACCGGCTGCTGCAGCAGCGCCCAGCCGATATGGATCCCATCGTCAATGGCGATCGCACCGGCATCATCTATTCCAAGGGTCGCGAGCGGATCTATGTGATGGCCTTTCAGGGCCGCATCTACAAGGTGCTGAAGACCTATGATCCTTCGAATCAGGTAACCCTGCAAAGGCTGCGACGTACGCTGAGCGAGAAGTATGGCAAGCATCGGGATATCAGCTATCTGCCTAAATATGCACGAAACATGGCGGGAAAAATCGGTGCCGTACGCCGGGGTGAGGGGGAACTGAAGTATCGCTGGCAGCTACCAACATCGCCCTGGCGTGTCGAATTGACCTGGACCCGCAAATTGGGAATTTCCCTCGCCTATCTGGTGAATGCACTGGATAGGCAACAGCGTGAGGCCGATGAGAGCAGTCTCTGAATCCGATTCATTTGTGACACCGGCCTAAAAAATCACATAGTCTTTTCGCCGACACTGGGTACCGAGGGTTAAAACCATATATAATCTATGGGCTTAATAGGAAAGGATACAGGAATTAAAATCATGAAGCACTTATCGATTCGGTTAATCAGTCTGCTTTTTTCGCTACTGCTGCTGCAGGGGTGCGGCGGTGGTGGCGGTGGCGATAGCGACGGCCCCAACTCGTCGGGCGGTACGACCTACACCGGCTCGACTGCGGAAGCCACCATCGATGCGTCGAATGCCAAGGACCTCACCACAGGAGCGGCTTCAGGCACACAACAAGCGGTCGTCTCGGATGCCTTGTCGGAAGTTGCGATGCGTCCACAGGAGACTGCCACTTCCAAGCTTATGGAAGTGGCCCCTAGGATTGCCCAGTGGATAGACCGGCTGAGAAGTCCCAATGCCGCCAAAACGACCGACTTGACGGCGGAGATCTGTGATGCGGGCGGCCGCGCGATTGCGGATACCAATGAGGCCGAGACCGAAGGCAGTATTAGCTTCACCAACTGTGCCCTGAGTGACATGGATGGCGGCACATTGGTGATCAATGGTGCGGTTACTTTCAGCGCCAATACCGGTACCGACAGTTTGCGCATGGTTTTCAATGTCACTGTCACCTACATCGGTGAATCACAGGCGATTAACCTGACCCTTGCCTGCAGCAATATCTCCAGCGCCTCCGTGGCCTGCTCCATGACATCTGATTTCACCGGGATCGACGGCAGGATCTATCGTGTGGAGGATCTATCGGTAAGCGGCAATGAGTTTTCTGGGTTCTATGTCAGTATGACCTTCTATGATCCGGATCACGGACGGGTCGATGTGGCAACCTCCCAGCCACTCACCTACGATTGCGCGGAAGCCGTTCCCGGCAGTGGCATGCTTACCCTGAGTGGTGGCAGTGGCAGCTTCGCCACGGCCAGTTTCGACAATTGCAGTGCATATACCGTTACCGTCGACGGGGTGGGTACAACTTACAACTGGTAAGTCTACGGACAATGGCCTGAACGCATCTTCGGCTGCGTTCAGGCTATCTTTTCAGTGTCCCGGGGTGCGCTCGACCTCCATGTTCCGGACCGCCCCCTGTAACTGCAACGACGCCTCATCGATACCGCTTATCAATACCTTGACGATGCGGTTTTTCAAATCGACTCCGCCGGGCACTGTTGCCTTTACCCGCAGATAGTTGGGAGTGTAACCTCCCCAGCCATGCTCATCACCGCTTTCGATCAGGATCGGCAGGGTATGGCCGAGGTGGTGCTGCAGCGCCTTTCGTTTCAATCGCTCACCCAGTTGATGCAGTGCTTGACTGCGTTGCCGCTTGGTTTCCCGACTGAGCACCCCCGGCAGGCTGGCGGCCTTGGTGCCCTGACGGGGGGAATAGGCGAAGATATGCAGGTCGCCGAAACCGATCTCTTCGACGAATTCGAGGGTTTCCTGCCACTCCTCTTCAGTCTCACCGGGGAAGCCGACGATGATATCGGTGGTGATATTGATATCCGGAACATGTTCTCTGGCCTGATCGACCAATCGGCGATACTCATCCCTGCGACAACGCCTGGCCATGCGTCTCAGTACACTGTCCGATCCGCTCTGCAGAGGCAGGTGCAGGTGAGGCATAAAGCGGGGGTTGTCGAACAGGGTCCAGAAATCTTCGGGCAGGTCCCAGGGTTCGATGGAGCCGATACGCAGGCGGGGGATATCCGTCTCCCGCAAAATCCGGCGGATCAATTCGGCAATGGAAGCGTCTATATCGGCGCCATAACCCCCGATATGGACCCCGGTCAGTACCGCTTCCTGAATCCCCTGGTTCTGCAGCTGGTTTATCTCGGCAATGATCTCAGCAGCCGGGCGACTGCACTCTTCACCCCGGGCCAGGGTAACGATGCAGAAGCTGCAGCGATAGCGACAACCGTCCTGGACCTTGATGAAAGCGCGCTGGCGTCCCCGGGAGAGCAGACCTGTGGCGTCCGGTTCGGTGGCGCTCTGGGGCATCACGCTAAGATCGAGTCTCTCGCTGACAATCTCCACCAGCCGTCCTTTATCCTGATTGTTTATCACCAGATCCACACCCTCTATCTCCGCCGCGGCATCGGGATTCAATGATGCATAGCAGCCGCTGACCACCAGACGGGCATTCGGATTTTGCCGGCTGCTGCGACTTAGCAACTTACGCGATTTGCGTACCGCCTCTTCGGTTACGGCGCAGGTATTCACCACAAGCAGGTCAGCCTCTTCCACCTGATTTGTCATGGCATGGCCAAGGAGCTGAAAGTCGCGGCTCCAGGTCTCCATCTCCGCCTCGTTGAGACGGCAGCCCAATGTCATCAGGTGAATGCGCATGTGAGATCGGTCCAGAAGTGTATCTATGGGGTTTGACTGGTGGGCAAAGGTAATGTCTGCACTGCTCGGATGCAAGCACGGACTCAGGTTTTGAGTCACCGGATGGGGTATAGTTCTGTCATGGAATGGTTTACCCAAGCTTCGACCCTGCTGCAGGTATTGCTGATCCTCGGATTCGTCTGCCTCATACTGCTGGGCTGGGTGCTCTATTGGCTGGCGCGGCTGCTCGATACCCAGCAGCGTGAACAGCGCGCCCGTATTCACCATCAGCAGGCGCTGCTGGAATCACTGCATGCGCAGGAACGCCACTACACCCGGGAGCAGAGCGAGTTGCGCGACCTGATGACCGAGCGGATCGCCCGTGGCACGTTGGCCCAGCAGCGTCTGCTGCACGGGATGCAGCAGACCCAGATGGAACGGTCAGACAAACTCTATCAGGGCATGGAGCGACGCTACGGCGAGATGCAGCAACACCTCTCCGAGGGTACCGGGCGTCTGCGGCTTGAATTGCTGGAACAGTTCGAAGGGTTGAAAAAAGCGGTTACACAGGGCCTGGGAGAGGGCAGACTGCAACAGCAGGAGAAACTTGGCGAGCTGCGTGAATCCCTGGCCCAGTCTCTGGTGCGACATCGCGAGGCCTTCGACGAACGTCAACTGGAGACCATGCGACAGCAGCATGAAACCCTGCAATCCGGGATGGGCGAGGTGCGTAAACAGGTGGCTGAGGCGTTGACCCAGCACGCTGACAATCTGGGAAAGAAGGTGCAGGGCCTGACAGAGACAACTGACAATCGGCTCAAGGAGATAAGCGGCCAGGTGGAGAAACGCCTCAACGAGGGTTTTGAGAAGACCACGGAGACCTTCAATCAAGTACTCACACACCTGACCCGTATCGATGAGGCGCAGAAGAAGATCACTGAACTCTCCACCAATGTGGTCAGCCTGCAGGAAGTACTTGCGGATAAACGTTCCCGTGGCGCCTTCGGTGAGGTGCAGCTGTCGGCGCTGGTACGCAATGTGATGCCGGAATCGGGTTTTGCCCTGCAACACACCTTGAGCAATGGCCGGCGGGCGGACTGCGTGCTGTTTCTGCCCGATCCCACGGGCAATGTGGTGATCGATGCCAAGTTTCCACTGGAGTCCTATCAGCGCATGCTGGATGACCAGCTGGCGGAAACGGAGCGTGTTCAGGCGCAACGGCAGTTCCGCAACGATATCAAAAAACACATGGAGGATATTGCATCCCGTTACATCATCCCAGGAGAGACCTCAGATGGGGCAGTGATGTTTATCCCTGCGGAGGCGGTATTCGCTGAGATCCATGCCCACTTCCCCGATCTGGTGGAGGAGGCGTTCCGCAAACGGGTCTGGCTGGTATCGCCGACCACCATGATGGCGATTCTCACCACCGCCCGCGCCGTACTCAAGGATGCGGCCACCCGGGAGCAGGTGCATATCATCCAGGAGCATCTGCGCGCCCTGTCGAAGGATTTCGGTCGTTTTCAAAACCGCATGGATAACCTGGCGAGGCACATCGGCCAGGCCCACCAGGACGTCAGTGACGTCAATATCTCAGCACGCAAGATCACCAATCGCTTCGTGAAAATCGAGAAGGTCGAGCTCGAGGAAGAGCAGAGCCCGGATCTGCCGGTGTTTCGTAAGGCAGCCCTATCCGATGCTGAGGATGATTGACAGGCCCCAGTTGAGGGGGAAGCCGCAAATAACGCAAATCACCGCCAATGTACGCAAAATAGGGCTCACCTTGCCGGAATCGATTGGCGTGAATTGGCGCTTATCAAATGGGCTGCTTCTTTCCCTGATCGTCCAGGCAGACATAGGTGATCGTGGTGGTGAAGACACTCTCTTCCTTGCCGCTCTCAGGATCCTGGGCAAACACCTTGGCCAGGTATTGCACGGATGTCAGCCCTTTGTGGCTTTGTTGGATATCGAAGCGAAGAATGGTCCCTTTTCGCACACTGCGATGAAATTCCACGCGATCCATGCCGATGGTGACGAATCGTCGTCCGGGATAGTCATGAACCGCGGCTATCCAGGCGTATTCATCCACCCATTGCAGCAGATTACCGCCAAAGAGGTAGCCGTATTGGTTGAGATGTTGGGGTATGACCAGCTTATGGTTTTCCATCACATCTCCATCCCCGGGACATGCAGGCCGGGTGGTGGAGGGGTGGGTGAGTTCTGATGCATCAGCAGTCGCCAACCCTCTCCGGTTTTACGGAAGATGTTGGTGGCGTAGACAGATTGTGGCTCATCCTGCCCGGGGCTTTTCACCAGCTCCTCAATCAGGTGGATAGCAAGATCGGGGGTTTCGACCCATGCCAGATGTTTGGTCTGGATGTCTAGGCTGACATCACTTTGCATCAGTGGTTCCCAAAGCTTTCTGATCGCATCTCTACCTCTTTGCGCGGTCATCATCGGCAATAGACAGAGCACCTCTTCGCACTCCTCCCAGACCTCCATGAATGCCTGCAGATCCTTCTCTTCTATAGCGTCGTAGTAGGCGTCTTCGGCATCTTGCGGTGTGGTATATGGGTTGCTCATTGTTTTTCCTGTGTGGTGTCTGTCGGTCAGCACTTCAACCCCGGCTGAAAGCTGTTCGGTCTGTAGATGCGGAATAGATGAATGATACTCATTGAGGGAAATCATGGCGAGGGGCGGATGACGATGGTCGGATGTCGCCCGAAATGTGTATCACAATCCTGTTATCCACCCATATCGAACTTAGCCGAAAGATACCCCTCTGACATTCGCTGGCGGAATCTCCCGTCAGATTGATGTCGACGGGAGGGGGTGTTTCTCTGACTCTGGGATTGTTGCACCGGCTATCCGACGCCCTCGTCGAAGCTATTCCCTATCTTCACAGCTTTCCGTATGATCTGGCCTCGCTCTCCAAGTCAGTGACCCGGAATCAGATAGGACAATATATGTCTGACACAATCGACCAAAGCCTTGAGGGAATTGAACAGGTACCGCTGAGCCAGTTTACCGAGCAGGCCTATCTCAACTACTCCATGTATGTGATTCTCGATCGCGCCCTGCCCAACATCGGAGACGGTCTGAAACCGGTCCAGCGGCGTATCGTATATGCGATGTCGGAATTGGGGCTGAGTGCCACGGCAAAGTTCAAGAAATCGGCCCGTACCGTGGGTGATGTGCTGGGTAAATTCCATCCCCATGGCGACACTGCATGTTACGAAGCAATGGTGTTGATGGCGCAGGGTTTCTCCTATCGATACCCGCTCGTCGACGGTCAGGGTAACTGGGGTTCAGCGGACGATCCCAAGTCGTTTGCGGCCATGCGTTACACCGAGTCGAGGTTGACCGCCTACGCCCAGCTGCTGCTTTCAGAGCTTGGCCAGGGTACCGTGGAGTGGGTGCCGAATTTCGACGGCACCCTCAAAGAACCGTCGATCCTGCCCGCCAGAGTGCCGAATCTGCTGCTCAATGGTACATCCGGCATCGCAGTCGGCATGGCAACCGATATTCCACCCCACAATCTACGGGAGGTGGTAAGCGCCTGTATCCATCTGCTGGAGTCGCCGAAGGCAACCGTTGCTGAATTGATGATGCACATCCATGGGCCCGACTACCCCACTGAAGCCGAGATCATCACACCGGCGGATGAGTTGCTGAAGATCTATGAAAACGGCAGCGGTTCGATACGTATGCGTGCCCGTTATGAACGAGAGAACGGTGATATTCTCATCACAGCCCTGCCGCATCAGGTCTCCGGCGCCAAGGTGCTGGAGCAGATTGCTTCCCAGATGCAGGCGAAAAAGCTGCCGATGGTCGACGATCTGCGAGATGAGTCGGATCATGAGAATCCGACCCGCCTGCTCATCGTGCCGCGTTCCAACCGGGTCGATGTGGAACGGGTTATGTCGCACCTTTTCGCGACGACCGATCTGGAACGGACCTATCGGGTGAATATGAACCTGATCGGTATCGATGGACGACCGGCGGTCAAGGATCTTCGCTCCCTGCTCAAGGAGTGGTTGCAGTTTCGCACCGAAACAGTGCGCAGGCGCCTGCAGTATCGGTTGGACCAGGTGTTGGATCGTCTGCATATCCTCGAGGGCTTGATGATCGCTTACCTCAATATCGACGAGGTGATCGCCATTATCCGCCATGAGGAGGATCCCAAGGCCGAGTTGATCAGAAGATTCTCCCTCTCGGAGACTCAGGCAGAAGCGATCCTCAACCTGCGCCTGCGCCATCTGGCCAAGCTGGAAGAGATGAAAATTCGCGGCGAACAGTATGAGTTGGAGCAGGAACGAAAGTCTCTGGAATTGACTCTCGGTTCCAACCAACGGCTGCGTACCCTGATTCGCAAGGAACTCAAGGCCGATGCTGAACAGTATGGGGATCAACGCCGCTCACCCATTGTTCGGCGTGAGTCGGCGGAGGCGCTGGCGGAGACCGACCTGACCCCGAGTGAGGCGGTTACCGTGGTGCTGTCCGAAAAGGGGTGGGCGCGTACCGCCAAGGGCCATGAAATCGATCCGGCGACACTCAGCTACCGGGCGGGTGACAACTTTTTGGCCGCAGCGCGTTTGCGCAGCAATCAACAGGCGGTATTTGTCGATTCCAACGGGCGTAGCTATTCACTGCTGGCCCATACCCTGCCTTCCGCCCGCAGTCAGGGAGAACCCCTGACTGGCCGTCTCTCACCGGCTGCCGGTGCGACTTTCATGGCTGTTGTCGGTGGCGATCCTGATGGGGAATATCTGCTCGCCTCCGATGCGGGTTATGGATTTCGGGTTAAATTATCCGATATGCTGGCCAAGAATAAATCCGGCAAGGCCCTGTTGTCGTTGCCGAAAGGGGCCCGGGTTCTGCAACCTGGCGTCATATCGGACCATAGTCATGATAGAGTCGTTGCTATCTCCAATGAGGGCCGCATGCTGGTTTTCCCTCTCTCCGAACTGCCGCAACTCGCACGTGGCAAGGGCAACAAGATTATCGGTATTCCCGCCAAGCGTGTGGCTTCGAGGGAGGAGTTCGTGGTCGCTCTGGCGGTGGTGCCCCAAGGTGCCAGCCTTACCGCCCATGCAGGCAAACGGTATATCGTACTCAAGCCGTCAGACCTGGATGGTTATCAAGGTGAACGTGGACGTAGGGGAGGTAAGCTTCCTCGTGGATTTCAACGTGTCGACAGGGTTGAGGTGAACAGTTAAGCGACATCCCACGCAGGTTTGGTGGTATCTGCCGCATGGGCTCAACAAGGCCGTCTAATTGCATGATGGATAGATCGCAGCAATGAAGTGGCACAGCATGATTTCAGGCCAGTGGCAATAGGCGGATAACGCTGTTTAGAAGCAATTGGCTTGGAGACTTCCACCGTTCATCGCTATAATGGTCAGTTCACAGCAGGGCTATGGTGTTTTTTACCGCGTCCAAGCTGCAAGCGAAAGTGGCGGAATTGGTAGACGCGCTGGATTTAGGTTCCTGTGGGGCAACCCGTGAGAGTTCGAGTCTCTCCTTTCGCACCAGTTTTTTCCTCGTGATTGCCAATTGCAATTTCCAGGATATTTCCAGTTTTTACAAATATATAGTGACAGATCAAGGCTGTCAGGAGAAGAACCATGCAAGTTTCGGTGGAATCGGGTGAAGGGCTAGAGCGACGCGTTACGGTCGAATTGCCGGCTGAGCAGATCGAGGTGGAGGTCACCAAGCGTCTGAAGCAGATTGGTCGAACCGCCAAACTGGATGGCTTTCGTCCGGGAAAAGTACCTATGAATCTGTTGCGCCGAAATTACGGTGGCCAGATCCTGCAGGAGGTCTATGGTCAAATGATCGAGAGCAGCTACCAGGAGGCGATCCAGCAGGAGAAGCTGCAACCCGCGGGGATGCCGAAGATCGAGCCTAAAGAGAGCACCGAAGAGGGGTTGTTCAGTTATGTGGCCACCCTGGAGGTCATGCCTGATATCAAATTGACCGAACTCACGGGAGAGATCAAGCAGCCCGTTGCCGAGATCACCGCGCAGGATATCGAGGATATGATCGAAAAACTGCGCAAACAGCGTGCTACCTGGAACAACGTAGACCGTGCCGCTGCCGAGGGTGATCAAGTGAAGATCAGCTTCAAGGGTTTGGTCGACGGGGAGGCGTTCGAGGGCGGCAGTGCCGAAAACGTGGATCTCGTGCTTGGTTCCAATCGGATGATCGAGGGCTTTGAGAGTGGTCTGGTGGGAATGGTCAAAGAGGAGAAACGCTCCATTGGCCTGCAATTCCCCGAGGATTACCGGGTGGAAGATCTGGCGGGAAAACCGGTAACGTTCGAAGTCGAGGTGAATGAGGTTGCGGAAGAAGTGCTTCCCCAAGTCGATGATGATTTCGCCAAGGACTTTGGTACCGGTGAAGGTGTGGATAAACTGAAGGAAGATATCCAGGAAAACATGCGGCGTGAACTTTCACAGCGTGTCAAGGCTCGGATAAAGAGTCAGGCGATGGATCTTATATTCGAGCAGAACAAGATCGACATTCCCAAGGCGCTGATAGAGGAGGAGATCGAGGCGCTGCGTAAACAGACTCGGGAACAGATGGGACAGGGGGCCGGTAGTTTCGAATTGCCCCGTGAGATGTTTGAAGATCAGGCCAGGCGGCGTGTAACCCTGGGCCTGTTGATTGGTGAGATCATTAAACAAAACGAGATTCAGGTCGATAACGATCGTGTACGCCAGACAATTGAGGAGTATGCGGCCAGCTACGAGCAGCCGGAAGAGGTTGTCAAGTTCTATTATGGCAATCAACAACAATTGGCTTCGGTACAGAACGTGGTTTTGGAAGACCAGGTAGTCGACTGGGTCATAGAGCAGGTGGAAGTAGTGGATGATGAGACCACATTCGCCGCGTTGACAGAGCAGGGTTGACCCTGAGGAAAAAAAGCAGCTATGAACGAACAGTTTTCATCAGGAATGCCGGATGCACAAAACCTTGGTCTGGTACCGATTGTCATTGAGCAGACAGCCAGGGGTGAGCGTTCTTTCGATATCTATTCGAGACTGCTCAAGGAGCGGGTTATCTTTCTGGTTGGGCCGGTCGAAGATCATATGGCCAATCTGGTTGTTGCCCAGCTACTGTTTCTTGAGTCGGAGAATCCTGACAAGGATATTCACCTCTATATTAATTCACCTGGAGGATCGGTCACTGCGGGCCTCTCTATCTACGATACCATGCAGTTTGTCCGTCCTGATGTCAGTACCATGTGTATCGGTCAGGCAGCCAGTATGGGGGCGTTATTATTGGCGGGTGGCGCAAAGGGAAAGCGGTATTGCCTGCCAAATTCCCGTATGATGATCCACCAACCCCTGGGCGGTTTCCAGGGACAGGCGACAGATATAGAGATTCATGCGAAAGAGATTCTGTTGTTGCGGGAGCGTTTGAACTCCATCCTGGCCAATCATACCGGTCAGAGTCTGGAGAAGATCGGGGAGGATACCGAACGCGATAATTTTATGGGAGGCGAGGAGTCTGTAGCCTACGGCCTGATTGATTCTGTACTGAGCAATCGCGAAGGGGCGGTAGACTGAATAACCTGTCTCTGAAGGCGGTTACCGACTGTATCGAAGGCCTGATACGCAGATCAGAGTTTCGTGACTCTGACCTTGCCATCTATGCGCAGTTAGATATGATTGAGTTAAAAGCAGGTTGATTTCGGTTCGAGGAGTGAGATATGGGCAGTGACAAGAGCGGAAAAGGCGACGACGGCAAGCTGCTGTATTGCTCCTTTTGCGGCAAAAGCCAGCATGAGGTACGCAAACTGATCGCCGGTCCTTCCGTCTTCATCTGTGACGAATGTGTCGAACTCTGCAACGACATTATCCGCGAGGAGATGCAGGATCCCGGGGAAGAGAGTATCAACAAGCTTCCCAAGCCTCACGAGATCAAAAAGACCCTGGATCAATATGTCATCGGCCAGCATCGGGCGAAGAAGGTGCTATCGGTCGCGGTTTACAACCACTACAAACGCCTCGATACCATCGGTAAAGAGAGTGATGTGGAGCTGGCCAAATCCAATATCCTGCTGATTGGGCCCACCGGATCGGGCAAAACCCTGCTGGCTGAGACACTTGCCAGGCTCCTGAATGTACCGTTCACGATTGCCGATGCGACTACCCTCACCGAGGCGGGTTATGTGGGCGAGGATGTGGAAAACATCATCCAAAAGCTGTTACAAAAGTGTGATTATGATGTGGAAAAGGCCCAAACAGGCATAGTCTACATTGATGAGATCGACAAGATTTCCCGAAAATCAGACAACCCCTCAATTACCCGGGATGTATCGGGTGAGGGCGTACAGCAGGCCCTGTTGAAACTGATCGAAGGTACGGTGGCCTCCGTACCCCCCCAAGGTGGGCGCAAGCACCCCCAGCAGGAGTTCCTGCAGGTCAATACCTCGAATATCCTGTTTATTGTCGGTGGTGCCTTCGCCGGATTGGAAAAGGTCATCAAAGATCGTTCCGAAAAGGGTGGTATCGGATTTTCCGCGGAAGTAAAGAGCAAGGACGACTCACGCTCGATCGGCGATATCATCGTCGATGTGGAACCCGAGGATCTGATCAAATATGGTCTGATTCCCGAATTCGTCGGTCGTCTGCCTGTTGTGGCCACACTGCAGGAGCTGGATGAAGCCTCGTTGGTGAAGATCCTCACCGAACCGAAGAATGCCCTGACCAAGCAGTACAGCCGCCTGTTTGAGATGGAAGGCTGTGAGCTCGAGATCCGTGAAGACGCACTGCGCGCCATTGCCCGTAAAGCCATGCTTCGCAAGACAGGCGCACGGGGATTGCGCACCATCTTAGAACAAGTACTGCTTGACACCATGTACGATCTTCCCTCTATGGACGAGGTGACGAAGGTCGTGGTGGATGAGGCAGTGATCGCCGGCGAGTCTGAACCGCTGATGATTTATGAAAACAGCGACAAGCAGATCGCCGCATCCGATTAGCACAACATCACAAAAATAGTGGTCTGTTATACGTGCGAAAGTCAGACCGGCCGGATTGACTGACAGATGCTGGTATGTTCTTGAATTCATAACATAACCATTGGGTATGTTGGTCACCAGAGGGTATATATCTGCTCTATTCATTGCATTACGGGCTTGAAACATCCAGATTCCACCCTTATATATGTCCTTTATAGTGTTGATCCGAATAAATGGATGCGGATTGAACATAGTTACCCGCCAGTATCAAATCCCTGTACTGACTGTCATACCTGAGGTTGAAGGTTTTTAGGCAGAGAGACTGCCGAAATGAGGATAATTTAATGGGCCACGAGTACACAGATTCCATGAAGACGATCAGCCAGAATAATCTCGTGCCGGTTTTGCCGTTGCGCGATGTGGTCGTCTATCCCCATATGGTCATTCCTCTGTTTGTCGGCCGTGATAAGTCGATCCAGGCACTGGATTCGGCGATGCAGAGCAATAAGCAGATTCTGCTGGCAGCGCAAAAGAGCGCTGATGTGGATGATCCGGACGTGGTTGATATGTATGCAATCGGCACCCTGGCAAACATACTCCAACTTCTCAAGTTACCCGACGGTACTGTCAAGGTGCTGGTCGAAGGCGGAGAGAGAGCACGTATCACGGAATTCGTCGATACGGATGAGTTCTTTACCGCCAGGCTTGAAACCCTGACTGACACGATCGATGTGGCGGGCCGTGAGAGCGAGGTACTGATGCGTTCGGCCACCAACCTGTTTGATCAGTATGTCAAGTTGAACAAAAAGGTGCCCCCTGAGGTGCTCACATCACTCTCAAGCATCGATGATCCCAGCCGTCTTGCAGATACCATCGCTGCACATATGTCCTTGAAGCTGGAAGAGAAACAACATGTTCTTGAGATGCCCAACGTACGCGAGCGTCTGGAACATCTGATGGGATTGATGGAGGGTGAAAACGATATCCTGCAGATGGAGAAACGGATCCGTGGCCGCGTAAAACGCCAGATGGAGAAGAATCAGCGCGAGTACTATCTGAATGAACAGATGAAGGCGATCCAGAAGGAGCTCGGCGAGATGGAGGATGCGCCGAACGAGATTGAGGATCTCACCAAAAAGATAGAATCCGTCGGTATGACAAAAGAGGCCAAGGAAAAGGCAACCAATGAGTTGAACAAACTCAAGCTGATGTCCCCCATGTCTGCCGAAGCCACAGTGGTGCGTAACTATATCGATACCCTGGTCGGTCTGCCCTGGAGGAAACGGACCAAGATACGTAACGATATCGGTGCGGCCGACGCGGTGTTGAATGAAGACCACTACGGTCTGGAGAAGGTCAAGGAGCGTATCCTCGAGTATCTCGCGGTACAACAACGTGTACGAAAACTGAAAGGACCGATACTCTGTCTGGTGGGGCCTCCCGGTGTCGGTAAGACCTCCTTGGGTCAATCGATAGCCCGTGCCACCAATCGCAAATTCACCCGCATGGCCCTGGGCGGGGTAAGAGACGAGGCGGAAATTCGTGGACACAGGCGTACCTATATCGGCGCATTGCCCGGCAAAATCATCAACAACCTGAGTAAGGTCAAGACCCGTAATCCGCTGTTTCTCCTTGACGAGATAGACAAAATGGCGATGGATTTTAGGGGTGACCCGGCATCGGCCCTGCTGGAGGTGCTCGATCCGGAACAAAACCACACATTCAATGACCACTATCTCGAAGTCGACTTCGATTTGTCCGAGGTAATGTTCGTTGCGACCGCGAATACCTTGAACATCCCTCCGGCGTTACTCGATCGCATGGAAGTGATCAGGCTGTCCGGTTATACCGAAGATGAAAAGGTCAGTATTGCCGAACGCTATCTGGTGCGTAAGCAGATGGAGAATAACGGATTGAAGCCCAATGAACTCATCATCAGGGAGTCCGCGATACGCGATATCGTCCGTTACTACACACGTGAAGCGGGTGTGCGAAATCTGGAACGGGAGATTGCCAAGATATGCCGTAAAGTGGTGAAGGATATTCTGCTGAAGAAACCAAAAGGCAAGATCACCGTTACACCCAAGAAGCTTGAAGACTATTTGGGTGTTAAAAGATTCCGTTATGGCCGGGCGGACGAACACGATCAGGTCGGTCAGGTTACCGGACTGGCCTGGACCGAAGTGGGCGGTGAACTGCTGCGCATCGAGGCGGCATTGATGCCTGGTAAGGGCCGGCTCAGTCATACCGGTCAATTGGGTGAAATCATGCAGGAGTCCATTCAGGCGGCCATGACTGTTGTCAGGAGTCGTGCAGATTCTCTCGCATTGGAAGAGGATTTCCACCAAAAATGTGATGTTCATATCCACGTGCCCGAAGGTGCGACGCCTAAAGACGGTCCCAGCGCAGGTGTCGGTATGTGTACCAGTCTGGTATCCGCTTTGACAAAAATACCGGTTCGGGCGGATGTGGCAATGACGGGGGAGATCACCCTGAGAGGTGAGGTTTTACCGATCGGCGGACTCAAAGAGAAGCTGCTTGCCGCTCATCGCGGAGGTATCGCAACGGTTATCATTCCCGAAGAGAATGAACGAGATCTTGTTGATATACCGAAGAATATTAAACAAAATCTTGATATCAAACCGGTCCGCTGGATCGATGAAGTGTTGCAGGTGGCACTCAAGAAGATGCCGCAACCGAAAGAGGGAAAGTCAGCGGATGCGACACAGACTAAGGGCGGACAACAGCAGGATGGCGACGAGGTCAAGAAACGGGGTGCTCCGACCAAGCACTAGTATGATTCGAGATGCTATATCTCTGTCACAACAGTAACAAATGTTAAGAATAGGTCTTCTGAGTTGCTTGACAGGGTATCTGGCAGCCGGTATAAATTCTGGCGTTTCGGGCCCCAATCGGGCCATTACATAACGCTTCTAAAGGCGGTAATTCCGCCAAGACCATCACAGGGGAAAATTATTAATGAATAAGGCCGAACTAATTGAGGCAATGGCGGAATCTGCGGACATTTCCAAAGCGGCTGCCGGGCGTGCGCTCGACGGTATGGTTGACGCAGTAACAAAAGCGATGAAAGAGGGTGATACGCTCTCGTTGGTAGGATTTGGCACCTTCTCAGTGAAGGAGCGGGCCGCTCGCGAAGGCCGTAATCCGCAAACTGGCGAGACGATTAAAATCAAGGCCTCAAGAATCCCGTCATTCAAGGCTGGTAAAGCATTGAAGGATGCAATAAACTAGCGCGCCTTCAGGTGAGGTATCTCTAACCGATTGACGATATACCCCACTAGCAGGGTGCTTAGCTCAGCTGGGAGAGCATCGCCCTTACAAGGCGAGGGTCGCAGGTTCGATCCCTGCAGCACCCACCAACTCGGAGCGGTAGTTCAGTTGGTTAGAATACCGGCCTGTCACGCCGGGGGTCGCGGGTTCGAGTCCCGTCCGCTCCGCCAACTTTGATCATCAACGGGGTATCTGGCAGATACCCCGTTTTTGTTTTAGACGTATGGCACCTGGTCAACTTGCCTCAGGTGTAAATAAGTGAGTCACTGGTCATGCTTCAGGTTATCAGAGATAAAGCGCAGGGTTGGATCGCATGGGCGATCGTAATATTGATTTCGATTCCATTCGCACTTTGGGGAATCCAGTCCTATCTGGGAGTCGGTTCCGAACCTATTGCGGCAACAGTCAACGGCGCCGAAATTAACGAACGTACCCTGGATAATCAGTACCAGCGCTTCCGTCAGCAACTGCGCGAGCAGCTCGGTGCAGCCTATCGTCCGGAAATGTTCGATGACACCAGGATGCGCAAAGAGGTGTTAAACCGTCTGATCAGGGATGAACTGGTGCAACAGACTTCCAACAGGATGGGATTACGTGCGGGAAGCAACATGATCCAAGCCTCGATACTGAGTATGCCGACGTTTCAAAAGGATGGACGCTATGATCAGCAGACCTATGAACGTGCATTGCGCTTACAGGGTCTCTCACCCGCTGGTTTCGAAGATCGCGTACGTCGTGCCTTGGTTGCGGAACAGCTGTCACAGGCGGTTCATGCAGGTAGTTTTGTCACTCCAAAAGAACTCAATGAGAGTCAAAGGTTATTGAAACAGACCCGTGAAATATCCTATTTCGTGGTTCCCGCCAGTGATTTCAAACTGAGTGATGAACTCTCCGATGATGAAATCAAGACCTATTACGAAGCCAACCAAAGCGCCTTTATTTCGCCTGAAAAGGTTAAGGTCGAGTATATTCTGTTGGATGCCGGGACTGCAGGCGGCACCATTGATGTCGATGAAGAACGTCTTCGCGGTTACTATGAGAACAATCAGGATGAGTTCGGTCTTCCAGAGCAGCGCCAGGCCAGCCACATCCTGATTCTGGCGGCTGCAGATGCGGATCAATCGACAGTGGATGAAGCGAAGGCAAGGATCGATGTCTTGGCCGAAAGACTGCGTGATGGTGAATCATTCGAGGAACTGGCCAAACAGAACTCCCAGGACCCGGGTTCCGCTGCCTCGGGTGGTGATTTGGGTTTCTTTGGCAAAGGTATTATGGACCCGGCCTTTGAGTCCGCTGTCTATGCCCTCCAGGAGGGTGGGGTAAGCGAGCCTGTGCGTACCAGTTTCGGTTTCCATCTAATCAAGCTGACAGGGATCAAGGATGGGACTGTCAAGCCGTTCGAAGAGGCACGGACTGAAGTAGATGCGGCCTATCGCAAGTTCGAGGGTGAGCGACTCTATTTTGAACTGGCGGAGCAGCTTGCCGATCTGAGCTATGAGGACCCGGACAGTCTGGAATCTGCCGCGTCCGTATTGGAGCTTAGTATTCAGCAGAGTGACTGGATTACCCGGGAACAGGGTGCAGGTGTATTCGCCAATCCCAAGGTGAGGACGGCAGCCTACAGTGACGACGTGCTGAAAGAGCATAATAACAGTGAATTGATCGAGATCGATGGCACCAGCTCACTGGTACTTCGGGTCCTTGATCATCAGGAGTCCTCTGTGCTGCCGCTGGATGAGGTGAAACAACAGATCACCGAGACCCTGCAGCAGCAACAGGCCGAACAGCAGGCCCAGGCCGAGGCAGAGAAACGAATGGCTGAAATGGCCGCAGGTGCTCCCTTATCGGATGTTGCCAATAGCTATGCCGTGACCGGTCCAATGACGGTGGATCGAAATGACCGGCAAATCCCACCGGGATTGTCGAGTGCGCTTTTCCGCACTGCAAAGCCGGCTGCCGGTGGATCATCACCAGGCACTGCACGGCTTGCCGGTGGAGACTTTGCCGTCTATCTGCTGACGGGTGTCACAGAGGGTAGTGCTGACGATAAGAGCAATCTACAACAGCAAGAGAGCCTGCGTCGCATGCTGGGCAGGGATCACTATGAAATGGTGTTGACCGATCTGGAATCCCGTGCGGATATCGAAATCCTGCTGAATACCGATAGCGAATAGGTCGACTTAGACTCGGCATCAAGCGATGCCGAGAATATGGTATCCCGAGTCTACATAGATAATATCCCCGGTGATTCCCGAGGCAAGATCGGAACAGAGAAATGCGGTGGTATTGCCCACCTCTTCAATGGTGACGTTGCGGCGTAATGGATTTCTTTTCTCCGCCTCTTCGAGCATGCCCTTGAAGTTTTTGATCCCTGATGCAGCCAGGGTCCTGATCGGGCCTGCGGATACAGCATTGACCCGGATGCCTTCAGGGCCGAGTGATTCGGCCAAATAACGAACGTTTGCCTCCAGACTCGCCTTAGCCACTCCCATGACATTGTAGTTGGGGACGGTGCGTACTGCGCCAAGGTAGCTCATGGTGACCAGGGATGCGTTTCGACCCTGCATCAATGGTCGTCCGGCCTTGGCGAGCGCGGCAAAGCTGTAGGAACTGATATCGTGAGCCAATGCGAATCCCTCACGAGTCAGATTGTCAAGATAGCCACCTTCCAAATGGTCGCGGGGTGCGAACCCCACCGCATGCACGATGGCGTCCAGGTGACCCCACTGTTGTTCCAGGGTGCCGAACAGGTCTGCGATCTGTTGGTCACTGGTGACATCCAGGGGCATAATAATGTCTGCGGCAAACTTTTCGGCGGCATCGTCGACGCGTTTTTTAAGCTTTTCCGTCTGATAGGTGAGCGCCAGCTCAGCACCTTGGCGGTGCATGGCCTCGGCAACACCCCAGGCGATGGAGCGGTTACTGGCAATGCCGACAATGAGTACGAGTTTGTTTTGTAAAAAGCCCATGGAACGATTCCTTACAGGAGTTATCGATATATGCACGGGGAGTGGCATATAGACAGACTCACTTAGAGTTAAACTGCGTAACTTACCGGAATTTATCTTCAGCGAAAAGTGCAGGTGATGTGTTCGGGGCTACTTGAAAAAATCCATACCCTGTTTCTTCATTATTCACATCACACAGGATTGCTTACTCTTTCATGTCCCGGGAAAGCATAATAGACTCTCTAAGGCCTGTTGGATTAGTGTTAACAGGCCCTGGTTTTTTTTAATTACTTATCCTGGGTCACAGGAGTAACTTCATGCAGCGACGCTTAAACGGTCGGGATGTTCTCTATTTCGGTGGTCTTTCTCTGGTGTTGATTACCATCGTCCTGGTTATGTATATGATCGACCGGCAATGGCAGAAGATGTCTCGCATGGAACAGTTGATGCGAGAGCAGGCTGGAGACATCCGGGAGATAACAGGTCAGGTCAGAAGCCTGGATCAACGCATTCAACAGGGGGTCAATCTGGCACAACAAAGCGGCTCGTCTCAGCAGGGTCAAATGGCCACTGCATTCGAGCGGGCCTATGCCGTTACCCAGCAGCCCAATTACAGTCAGGGGGACTGGCTGGTGCAGGCATTCGGTGTCAACCTGAAATCCCTGACCCCGTTTATTTCACAGGACGTTTACTCATCCCAGGTGCAGGGTTATATTCTGGAGACCTTACTGATCCGCAATCCCGATACCCTGGAATGGCAGGGGCTGTTGGCCCATGATTGGTCTGTCAGCGAGGACGGTCTTACCTTTATCTTCAAGCTTCGAGAAGGATTGCAGTTCTCGGACGGTTTGCCGCTGACGGCCGAGGATGTGGTTTTTACCTTTGAGTTTATTATGACCGAGGCGATTCAGGCGCCGCGGGAGCGGGCCTATTACGCAAAGATCGAATCGGTGGAGGCCCTCGATCCACTGACGGTAAAATTCCAGTTTGCCGAACCCTACTTCAATGCACTCTCATTGGCCGGGGGTATGGAGATCATGCCGAAACACTTCTACCAGCCCTACCTTGAGGATCCCAACAGCTTCAACCAATCAAAGGGGGTGTTGTTGGGTTCAGGTCCCTATCGTCTTGAAGACCCGAAGGGTTGGGCGCCGGATAAAGGAGGCGTGGAGCTGCGTCGAAATCCCCGTTACTGGGGACCTGTGGAACCGGCCTTCGACCGGCTTATCTGGCGGGTGATCGAAAACGACAGCGCGCGACTCACCACGTTCCGCAACGGTGAGATCGACACCTATGGTTCGCGGCCACGGGAATATCAGCAGTTGATCGATGATGAGCAGATCGGTGATAAGGCTCAGCATTGGGAGTATATGAGTCCGGTGGCGGGCTACTCCTATATTGGCTGGAATCAGCTGCGTAACGAGAAGCCGACCCGGTTCGCAAAGACTGAGGTGAGGCAGGCGATGACCTATTTGATCGATCGTCAGCGCATTGTCGATGAGATCTATCTCGGTTATGCAGAGGTCGCTGTGAGTCCATTCAGCGCCAGCAGCAAGCAGCACGATCCCGCCACTACGGCGCGCAACTATGATCAGGCAAAGGGGATTGAGCTGCTATCCAAGGCGGGGTATGCCGACCGTGATGGAGACGGCATCCTAGAGGACAGTGACGGCAGGCCATTCGAATTCGAGCTGGTCTATTTTCAGGGTAATGAGGATACCGGACGCATGGTGTTGTTTCTGAAGGATATGCTGGCCCGTGCCGGTATCCTGCTGCAGCCGAAGCCCACTGAGTGGTCGGTGATGCTCGATCTGATGAAGAAGCGGGATTTCGATGCCATTACACTGGGGTGGAGTAGCGGTCTTGAAACAGATCTCTACCAGATGTTTCACAGCAGTCAGATCGCGGGAGGCGGGAACAACTTCATCAACTACAGCAACCCGGAGTTGGATCGCCTGATCGAGGAGGCGCGGGCTACCGTGGATGAAAAGAAGCGCATGCCTCTGTGGCGTCAGGCAGAGGCCCATCTCTTCAACGATCAGCCCTATACCTTTCTTAGGCGGAGCAAGAGCCTGGTGTTCATCGACCGGCGCTTGCGTAATGTGGTCAATACCAAGGTCGGCCTCAACCTGGGACAAGTGCCTCTTGAGAACTATGTCCCCATCGTTGAGCAGCGATACACCCAATAGATGCTGACCTATCTGCTTAGACGTCTGCTGTTGATGTTGCCCACATTACTGGGTATTACTCTGGTGGTGTTCGTGGTCATGGCCGCATCGCCCGGTGGTATCAGCGCCCAGAGTCTGGTGGAGGGGCAGAACCTGGACCCGGAGGCGAAGAAAGAGATCGAGGCCTATTACAATCGTCTCTACGGGCTGGATGATCCCCCCTATCTGCAATATCTTCGTTGGTTGAATAATGTCTCGCCAATCGGTTTCACCTTCGATGAAGAGAATCGGATGAGCGGCTTCTCTTTCACCAAAGGCTCCGACCTGGGCCGCAGTTTTCGCTATGGGCGCCCGGTCACTGAGCTGCTCTCGGAAAGAGTGCCCATCACCATCCTATTGAATGTCTTGAGTATCCCGATCGTCTATCTGTTGGCACTGCTGGTCGGCGTGCGCGCGGCAGTCGAGCGGGGACGCTCCTTCGATGTCAGCAGCGGCATGATCATGCTCGCACTCTGGTCGGTGCCGACCATGCTTGCAGGTGTGCTGATGATCGGCTTTTTCGCCAATGAGCAGTATTGGCGTTGGTTTCCCACCGCCGGTTTGAGCGATCGACTGGTACTCGACCAGGTGTTCATGCCCCATTGGTCGAGCCTGTGGGATATAGCCCTGTTGTTCATGGTGGTTATGCTTGCGATCTCACTCTTTCTGGCGTTGGGACGTCTTGCCCTGCGGCCGTTCAGGGAGATCGCATTCGGTCTTGTCTGGGCATTGTTGGGAACGGCCATGGTCTATCAATTGCCTGAGGCTCAACGTTCCCTGTCATTGTGGATCGGCATTCCAGTCATCTTCGCCCTGCTTGCCGCCTGGCTGGCAAGCAGTGACTACCGCCTGTTGCGGCAGCTCGGATTCCTCACCACCGGTCTCCTGGTGGGGCTTCTGCTCGCGGTTTACTGGATGCAGGGAAACTGGGTGAGGGGATTTCTGCTGGATCGGCTCTGGCATCTGGCGTTGCCGGTGATCTGTCTCGCCTATGGTGGTTTTGCCGGCCTTGCCAAGCTGACCCGCACCGCGGTGTTGGAGAACCTGCTTTCCGATTATGCGCGCACCGCCAGGGCCAAGGGGCTGGCGGAAGCGGTGGTGCTGTGGCGACATGTTTTCCGCAACAGTCTGCTTCCCCTGATCACCGTGGCTGCCAGTCTGCTGCCCAGCCTGTTGGCGGGTTCGATTATCGTGGAGAGCATTTTCAGTATTGAGGGTATGGGTAAACTGGCGGTGGAGGCGGTGCAGACCAGGGACCGTGAATTGGTATTGTCGATCACCCTTATCGGTGGCTGTCTGACCCTGTTGGGTTATCTGCTGGCCGACATTTTGTATGCCTTGGCCGATCCGCGGGTGAGTTATGAGTAGGACAGCGAAGAGGCGTCAGAGCTACTGGCGCAGGATTCTCGGCCAGACCTTTGTCCGCTGGGGCGCACGCCTGGGTTTACTCTGGGTGGGTATCCTCGCTCTGGTGGGTGTGTTCGCTCCCTTCCTTGCCAGTAGCTTCCCATTGTTGCTCAGTCATGAGGGTGAGATCAGCAGTCCTGTGCTGAACTATCTGCAGCCGGTCGATGTGCTCTTTCTAGTGGGCTTCATCACCCTGTTGTTGCTCTATCCCTGGCAGATCACGCTGCTACGCAAGTTTTTGATCATGATCTTCGTACTGGCGGTAGCGGCGCTTTTCGCTTATCTCTGGGTCAAGCCTCAACAACTGGTTATCTATGAGCAGTACCGGGTTGCCGATGCCGCCGGTGAATATGACTGGGTGGTCTACGCGCCGGTTCCCTTCTCACCGAAGGATTACCAGAGGGATCGGGGCGATACCGGCTTGGAGGCGCCCCTTTCACAACAGTCGCGAGCCCATTGGTTCGGTACCGAACAGAACGGGGCCGATGTGCTCAGTCGCATGGTCCATGCCTCCAGGATCGCCCTCGGCATCGGCTTTGTGGCCACCGGGATCGCCATGTTGCTGGGGATCATTATCGGTGGCCTGATGGGCTATTTCTCCGGTGTGGTGGATATCCTCGGTATGCGTCTGGTGGAGATTTTCGAGGCCGTGCCGACCCTGTTTCTGTTGTTGACCTTTGTCGCTTTCTTCGGTCGCAGCCTCTATATCATGATGGTGATCATCGGTATCACCAGCTGGCCAGGTTACGCCCGCTACGTGCGCGCCGAGTTTTTGCGTCTGCGCAAGCAGGACTTTGTCCAGGCGGCCGAGGCGGCGGGCCTGCCGCTGCCTTCGATTCTGTTCCGTCACATGTTGCCCAACGGCATGGGTCCGGTGTTGGTGGCGGCCAGTTTCGGCGTGGCATCGGCGATCCTCGCCGAGGCGACGTTGAGCTTCCTCGGGCTTGGCCTGGTGGATGATCCCTCCTGGGGTGAAATGCTCAATCAGGCGGTACAGTCATCCCGCTTCAACTGGTGGATGGCGGCCTTTCCTGGCGGCGCCATCTTTCTCACGGTCTTTGCCTATAACCTGATCGGTGAATCGTTGCGAGATGCCATCGATCCCTATCTGAGCAAGTCGGGCTGATGTTACTGTCGGTGAAACAGCTCCATACCTGGTTTCAGCACCAGGGACGAACCATCAAGGCCGTTGATGATGTCAGCTTCGAAATTGCACGCGGGGAAACTTTCTGCCTGGTCGGTGAATCGGGCAGCGGTAAATCGATCACTGCACTTTCGATCATGCAGCTGCTGCCAAAATCCAACCTGCAACGACATACGGGTGAGATCCACTTTCATGCTCAGGGTGAAGCGCCGGTGGATCTGGCTGGCCTGAGCGAGGCTGAGATGCAGCAGGTGCGGGGAGGGAGGATCGCCATGATCTTCCAGGAACCCATGAGTTCGTTGAATCCCGTTTTTACCATCGGCGAACAGATCCTCGAGGCAGTAAGACTCCACTTTCCCGAACTCTCCGAAGGGGAGGCATGGCAACGGGTATTGGAATCCCTGGAGGCGGTACAGCTGCCCGATCCGCAGACCCGGGTCCACAGCTTTCCCCATCAGCTGTCGGGGGGGCAGCGTCAACGGGTGATGATCGCCATGGCCATGGCCTGCGAGCCCGACCTGTTGATTGCCGATGAACCCACCACGGCGTTGGATGTCACGGTTCAGCGTGAGATCCTGCGGTTGATGAAGACCCTGCAGCAGCGTACAAGTATGGCAATTCTGTTTATCACCCATGATTTCGGTGTAGTGTCCCAGATTGCCGACCGCGTCGGTGTCATGCAGCGGGGCAAACTGGTCGAGACCGGTGACACCGAGCAGATAATTCACCGTCCCGGCCATAGCTATACTCAGGCATTGATTGCCGCCCTGCCGGAGAATCTGGCCCGCAACCA
The DNA here is from genome assembly GCA_003058525.1 of gamma proteobacterium symbiont of Ctena orbiculata. Lineage (GTDB taxonomy): Bacteria > Pseudomonadota > Gammaproteobacteria > Chromatiales > Chromatiaceae > Thiodiazotropha. The sequence continues at coordinate 9,749 of QBVD01000040.1, read as the reverse complement.
GCCCCATGAACAGCATGGTGATCAGATGCCATTGATCAGGCTTTCCCGGCTGGAGATCCATTTTCCGGTGCGAAAGGGGTTGCTGCGGCGGGTCGTCGATCAGGTGCGCGCGGTGGACGGTGTCGATCTGGAGATACCACGCGGAGAGATTCTGGCGCTGGTCGGTGAATCGGGTAGCGGCAAGACGACTCTGGGGCGGGGTATCCTGCGCCTGACCGAACCCACCGCCGGTCGTGTGGCATTCGATGATACCGATATTACAGAAATGAACAGGTCGCAACTCAGGCGTTTTCGGCGCCATATGCAGATCATCTTTCAGGATCCCATATCATCCCTGAACCCGCGTCTGAGTATTGCCGCTATCCTGACTGAAGCGATGAAGGTCCATGGGATCGGTGAAGATCAGGATGCGCGTATCGAGATAGCGAGAGACCTGCTGGATCAGGTACAGATGGAGGAGGATACCTTGTGGCGCTACCCGCATGAATTTTCCGGCGGTCAGCGGCAGCGGATCGGTATTGCGAGGGCGCTCTCCCTGAACCCCTCTTTCATCGTTTGTGACGAGATCACCAGTGCTCTGGATGTCTCCGTGCAGGCGGAAATCTTGCGCATGCTACTGGATCTGCGAGCCAAGCATGGGCTCACCCTGCTGTTCATTACCCATAATATCGGTGTGGTGGAGTATGTCAGTGATCGCACCGCAGTGATGTACCAGGGCAAGATCGTCGAACAGGGGAGAACCGAGGATATTGTCAATCGTCCGAGTAATCGATATACGCAACAGCTGATCGCTGCGGTACCGAGGGTGCCGGTCTGATCCAACCATGATCGATCACTTGCTGAAGATCAGCGGTCTGCGGCTCATTTTGAAAAACGCAAACAGCAGGCTGTGTGTTGTTGAGGATCTCGACCTTGAGATCCAACAGGGTGAGACGTTTGCCCTGGTAGGCGAGTCGGGTTGCGGCAAGTCGATGACTGCGCTGTCGTTGATGCGATTGTTGCCACCCTCCGTCCACATCGAGGCGGGAAGGATCGATTTCAACGGTTTCGACCTGGTGGATCTGGATCGGCAATCGATACGGCGCCTGCGTGGGGGTCAGATGGGCATGGTATTCCAGGAGCCGATGACCTCGCTCAATCCGTTGATGAGTATCGGTCGACAGATTGCTGAAGCGGTGACGCTGCACGATGATCTGATGAAGAGTGCGGTCAACCAGCGTGTGATCGAATTGTTGCAGGCTGTTGCAATCCCGGATCCGGAGCGCTGTGCCCATCGTTATCCCCATCAGCTCTCCGGTGGGATGAAACAGCGGGTGATGATTGCAATGGCGCTGGCGGGTAATCCCAAACTTCTGATTGCCGATGAGCCCACCACTGCCCTCGATGTCACCATGCAAGCCCAGATTCTGGGTCTGATGAAGCACTTGCAGCAGGCAAAGGGCATGTCGATCCTGTTGATTACGCACGATCTGGGTGTGGTAGCGGAGATGGCGGATCGGGTTGCTGTCATGTATGCGGGTGAGATCGTCGAGAGCGCCGAGATAGGCGCTTTTTTTCGCCATCCCAGGCATCCCTACAGTCGTTTGCTGTTCGCTTCACTGCCCGAGCGCAGGCGTCCGGGCGAAAAGCTGGCCGTGATCGGAGGCGCTGTTCCAGCCTTGGGCAGCGAATTCATCGGCTGCCGCTTTGTTGCGCGTTGTGATCAGAGCAGGCAGGCCTGTCATGAGACGACACCAGACTGGCTGCCGGGAGAAAACCGTTCCGGGGTGCGTTGCCTGCTCTACAGGGATGAGACGTTGAAGCTGAATGTGAGTGATACGGATCGCGTGTCACATCATACCTTGCCGGACAGAGACAGGAGACCGCTGTTATCGGTCGAGAATCTGCGGGTGCACTTTCCTGTCCGTAAGGGGTTGCTGCAACCTGTGGTCGGTCAGCTCAAGGCAGTGGATGGTGTCGACCTGGATATCACCCGAGGATCGGTGGTGGCATTGGTCGGCGAGTCGGGATGTGGCAAGTCCACGCTGGGCAAAGCGATTCTAAAACTCATCGATTCGACCGGGGGGCGAATTGTAATCGACGGTAAGTCGCTTAGCGGCATGCGAGGGAGAGATCTGAGACGGCTGCGTGGTGATATCCAGATTATTTTCCAGGATCCGGTTTCATCGATGAATCCCAGGATGAGGGTGGCTGATATCGTTGCCGAGGGCATCCTTGCCCAAGGTACCCAGAGTGGGGCTATGCTAAGGAGGCGTGTCGAGTCCCTGCTGCAGCAGGTCGGTCTGCCGGCATCGGCCGCCAATAGATATCCTCATGAATTTTCAGGAGGCCAGCGGCAACGTATCTGTGTGGCGCGGGCACTGGCGGTGGAGCCACGCCTGATTGTCTGTGACGAACCGACCAGTGCGCTGGATCTTTCAGTACAGGCGCAAATCCTCAATCTGCTCAAGGGATTGCAGGGTGAGCTCGGGCTCTCCTATCTGTTTATATCTCACGATATCTCCGTGGTGGCCTATATGGCTGATGAAATTGCAGTCATGTATCTGGGCAGAATAGTTGAGAAGGGGCGGACCGATGAGGTTATGAAACATCCTCGGCACCCCTATACACGTGCACTGCTCTCAGCTGTTCCTGTACCCGATCCCGGCAGGCAGCGACCAGTCATTCAATTGCCGGGAGAACCACCGTCACCGGTCACACCGCCCAGTGGATGCCACTTTCATCCACGTTGTCCGCAAGCTGAAGCGGATTGTGGATCAGCCTATCCTGAAGAGAAACACATCACTGGGACGCATAAGGTCAGCTGCTTTCGTGTCAGTGTTGGCAAGCCATCATAGGATTGTTAACACAAATTGATTTCTTGTAGGTTAATTCAATTAGGTATTCCAGACGTTGTGTCGATCTCGCTATGAGGGTTAATTTCACTCAACATGGTGCTTGCGAAGATGCACAGCCATGAAAAAATCTCTTTTCCGGTTTTTACAGCATTGTTGCATTCGGTTGCTGTCAGTGATGTTTTAGCGGTCACTGTCAATGAATATGGTGTGGTCATCCATCTCTCGGAGAGACACAGGATGTTGACTCGGAAAATGTCCAAGTAGATGCTTCTGATGGCAATCAAGATAGATGCCGTGGGAAGCAGAGCGAACCAGGAAAAAACCGCCGCTGTCGGATGCGATTTTAACCGGTTTGTATGACAGAAACGCTGAAGTGGGTTTGCCTGCGACAGCGGGATGCGTGTCAAACCGGAATGAATGAGATTATCTTACGGATCTGTATGGTGGTCAGTGTTTATAAACAATATACCGTTCTTTACGGGATTGTGGTAAACCGTTGCTGTTGCGTCAATTAGGATCACTGGCAGATTTGCACAACAGAAGAAGTGATTTCACAATGGGCTAAGATAATATAACCAGCCTGCAGGGGGGACCCCATGTCGATCGATTGGAGCAAAACAGCAGCGGCTATATGGCGACCGCGCAGAGGCGATCTCAGAGCCGTTGAACATATCGATCAAATAGGGCTTGATCAGTTGGTTGGCATTGATGATCAAAAATTACAGTTGTTACGCAATACGGAACGTTTCCTCTCCGGAGAGGGCGCCAACAATGCACTGTTGTGGGGAGGCAAGGGTACTGGTAAATCCTCACTCATCAAGGCGGTGTTTAATCAATACCGGGGGCAGGATCTGCGACTGATCCAGGTCGATAGAAACGATTTGATCGAACTGCCGGAGATCGTAGACGGAATCAGAGGGTTAACGCAACGATTCATTGTGTTTTGCGATGATCTGACCTTTGATATAGGCGAGGCGTCCTATCGTGCATTGAAGAGTGTACTGGACGGCTCCATAGAAGCGCCTCCCGCGAACGTGCTGATCTACGCCACATCCAACCGGCGTCATCTTCTGCCTGAGTTCATGAGTGAAAACCGGGAAGCGAGGATGGTGGGGGATGATCTCCATTTGGGTGATACTACTGAGGAAAAACTGGCACTGTCAGACAGGTTCGGACTGTGGCTCACATTCTATCCGGTGAACTGGCATGGCTACCTGAAGATAGTGGATAGCTATTTTCCTGAGTACAGCGGGGATCGCAAAGCACTCCATGAGGCGGCGAAACAGTTTGCAATGGCGCGTGGAGGGGCAAAAAGCGGCCGAGCCGCAAAGCAGTTTTTCAAGGCCTATTCATAGGGTATGTGAAGTTGTGATACCCGGTGCTGTTGCATCTGAAAAAGCGTCAATCAAGGCGCGAGGAGTGAAGTTTTGAAGATCCAAATGAGCGACGAGCACCGCCGAGCGGCGCTTTTTCAGGCGTACCCCAAGGGCACTTCCTTCAGGGCGTACCCAGCAGGCCGATTGAATGAGTGTTGACAGGCCCTAGTATGAAAAAAGCCTTAGGCAGAGGTCTGGCCAGCTGGTCAATACACCATCCGATCGGTGTAGTGATGATAACACTCGCATTCATGGTGCTGGGCCTCATGGCGCTTGGTCGTCTGAGCGTGGACCTTCTTCCACATGTCGTTTACCCGTCAATTGCGGTCAGGGTGATAGATCCCGGTGTGCCTGCGAAGATTATGGAAGATCAGGTCACACGTCATTTGGAAGAACAACTCTCGATAACTGAAGATGCGATCCATATAGGTTCGAGAACGCGTGAGGGGCGTAGTGAGGTCGATCTGGCGTTTAAGTATGGCACGGATATAGACCAGGCACTGCAAGATGCAAGTACACGTTTGGATCGTGCCAAGCGCTTTCTGCCGGACGGTATCGATCCACCGATTATCTATAAGCATGATCCGTCCCAACTGCCGGTGGCGGAATACGTCATCAGCTCATCTCTGCGCGATCCGGTGGCGCTGCGCAGTTGGGTGGACTATGAGTTCAGCAAATCATTTTTGAATCTGCCAGGTGTCGCGGCCGTTGAAGTGGGCGGAGGGTTGGTGCGAGAGATCAATATCTATGCGGACCAGCAGCGTATGACTGGTTTGGGTATGCATCTATCCGACCTGACTGATGCCCTTAGGTCATCGAACGTCGAGACTGCCGGGGGCCGGCTTATTACTGAGCAGGCCGAAATCAGTGGCCGGACTGCAGGTCGATTTCAGTCTGTGGATGATATTCTGCAGTTACCGTTAAGACGCGTAGGGGACGATGATACAACCACCCTGATTCGGTTATCAGAGGTTGCTCAGGTGGTGGATGGCTCGGAAGATGAACGAATGCGTATTCGCCTCAATGGTCTTCCTGGAATAAAGCTATCGATACAAAAGCAGCCCACTGCGAATACGGTTGATGTGGTGGATCATGTTACGTCCAGGTTGGAGGAGCTTAAAGATCAGGCGCTGATACCCAAGGATATCCAAATACACCCTGTCGATGACCAAGCCCGATTTGTACGGCGGGCACTCGATAATGCCATCAGTTCGGCAATGACTGGTGCGGTATTGGCGATGGTGGTTGTATATCTGTTTTTAGGCAGTATCCGGCGCATGTTGATTATTGGGTGCGCCATACCGATCGCAATACTCGTTACCTTTATACTGATGTCTAGTGCCGGCCTGACGCTTAATATCATGAGCTTGGGAGGGTTGGCCTTAGGTGTCGGTATGCTGGTGGATAGCACCATAGTGATGTTGGAAAATATCTACCGTCACCAAAGGGAGAAGTCAAAAAGTGAAAAGGCCACTCAAATATCCAGCTATGCCGCGAGTGAAGTAAACAGTGCAATTGTAGCCTCGACAACTACCAACCTGGTGGCCGTTTTGCCGTTTCTTTTTGTTGGTGGTCTTGTTGGGCTGCTTTTTCGTGAGTTGATCTTTACCATCTCTGCCGCCATTTTGGCGTCAATGATCGTTGCCTTGACTTTGGTGCCGGCACTTTCCGGCAGATTGTCTATTGGCCTTAAAGACCGGTTAAGGCAGGTAATTGATAATCTGATGCTGCAACTGCAGACCGGCTACTCCGGTTTGGTTGAGATTTTACTGCGGAAACCGTGGCTGCCTCTGGTTGTATTTGTGTTGTTGCTTGTATTCGCATTATTCAAGCTGGTGCCGGAGAAGCAGATATTCCTGCCACAGATTGATGAGGGTCGTATCAGCATAAGGCTTGTTGCAGATCGCGGCATCAATTTGAAAGGTATGGATGATCTGGTGTATCGACTCGAAGAGATAATAAGGCGCCAGCCGGAAACGGATTCCATATACTCTCAGATAGGCGGGTTCGTATTTGGTCGTTCACGCTATGAATCAGTCAACAGGGCCAGTATCAAGGTGATTTTAAAGCCCGCCCGTATGAGACAAATCAGTAGTCGGGCCTGGGTCGACCGTGTCAAAAAAGAGATCAAACAGGCCAAATTACCCGGATTGTGGATGGGTATGAGGGTACAAGGTGTACGTGGAATCCGGCTAAATTGGGGTGACGATGACCTTAGTGTACGAATAAAGGGGCCGGATCTGGATGTTCTGAGCAAGCTTGCGGTGGAGGTTGATGAGAGGCTTGAAAAAGTATCAGGGCTAAGCAATGTCGAGAGCAGCAGTGATGATATTACACAGGAGATCATAGTCTCAGTGGATCGTCAGCGGGCAGCCTATTTCGGTATTGATGTGGATGAACTGGGAGAAATCGTCAGTCTGGCGCTGAGTGGTGAGGTGGTTACCGATTACCTGGAGGGGGGGCGAAGTATACAGGTAAGAGTAAGGTTGTTGGATTCGGATATTGCTACTCCCGCCGATCTTGAATCTATCGTCATATTCAGCCAAACCGATCCTTCAGTGCCGATACGCTTAGGGGAGTTGGCCAAGATAGAGTTATCGCCATCCTTTGTGACAATCAGGCGAGACCAGCAACAGAGAATGTCTGAAGTCAGCGCCTCGTTGGGTGGTGATCTGTCATTACCAGAGGCGATATCGGAAGTGAGAAGCATTGTTGCGTCTATGGATCTGCCAACCGGCTATGCCATAAATTACGGAGGTAGTGTGGAGGTTATGAAAAAAGGACGAGACAATGGAATTCTGTTGCTCTGTCTGGCGCTTTTTCTCGTGTTGGTTGTGATGTCGGTTCAGTATGAATCACTGAGAAATCCCCTGATAATCATGTTTTGTGTACCTTTCGGTTTGATCGGTGTCGGGATAGGATTGAACTGGGCGGATTTGCCAATCTCCATGCCGGTTTGGCTGGGACTGATCATGCTGGCTGGAATTGTAGTGAACAACGCTATCGTGATGGTTGAGTATATCGCATTGAGAAGGGATGCGGGACAGGATAAGAATGCTGCCATAAAAGAAGCGGCTCAGCTCAGGTTGCGACCGATTCTAATGACTACACTGACAACGGTTGCCGGAATGACGCCGTTGGCATTGGCGCTGGGAGAGGGATCGGAAATGTTGCAACCTCTGGCCGTGACATTGATATCCGGGCTCTCCTTCTCCACCTTCGTTACTCTGTTGTTGATTCCATCGGTCTATCGACTGATCGGTCGGTGATGAACAATCAGTGATTGTTGAATCTTCATTTTAGTGATTGAAGCGTGCCTTTTACACGACCATGACGGTCGTGTCTTGCGTTTAATAGCATTCGCTTTTTCGCTCTTCATGTAACAGCAGCTCTTTAAGCTGAGTTTCAGAGACAGCATCATTGATTGGTTGCACCACTCATAACTCCATTGATTCCTTGTCAACCTGAACAAACATCTCCTTGCCATATCCTGCTGTCATAACACGGTTTCCATGTCTGTTGCATGGTTTAGTATACAAACCGTGCCATATATTTCCCTGCTGAAATTATGGTTATCGCCCTCATTGAAGTGTCGGACACAATGTATGGCTAGCGATATTGGCGTAAGTACCACCATTCGAACAGTCGCTTCAGCCAATGAAAGATTGTCATATTCGGCATTACGATGTTTTTATTTTCGGTTCGTGCCACGAGCATTCCACTGGTTTGGCTGTCTACAATACATACCAGTTCCACTTTAAAGGTCTCGCTTGGCGTTTCGCCCTTGAATTCAGCGAGCAGGTTTTTGGCTGCCGCTGTAGCCTGAAGATCAGCCATATGGGCCTGTTTGGGCATCCACTCCGGGCCCGGGAAGCTGCCTGAGTCACCCGCAACATAGACGCTGGACATGCCTTCGACCCGGCAATTGGCATCGGCCTTGATCAGACCCCCGGATGATCGTGGTAAGTCAGTATTGTCGAACCACTGGTTACCGGTCATGCCAGGCATAAAGAGAATCAGGTCGGTATCGAAGCTGCCTCCCTCAGTAACAACGCTTGTTGCCGTGAATTCCACCATTTTATGTCCGAGATGGGTTTTGATGTCTCGTTTTTGCATCTCCTGGATCAATCCACTAACAGCCTTGGGACCCAGCCGTTGGCCAGGTTTTTCCGCTGGTGTGAAAAATATGAGTTTGAATCTGTCACGCCGTTTTTCGAGCCTCAATTGACGATCGATGCCAAACAGGAATTCGAACATCGGCCCGCCACGCATTGCACTTGGCTCTTTGGGATTACCGGAAAATCCTATGGCAATGACACCGCTATCCAGCTCTCTGAGGCGATCACGGATTTGCATTGTAGCTGCGATGCCTTCACAAGGTGTTATGGCGTTTTCGATCCCAGGCAGTTTTTTTATGAAGCGGCCTCCCGAAGCGATGATCAGACCATCGTTCTCAACTTCACCGTCAGTGGTTTGCAGGATCCTGCCATCACCACTGAGTCCGGTGGCTTCGGCAAGATGGTGTTCAACCCGCATGCGTCTAAAAAAAGGCCCCAGAGGAATGATGAGATCATCGGGTTCGCGTATACCTGATGGAATCCAGATCGAACCTGGAAGGTAGTGAAATTCCGCTTTGGGACTGACGACGTTTATCTCAATCGACTTATTCTTGGACCGAATGGTCTTGATAGCGGTCAGTGCCGCAAAACCGCTGCCAACTATGGTTACTCTTTGCATTCCTCAAACTCCGAATGTTTTTTAGTTTCTACGTATCACCGGTAAGGGCTGAAAGATCTTTCTTTTTTTCTCTTTGGCTGAGAATATACGTGATTCCGAGCCAAGTCGGAATTTACATTCCCGCATCCTTTTCAAACAACATGGTCGGTTAGGGGATTTACAATCTCCAAGCCCGTTACGGATCCGGCAAAATTATGGCCTGCAGGGGTAGAATCCGACAAAAATTCCCCGGTTGACGCCATGCGTGAAAAACGTGAAGGGTTGTGTTCCGGACAGAGGGGGCTTACCGGAAATCATCTCTAGTGCTGTGTCCCATATTATTCGATGATTTCTGTGTGACGAGCAGCCATTATCCGCCAGGCGCGTGGCGCCGCGAATGGTGGACCCTTTCCATGCAGCGCGCCTGGAGGGGTGATAGATTCGAGATCAACTGCGCCTGTCAGAGACCGATCAATTCGGCATGCAGTCCTTGAAAGTGGGTTATAGCCAACAGGTCTTGACTGTTTACCCGTTCAGGGTTGTACTCGATCACAAACAGATGCGGTCGCTTGGGGTCGTTATGAACCGAGACGACGCCGTCCCGCACGCGAAATGCGTCCTCCAGTTGAGCGAGGCCGTCGCTATCCAGCGTTTCATCCACGTGTAGAGTGACATCCGCGAGATCGATATTCATGATTTCTCCCTCTCATATCCGTGCTTGAATATTGTATGCCAGATATAACCATTCCAAAGCGGTATTGCACTTGTTAATGGCGATTGGTCTATTTATTGAATTTAACGTTTATGGCCGCCCCCCCCC
>QBVD01000001.1 GCA_003058525.1 gamma proteobacterium symbiont of Ctena orbiculata | reverse complement strand
TTGTCAATGAAGTCCAGCAACCGCTGACGTTCCGTAGGATAGCCATCCCAGGAGTCGGTATTGATGAGCTTTACGGCATTGCCATCGGCGTCAGTTATCAAGGCACCGGTCTGCGGATCACGTTTATCGTAGATAAACTGGGATAACCACACGGTGGAGGCGATGATGTTCCACTTTGCCTTTGATCTTTTCAGATTCTTCCTCAACCACTTTTCCTGCCTTTCACCCAGCATGGTCAGCGATTTGTCGAACCGCTCAGGACACATCTCGGGACATGGCGGATTGGCCTTGGGCGCCTCCGAACCTTTGGCGCCACCCGTGGTGCAGGGTTGGTCGGAACGGTATTGCCGGCAATCCAGCAGATTGATTCGCGCCAGGTTGCCGATTTCTATCTTGCGGTAGATGCGCATCTCGTTGTCATCATCAACTTCGTCCTTGTCCTCTTCCTCATCAGGAGCGAGAGCGGGATCCAAGGGCAGATTCTCATAATAGGCCCGCATGCCATGCTGTCGACGTATAAGGAAATCCTCTCTGGTCTGATCATCCCAATCCTCAGGTGTGTCAGTGGCCCAGTCGTTATCGATTTCGTGATCATCCCACAAATGGAAGAAGGGGAAGGCGGCGCGTGCAGCCTGCAGGTTCTCATCCAACTGATAGGCCGCATAGCGATTGCGGTACTGCTCAAGGGTTACGCACTCCTCGTCGACGTGGGTACGTACCGAAGGCAGATAGGGATTGCTGAATCCAACCTCATAAAGGTAGTCGCCCAGGTGGATGACGAAATCCAGCTCTTCATTCGCCAGATGCTTATACGCCGTGTAGTAGCCAAACTGATACTCCTGGCATGAGACGAAGGCGAATGAGAGTTTATCTATATCGGATTTTCTTTTTGGCAGTGTTCGTGTTCTTCCTGTTCGGCTTGTAAAATCACCGACTATAAACTGATAGTAGTACCAGCGATTGGCTTTCAATCCCCTCACCTTGACGTGCAGGGAGTGACCTTGTTCAGGAGAGGCTACCGCATAACCCTTCCTTACCACCTTCTGCATATCCGGATCACGTGCTACAACCCATTTTACAACCACGTCTTCATCGGGCATGCCGCCGCCATTGAGAGGATCCGGGGCCAAGCGGGTCCAGAGAACCAGGCTACGCCCCTTTGCTTCACCCGAGGCCACACCCAGGGTGAATGGATAGTCGAACGCCGGGGTGTAATCGTTGTAGTGCCTGGAGTGGGCGCTGGGAAGGTAGCTCATAAGGCCGGCGCCAGTAGCAGTGGCACCGGCGGTTTTCAGAAAGCGGCGACGATCCGAGTCAGATGGGTCATGGATAGGATCATTATCAGGTTTCTTATATTTTTTGGGCAAAGCATATGAAAATAAAACAAGAGATTTACCGTTTAGACGCACCTTTAATTGACTTCACCCTTTGATTTCTCAGTACCAGAAATTGTCTAAAAGCCTCTTCTCTCGGGCAAGTTTTTAGCAAAGAATCCTAGAGAAATCAAAGCGCTCAAGGCACT
>QBVD01000068.1 GCA_003058525.1 gamma proteobacterium symbiont of Ctena orbiculata | reverse complement strand
CAATCGGCTCTGTTGTGTCTGAAAATGCGCCAATCAAGGCGCGAGGAGTGAGGTTTGGTGATTCCAAATGAGCGACGAGCAACGCCGAGTGGCGCATTTTCAGGCACAACCCGAAGGGCTGGGGCTGTTTTTCCACCCAGCGGCGTTATCATTCGCTCATTTAGCACGGCTAAACCTCGCTCATTCTGCCTTGCTGGGTAAAAAAACAGCTCCAGCAGAGTCGATTGGATTAGTGTTAACAGGCCCTAGCAAGACCTCTATACAGCATCCTAATAGACACAAGACCCATGAGTTAGCTTTCTGCTGTTTTGTTATCCATTCACAGGGAGTCGTTGAAGAAACTCATGGAAACCGACCGGGTGCGGTTTCACCATCGTTCCGATCGCGGCTGGTCGCCACCAGCCAAGGGTTATGCAGAAAAAATCGAAGAGTGACTGATTATATGTGTATTCCAATGTGACTTAATAAGCCATATCGGAAAGTCGCTGGAACAGAAAGCCGGTCTACTCCTTGAGCTTGATCTTGAGTTCACCCTCTTCGACGCGAATATCCTCGACGCCTTTGGCGAATCCTGTCCAGAATCCCTGTTCATCGCCAAATTCGCTGATCAGGTCGATGTTTTTCAGTCCGCCCAGCCAGGCGTTGGGTATGGGGACTCCCATGATGCTGACGCCCTTCAGGATAACGACCGGTTTGGCGTTGCGGAATGCCATCTCCACCCCTGTGGATACCCGCAGGGTCTTGCCGCCGAGGATTGGGAAGTCCTTATCCACAGGCACCAGCAGTCTGGCGCTGACCAGATCGTCACCCAGGTCGATGGCGAGCTTTCTGGCCAATTCCTGATTGTTCGCCACCATGGCATTGAGTTCCCTCTCACTGAAAAAGACCTCGCGCCTGGCCCCTTGCTCGTTGTATCGCTCAGGTCTCAACCACTGCTCATCGCTCTCCTTCTGCTGAGCGTGTCGGTCGGGCTGGGCAACGGGGCTTGGCTGATACCCCAGTTGTTGAAGCTTGTCGTTGAGTACCTGTTGTTCGGCATGTGTGAGTTGTACCGGGGTAAAGTCCTTGGCGTAGATATAGGTGCGCACCACCCAATAGGTGACAGCGGCAGTAACCAGAATGGTTGCCAGGACGATCCACATAATGTGGATGCCGCGAAGTCCGCTTCGACCTGCAGGGTTATCTATTTGCTCTGTATCTGTTGCCATCTTGGTTACCCGGTAAGGTTGAATGATGCGGTGGTCTCAGCCAAGCCTTATTGCACCTCTAATAATGATTATACGCCCTGAGTGACGACATGAATGTTTAAATTTGTGGCTCATGGCGTGCTTTGATTTCTCTTCGTGATAAGCTGCGAATATAATCCAGGGCCTGTTAACGCTTATCCAATCGGCCCTATGGTGTCGAATCGAACAAGATCCTCAAAAGGACATGCCCTATGCAGATTGAATTCTATGGTGCAACCAGCGGTATCACCGGTTCCTGTCATATTCTCCGTGCCAATGGAGAGACGGTGTTACTCGATTGCGGGTTGATACAGGGACGCAGGGAGGAGATGGAGAAAAATCGCCGTCCCTTTCCATTTTCGCCCGGTGACATCAGCGCGGTGGTTCTCAGTCATGGCCATATCGACCACTCGGGACGGATCCCCCTGTTGGTCAAGCAGGGTTATCAGGGACCGATCTATGCGCAGAACGCGACCATGGAGCTGTGCGATATCCTGCTGCAGGATTCCGCTTATCTGCAGGAGAAGGATGCGCAATATGAAAACAAATGGAGAAAGCGCAAAGGGAAGCCGTTTATCGATCCTCTCTATACTGTTGCCGATGCTCGGGAGGCACTGGATAAACTGGTCGGTCTGAAGTACAGGGAGAAGCGGGAGATCCTGCCGGGGATATCGATCCGCTTTCAGGATGCGGGGCATATTCTCGGTTCTACCAGTGTGGAGGTGTGGCTGAATGAGAATGGCAAACAGCGGAAGATCGTCTTCAGCGGTGACCTGGGTCAGTACGATACACCCATCCTGAACGATCCGGCGGTCATTGATGAGGCGGACCATGTGATTGTCGAGAGCACATACGGAAACCGGCGCCACCGGGATCGGCAGAACACCATCGACGAGATCGGCGACATCATCCGCGAGGCCGCCCATCAAAGGGGCAACCTGCTGATCCCCGCCTTTTCCATAGGGCGTAGTCAGGAGATCCTCTACTACCTGGGGCAAAATTACGATGAATGGGAGCTGGGGCGTTGGCAGGTCTTTCTTGACAGCCCCATGGCAATCAGGGCGAGCAAGGTCTATTGGGACTATCCGCACCTCTACGATGAGGAGGCGACCAAGCTGCGCAAGAAGATCCATGAGATGCCCCATTTGCAAAATCTCAAACTGACGGAGTCACCCCAGGAGTCGATGGCGATCAACCGCATCAAGAGCGGTGCGATTATCATCTCCGCCAGCGGCATGTGTACCGGAGGCAGGATAGTGCACCATCTCAAGCACAATATCTCCCGCTCCGGGGCGCATATCATGATCGTGGGTTATCAGGCCAACGGCACCCTGGGACGGGCGCTGGTCGACGGTAAATCTCCGGTCCGGATCCATGGCGACGAGTATCGGGTCAAGGCGCAAATCCACACGGTCGGCGGACTCTCTGCGCATGCCGATGTGGATGATCTGACCCGATGGCTCAGCAGTTTCAGGAACAGCTATCCGCATATTCATGTTGTACATGGGGAACCCGAGTCGAAACAGGATTTTCGCGACAGGCTGGCGTCGGAAGTGGGATTCAAGGCCTCCGTGCCTGAACCGGGCGATGTGCTGGAATTGTAGCGGTTGAGCGGTGAAAATAGATACCTTGGCCCTGGTGTTCTGCTCACATACCGGAGCCGGGAGCTGAAGGGTGCTGATATCTGCTCGGTCTATAGCGTGGAAAGTCCCGGTTACGCCAATTCTTTGGTGCAAGTTTCTCTTCAACTGGTTTCAAGCGGGATATATAGTCCATCACGGCGGAGACGTCGCGTGATGGAAAACTCTGGCTCTGCTTGACCATCTTTTTGTCGGCGTTGCGCCTGCGTCCGTCGCGTATCCACCTGAACTGGCGCATGAGATATTGATAGTGCTGCCCTTGGAGTAGGGGAATATTTTCATCCACTATCCCTTCAGCCCGCTTGCCATGGCATTCGGCGCAATGTTCTTTGTAGATCGCTTCCCCGTGCTTGAGGTCAGAGCCCGAGCCGACCCCGTTGTTTCGGGTCATGGGCAAATTGGCGATATAGGCGCTGACGTCCGCGATCTCCTGCAGTGACAGGAGTTCGAGCATGGTGAAAGGCAGCATTGTGGGATTGTCCCGGTTACGTGCGCGAATATCGGCCAGTTGCTTAATGATAACCTTTCTTAATTGGCCGGCTATCTGCGGGTAGTAGCCGCTGATACTGCCCCAGCCTTCCGGTTGATGGCAGACCAGGCAAACACGGTACACCTCTTTGCCATTTTCAATGTCGGGGGTAAGCTCGATCGCGCGTTCCACTTCCTCGGCCGCCCGCTGTGGGTTTTCTGCGTTGGCAAGGCCGAACAGGTTGGCTGCGAAGAAGAGTATCGCTATGTAAATAGAACGGTGGTCCATTTTATTTTCACTCAGACTGATTGCCGGTCAGTGTGTCGTTTATCGCCAGTCTGGGATAATTTCCTACATAAACTCGAAACATTCAAGTCATGGCGGGTTTGTTTCGGGGAAATGGCAAGGAGGCGCTGCTCCATCCGTATTCTCATATTCACCCATATCGGGGTGGGACGCCGCATTGAACAGGCGTGTCAGTCGATAGCTTGGCCGTGCAGATCGAACAGGCACAGATTGTCGATTTCGAAACTCAAAGTCAACGTTTCTCCGGCACTGAATCCGTGATGGCCGGGCAGTAGGGCAATCAAAGGTCGAGGCTGAGTAGCGGAAACCGCTCGATCGGAAATTTCACCAGCGGCCACCTCCAGCTCCGTGGCAAGATGCAGAATGGTTTCATGACCCATCGATTCAACCGCGGTGACCCGGGCAGCCAGGCCAACCTCTGATTGCGCTTGAGTGATGCGGATTGCATTGGGTCGTATCCCCGCCAGGATTGTCTGGCCGGAGCATGAGTTTAGATCGGCATGGCGGGCCACAACCCGCTCCGGGAGCGATAGATGCAGCGGCCCCAACTGGAGTAGAGTATTTCCCTGGCTGCGGTGCAATGATCCACGGATGAGGTTCATGCCGGGAGATCCGATAAAATTCGCGACGAAGGTATTGGCGGGGTGCTGATAGATAACATGCGGCTGGGCCACTTGCTGTAATCGGCCATTATTGAGGACCGCAATGCGCTGGCCCAGGGTCATGGCCTCAGCCTGGTCATGGGTGACATAGAGCGTGGTGATGGCGAGTTCTCTCTGCAAGCGAATGATTTCAGAACGGATCTGTACACGCAATTGGGCATCGAGATTGGAGAGCGGTTCATCCATCAGGAACAGGTCGGCTTTCCTTATGATGGCGCGGCCCATCGCCACACGCTGACGCTGTCCGCCTGACAGGGCCCTGGGTTTTCGCTCGAGTAGCGGGACAAGATCGAGCATCTCTGCGATCTGCATCACTCGACGGTCGATATCGGTGGGCGACAGTCTTTGCATGCGCAATGGAAAATCCAGGTTGCGACGCACCGTCATGTGAGGGTAGAGCGCATAGTTTTGGAACACCATGGCCACATTCCGCTGCTGGGCCGGGATCTGGTTGACCAGGCGCCCGCCGATGCGAATCTCTCCTGAACTGATCTCCTCCAGTCCCGCTGCCATTCTCAGTAGTGTGGACTTGCCGCACCCCGAGGGACCGACAAGAACCATCAACTCTCCATCGCCGATACTCAGGTTCAGCTCATGCACAGCATCAATGCCGCTGTCGAAGCGTCTGCTGAGATTGATGAATTCGATGGACGCCATGCTCAACCCTTGATTGCGGAGCTGGCGACGCCGCGTACGAACCAGCGTTGAAAGATGATAAACAACAGCAATACCGGTAACACCATCATCACGCCAAAGGCAAGGATGTCGCCCCAGTTGAGGGGCGGCAGGGTGAAGAAGCTGGCGATGGCAACCGGCAATGGGCGTACCGAGGGTCCGATTGTCACCATCATCGGCCACAGATAACTGCCCCACCAGGTGAGAAAGGTGAGAATGGCAACACTGGCGAAGACCGGTTTGGCATTCGGCATGATGATGCTGAAAAAGATACGCAGGGTGGAGGCGCCATCGAGACGGGCAGCCTCTTCGAGCTCTTTCGGCATACCGATGAAAAAGCTGTAAAAGAGATAGATGGAGAAGGCGTTTGCAATGAAGGGCACAATCTGGATGCTGTAGCTGTCGCGCAGACCGAGCATGGATGCGCCGTAGAACAGAGGTATGGCGATCGCCTCGAAAGGCAGGATCATCAGCGCCAAGACCAGATTGAAGAGCAGATCCCGGCCACGCCACTGCAGGCGGGCGAAGGCGTATGCGGCCATGGAATTGACCAGCAGTCCGCTGCTGACGATGCAGCCGGTGATGAACAGCGAGTTGAAAAAGTAACGCAGGAAATCGCTGCGCCTGAATACGTCGGCATAGTTTTGCAGCGAGACATCGCTTGGCAGGAAGGCGGCCAATGAGCCGGCCTCCAGCAATATGCTCTGATCCGGTTTGAGGCTGCCGATTAACATCATCAACAACGGCACGATGAATAGTGCTGCCATGCCGCCAAGCAGCAGATAACTCAGCAGGACGGATAAGCGGGTAGCTCTCATGTGATTTCCCGCTCATGATGTGTGTAACGGCGTTGCAACCAGGTGACGGCCAGGACGAGCAGGAAGAAGACCACGGTCATGGCGCTGGCAAGTGCGACCTGTTGTCGGGCAAAGGCCGACTGCACCGTTTCGTAGATCACGGTTGTGGTCGCGTTGTCGGGGCCTCCACGGGTCATGATCTGCACCTGATCAAAGAGACGGAAGGCGAGAATGGTGGTGATCAGCATGACGAAGATCAGCGGGTTGCGCAGTTGCGGCAGCGTGATATGAAGAAGTCGTTGCCATCTCCCTGCGCCATCGAGCGCAGCGGCCTCGTAGAGTGATTGCGGAATCGCCTGCAGACCGGCGAGAAGGATCACCATCTGAAATCCCACCCCCTG
Source organism: gamma proteobacterium symbiont of Ctena orbiculata (assembly GCA_003058525.1). Classification (GTDB taxonomy): domain Bacteria; phylum Pseudomonadota; class Gammaproteobacteria; order Chromatiales; family Chromatiaceae; genus Thiodiazotropha. The sequence goes on along the minus strand of QBVD01000068.1, from coordinate 26,640 downwards.
CCAGATCGACAGCAGCATGATGCCCGGCAGGGCGAGCAAGGGATCGCGGAGGAAGTCCCTGGCCTCCCACAGGCCGAAGCTCGCCCATTCGAGAAAGGCGTTCATCATGCCGTCCGGGCCGGGGGCATAGATCAACGACCAGATAACCGAAACCAGGGACATGGGAAAGACGACAGGCATGAAGAAGAGGGTGCGGAATGCCACCGTCCCCGGCAGATCCTGATTCAACAACAGCGCAAGCGCGAGCGCGAGCGCTGTCTGCAAGGGTACCACTACTGCCGCGAAGAGGAGGTTGTTGAGCAGTGCTCGTATGAAGTCCGGATCGTTGGACAGCTGGACAAACTGGTCGAAGCCGACAAATTTTACCGGCAGCGGTGAGCCGAGGCGCAGATCGGTAAAGGCAAGCGCCAGCGCAGCGGCAAAGGGAAGGAGGATAAAGAGCAATAATCCGGCGAGGGCGGGAATCGCCATTAGCAGGGCCGTCGTCGATTGATCGCTTGTCCGGCTGTGGATGGTCAAGGTTGTGCCTCGCCACGCCAGGGGTAGCCCTGGTTGTCTGCGATCTCACGATCGATCGCCTCGACCGCGCGCTCCAGCACAGATTCGACATCGCTTCCGCTACGGATGCGATCGACAATTCGTTGGAACTCCGCGGTGATGATCGGGTAGGCCGGGGTGCGCGGACGTGCAACCCCACGGCCCTGTTCGAGTTGTTCGGCAAACAGGCGCAGCGGGCCACCGGGTCGGTAGAGGGGGGAGGCGTCGATGGCGGAGCGGGTTGCGGGGATGGCCCCGTTTGCGTTCGCCATTGAGAGCACCTCCTCGGTGGTCAACAGAAACGAGAGAAAGGTGGCGGCGCCCCCGGTTTTTTGGCTGCCGGCCGTGATCGCCCAACACCAGGAGCCCATGCCTGTCTTGCTGCCCGCACCGAAATCGGGCAGGGGCAGCAATAACAGATCGTCACCCAGACTTGCTTTGTATTGCCGGTAATTCCAGTGACCGCCCAGGGCCAGGGGAACCCGGCGGCTGGTAAAGGCGGCATCGTCGATATTGGGATCGACACGGTTTTTCGTGATCCAGTCTTGCAGATCCCTCAGCATGGTATTGCTCTCGAGTCCGTTCAGCACCCCGTCGGCACTGAGATGACGGTTTCGCTCGATGAGATCGCCGCCTGCCGACTGCAGCATCGGCGACAGGCCATAGGTGTACCATTCGCCCGCATAGTTGAGTTTGAGGTCGAGGACCTGTCCGTCCGGGTCATGCATGGACAGCTGTCGCAGCGCAGTCTCGAACTCATCCCGGGACCAAGGCTGTTGCAGTGAGGGGATACGCAGACCGGCTTGCTGCAGTTTGGAGCGATCGCCGTAGAGACCCAGGCCCGAGTCGTAGACACCCACCGCCCAGAGTCGGCCGGCATAACTGCCCTGGGTAGTTATCGAAGGCAGCAGATCGGCAATCAGTTGTTTGTCGAGCAGCTTATCCAGAGGACGCAAGTGTCCCTGCCATGCATAGGCGGCGACAAAGGGACCATCCAGTTCGAGCAGGTCCGGCAATTCACCGGCAACCGCGGCAGCCTGGACCTGGGCATTGTAACTCCCTTCGGGGATCAGGGTGAGTTGAATATCGAGCTTGGGATGGCTTTGATTGAATCGGGCGACCTGCTCCTGCAGCACCGTGCGTTCACCCTCCTGGCCGGCATGTGCCCAGATCCTGAGCTTGACTTCATTCGGAGATCTGTTCGCCTCTTTTCCACAACTGGACAGGATGATGACGAGTAGCAGGCCGAATAGCTTCAACCTGGGCTTGAGAATCCCATGTCTCATATTTATTTTTAGCGTGTGGCCAAATGATTGATCTGTAATTCGGTTAGCCTCATATCTATTGGATTCATTCGCCGTGAAGACGATTGATATCAGGCGTATTTCAGAAACCTGAGGTCATAGCGTAACACATGGGCGTTTTTGGGTGATCAGACGGATATTGACTATCCGCTACAAATGCATAGTCACCCAATCATCTATTCATCAGCCGTACATCTCATATAGGATATTGGGTGTAACATTATGACGCCGAAAAATAGCGGGATAGTGAAGACGTGACGGAACAGTTGCCTGAATATCAATCCTTGCAAAACCAACTCGATTTGCACCAAGGCATGCCCTATTCGCCCAACTGGTCTGCGGAAGCCGATTTCATCCAGCTCATCGTCGACGCCTGCCTCAGGGACAGACCCAAACAGATCCTGGAGTGCAGCAGCGGTTTGACCACATTGATGCTGGCCCGCTGTTGCCAGATCAATGGCGAAGGCCGGGTGATCAGCCTGGAGGACGGTTTGCAGTATGCCGACAACACCCGGTCCTATATCGATCGTTACGGCCTTGGAGAGTTTGCGGATGTTGTCCATGCCCCGCTCCAGGATAGGATTGTGGATGGGATGCTCTACAGTTGGTACGCCGCAGATGCCATTCCCGAAGCGGGAATCGATATGCTGGTCATCGACGGACCTTCAGGCTTCATTCAAAAGCACTCGCGCTATCCTGCGCTGCCTGTCTGTTATCCGCGTCTTGCCGATCGTTGCGCCATCTATCTGGACGATGCGGCGCGGGAGGATGAACAGGCGATCGTGGCCATGTGGCAATCCCTTTATCCGGCTCTGAGGCATGAATACCGTGCGACAGCCAGGGGTTGCTCCATCCTCTTGCATGGTTGAACGCTATCACAAGATTCGTCAGCTGAGTCGAGGTGGATTGGCTGCGATTTTTTAAAAGAACCCGGGTATGGGATGACTCAAGTGGGTGTGCTTTTCGTTACCCCATTTTCGAGTACCATCGACTCCATCAAATCGATGAATTTCTGCTGGTAACGGCGCAGATACTTGTCCTTGTGGTAGGCCACCCAGGTGGTTTCCCAGGGGAGCATGTTGCCGAGATCCCGAATCTCCAGATCCCGATCCTGCTCTGCTGAGTGGGCCATGCTCGCAATCAGGCCGACACCCATGCCCTCCCGTACATAGGTCTTGATCACGTCGGTGTCGGCGGCGGTCAATACCACGTTGGGCTGCAGGCCGGCCCGGGTAAAGGTGATCTGCATGTGATTTGCGCCGGTGAAGCCGAAGGTATAGGTAATCAGCGGATAGTCACAGATGCTTTCCATGGAGAGCGGTTTCTGCGACAGCACCGGATGACCCTTGAGGGCGATAAGGCTGCGGTTCCAGCGATAACAGGGGATGGCATTGAGAGAGGAGTGTTCGCCCAACTCCTCAGTGCAGATTGAGAAGTCGACCCGGTCGGTGAGGGCCATTTCAACCAGCTGTTGCGGTGTTCCCTGGTGTATCTGCAGGCTGACGGTCGGGAAGATTTGGCGAAAGGCGCGGATCACCGCGGGTAGTACGTAGCGTGCCTGGGTATGGGTGGTGCCGATGCGCAGGATTCCACTACTCTCCTCCACGTGGTCACGGCCGACGGCGAGGATGTTTTCACGGATGGCCAGGGCCTGTCTTGCATAGCTGAGCACCTCCTCACCCGCTGCCGTCAGGGCGATCAGCCGTTTTCCCTTGCGGACGAAGAGTTGAGTGCCCAGCTCCCTTTCAAGCTGCGCCAGGTGCTGGGAGACGGCCGACTGTACCAGGTAGATCTGCTTCGCCGCCAGGGTCACGTTAAAACCCGACTCCGCCAGGGCCACCAATGAATTGAGTTGCCTGAGTTCCATATCTTATTTAAAGATTAAATATCAAAATATATTACTTCAAAAGATATAACACCTCTTCCAATATTGCTACCCAATCCAATCCTAAAGCATTGACTTGGAGTCGCGTCACCATGGATAACACCGCCAAGACCCTGGATGGTTTCCCATCCATTCCGCTGGAAGGCTTGCAGCTCTCGCGCCTGCAACAGGCGGTTGAGGGGTTGAACAACCAACAACTCACTTGGGCCAGTGGTTATCTTGCCGGTCTGGGTGCACTCGGCCCCTCTGTCGCCAAGGCGCCCAACCAGATCCCGGGAGTGACCATTCTCTACGCCACCCAGGGCGGGAATGCCCGTAGCGTGGCGGAGGCGCTGGCTGAGAATGCAACGGCACAGGGACTTGCGCCCCGTCTGGTTTCCGCCGACAGCTACCGCCCCAAGGACCTCACCAAAGAACAACTACTGGTGGTGGTTATCAGCACCCAAGGTGAAGGTGAACCGCCGGAGAGCGCCTACGATCTCTTCAAATACCTGCGTGGCGACAGGGTGCCTCGACTGGAGGGGCTCAGATATGCGGTGTTCGGCCTGGGGGATTCCAGCTACGAGCAGTTTTGCCAGGCGGCCAGGGAACTGGATGAACTGCTGGGAAACCAGGGTGCGGGATCGTTGCTCGATCGGATCGATGCGGATGTGGATTACCAACAGGCGGCAGCGAACTGGCAGGACCGGATCCTGTCGGAGCTGGGAGAATTGCAGCCATCGGACCAGGCCAGGATCATTCCGCTGCAACGCGAGTCGGCAACTCCCAGGCACGATCGCAACAACCCGTTTCAGGCCGCGTTATCGGCGCGGCATCGCATCACCACCGCCGATGCCGTATGCAATGTGCAGCATATCTCCCTGGAGATCGATCCGGCGGTGATCCGCTATCGGCCGGGGGATGCCCTGGGTCTCTACTTTCAGAATGATCCCACTTTGATCGAAGAGCTGCTAGCTCTGGCTGGATTGGCAGCCGAGGCGCCGGTCAGTCTCGATGGAGAGCGCATGACGCTTGGCCAGGCCCTTGGCGGGCGTTTGGAGCTGACCCAACTCCATCCCGGTGTAGTCAAGGCATGGGCGGCGCTTGCAGCTGATCAGGCGTTGGACTCCATAAGCCGGGACGGGGAGAAGCTGCGGACCTTCGTCCAAGACCGTCAATTCATCGATCTGCTGCAGGCTTATCCTGCCGGGGTGGATGCCCAGGGGCTGGTGGAGATACTTCATGACCAACAGCCCCGCCTTTACTCTATCGCGTCCAGCCAGACGGCCTACGAGGATGAGATCCATCTGACCGTCGCCGCACTGCGTTATAGAGGCCATGGCCGAGACCATCTGGGCGGGGCCTCCGGCTATCTGACACAGCGTATCTCAGAGGGAGATGCTTTGGGTGTTTATGTGGTGGAGAACCCGGCTTTCAGACTGCCGGCATCGGCAGACAGCCCCATCATCATGATCGGCGCGGGCACGGGCATCGCGCCTTATCGCGCCTTTCTCCAGGAACGCGAGGCACTGGGAAGTGCCGGCGGTAGCTGGCTGGTGTTCGGCAATCGCCATTTTCAGCGTGATTTCCTCTATCAGACCGACTGGCTCGCATACCGAAAGGCAGGTCTGCTCAATCGCATCACTACCGCCTTCTCCCGGGATGAAGGGGCCCGCACATACGTGCAGGCACGACTCTACGAGGAGCGTGCGGAGCTCTATCGATGGCTGCAGGAGGGCGCCCACCTCTATGTGTGTGGCGGGGTGGAGATGGCGCAGGGTGTGCATCAATCCCTGTTGGCCATCGTCCAGGATCAGGGTGGCCTGGCTGAGCAGGCCGCGGTCGAGTACACCGAGACCCTGCGCGAGCAGGGGCGTTACCAGAGAGACGTCTACTGATGGATATCAAGCTCAATCCCAACGAACTTATCAAGGCTGACAGCAGCTATCTCCGGGGAACCCTGAGGGAGAGCATGGCAGACCAGGCGAGCGGCGCCCTGTCGCCGGACGATGCGCAGATCAGCAAGTTCCACGGTTTCTACCAGCAGGACGACCGGGACCGGCGGCTGGAGCGCCGGCGGCAGTTCCTTGAGCCCGACTACAGCTTCATGTTGCGGGCCCGGCTACCCGGCGGAGTCTGCAGCCCCCGGCAGTGGCTGGCCATCGATGCAGTGGGACGGGAACTGGGTAACGGCAGCATTCGCCTGACCACCCGTCAGACCTTTCAGTACCACGGCATTCTGAAGCGTAACCTGAAGCCTCTGATCCAGCGCATCAACCGGGTCATGATCGACTCCATCGGCGGTTGCGGTGACGTCAACCGCAACGTGCTCTGCAATCCCAATCCGGTGTCCTCCGCCCTGCATGCGGAGGTATATGGCTGGGCCAGGCGCATCAGTGAGCATCTGTTGCCGAAGACCCGTGCATACCACGAGATCTGGCTCGATGGCGAACCGGTGGCCGGAACTGAATCGGAACCGATCTACGGGGAGACCTATCTTCCACGCAAGTTCAAGACCGCAATAGCCATTCCGCCGCACAACGATGTGGACGTCTACACCAACGACCTGGGCTTCATCGCCATTGCCGAGGGCGATGAACTGCTTGGCTTCAATGTCCTGGCCGGTGGTGGCATGGGCGTCACGCATGACGATTCCGCCACCTTTCCGCGCCTCGCGGACGAGCTGGGTTTTATACCGCCGCAACAGACCCTGGCGGTGGCGGAAGCGGTGGTCAGTGTGCAGCGGGATTTCGGTGACCGGGTCAGCCGGCGTCACGCGCGTCTCAAATACACCGTCGAACGCATGGGACTGGCGACCTTCATCACCGAAGTGGAGCGGCGTGCCGGGGTGTGCTTCAAACCGTCACACAGGGTCAGGTTTACCAGCCAGGGGGACCGTTATGGCTGGGTAAAGGATGAGCGGGGGCGCTGGCACCTGACGCTGTATGTCGAGAACGGTCGGGTAGCGGACACCCCGGACGCAAGCCTGATGAGCGGTCTGCGGGAGATTGCGGGCATCCACCAGGGAGACTTCCGCATCACCCCGAGTCAGAATCTGATCGTGGCCGGTGCGCCTGAAGCTCAAAAGGCAACCATTGAAGGGATTGCCCGCCGTCACGGGTTGTTGGCCGAGGGGCGCAGCCCAACCCGTCTGGCAAGCATCGCCTGCGTGGCGCTACCCACTTGCCCTCAGGCCATGGCCGAAGCCGAGCGCTATTTTCCTGATCTCTTGCAGACGATAGAGGCGATGGCGGATCGTCACGGGATCGACCGGCAGGCCATTGTCATGCGCATGACCGGTTGCCCGAATGGCTGCGCCCGTCCCTACGTGGCTGAGATCGGCCTGGTCGGCAAGGGGCCGGGTCGCTACAACCTGCAACTGGGCGGTGACGGTCTCGGTTTGAGACTCAATCGCCTCTATCACAAGAACCTGAACAAGCGTGAACTGCTGCGCACCCTGGACAAACTGTTCCGGATCTATGCCGGCGAGCGCCTGCCGCAGGAACGCTTCGGTGATTTCGCGGTACGGCGCTGTCTGGTGAAACCGGTCATAGACCCCGCGGAGGACTACCATGAATTCCCTTGAGCAGATTGCCCGTGTGCCACCGGTGATGACAGAGGATCTTGGGGCAATCAACCATGAGCTGCAGGGATTGAGCGCACAGGAGCGTATCGAATGGGCCCTGAACCACCTCCGCGGTAAGCATATTCTGACCTCCAGCTTCGGCATCCAGGGGGCCCTCATGCTTCATCTGGTAACCCGTATCGTGCCCGATATCCCGGTGGTGCTGGTGGACACCGGCTACCTTTTTCCGCAGACCTACAGCTTTATCGATCAATTGACCGAACGTCTGCAGTTAAATCTGCAGGTCTACCGTGCCGAGCATTCGCCGGCCTGGCAGGAACGCCGCTATGGCCGCCTTTGGGAACAGGGATTGACCGGTATTGAACACTACAACCGCATCAATAAGGTGGAACCGCTGCAACGCGCCCTGAAAGCGCTCGATACCGGCAGCTGGTTCGCAGGATTGCGCCGCCAGCAGTCGCACAGCCGTTCCGCCCTGCCGGTGGTGCGGATCCAGGACGGCCGTTTCAAGATCCATCCGGTGGTCGATTGGCATAACCGGGATGTGCACCACTATCTGCAGAAACACAATCTTCCCTACCACCCGCTGTGGGAGCAGGGCTATCTATCGGTGGGCGACGTCCACACCAGCCGTCCGCTGCAGCCGGGTATGCGCGAGGAGGAGACCCGCTTTTTCGGCTTGAAGCGGGAGTGCGGTATCCACGAATGATCATCGATCAAGCGATTTGGTGGGGCCCGACTCATCAATCCAGAACAGATCAATCGCGATTAAGGCAACAAGTTATTTTCAAACCATCCAAGGAGCATTTCACAATGAGCAGCAATATCGTTTGGCATTCCCATCCGGTGGACCAGGGAGCCAGGGCAGAGCAAAAACGCCAGCGGCCGCTGGTGATCTGGTTTACCGGACTCAGCGCCTCCGGTAAATCGACCATCGCCGGGGCACTGGAGCAGATCCTCACCGGTCAGGGTTACCATACCTATCTGCTGGACGGAGACAATGTGCGTCACGGTCTCTGCCATGATCTGGGATTCAGCGATAAAGATCGTCAGGAGAACATTCGCCGGGTCGGCGAGGTGGCCAAGCTGATGGCCGATGCCGGGTTGATCACCCTCGCTGCGTTTATCTCCCCCTTTCGCGCCGATCGTCGCCTGGTCAGGGAGATCATGCCCGAAGATCAGTTCGTGGAAGTCTTTGTGGACGCGGATCTGTCGGTTTGCCGGGGACGTGATCCAAAGGGTCTCTACGCCAAGGCGGACCGGGGGGAGATCAAGCAGTTCACCGGTATCGACAGTCCTTACGAAGTGCCGCAGAAACCGGAGGTGCATATTCGTGCCGGTGAAGTCCCGGTGGCGGAGGCGGTCAACCAGTTGCTGGATTATCTGCATCGGACCGGCGTGCTGCAGGCGGGTTACCAACCGGTAGCCCTGGAAGCCTGAGGCAGGTGGCTGCAGATGCTCATCACCTGTGCGGACAACAAGGCCGAGAAACGGTCACGGCAGGCCGTTTCCTCGGATCGCCCGATACGCAGTCTGGCCAAGGCAGTCTCCTGGCGCGTGACCGGATCGATCGACACCATCCTGCTCTCCTGGTTCTTTACCGGCAGCCTCACTACCGCCGCGGCTATCGGCCTGACCGAGGTGGTGACCAAGATGGTGCTCTACTATCTGCATGAGCGGATCTGGAATCGGATACCTCTCGGGAGAGGCCGGGGTGGCCGATATGATGCAACGGAGGTGTTGCAGGCGGAGTCTCCGGTTGCGTGAGAGAGACCTGCGAGGGCCTGTCAAACCGAGGCGTTGTAGTGGATCCGCCACTCTGCAAGGGCCTTATCCAGTTCACCCCGGGCGCCTATCCAATGCCAGAAATCGACAAAGTCGCTGGCGGCGTTTTCCAGGTTGAACGTCATCTTGTGGCGCTTGTCTTTGAGGAACAGCGAAATATTGCAGGCCACCGTATCCAGGTAATCGGAGGCGATCTCCGTGGCCGGCTGCTGTTGACCGCCCATGAGAATACCTTCCCTGTACGCCTGCATGATGCCGTACTCCTTGCGCTTGACGAAGCTCTCCACCGATTGCCGGCGATCCCGGGTGAGGTGTACATAATAGGCATCGTTGCCGTATTCATGGTCGAGCCTGCCGAGTATCCAGCATAACCTGTTATCCGCCTCGATATGGTTGTCGGGGTAGCTCAACCTTCGTCTGCCTATCAGTGTCGAACGGGACTCGTGGGTCGCGGAATAGTTACTGATGTGTTGACAGGCCTGAACGAAGGTCGTGGACCCGCATCTGCCGGCGTTGAGAATAAATATATTCATGATAGTTGCGAAAGGGTTTGCCGCCAGAGATCGCGATCCGCGCTATATGAGCGCAGCGCCTGCAGGATCTGTTGACGGCGAACCTGCCGATGCTGGGTTGATTCGATGATGCCATACCCGGGTGACCCGACACCGAAGTTGCATCTCATGTTGTCAATGAATCGTCGAAAGTTCTCGATGGCATCCCCGGCATCGACATTCCGCCACCACCAGCAGTGTCGATCCTCGATCTGTTGATCAAGACGTTCCAGTTTTTCCATGATTTCATTCTGCATGCGGGAATAGCGATCCAACAGGGTGGCTTCGGTATCGTTCAGTATCTGTTCAATCCGTCTGTCACTCAACCGCTGCTGCGGGTATCCGGACTCAATCATTGCCTGCAGGCTGAACAGCATCAGATCGCCAAAGAACTGGCGTTCGAATTCCCCGGATATATCGATGCCCGCCTGGCCCTTGTCGATACCCGCTCTGAATTCGGACTCTCCGATCTGATCCTGGGTCCGTTTATGCAGCAGCGGAAGATTGGCCGATGCGAATCGACTGCCCAGTTCGGATTTCATGATCCGTCCCAGTTGCGGTCCGGCCATCCTCAATTTCAGGGTGGCGAAGGGGATGAAGTATTCAAGTGCCTGAGAGCTGAGCAGGTAGTTGCCGGTGTAGAGTGTGCGCGCCGGTGCGAGTTCTGTCGCGACGGGCGGATTCGTATAGAAATTTTGCCGGGTCAGGTGCTCGCCATCGAAAAAGCGGTTCAACAGTTCGGAAAAATCCCTGAAACAGGCTAGCTGGTCGTGTTGGCCATGCAGCCGGCATTGATAACGGTAGGTTTCCCGAGTGCCGTGAAATCCGAACAGATCCGCCATATCATGGTAGGCCGCGTCTCCGCCTGTTGTGATCCGTTGCTGATGAAAACGGCAGTTATGATTGGGCCCAAGAGAGGCAATGTCGGAGACAAATCCTGATACATCCCGGAGAAAGTTGCCGGCCATCACGGCAGGTGAAACCGGGGGGTCACCCACAACCTTGCCGGTCAATACCAGGGTGTCGGTTGTTGTGAAGATTCGATCCAGACGATGAAAGTAGTTGATGACAAACAGACCATCCCGCTGGCTGGGTGTATTGACCCGGAACTCCTGGTCACTGTCGATGAACCAGATCAGCGCGGGTTTTTCTTCACTCACGAGCTGCTTCACCTTCAGGTAGCTGAGATTGCGGGTGATGGAAGCGCCTTTGTGATGGAATGCCTTGGCTGGATGGTTGCCAAGGATGCCGGTCAGGGCCTGCCGTTGTGCAGAGGTCAGGCGATCCAGCAGTTGCAGTTGTTCATCCTGCCCGAAATAGATGGTCTCGAGTCCCTGCCGGGTAAATTGCTGTTGTATGCGCTTGATCCGGGTTCTGGCATGCGGATCTTTACTGTCATCCGCTATCAAGACCGTTATCAGTTGCCGCTTCTGTTCCGTGAAGCCGCCGTAATTGAATCGCCGGCATAGCTGATACAGGCTGTCCATACAGCTTTGCAGATGCTGGGGTCTGTCTGCGACAGGTATCACGACGATAAATCGATAACGGTCATCCACCGCTTGATCGCCAATCAAGGCCTCCATCTCCAGAAACAGTTGTTGATGGAGATAGAGCAGATCCCGGGGATAGTCGCGCTTTTGCATCTCCTGCTCGAGGAACAGTGTTGCCCTGTCGATCATTTCGATGAAGATGGCTGAATGTGTACTGTCGGATCCAGCGGTCGACAACTGTCGCCAGCGTTCACTGGCCGACTCTAAAGATGGGTGGGAACCGAATTGTGTATAGAAGCTGTGCAGTGCTTGATATTTGCCTGACGCCATCGTTTATGGGTCGCGGACAGCCGGTCAGCGTTTGGATGAGTAGTTGGGGAAGGCATCCTTGTCGATAGCGATATCGATCAGGTTGATTGCCTGCCGCAGATCATACTGCTGAAACAAATGGTCCAAGTCCTCCGGAGACGTTACCTGTTTGTAGTTAATGCCAAACGATTCGGCGAGATGGCTGTAGTCGGGATTGATAAAGTCGCAGTTGATGAATCGCTGTTGGTAGAGCTGATGCTGGTTTTTACGAATCAGTCCCATGGTGCCGTTGTTGAACAATACGACATTCAGCGGCAGCCGGTAGTTGACGGCTGTCATAATCTCCATGCAACACATCTGAAAGCCGCCGTCGCCGAGGATGGCGAAGGTGGGTTTCCGGGTGGTGAACTGGGCACCGATCGCAGCTGGGATGGCATGTCCAAGGGACGAGATGCCGGAGTTGGGATAATAGCGGTTGCTGCTGGAGACCTCGTAGAAGTTCTGGGCGAAGATGATATTGTCATCGAAAACCCTGATCTGGTGTGGAAAGTGCTCGGCCAGCTTGTCGAAGAATGCCTCGGCGAGTGAAAAACCGGACTTGAATATGGTGTAGTCACCCTCGGCGGATGATTTGAGATCGGTAATCCTGTTCTCAGTCTCGTTGATGGGATTGTGTGCCTTGTCGGTTTTGTCCAACCTGGCCAGGAGAGCGTCGATGACTTCCCCGATATCGCCGCAGATCGCCAGTTCGGCATCGAAGACCTTTTCCAGTTGATGGGGATCGTGGTCAATCTGGACAATTTTTCGATCCTTCAACAGGGAGTGGTCCCAAAGATAACTCGTACGTTCATTGAACCCCGCGCCGAGGATTATCAGCAGATCCGATTTCTCCACGATGAACTTATAGGCATTGCCGCTGGATGTGACGCCCAGACTGCCGAGGGAGAGCGGGGAGTCCTCACTCACAACACCCTTGCCCTTGAGGCTCGATGCGACCGGGATCTGCAGCATCTGGCTAAGTGTATTGATGGATGCCATGGCGCCAGACCGGATTGCTCCATAGCCGGCGACGATCACCGGTTGGCGGGCCTTCAGCAGCAGGCTGTGGAATCGCTCCAATCTGGTTTCATCAACCGGGCTGTATATCGGGTCTTGCTTGACGATAAGATCGTCAAGCAGCGCTTCTTCGATCAGCTCACTCTGTACATTGAAGGGTATGCTGAGTAACACAGGCCCCGGGTTGGCGGCAAGCAGAGCCTTGCTTGCCTGTATCAGGACTTGCGGCAGATAGTCGGTTCTCTCGATCGATTTGCTGTAGCGGGTGATGTGTTTGAACAGGGCGGCCTGGTTGAAACTGCCGCCTTCACCCGAACTCTCCTGCAGTCCCCCTTTGCCGAAGATATAGGTCGGCGCCTCGCCGGTAATGGCGATAACAGGTTGTTTGTCCGCATAGGCGTTGGCGATGCCGGTTATCAGATTGGTGGCACCCGGTCCCGCGGTGGCGATACAGGCGGCAAGCTTTCCCGAGGCCTTCGTATATCCCCCGGCCATGAAGGCTGCCCCCTGCTCATGCTTGGCCAGTATGGCCTGAATGTTCGAATTATAGAGGGCATCATAGATCGGCAGAACGTGGGCGCCCGGCATACCGAAAATGGTATCCACACCCAAGCGCTCCAGATACCTGATGATAAATTCACTGACTTTTATCTTCATGAAACTGCTTTAACTTAGGGCCTGTTAACACTAATCCAATACACCCTGCTGGGGCTGTTTTTGTGCCCAGCAAGGCAGAATGAGCGAGGTGTAGTTATTCTACATGAGCGAATGATAACGCGGCTGGGGGCGAAAACAGCCCCAGCCCTTCGGGTTGCGCCTGAAAAAGCGCCACTCGGCGTTGCTCGTCGCTCATTTGGAATCACCAAACCTCTCTCCTCGCGCCCCGAAGGAAGTGCCCTTGGGGTGCGCCTTGATTGGCGCTTTTTCAGGCACAACAAGGGCGTATTGGATTAGTGTTAACAGGCCCTAACAGGCATATTGCAGAAGGAACTGATCTGCAATGTGCTTCCGGGCCTCCACGCATGGTGGTGTTTCAAACCTTGTTTCATCCCGCCAATATGCCTGTCGTAGCGGGGCGCGGTGTTTGTTGAGACACAAGACGGGAGAGGATAGCTAGATTCCAAATCAATGTCATCCCGGACTCGATCGGGTGTTGTTTGATAAGGGGGGTAGCGTGGGTTCAGCGGCTGTCGACGCTGGAGAATGCGAAACGGCTCTCCCGACCCATGGCCGGGATTTCGGGCACCAGCAGGGAGAGTGCGAATGAGACAGCCGCCATGGCCGCACCCGCATAGAAGACCAGTGCGGGGGAACTCAGCCAGATAATGCCGAATAGAGCCGGTATGACCACTGCGGCAATATGATTGATGGAGAAACTGACACCGGCGCTGGAGGCGATATCCTCGGGCGCCGCTATTTTCTGGAAATAGGTCTTCAGCGCAATGGCCATGGCAAAGAACAGGTGATCGATGATGTAGAGTCCGGCGGCGATCCAGGCGGTCTCCACCACGGCATAACCGCAAAATACCAGAATCAGGCCGGCGTACTCGATCAGCAGCGCCCGGTGTTCGCCGATCCGGCCTATCAACCGGCCGATGCGCGGTGCCAGGAAGACATTGATGGTGGCGTTGACCAGAAACAGTAAGGCAATCTGAGAGACAGTGTAACCAAACTTCTCCACCATCAGAAAACCCGCGAAAACGATAAATATCTGCCGCCGTGCCCCCGACATAAAGGTCAGTGTGTAGTAGAGCCAGTAGCGTTTGCGAAACACCATGTGCTTGTGTTGTTCCGTCTTCTGGGGAAAGAGCGGAAAACCCAACCAGGCAATCGAGGCGATCACCAGGGTAAGCCCTCCCATGATCAGATAGATCCACTGGTAGTCGAGAACCAGTAGGTCGTCAAACATCCAGATCAGACCGAAGGTGACGATCGAGGCGAACGAACCTGCCGCGATCAGGCGTCCAAGGGTCTCTGCGGAATGTGATTTATCGATCCACTGCAGCGCCAGGGAAGTCTGCAGGGTCTCATAGTAGTGAAAGCCGATCGACATGATAACGGTGGTGATATAGAGGCCGATCACCGACGGAAAGAACCCGGTGACTGCGGTACCGATTCCCAGCAGGGCAAGCGAGATATAGGCCAGCCGTTGCTCACGAATCAACAACAGCAGAAATACTACGGCAAAGGCAAGGAAGCCGGGGATCTCACGCAGGCTCTGCAGGATACCCATCTCCTGTCCGCTGAATGAGGCGCGTTCGATGGCAAAGTTATTCAACAGGGTCTGCCAGGCCGCGAAGCTGAGCGGCACAGCGACAGCCATCAGCAGCAGCAGGAAGTCGGGGCGACGGAGTCTTGATAGTGTCGATTTTGCCATGATTACTATTATGGGCCGTTTTAATTTGGCGCAATAACTATAATATGACAATGAATATCGAAAAAAAGACAGTTGATCCCTCCACCCATGTGGGTCACGTCATCGATCCGCAACGGCCTGTGCTTTCGATTTCGATGGAGAGGCGTGGGGCCGAACTGGTCACTCGGCACGCCCATCTTCGCGGTCAGCTGTTGTATGCGATCCGTGGTGTAATGAGGACGAGCACCGACAAGGGGGCCTGGTTGGTGCCGCCTGCGCAGGCGGTCTGGATACCGCCTGGAGTGATGCACGAGGTGGAGATGACCCAGCCGGTATCCTTCCGCTCGATCTACATCGATCCCGCCTACAATGACGGTCTGCCCGACAGCTGTTGCGTGCTGCGCGTGACACCGCTGCTGCGGGCCATGATTCTGGAGGCGAGCCGCATCGGCAATGAATACGCAAAGGGTAGCGCGGAATGGAGACTGATGGTGGTGATTGTGGATCAGCTGCAAAAGATCGAGCAGTTTCCCTTCCATCTTCCATTTTCCGACGAACCGAGAATCCGCAGGATTATCGATACCCTGACGGACAATCCGGCGGATGATCAGACCCTGGCGGAGTGGGCGACACACGCCGGCGCCAGTGAACGCACGCTTGGGCGGCTTTTCATCAAGCATCTGGGGATGAGCTTTGGCAGCTGGCGTCGCCGGCTGCGGTTGCTGGAGGCCATGAACAGATTGGCGGACGGCACGCCCGTTAACGAGGTCGCATTTGAGTTGGGGTACGCGAGTCCGAGTGCTTTTATTGCCATGTTCCGCGAAAACCTTGGCGAGCCGCCGGCCCGCTTCTTCAATGAGTCCAATCGCAATCGGGCTGCCGATGCCCGCAAATAGTGGCGCAAAACAGCTTGTGGAGTTGGCTTTAAGAGAGGCATGGTTTATCATCTGCTTCCTTTTTTCCGGTCAAAGACCCAATTTCACCGCCCGTGGAGAGCAACAATGGCACGTGTCACAGTTGAAGATTGCATGGACTATGTAGACAACCGTTTTGATCTGGTTCTGCTTGCCACCAAACGGGCGCGTCAGCTGGTCAATGGGGTGGAACCGCTGCTTCCCTGGGAAAACGACAAACCGACCGTGATGGCCTTGCGTGAAATTGCCGAGGGTTTGATCTCGGAACAGGACATGCAAAAGCAGCAGGCCGAAGAAGAACTGGTAGTGGATGAAGGGATGATGGAGATCGATATCACCCCCATGGAACCCGGTAAATAAATCCGCTGTATCTCCGCTATAATCCACATCCCGTTCGGCAGCCGCAGGCTGCCGAAGACGGCTGTCGCCGCGACACAATCACCACTTGCAACACAAGGCTGAAAAAGCCAAGAATTTCCCCTATTCCCTGGTCTATTTTCTTGACCCATTCGGGTTGTTGAGAGAAGCTGCGTTTCGATCACTATGACAAACCCCGGTTTACGGCCAAAACGACTGTTATGACAGACTGATCATACTGAGTGGGCAAAAGTGGCGCTGGAGAGGTGAATGAACAATCCCTTAGGCAATCTGGAAGATGATCAGGAGACACCGCGTTTCCTGATCAGCGACCTGTGCGCCTATCTCGAGTCCTACCTTTCGGCGGACCATATTCGTGAGGTATACAGGGCCTATCTGTTCGGCGCCGAAGCTCATGTGGGACAGCACCGCAAGACCGGGGAGCCCTATATCTATCATCCTGTTGCAGTGGCACGCATTCTGGCTGACATGCGTATGGACTATAAGTGCCTGATGGCGGCTATCCTGCATGATGTCATCGAGGATACACCCACCGCCAAAGAGCAACTCGCGGATACCTTTGACGGCGAGATTGCTGAGCTGGTCGATGGTGTGAGTAAACTCTCCAAAATCGATTTCAACTCTCAGGCTGAGGCTCAGGCCGCCAGTTTGCGCAAGATGTTGTTGGCGATGACCAAGGATATCCGGGTAATTCTGATCAAGCTTGCCGACCGCCTGCACAATATGCGGACCCTCGGGGTGATGAAACCGGAAAAAACCCGGCGAATCGCCAAGGAGACCCTGGATATCTTTGCCCCCATCGCCAACCGGCTGGGTATCAACAGCATGCGTCTGGAGTTGGAGGAGCTGGGCTTTGCCGCGTACTGGCCGATGCGTTACCGGGCCTTGAAGAGCGCCGTTACCGATGCCAGGGGTCACCATCGAGAGCTGGTGGAGAATGTGGAATCAGCCATTCGCTCGCGTATCGAACAGGAAAAGATGGTGGGGCAGGTATTCGGACGCCAGAAACATCTCTACAGCATCTATAAAAAGATGTTGAAGAAAAAGCTGAGCTTTTCAGAGGTGGTTGACGTATTCGCCTTTCGCATCGTGGTCGATGCGGTCGATACCTGCTACCGCGTGCTGGGTGTGGTGCATAATCTCTATAAGCCGATGCCCGGACGTTTCAAGGACTATATCGCAATACCCAAGGCAAATGGCTACCAGTCACTGCATACCGTGCTGTTTGGCCCACAGGGTATACCCATCGAGATTCAGATTCGCACCGAGGAGATGGATAAACTGGCCGAATCGGGGATTGCGGCGCACTGGATGTACAAGACCGGAGAGGCGAGTGGCCAATGGGTAAAGTCCCGGGCTTCGGACTGGTTGCAGAATCTGCTGGAGATGCAACAGGGTGTGGGCGACTCGGTGGAGTTTCTCGAGCACGTCAAAGTCGACCTGTTCCCCGACGAGGTCTATGTGTTCACCCCGAGGGGACGGATCATGGTACTGCCGAAAGGCGCTACAGTGGTCGATTTTGCCTACAGTGTGCACACCGATGTGGGCAATACCTGTGTTGCCGCGCGGGTCGACAGGCGGCTGGTGCCGTTACGCACCCGCCTGCTCAATGGCCAGACCGTGGAGATCATCAACTCCGAAACCGCCGGGCCCAGTCCGGCCTGGCTCAATTTCGTGGTGACGGGAAAGGCGCGCGCCAATATCCGCTCCTATTTGAAGAATCTCAAGACACAAGAGGCGGTAAGTCTGGGCAGGCGTCTGTTGGAACGCGAACTCGAATTGCTCTCACTCACCCTGGATGATGTGGATCAGGAGACAATCGATCAGATCCTGACCGAGTTTCGCCTGGAACAGCTGGACGATCTATTGGCAGGCATTGCTTTGGGAGACCATATGCCGATGCTGCTGGCCCGTAGATTGGCGGGAGAGGATCAGACTCAGCCGGTGAACGAATCCGTTTTACAGCAGGAGGTGCCCGCCGGTTCGTTGGCGATCAAAGGGACAGAAGGGATGGTGGTGAACTTCGCCAAGTGCTGCCGACCCATTCCGGATGATGCCATTGTCGGTGTCTTCAATCCCGGCAAGGGCATAGTGATCCATCGCCAGGGTTGCCCGAACCTCGGGGACTATAAAAAGCACGGCCATAAATGGATCGAGGCTGAGTGGGAATCGGATGTGGAAGGGGAGTTCGCCACCATGATTCGTGTAGAATCAGGCAATCAAAGGGGTGTCCTGGCTTCCGTTGCCTCGGTTATCTCTCAACAGGGTTCGAATATCGAGCATGTGGGCTCTGAAGAACGGGATGGTCTGACCTCCACTCTAGTCTTCGTCATTACTGTGAAGAATCGACAGCACCTGGCGAAGATATTGCGTCATGTGCGTTCCCTGCCTTCGATTATGCGCATTAACAGAGTGAAATGATAACAAAAAGAGGTGTTAAACATGAGCCGTGAAATCATCCGTACCGATCAGGCTCCGCAGGCTATCGGTACCTACTCCCAGGGAGTCAAGGTTGGCGATACGGTCTATCTTTCAGGTCAGATACCCCTGGTGCCTGAGACCATGGAGATGGTGGAAGGCGATATCGAACAGCAGATCCGACGTGTTTTCGATAATCTGCAGGCTGTAGCCAGGGCAGCAGGTGGCAGTCTCGCCGATGTCGTAAAACTCAATGTCTTTCTTACCGACCTGGAACATTTTCCTGTGGTCAATCAGGTGATGGCGGATTACTTCTCGGAACCCTATCCCGCCAGGGCCGCAATCGGGGTGGCGGAACTGCCCAAGGGTGCTGCCGTAGAAATGGATGCCATAATACAGTTTGAATGATGAATCGTGGGTTTCATCTATGATTAGCATCATATGGCAGCGGTTTTTTTAAATGAACTGCTTGCCGGCAGGAGATTACAGCTTAGGCGGATTGAATGGATAGCCAGTTCGAACAGATGATGCAGGTCAATATTCAGGGGCGGGTGTTTATCATCTGTCAGACACATGGTGTCACGGATCCAACCATTATCGGTTATTACAACGAGATCATGCATCAGGCAATCAGCGCCATGCTGACTGAAGAGAGCACCCCGGCAGACTTCCACAAGCTGCTTAACGAACAGGCTGATTGGTTAGACGCGGAAATCAGTCAGGTCGGGGGCGCATCGCAAGGTGCCGGATCGGGCTCCGCCATAATCGACGACGCTGGGGATGATGGGGATGGCGGCTGGGAGCAAGACCTGAAAATCCTGAATGCCGACAAGAAGGCCACCGGGTACGTGCCAGATGCCAAGTCGATGCCGGAACGACTCAAGGATCGGCGAGCCGATATGGAGCATCTGCTGTCAAATGATTGTGTGACCCTTAAACTGGTAACCCCCAATGAGGCCGATAAGTTGAAGCACGGTCTGGTGGGCAAGGATCCCGATAAGGCGGAAGAGGAAGTCGTCGCCATGTTACGCAACAACCTGCATGCACAGGTGCGTAAATTCATACGAAAACATAACGGCGGTCCCTGGGCGACAGCCACCCTGCAGTCGGAAGTGCGTATGGATATCACCCGCACCCGATCCGTGCGTTCCCTGGTCTCTCTCTCCCGGCAGCTGCTGGAGGAACGGGAGGAGTGGTTGTCGAAAACCAAGAACAGCCTGACCGGTCGATTTTTCGGCGGTAAGGTTAAACTGGATAAATAGCATTTCACAGTAGGCCTTTATGGGTAAGCAATACGATCATATCAGCGAAAAACATATCGATTTCATCATTCGTCAGCAGCTGTTTTTTGTCGCAACCGGGATGAGTGACGGGCGGATCAATGTCTCACCCAAGGGATTGGACAGCCTGCGCATCATAAATCCCAATCAGGTGGTTTGGCTGAATCTCACCGGGAGTGGTAACGAGACGGCAACCCACCTGAGGGATGACGGGCGGATGACTCTGATGTTCTGTGCCATGGAGGGCGAACCCAAGATTCTCAGGCTCTATGGACAGGCCACCAGCCATCTCGAAGACAGCGAAATCTGGGATGCCCATATCGGTCGTTTCCCCCTGCTCCCCGGAGCCCGACAGATCATCCTCATGGATGTGGATCTTGTCGCCAGTTCCTGTGGATTCGGGGTGCCGTTGTTCGAATATGCCGGGCAACGGGATGCCCTGGTGGAGTGGGCTGAAAGAAAGGGTGACGAGGGACTCAGGGAGTTCAGGGAGAAGCGTAATAAAGTAAGTGTCGATGGGAAGCCAACGGACCTGGCATAGCATCTCTGTTTAAGTGTTTAGTTTTTAGTTTTGAGCGGATGGGCTCACTTCGCTCACGGCGCTTTAGATTCTCTTATCCCAATTCTCATACGACAGAAGGCGCGCGAGTGGCCAAAGAAGCACGAGGCTGGTCTCGACAACTCAAAACTCAACACTAAAAACTAAAAACTCTTTTACTCCCCATACAGGGTAAGGGTGACGCTGCGCTGGTGAGGATGGGTACGATGCTCCCACAGATAGATCCCCTGCCAGGTTCCCAGTGCGGGTCTGCCTTGGCTGATCGGCAGGCTCAAATCCATATGGGTCAGGATCGATCGTACATGCGCCGGCATGTCGTCCGGTCCCTCCAGGGTGTGATCGAAGATCGGATCGCCATCCGGCACCAGGCGGGACATGATTCGCTCCAGATCGGTACGTACCGTCGGATCGGCGTTTTCACATAGGATCAGTGAGGCGCTGGTGTGTTGGATGAAGAGTTGGCAGATTCCGGTCTCTATCCCGGCACGGCTGATGGCCTCGGACACCTCACCGGTGATGTTGTAGGTGTTGCGTCCCCGGGTCTGAATCCTTATCTGTTCCTGGATTACCATCTTTGCCTTTCTCCCGCCTGTTCTGGCATGCTGTGAATGAGCGAATAGTACAATAGGCCCTTCACCTCATCGAGTGGTTGAACGGCTAAACAGAAAACCAAACCGTTATTGCTTTGGCCGCAAATAAACGCAAACTGCCGCAAATGATATGACAATGTGCCTGGCTGCTACACAATCCACTGCCTATTCTGCTGTTCAAGGCAACCTGAGCAGAATTTCAAAACGTATTACATTTGGATTGCCGATAGTAGGCTGTCGTTATCCTTATCTGAGAAGGTTTTCGTTCTTTTGCGGTGATTCGCGTCCATTTGCGGCTTTTTCCTCCTTGCTATGTCACCCATTTGATCAAAGGAGGAGCCGTGCAACGAAAGTGAACAGCTTTGAATAAGGAAAGTTCATCAACGAGTCTGGCCGAACAACCCGTCACGGTATTGAAAGGGGTCGGGGTAAGGAATGCCGAAAAACTCGCCAGGTTGGGCATCGGGAGCCTGCAGGATCTGCTGTTCCACCTGCCGTTGCGCTACCAGGACCGAACACGGATTCAACCGATCGGCAGTCTGCGGCGTGGTGATCAGGTGGTGATCGAGGGGGAGATCGATCTGGCGGAGATCAAGTTCGGCCGTCGCCGCTCGCTGATGGTGCATATTTCCGATGGTACGGGCAGCCTGTTTCTGCGCTTCTTCTATTTCAGCAATGCCCAGCGGCAAACGTTGAATCGCGGTGTTCGAATACGTTGCTTTGGTGAGGTGCGCAATGGCCCCAACAGTCTGGAGATGGTCCATCCCGAGTATCAACGCATCGATCCGGATCAACCCATGGCAGTGGAGACGTCGCTGACGCCTATCTATCCCACCACTGAAGGTGTTCATCAATTGACCCTGCGCGGTCTCATGCAGCAGGCCCTGCAGTGGTTGCAACAGCAGCCGGAGGGACTGAGGGAGTGGCTGCCCCAGTCACTGTTGGCGCGGTTTCCTCAAATGAATTTGGCCCAGGCAGTCAGTTACCTCCATACGCCACCTCCCGATGCCGACCAACAAAGGCTGCTGGCGGGGATTCATCCGGCACAACAGCGACTCTCCTATGAGGAGTTGCTCGCCCATCAGATCAGTCTGCGCAGCATGCGGGCGCACCATCAACGCATTCGCGCCACCCCCTTTGTGGCCGACAACAAGCTAAAGCAGGCCCTTATTTCGGCATTGCCGTTCGAACTGACCGCCGCCCAGAGCCGGGTTGTGGCAGAGATTGAACAGGATCTTGCACGCTCCCGGCCGATGCAGCGCCTGGTGCAGGGAGATGTGGGCTCGGGCAAGACCGTGGTCAGCGCCATGGCGGTGCTGCAGGCCATCGGCGCCGGCAGTCAAGTGGCCTTGATGGCGCCCACGGAACTGCTGGCGGAACAGCATTTGCGCAACTTCTCCCAATGGCTGCTGCCGTTGGGGATCGAAATCGGCTGGCTCACCGGCCGACTCAAGGGTCGTCCCCGGGAAGCGGTGATTGAACGGATCGCGGCAGGTGAGATACAGCTGGCGGTGGGTACCCATGCCCTGTTTCAGCAGGATGTGGTGTTCAACGATCTCGGCCTGGTGGTGATCGACGAGCAGCACCGCTTCGGTGTCCATCAGCGACTGGCATTACGCGAGAAGGGGAACCGACAGGGACACACACCCCACCAGTTGATCATGACCGCCACGCCGATTCCCCGCACGCTGGCGATGACCGCCTATGCCGACCTCGACCTGTCGATCATCGATGGCCTGCCGCCGGGTCGTAAACCGGTTACCACAGCGGTGATATCGGATCGCAGGCGCGACGAGGTGGTGGAACGGGTGAGGGCGGCCTGTGCCCAGGGACGCCAGGCCTATTGGGTCTGTACCCTGATCGAGGAGTCTGAGGCGTTGCAGTGCCAGGCGGCGGAGGAGACCGCACGGCTGCTTGCCGAGGCCCTGCCGGATTTGAATGTGGCATTGGTACACGGCCGGGTAAAACAGGAAGCGAAAGAGCGTGTCATGCGGGATTTCCAATCGAGCACGGTTGATCTGCTGGTTGCCACCACCGTGATCGAGGTGGGCGTGGATGTGCCGAATGCGAGCCTGATGATTATCGAAAACCCGGAACGCCTGGGATTGGCGCAGCTGCATCAGTTGCGCGGCAGGGTGGGGCGCGGCAGTGAGGAGAGCCACTGCGTTCTGATGTACCATTCCCCCCTCTCGGCCAACGCCAAAGAGCGTCTGGCGATTCTGCGTGAGACCGGCGACGGCTTCATGATTGCGCAAAAAGACCTGGAGATGAGAGGGCCGGGAGAGGTGCTGGGAACCCGGCAGACCGGTGAGATGCAGCTGCGAATCGCGGATCTGGTGAGAGACCAGGGGATGCTCGACGAGGTGCGGGAAGCGGCGGAGATGCTGCTGCGGGACGATCCTCAGGCCGCGTCCCAGCTGGTCAAGCGTTGGCTCGGCGAGCGTGTCGATTATGTCAAGGTTTAGAAGCGATCGGATCAGGGACTGTGAAACCTCCAATTTCGTCATTCAACCGCAGGGTGTGCGATAATAGCCCTTTTTCTGGATGAGATAGCTTGAGTCAGCAGATAAGTAGCAGGTCGAACCCTGAGCCGAATTGGAGCGATTGGCGTCATCGCTCACATACGCAGATACCACCGCTGGTTGCATCATGGTTGGGTGACAGGGGTTCGCTGACTCAACGTGTCATCCAATGCTGTGGCGAGGGTCGGTTCAAAGTGCGCCTGCTGCATCAGGGGTGGGGAACGCCTCTCAACAGCGAGTGCCGTATATTGAGAATGCGCAGAGGGTTGATGGCGCTGGTGAGGGATGTAGAGTTGCAGTGCGACGGCACCCCCTGGGTTTTCGCCCGTACGCTGATACCGATCACCAGTCTCAAGGGCGCGGCGCAACGGCTGACGCAGCTGGGTGAGAAGCCATTGGGTGCAGTACTTTTTTCGGATCCGAAAGTGATTCGGGGTGCAACCCAGGTAGCACGCTTGCTGCCCAGACAGCCAATGTTCGAGACGGCCTGCAATCATCTGCAGAAAAAACCGAATCATCTCTGGGGGCGACGCACCCTGTTTTTTGTGCAAAAGAGACCGTTACTGGTGAATGAGATTTTTCTCCCGACCCTGCCGCTTAAGGGAGGTGGCAGTCGATGACAAGTCAACAGGTTGACATGATACCTTCGGGTACCGGCCCGGTGGGCTGGCTGGAACGTCTGCGCCGCTACGCGCTGCTGGTACGGCTGAATCGACCGATCGGCATATTGCTGTTGATGTGGCCCACCCTGTGGGCGTTGTGGATCGCGGGTGAAGGCACACCCCCCTGGCATATCGTTTTGGTGTTCGTCACCGGGGTGGCGCTGATGCGATCCGCCGGCTGTGCGATCAACGACTATGCCGATCGTGAATTCGACGGCCATGTGGCGCGCACCCAGGCCAGGCCCATCGCCTCAGGCCTGGTCAGTCCGCGCGAGGCATTGGCTGTCTTTAGCGTGCTCTCCCTGCTGGCCGCATCATTGCTGTTTTTTCTCAACTGGCCAACCCGCTACATGTCACTGGTGGCGCTGTTGCTGACGGCGGTCTACCCCTTCATGAAGCGCTATACCCATCTGCCCCAGGTGGTGTTGGGCGCCGCCTTCGGCTGGGCAGTCCCAATGGCATTCATGGCGCTCAATGAAACAATACCGCCGGTTGCATGGCTGGTGTTCTGCGCCACCCTGGTCTGGGCGCTCATCTACGATACCGAGTACGCCATGGTGGATCGGGAGGACGACCTCAAGATCGGGGTCAAGTCGAGTGCGATTCTGTTCGGCCGCCATGACAAGCTGATCGTCGGGCTGCTGCAAATCGCTATGTTACTGATGTTGATATTGATCGGGATGCTGCTCGAGCTCGGCGCTTTCTACTATCTCGGCCTGTTGGGCGGAGCGGGGCTGTTTGCCTATCAACAATGGCTCATCCGGGCTCGCGAACCCAAGGCCTGCTTCGTGGCCTTTCTCAACAACAATCAGTTCGGCATGGTGATCTTCATCGGGTTGCTGGTCGACTATCTGTCATTCGGATAAGCAAGGGCCCATTGGGCGAGTGTTAACAGGTCTTTAAGACAGCGCCTAAAGGGCTGATAACGGCAGAGCCCGAACGTTGAAGCACATGGGTGTAGATTTGAGTGGTTCTTACATCCGTATGGCCCAGCTGTTCCTGGACGGTGCGTATATCCATACCACGTTCCAAGAGGTGTGTGGCGAAGGAGTGGCGTAAAGTATGGCAACTGGCTTTTTTGTTGATACCCGATTGCCGTACGGCTGATGTAACGGCCTTTCTCACACAGCTTTCGTCGATATGATGACGTCGTTCAATCCCGGAACGCGGATCGAGACTCCGTGTTGATGAGGGAAATATATACTGCCATTTCCACTCCCGATCGGCGGTTGGGTACTTACGGGCCAAAGCATGCGGCAGATAGACGCGACCGAAACCCTCCTGCAGATCTCGCTCATGTAATGTAAGAACGGTTTCCAGATGGCGCTGAATGGGTTTAACGACCTCATCTGCGAGGGTGACCACCCTGTCTTTACCCCCCTTTCCGTTTCTTACAAAGATTGCCCGCCGATCAAAATCGATATCCATGACACGGAGCCTGACACTTTCGATCAACCTCAGTCCGGAGCCGTACTGCAGGCACGCGATTAGCCAGTGAACGCCATTCAGTTTGGAAAGTACTTTGGCAACCTCGATTTGTGTCAGAACGACAGGCAGCTTTTGTGGTTTCTTTGCACGAACCAGACCATGGATATCTTTCAATGGGCGGTCCAGCACATGTCGGTACATAAAGACCAACGCATTGAGTGCGATATTTTGAGTGCTGGCCGCAACATTTTTCTGCACGGCAAGATAAGTGAGAAAAGCAGCCACTTCCCGCTCAGCCATCTCTTCGGGATGACGTTTGTTATGGAAATAAATATACCTTTTTATCCAGTGAAGGTATGTTTCTTCAGTTCGCCGACTGTAATGCCGAACGCGTATGGCATCGATAACTTTTTGTAAAAAAGGGGATTTGTGAGTATTTTCTTCCATGATTAAGTACTCGTTATGTTCTCATTATATTAAAGGGTATAAAACATGATAAGGATTGTCAATGAATGCCGGATTTGGAAATAGTGGGCAGCATGCCTTTTTTTGTCGTTGAGGATTTAATAATCTTATTACTGAACATGGGTATGAATATTGGCAAGTGGATGAAATTTAGGGTAAAACTAAAGCATAACAGGGAGGTTTCATCTTTTTGTGTTCCCTCCCCCAAAGTAACTTGCAGGCACATTGCACGTTTATTTTCGTGCATATTGCCTTCTATCCTACAGATTCAGCCTGGATATAAGGCAAATTGCCTGATGAATGAGGAAATAGGTGGGATTGGAGGCAAGTTGCCTGCTACTTAAATGTTGCACAAATAGAAGGAAGAGAAAGCTCGATACATTACCTATAAAAAGGCATGCCATTTAAGTTTATTATTATGAAGGAGATCGCATGGAAGCGACACTACAAAGTATATTTCGTTCGGAGTTTGAAAGCTATAGAAAGATGCACGGCCTGAGTATTGATCAAATTAAAGCAGCACAAGCGATCATGGATTGTCAGAGTGATGAACTGGGCCATGAAGAATGGTTATGTCGTGATGATG
>QBVD01000105.1 GCA_003058525.1 gamma proteobacterium symbiont of Ctena orbiculata | reverse complement strand
CGAATCGAAGCCACATCGTCGGTTGTATGGGATAAGCGGGAGCAGCGGGTGAAGGCGTTTGCTGAAGAACGGGTTGGCGCGGTGGTCCTGGATTACCGTCCCCTCGTCGATCCCGATCCTGAACTGGTCGTCAGTGCCATGCTGGAGGGTCTCTCCGAGATGGGATTGACTGTACTACCCTGGAGTAAACAGCTTCGTCAATGGCAGCTGCGGGTATGCTGGCTTGGCAGTCAACTCGATGATTCTGGCTGGCCCGATCTCTCCGATGAGTGGTTGGCGGCACATCTTCAAGACTGGCTGGAGCCTTGGCTGTCCGGGATCAACAGCCGGGAGCAGCTGCAGCGTCTCGATCTGCGCGGGATACTTCAGGCGAGACTCGATTGGCAACAACAACAGCAATTGGAGCGTGATGCCCCCAGTCACCTTAAGGTACCCAGTGGTTCCAGGATCCCGCTCCGCTACACCATGCAGGCGGCTCCGATCCTCCCGGTCAGATTGCAGGAGATGTTCGGTTTGGCGGATACACCCAGAGTCTGTGCCGGCAGGGTGCCAGTCATGCTGCACCTGCTCTCCCCGGCGCAACGGCCGATGCAGATAACCGATGATCTGGCAGGATTCTGGGAGAGAACCTATCCAGAGGTGAAAAAAGAGTTAAAGGGGCGCTATCCCAAGCACTATTGGCCGGACGATCCCATGCACGCTGTCGCAACCGCCAGGGCTAAGCCAAGAAAATCATGAATCGTCCCTGCTCACGGAATTTCGGTTCACACTGGGTTTTTCTTGATAAAAGGATTGCTCATTAGGGGAGATAGATATTTAGAGCCGGCTTCCTCAATCAGCGCACCAACACCGCGCAGGTTAAACGGAAAATAGACGATACTCGTGAATTGATGGGTTTTATGGGGCCAGATATTAATCCACTGTTCTTCCGTGCCAAGTAGTTCGAATGCATCGAGTTTGCGATTAAAGGCCTCCTTGATGGTTTCAAACATGAGCTGTATTCCCGGGGAGTATTTTGCCCAGCGTTCGTCATAACCGATTTTCAGTACCCACCAGCGATTTGAATGTTGAACCATCAACTGCACCGCTATCATCGCTCCGTTTAACAGGAGTGCACTGATGACGAGTTTCCTCGTCTGGCTCAGGTACCTGCAGTAAATGGTGAAAAATCGCTTTAAGTCAGGTCGGCAATTTATAGCGCTGTTATTCCGGCCCTTCCAGTTCGCTTGCTCTATTCCGAAGGCCTTGTCGAGAAGCCGGTTCAGGTCAGTTTGATCGGGGTAGTAAAAATCAACGTACACTTCCCCCTGGTCGGATAGACGTCTGCGGGCACGTCGGAAATCCTGTTTTCGCCGGGAGGGTAGTTTCAGTAAGTAGTCATCCCAGTTAGAATTTATTTCAATAAACGGGGATCCGGTATTAGGAATTTTGAAGATTATCCCATGCTTTGCAGCCAATTTCTCAAATACTTCGATAGAGAGATCGCCAGCGGGTAATCGGCCTAGATGAGTGGGTCTTCCTTTTTTAATTATCGATTTACATAGCTGAATCAGAGATTCCTTGTCCGCGTAAATCAGCCCGCCTGGTTCATTGAGTTTGGATACGCCAATGATTTCATACCAGATTATTCCCTTTTTTGTTATAGCGTACAAAGGAGCAATCGCGTTCACATGATCATGCTTTGTTGTTGCAAGAAAGTTGATTGCAATGTCATCACGGAATGCTTTTATGCATGCCGAAAACCACTCATGCGCATAGGTGGGTGACTGAAGCTCGCTTGCGCTGGTGGGCCAGTCATTTTTATCGATATGGTGACTGGAGACTAGATCCATCGTTACAAACTTTCCTTTGTGTATATATATCCAAGTATAGTCGAAATTGTGATTAATTGATCATTTGCGCAGGCGATGCATTATGGATTTTGTGTTTTGTATTAACTGTGTTCCTCCAGGGATTTTCAGTCCCATGACAGCAACCAATAATTGTTTTTTACTAAGACCAGAGTAGGGTTGACTGATCTCCTCGAAAGCGGAGCGAGCCTCGTCCGTCTGACCGTTGAGGATACGCTGATAGGTTAAGTTGAGAAGAGTTTTATTAAGCGTATAGTCGACGTCAGTCTTGTTGTTTTGATAAAACTGAGCATCAGATTTCCATACTCGTTTGATGAATTCAGCCCTTTTTGCCAATTGAATTCTGTGATCGGTTCTGGTGAGTCGAAATTCATCTTCATGGCTGCGATTGAGTGTCGTTTCATGATTTAAGAAGACTGCCTGATGCGCCTTTGAAAGGCGTGCAAAGAAGTCCCAATCACCGCAGATGGAGTCATGCTCGATAAAACGTATATCGTCCGGGAGCAGGGACCTTCGAAACAGGGCGGAACTTGGAAGAACATGAGGGTTAAACAGGCAAGCGTGATAAATGTCACCAACGTGTATCTGGATGGCGTCGGGTGATGCATCAGGTATTGGAGACTCAAGGGACAGCTCTTTGTAACTGTAGGTTTTTTCGAAAAGGGAAGACCAGTCAATTGGCGCATCTAACCATGTGGTTAATCCATCAGGTATGCGGATATCATCCGATTTAAGGATGTGAAAGTTTGAATAGGTGAAACCCACGGAATCAAATTTATCGAGCAGTTCGACTTGAAGTGCAAGCTTATAGTCAAGCCAAATATCATCGTCGTCCAGGGTGGCGATATATTCCCCTTGCGCCAATTTCAGTGCACGATTACGTGTCGCATTTAAACCGGCATTCTCTTGATTCAGGTAACGTATCTTAGGTGAATAGTCCTTAATGACAGTTTCAGTATTATCACTGGATCCGTCATTGATTATAATAATTTCGAAATCCTGATATGTTTGTGCCAGCACGCTTTGTACGGTTTTTAGCAGAAGTTCCGCTCGGTTGTATGTGGGGATGATTACGCTAACTTTCATAGCTAACTCCTGACGGAAGTCGTGTGCTTGCTGTGCTGTGGTCAGTGTGCCCGTTACTCAAAGAAACGACGCTTTAACTTGCCGGTATGTTGGAGTGCCTTATGGATCCAAAATGTCCTACTTTTCCTGAAGATTTGTAGATTGACATTGTTTCTCACTTTATTTGTGAAGCGTTTTTTAAATGCTTCGTTGCCAATGGTGAAATCCAGCTCTTGTCGATTGTGCTGCATGGCTGATTGTATGAGAAATCGTATCAAAAGTGAGCCGGGCGAACGCGTGGAATAATCGATATTGAAGGATGGTTTGTACCAATAATATTTTCCGTCATAGTCAAATCCGTAGTGGTATGAAATGGCTTTGCCGTCTAGTTCCAAAACGGAGAAGTGCAGCCAATCTGTATCTACCAGCTGCTGTGTAAGGTTTATATAAAACTGTTGATTTATAGGATTGTTGAAAAGGCTCGGCGAGGATGTATCGGCCCAGCGACGGATATGCTGTGAAAAGAACTCTGGAAGGTGCTTTTCGATCTCCTCGTCAGTAAGCAGGCGGTATTCCAACTCTCCCTGTCTGCGAAAATAGTTAAGTGGACGTTTGTTGCTGTATTTATTCAGTAGTTTGTCGACCTCCTCTTGGCGACCTTCGATTTGGAGGTAGGGGCAACGTATGGACTTGTTTTTCAGGTAGTGAAGGTTATGTCGTTTGCACGCATCCTCAATTAGTCCGCTAGTGGAGGAGGTGGATGGAATATTGTTAAGTATAATCCGGTCCCAGTTCTCGACGCTGTCGAGCAGGTAGTCGAAGATCAAATTTACTGCGTCATGTTTTTGTGTTGGTGTGATGAAGTCAAGATAGTCGGCGTTGTTATAGCCGATTAGCTGCATAGTTATGCTTTTATTGCTTTTCTTTGATAATGCAAGCGGTGCAAAGCC
>QBVD01000067.1 GCA_003058525.1 gamma proteobacterium symbiont of Ctena orbiculata | reverse complement strand
AATCGACTCTGCTGGAGCTGTTTTTTTACCCAGCAAGGCAGAATGAGCGAGGTTTAGCCGTGCTAAATGAGCGAATGATAACGCCGCTGGGTGGAAAAACAGCCCCAGCCCTTCGGGTTGTGCCTGAAAATGCGCCACTCGGCGTTGCTCGTCACTCATTTGGAATCACCAAACCTCACTCCTCGCGCCTTGATTGGCGCATTTTCAGACACAACAGAGCCGATTGGATTAGTGTTAACAGGCCCTAGTACGGGGCAGTGCAATAGATCAGTGGCGGACCAATGAAGAGATTTCTTACTTGGCGGGATGACTGGTATCTGGGGATCGATGAAATCGATCAGCAACATCTGCATCTGGTGGAGCTGGTCAATCAGGTGGCAGACTCGGTCATGAGGCAAAATTCAGAATCGAATGATGACGGAGCTGCGATGCGGCTGGTGCTGCAACTTCAAGAGGAGACCAGGCAGCATTTCAGGGATGAGGAGGCCTTTATGCGTAATCATGAATATCCTCAGGTCAGCAGTCATCATCGGGAACATGCACTGCTTCAGGCTGAGTTGAGTGATTTGATAAGAGAGATAGAAGAGGGGAAACGCAGGCTCGATATAGAAACCCTGACATCACTCAAGTATTGGCTTATCGACCATGTCATAGACAGCGATATGGATATAGCCCGTTACATGAACAGTCGATAAAGACCATGCAGGGACAGAGGCTGTTGGCCTGTACCTTACATCTTCAAAAGCCTACCATGACAATACAGCAGTATATGCGGCGATACCGTCCGCAGCTCAGGCTGGCTGTGTACGCGGTCAATGACAGAGCCTAACAATCAGCATGGACTGAATGATGCTTAAAGCGGTCGGTGATAAAGAACAATGCATTGAATCAGTCGGGAGTTGGCTGGCATGGCGGTGAGTGTTTTCGATCTCTTCAAAATCGGCATAGGCCCTTCCAGTTCCCACACCGTCGGGCCGATGCTGGCAGCCAAGCGATTTGTGGAAAAACTGTCGGATGAGCGCCTGCTGAAGGTTACACACAGAATTCAGATAGAGCTGTTCGGGTCATTGGGAGCGACCGGCAAGGGGCATGGGACGGATAAGGCACTATTGCTCGGACTCATGGGAGAGTCGCCCTCAACGGTGGATGTCCAGGCCATACCGCAGCGGATCGATGCTATCCGTGAGCGGAAATCAGTGGTGCTGGGCAGTGGACTGCGGCTCTGCTTCGATATGGAGGGTGATCTTCAGTTTCATCGGAAAAAACAGCTCAAACTGCATGCCAACGGTATGCGGTTCACGGCCTTCGACGATAAGGGGAAGGAGATTTCACAAAACCATTTTTATTCAGTTGGAGGTGGTTTTGTAATTGAGGAAAATGCGCAAGGCGAGGTTGTTATCAGCGAGGATAAAACCCTACTCAAGTATCCTTTTCATAGTGGCGAAGAGTTATTGCGGGTCTGTGACGAGCAGGGGCTCTCCATCAGCCGGCTGATGTTGGAGAATGAAAAGTCGTGGCGTAGTGAACAGACGATTCGCGACAGTTTGCTGCAGATATGGCATGTCATGCAGCAATGTGTGGAACAGGGTTGCACGACTGAAGGGGTGCTGCCGGGTGGATTAAAGGTTATACGACGCGCTCCACGTCTCTACAGGCAGCTCAGTAACGATGCGGAACTCAATCAGGTGCCGCTTGGCACCATGGACTGGGTCAATCTGTTTGCTCTGGCGGTCAACGAGGAGAATGCCGCCGGAGGCCGGGTGGTGACCGCTCCCACTAATGGGGCTGCCGGAATTGTTCCCGCGGTACTCCACTACTATTGGCGTTTTTCACCGGGAGCAACGGAGGATGGTGTGATCCGATTCCTACTCTGTGCCGGTGCGATCGGTATCCTGTACAAAGAGAATGCCTCGATTTCCGGTGCCGAGGTGGGTTGTCAGGGTGAGGTCGGTGCTGCCTGTTCCATGGCTGCGGGTGCATTGGCCGAGGTATTGGGCGGCACGCCGCGCCAGGTTGAAAATGCCGCGGAGATAGGAATGGAGCACAATCTGGGCTTGACCTGCGATCCGGTAGGTGGCCTGGTGCAGGTGCCGTGTATCGAGCGTAATGCCATGGGTGCGGTAAAAGCCATAAATGCCGCGCGCATGGCCTTACGGGGAGACGGGTCACACTTTGTTTCACTGGATAAAGTCATAAAAACCATGCGAGAGACCGGCGCGGATATGAAGACAAAATATAAAGAGACATCGAGGGGAGGGCTGGCAGTCAATCTTGTCGAGTGTTGAAATTGATCTAAAAAAGGGGAAGGATTAGCTGAATCTGACCGATAAAGGATGATAGAAACCAATATGAATGAACAAGGCGTCTTTTACAGCTGGGAACAGGCCTGTGACTACGTCGGTGACAGTCGTTTTCTGCATGAACTTGAAGAGTTCTATTTCCACTTCAACGGGTTCGCTTCTGTCGAGGTGGAGAGCGGAACCTTTGACAGGGTTTATGTGGACGGCTATCTCAAGCTCTACGCCACTGATGTCAACGAGCTGAAAAAGAATCTGCCGGTCACCTACAGCAGTGCCATTATCGATCACAACATCACAATTAATGGTGTTGTTCGTGATGACCTGTTTCAGAAGTTTCTGGTATTCGACGAAGAGCTGCTCATTGGCGACGGGAAGGGCGAAATGGATAATGAGTTCAACTATCCTGCCGACATGCATTTCAACCACGACGATTTGAATCGTGTCTGTGATACTTACGGTATACAGCGTCCGGATTCAGAACCTCAATCCAAGCCTATTGTTGTCAAGGATGAAGTAACGCTGCAGGTGATCGGAGCACTTGCCTGTATGCTGGCCATGAACAACGATCTCGAGGCCTCGCTGCACAACCAACAGCACATATCGGAAATCATTATCGACGATCTTTTTATTATGCTCAGCGGTATGGGGATCGAGGTCGACGGTAAACAGAAATTCCTCTATGAAAAACTCATTTCAGAAGGTGTGAGAAGCGTCATCGAAGCTTGATCTGTGTAGCGGGAAACCCTTGTGCCACTGGGGTATGGTGTCCCTGCGAATAAGTAATGATTGCTGTTACTTATTGTATTTGATAGTTATTTTCAGCCCATCCGATTTCACGCCAGTGATTACCTTAGTATTTCTCTAGGGTATAGCCCTTGCAAATTATAATACCTGACTATATTACTGTGTTATTAAGTTTCAGCAGTCGGCCAGCATTGGCCAGGGGCAGTAAAAAATGAATCTATTCCCGCAATCTGTCTACCCCATTTCTTTTGCTGTAACAGCCGCAATTGCAAACCGCAGGGGAGATGAGACATGGGTATGACCGATAGTAGTGTGGAGAATCTCATAAGCACCGGATATGCAGAGGGATTCGTCACTCGGATTGAATCGGATACACTGCCGCCAGGTTTGGATGAGTCGGTTATCCGTGCCATATCGTCACGCAAAGAGGAACCGGAATGGATGCTTGAAAAGCGCCTCCAGGCGTATCGCCATTGGCTGAATATGCCGCAACCGGACTGGGCTGCCATCCGTTATCCCGCTATCGATTTCCAGGCAATCTCCTACTACTCCTCACCGAAGAAAAAACCGCAACTTGACAGCCTTGACGATGTGGACCCGGAGTTGCTGGCCACCTACGAAAAGTTGGGGATTCCCCTTGACGAGCAGAAGGCACTGGCCGGCGTGGCGGTGGATGCAGTCTTTGACAGTGTTTCGGTGGCGACAACATTCCGGGAGACACTGGCTGAAGCGGGTGTGATCTTCTGCTCCATGTCGGAGGCGATACGCGAATATCCGCAACTGGTGCAGCGCTACATGGGATCGGTGGTCCCCTATAAGGATAACTATTTTGCCGCTTTGAACAGCGCGGTGTTCAGTGACGGAACCTTTGTCTATATACCCAGGGGTGTGATGTGTCCGATGGAGTTGTCCACCTATTTTCGTATCAATGAGGCGCAGACAGGGCAGTTTGAACGCACCCTGATCGTCGCCGAAGAGGGTAGTCAGGTAAGCTACCTTGAAGGCTGTACCGCTCCGATGCGGGATGAGAATCAACTCCATGCGGCAGTCGTGGAGTTGGTGGCCATGACAGATGCAAAGATTAAATATTCAACGGTGCAAAACTGGTATCCGGGCGACAGTGAGGGCCGTGGCGGAATATATAACTTCGTGACCAAACGGGGGGATTGCCGGGGTGACCGTTCACACATCTCGTGGACCCAGGTTGAGACAGGGTCTGCGGTTACCTGGAAGTATCCCAGTTGTATCCTGCGTGGGGATGACAGTGTGGGTGAGTTCTATTCCGTGGCTGTGACCAAGGGCAGGCAACAGGCGGATACCGGCACCAAGATGATCCATATGGGCAGGAACAGCCGCAGCACCATAGTATCCAAGGGTATATCGGCGATGCAGGGCAGCAATGCCTATCGGGGTCTGGTACGCATTGCGGCGAAGGCGGAAAATGCGAGAAACCACACCCAGTGCGATTCCCTCCTGATCGGTGATCGTTGTGGCGCCCATACCTTTCCCTATATCGAAGTGAAGAATCCCACCGCCCAGGTGGAGCATGAAGCCACAACCTCGAAGGTGAGTGAGGATCAACTGTTCTACTGTCGTCAGCGTGGCCTCTCGGATGAGGATGCGGTGTCGATGATCATTAACGGCTTCTGCAAAGAGGTCTTCAACGAGCTGCCGATGGAGTTTGCCGTTGAGGCTCAGAAGCTGCTTGCTGTGAGTCTGGAAGGGGCGGTTGGTTGAGATGGAAGAGAGGTTTCCGATGTTGACGATAAAGAATTTACGGGCCAGCGTGGAAGACAAAACGATCCTGAAAGGGGTCGATCTGCAGATCAATGCAGGCGAAGTGCATGCCATCATGGGACCTAACGGGTCGGGAAAGAGCACTTTGGCGCATGTCCTTTCAGGAAGGGATGGTTATCATGTGACTGACGGCAATGTGAGTTATATGGGTGAGAATCTGCTCGACCTGGAGGTTGAAGAACGGGCGCACAGAGGGCTTTTTCTCGCATTGCAATATCCGGTTGAGCTACCTGGAGTGAACAACATGACCTTCTTGCGGGAATCGATGAATGCGATACGCAAGGCTAACGGTGAAGAGGAGATCGATGCGGTCAGTTTCATGAAGCTTGTACGCGCCAAAGCAAAACAGGTGAAGCTGGATGAAAAGCTGCTCAAGCGTTCGGTGAATACGGGTTTCTCGGGGGGTGAAAAAAAGCGCAACGAGATTTTTCAGATGGCTATGCTGGAACCGCGGCTGGCTATTTTGGATGAGACGGATTCCGGTCTCGACATAGATGCCCTGCGAACAGTAGCGGATGGCGTGAATATGCTGCGTTCAGAAGAGAGAGCCTTGCTGGTGGTAACCCATTATCAGCGTTTGCTTGACTATATTCAGCCGGATTTCGTCCATGTGCTGGTGGCGGGCCGCATTATTCGTTCCGGAGGCAAGGAGTTGGCGTTGGAGTTGGAGGAGAAGGGGTATGGCTGGCTGCTTGATGAGGATGCGGCATGAATATGCACGGCTACCGAGAGACGGCGCAACGTACCATTGACAGCCTGGCCCATGACAATGGAGATTGGCTCATCGAACAGCGACGTGCTGCGATGGAGCGCATGACTGAACTCGGCTTTCCCCATGCCCGCCAGGAGGCCTGGCGTTATACGGGTGTGGAGGGTTTGTTGCAAAAGGGGTTTATATCGACCCCTTCAGTATTGGATTCATCCCGGGATATCGCCATCGATCTTATGCTCGAGGGTCCTGTTGCGGGGCGTCTGGTGTTCGTGGACGGTAGCTACCACCCCGGGCTGTCGATGGACATTGAGCAGACAGGGTTCAGGATCGGAAATCTGCGTGCAGCCATGGCCACAGGTGATCAGTCGGTGCTCAGCTCGGTGGGTAATTTGTCCGGGGTGGGAGATCATGCCTTCGCCGCCATGAATATGGCGACCCAACAGGATGGCGCCGTAATTCAACTGTCGAAAGGTGTTGTGATCGAGCAGCCCATTGAGTTGTTGCATGTAACAACCCGTAAGAGAGGCGGGCATGCACAACAGATACGCCACCTGGTCGAGTTGGATGCGGATGCTTCGGTTAGCCTCATAGAGCGTTATCTGTCGGCGGATGATGACCACGACTACTTCAATAATATCGTATGCGAGATCGATCTGGCGGAGGGAGCAACCCTGAGACACCAGCGTGTGCAGCAGGAGAGCAATCATGCCTATCATCTGTGCGGCCTCTATGTCAGTTTGGGCCGGGATGCCCGCTATCTGGGTGTGAATGCGGCACTGGGCGGTGCATGGTCACGTACTGAGTTCCATCATCGGTTCTCCGGGGAAGGTGCGGAATGTGAAATCGACGGCCTCTATGTGGCGGGTGATGGTCAATTGACGGATTTCCATCTCGATGTGGATCACAGCGTGCCCCGTTGCCGAAGTCGGGAGAATTTCAAAGGTATTCTGCATGGGGCGGGAAGAGCGGTATTTGACGGTTTGATCCGGGTCGGGATCGATTCGCAGAAGAGCCAGGCGCATCTGCACAACGCCAATCTGATGCTCTCAACCAAGGCTGAAGTCGACACTAAACCCCAGTTGGTTATCCTTGCGGATGATGTGCAGTGCAGCCATGGTACAAGTGTGGGCCGGCTGGATGAACAGGCACTCTTCTATCTTCGCTCGCGGGGAATAGATGCGCATCAGGCACGGCGTCTGTTGTGTCTCGGCTTTGCCGAAGAAATTATCGACAGGTTTGTCACAGATTCCCTGCGAGTAGAGATCAGGAATGATCTGGAAAAGCGGATGCGGTTTTGATTTTCATGGGTTTATCGCACTGAAACGACAATTGACGGTATTGGCCGATGAGTGGACTGCAAATCAACGAAACCGGCAGCAGAACGCTACCCACACGGGATGCGTTGATTGAGGCCCTGTGCACTGTTTTCGATCCTGAGATACCGGTCAATATCTATGATCTGGGATTGATCTATCGCCTGGAAGTGGATGCCGAGGGCAAGGTTGAAGTTGATATGACCCTCACGGCACCCGCCTGTCCGGTGGCGGGTACGCTGCCATACGAGGTCGGCAGAGTGATCGATGCAGTGCCGGGCGTCACCGATGCCACCATAAGGTTGGTGTGGCAGCCTCCCTGGAGCCAGGAGAGGATGAGTGATGAAGCAAAATTTCAGCTGGGACTACTTTAAAAATCCTTGCTGATTATGCGGCAGGGCTGGTTATCGGCAAGAGATCGTGAGAATCATGAAAGCTGCTGAAAGGTTTTGAATGTTGAGTTTTGAGTTGACAGGGTCCCGCTTGTCTTTCCTTGGTCTCTCGTCACAACTTCCTGCGCAGGATATTTTGAATGAGAGAGTCAAAAGGAGTCGTGAGCAAAGCGAAGCCATTCACTCAAAACAAAGAGCTATAAACTCAAAATTGTAGAAAGTCGCTTGCCAAATGGCTGATTAAAGTGGGCAACCAGGGTCCGTTTCAATACTTTGTTTGCCTTAATTAGAGGTGTGTTATGGCAATTCAACTGACGGAGAGCGCCGCCGGGCATGTCAAATCGATGCTGTCTCATAGAGATGGAGCAATTGGATTGCGTCTGGGTGCCAGAAAGAGCGGCTGTACCGGTTTCGCTTATGTGGTCGACTATGCAGTACGGGTCGGAGAGGATGATCGATTGTTCGAATCCCATGGTGTAAAAATCGTTGTCGATAGTAAGAGCCTGCCGATGCTCGACGGTATGACAGTGGATTATGTCAAGGCGAATATGCTCAATGAGGGTTTCGATTTCATCAATCCGAATATCAAGGAACAGTGTGGTTGCGGTGAGTCTTTCAGTGTATAAACAGCCGCCTCAAGGTCTGGAGAACGGGATGAGCGAAATCGACGAGATCGTGGAAAACTTCGAGTTTTTCGACGATTGGGACGGGCGTTATCAATACCTCATTGAACTGGGAGAGGCGTTGCCCGCCATGCCGGATGTTTTGAAGGTGGAAGAGAACTGGGTCAAGCCCTGTATGAGTACCGTTCACGTCTCAGCACATCGGGATGAAGACAATCCGGCGCTGATCTTTTTCAAAGGCGATTGTGATACCGCGATCATCAAAGGTGTGCTGGCGCTTTTGATAGACCTGCTATCCCATCGTACCTTGAGTGAAATTCATGAGTTGGACGTGGATGCTCTTTTCACGCGACTTAAGCTGCAGGAGCATCTGAGTCCGAGCAGGCATGTCGGCATCTATGCCATTGTGGAAAAAATGATCGAGAGGGCCGAGGCCCTCTCGAAAGTCGAGACATCAAAGCTCGAGCCAACCATTTTGTCGTAATCTGTAACGGCCTTCAAAGGCGTCTGCCATGGCCGTCTCTTTCATTGTGCATCATCCGTGCACAGGATATGCGCATTAGACTCGCCAGACTGTGCCAATCCCTCAAGGTTCGATATGACCTGCATACTGGCCTCTTCCATCATGCCGATATTGTTGATACTGGCCTGTCTGTCCCCGCTTTCAAGATGGATCAGGGCCTGTTTGCCGTATTTGTGAACGTCCTGATGGGGTGCTTCGATTTCACGATAACCGGGAAGGTTGGAGAAGCAAGAAACCCCTTCGCCGTTATAATACCACTGGCCCAGGCGGCAACTCCTGTGATCAGAGAGCGCGTCGGCGGGGAGCTCGGCCAGACCGAGAAAGGCCTTGTAGATGCTGAACTTGAAAACCAGATGATCGAACTTCGCCAGCTCCACGAAGGTCCGCAGTGAGGTTGAGGAGATGGTCTCCTCCATCGATTTCGAAAGCTCGAATTGCTGTTTGATGGTTGCGATGGAATCTGAGACCTGATTCTGAAAATTGTGGGTTACATCCATCATCGATGACATGGTATCCATCGATTTCTTTGTCTCTTGCGTGATGGTGTCAACCAATGCGGCGATTTCCGTTGTAGCCTCCCGTGTACGCCCGGCCAGACTGCGAACTTCATCGGCGACCACGGCAAATCCCCTTCCCATCTCGCCGGCACGCGCAGCCTCGATTGCCGCATTCAATGCCAGCAGGTTGGTCTGTTCCGATATGCCCTGAATGATACTGACGAAATTACTGATGTTATCGGCAATCGTACCCAGTTTATCAACGCTTTCGGAACTCTGTTGGGAGATCTGGGTGACACTGTCGATTTCACTGTGCATGACCTCGACACTGGCGATTGCCTGGGTTGAAATCTCAGAACCGCGGATTGCATTCACCTTTTCATCTTTCATGTTAGTGGCTGTATGCATCAAAGAGTGCTGAAGCTCACTGAAAGAGTCACTCAGTGTGGAAAAATTTCCCAGTAACTGTTGTTGCAGATGCAGTTCTTTTGATTCCTCTTCAATCCGTTGACGCAATTGTGCATTCTCTTCCTGGAGTGTGGAGATCTGTGCGGCCTGCAATTCGACCTGACCGCTCTTCTCTTCCAACTGCTGTTGTAACTGAGAGATCTGTTTCTTATTAGATATGCCAAACATAAGAATTCTCGGATGAAGAAAGTTAACGACTACGAGTTTTACTGACTTAGATATGCCTATAGCGGCCGATAATCGCAAAAATAAAGGTTAAAAGGTTACGAAAATGTAAAATACTGTGAGAAAACATAGACATTTTTACAAAAGGTATTGCTGTCGGCGCTGTCCTGGCCATAGGTTTTATAACCTGGGGTCTTGCTTGGTTATAAGGCTTTGGATTAAATCCGGAGTGATCTATGTTACCGGTCTAACTGCAACTCAATGGTGCCGGTGGCCTCGATGCGCAGTGACTGACTTCCCGCAGCGAGTGTAGGGGCAGCAGATGCCCCCTCCAGGGCCATCATGTTGGCGCGCATTCGGAAGGGCTGAACCGGCCGGTCCGATGCCTGTATTGATATTTCCACCAGGCGATATGCGTTTCGTCCAAACTGTTTCGTCACCAGGTCAGCACGTTTGCGGAAGGCGTCGATCGCCTGCAGCGTCAGCGACTCCTCCACCTTTTCCCTTTGCGCCGGCGAGATTGCATAGCTGATTGAGTCCAGAGCCAAGGTTGACTGCAGCTGGTTCAGCAGTTTACTCAGCCTGTCGCTGTGGGTGCTCTGCAGGCGGATCGATTGGCGTACACGCCAGCCAGTCAGCCTCTGCTGCTGGTAGATTGGCGAAGTCTGATAGCCGAGGGTCTGTACCTTGATGCCTTCTCTGCCTGTTGCTTCACTAACGGCCTGAGCGATCAGGCGGTTGACGCTATCAGTCAGCGATCCAGGGTCACTCCCCTCCTTCTGTGCATAGAGGACCGCGATCAGGGTGTCGTTCTCAACTTCAGCCGAAGCACTGCTGTGTAGTTTCACATGATCGTAGTGGTGGGTCTGTCCCTCAGCCTGTAGTGGGGATTGCGGCGCTATCAGGCTGAGACAGACGAGGAGAGATGCGGGTAGTTTCTGTATGCTCGATCTGGACATGCAACCTCCTGTCATCGTTTTGGTTATGCCCATCTGCAATGGGTCGGCTGGTATCAGTCGCTGCTACCCGCTCATACACTGTCCGGGTTCAGACCTGTCGGTATAATCCTATAGTAATTGTCTGATAATTATGTACAACTGCTAATTTGTATCCATTAATGGGTAGGTGGAGCGGATCCACGGGCTTCCAGGGAAGATCGGATTCTTATCCTCCCGGCGGACTTAAAGTTATTGTCCAGTCAGGCGATATAGATTACTGCAGCTTGCAGGAAACAGTTGAAATTCCGCGGGTTGAAATGGAAGGCAATATTCCGCCCTCAGGTAATGAAGTGGTTCTGGAAAACATTAACATTATCGTATCAACATCGGGTACTAAAGGGAGAATCAGGTAGGTAAACCGGGATTTCATGCATAGCAGCGGTCTCTGTAAAAGTGGACTGCTGGGTAAGCCGCACAATATCATCCGCCACCCGGATAACCCGCGTGGTGTTGTCAAAAGGCTTTGGGAGATCATTGCTATTGGCGTAGCGTGTTTCGCGAACCACATTAGTGGGTCAAGTTATTAGTGTGGAAGGGTTTAAGAGTTATGAAACGTCTGTACTTAGCCACCAGGCTGAAGGTCCTTGTAGCGGTTTTCGTTATCCTGAACCTACTGACCATTCTATCGGTCCTGTTGTCGGGCGGTTACCAACACTGGCTCTGGATATTTCCTTTGCTTTCCATCTCAACTGCCGTGCTGGTCGGACATCGGATGAAGATGCCGTTCTATGTCATGCAGGAGATCGAAAGGGCATTGCAGGAGATGCTTCAGGGGCAGTTCACTTCCCGTATTACCAGGGTGCCCTGGATGGGGGAAGCCGGGCATATCGCATGGAACCTGAATGAATCGCTGGATCAGTTAGAGACATTCTTCAGAGAGGTCAAGACCAGTTTTGAGCTGGTTTCCAACGGCCGCTATTATCGCCGCACCTTGCCTACTGGATTGCATGGTGAATTGGAAAAGACTCTGGCGCGTATCAATGAATCACTGGATGCAATGTCAGAAAATGCAAATTATATCAAACGCAATGAAATGGCGGCTGAGCTGCAGGAACTGAATACCAGTCAGATCATGAGCAATCTGTTGCTGAGCCAGAATGATCTTATACGTATCACCGATGAAATGCAGAAAGTCTCTTCCATAGCCACTGACAACATGCAAAAGGCCGAAGAGAATCAAGAGGCGGTGTCACATGTCGTCGATTCCCAGACCAGAACCCTTGGCCTGATAGAGCAGAGTCACCAGACCATGGGTAAACTCAATACCATGAGCGATGAGATAACCGGCATCCTGGGCATGATCGGTGAGATTGCCGACAAGACCAATCTATTGGCCCTGAACGCCTCCATTGAGGCGGCACGAGCCGGTGAGCACGGCCGTGGTTTCGCGGTGGTGGCGGACGAGGTGAAAAAGCTGGCCGAGAGCACCAAGACAGCGACCGATGAAATTCGTGGTGTGGTGACCACCTTTCAGGGTGAAACTACAGTGATGCAGTCCCACTCCGATGAAATGCTGGAAATGGCGAACAGTGTGCAGAAGGCTGTGGAGGAGATGAACACCAGTTTCAATCACTTCGCAGACAGGGCGCAAAAGACCGATGTCTCCGTCAATTTTGCACATGACATCTGCTATGCCTCACTGATCAAAGTGGATCATATGATCTACAAGCAGAAGGCCTACAAGTCGTTTTATGCGGGAACCGATAATCCCGATGCTCAGGCCGTGCTGGTGGATCACCATAATTGCCGGCTTGGCAAGTGGTATTATGAAGGTATTGGCAAGGAGAGCTTCGGTCACCTGCCAACCTTCAAGCAACTCGAGACGCCGCACACGGCAGTACACAGCCACGGTCATGCAGCACTCAACTATCTGTCGGAGGATTGGCAAAAGGATCAGCAACTGCAGAAAAAGATTATAAGCACTTACACGGAGATGGAACACGCAAGTGACCAGGTGATGGATCGTATCGATGCCATGATTTCTGAGAAACACAACTAGCAGGGGTGGGGCCATGAAGCGAGCTATCACGCCGACCGATCGGGAAATCCTTATGGATGAGAACGATTTCATCGTCTCCAAGACGGATTTGAAGGGACGCATAATCTACGCCAACCGTATCTTCATGAAGATTGCCGGTTACAATGAAGGGGAACTGCTTGGTGTACAGCACAATATTATTCGTCATCCCGACATGCCGAGAGGGGTCTTTCGTCTGTTGTGGAATGTGATCGAGTCAGGGAATGAGTGCTTTGCCTATGTCAAGAATATGGCGAAGAGCGGTGACTTCTATTGGGTTTATGCGAATGTCACGGTCGATTACGACGATAAAAACAATCCCATCGGCTATTTTTCGGTTCGCCGCAAACCCAGCAGGGAAGGAATCGAAGCCATGATTCCAGTCTACAAGGAGATGTTGAGGATCGAGCAGCAGGCCGGTGCGCGCGATGCCCCCAATGCATCGTTGCAATGGCTGGTGGATGTGCTGAAGAGCAAGAATACGACCTATGAAGAGTTCATTCATACCTTGGGTCATTGATATTCAGTCAAACTATTGAAACTGATTCGCCATGCTATTGACAGTCATTGTTGTTCACATTCCTGAATCCGGGTGATTTCTTTGTTCGATTCGGAATGCGGCATTCCGGAGTAACCTGTCGATTCTCCCTGATTAATTTTGAGTCCTGTAACAGCCCGTTTTTAGATATTGGCCGCCTAGATCAGGCTCAGTATCGCAACGATGGAAAAAATGCCGATGATAAACAGCATTGGCATTAAAAAGAAACTGAATGAAGGTTTGACCATTCCGGCATTGTTTCTAGACTGCATATTTCGCTCCTTTAAAATAGTGTCATTGTATATGGCATGCTATGGCTGACGGGGTGAGTGTAAGTACGCTATGCGTTGAGCATGCTGTAGACTTTATTTGCAGCATCCAGCTCCTTCTTCAGCTTTTTACGATTCATTGTTGAACTCTCCCTGGTCAGTTTCTTTCGCAGTTTTTGTTTCTCAGCTTTGACTTGGCTGAGATAGCACTTCAGTTTTTTCCGTTGTTTTTCCCGCTTTTTCTCAACGGTGTCTAGAAGGAAGTTAATTTCTTTAACCAACTCTTGATGTTTCATTGATTTCCTTTGCCTCCACATAGGGATTTGAATGCTATCTACATTACTCACACGCATGAATAGTGCCAACCAAATGGATTTGTGATTAACGGTAGAAAATCAGATAGATAGGATGATTTATAGAAACAGGGGAGGCAAATGATAGGTGTAACAAGATGAATACACTTCCCTGCTGTCGTCAGGTCTATATTGCTATAGGTCTTGTAGATCAGAAGGTTATAATGCCTTATTCGTCATACTGTACGGCATGTAACAGGTTAAAATGTTACACCCCCCTTGATGACATCATCCCAGTAATCGCCTTTCACCCAACCAGATGGCAAGGCGTTGCAGAGGATGGCGATTCCCGCCGGGTCGCCAGGTACGGCGTAATCGGTTTTGGTAAGCATCGAACTGGAGACCCCATGGTGCGGCCAGGACCTTCCCTCTACCGAGTAGGATTTTCAATACCTGGGTTGCGGCAAGGCCCGCGCACAATTCGCATCCCATTGGTGTGGAAGGCCCCTTTTTGGCCACCAGGTCAATCCGTTCGGGTAATACCAGAGAGGTGGCGTGAAGTGCGGCTGGCGCCAGGCCGACAAGAAAGTGCAGATATTGCTGATACTCGCCTTTTCCTTCCAGCTGAAAGTACGCTTCAAAGTTCATTCCACCAGGCAAAAAATTGAGCAATGCCGATCCCATCCCC
The DNA here is from genome assembly GCA_003058525.1 of gamma proteobacterium symbiont of Ctena orbiculata. Lineage (GTDB taxonomy): Bacteria > Pseudomonadota > Gammaproteobacteria > Chromatiales > Chromatiaceae > Thiodiazotropha. The sequence goes on along the minus strand of QBVD01000067.1, from coordinate 21,566 downwards.
AGAGGCGCAGCGGTGACTGCAGGGATCTTCATCCGATCACAGGCGGAAAAAAGAGCCCGTCTCGCTTCGAGGGCAAAGAAATCAAGTCCATCCAGATAGAGATCACAATCACTGAGAAAGTGCTCTGCCCGGGCAGGTTCCACTCCCCGCTGGAACTGATTGATATCGAGTTCGGGATTGATCGACAGGGCCATTTCCAGCAGTACATCGAGCTTGGGTTGGCCAATCGTTGTCAGGTTGGCGCCCGCCTGGCGATTGAAATTCTCGATTGCAAAGGTATCGAAGTCAGCCAGATTGAAGCCCCCCACGCCAAGCCGGGTCAGGGTCAAAAGATGGCTGCCCCCCACCCCTCCCAATCCGGCAATGGCGACTCGGGAGTTGCGCAGTCGCTGCAGCTCCGACTCCGTTACCCAGCCGGTGGTACGTGAAAATGCCTTATGGAAATCAAACTGGATCATTGTACTGCCGATCGTCCATTTGTGATTTTCCCTGCCATGACTGGCTATCCAATTCACTACGAATTAAATCGTATAGCGTTAAGATTTGGGGGTTCATGTGACATGTCAGATCACTGCGTGGCAACTCATACAGCGCTCGCTCGCCTTTCAGCTCAAAGGTGGAGCTGATCTGCCTGAACAGTAATCCATAACGTTTCAGATGGCGTTGCAATCTCGGTTCCATCACCACCAGGGCGAAATCGAGCTTGCAGATATCCACCATGGCGATGGCCGAAAGATAGAGACCGATGGAAATGTTGGGGAAATTGCGCCGTTCATCCTTGGTAAAGAGTGTAGGATTATGACTGCCGAGAATAAAAGGTTTACCGGCCTCATTGGCCCGCCGGCGAAAACAGCTCGGTACCGCCAGGCGGGATATCTCCCCAACTTTGCTCTGGGTAAGGCGACTCAGATTATCACTCCCGGTGATATCGATGTCGTGGAGCTGACAGGGCAGGCGGGCCTGCCTGTTGCCGGCCGGTGGTACTACCAGGCGTACGCAACCGGCGATATCCCCCGTGCGTTTGTGCTCCAATAGGCAGTGATGTGCGTAGTTGTCACATTCATCACGCTCGAGACGACTCTCATTCAACGGTTCCCAGCCCAGTTCCTCGGCATAGACCTGATAGCGAATGCTATAGCTGAATCGCCTTTGGTGGTGTGTTGCTGCGTAACGGGGATAAAAGTAGATCGAAAAATTCCTTGCCAGGTTATCCATTCCTATCTCCCTGATATAGTACTAATGCCGGATATATGGTTATGGCATGATTTCCTGATGGCGCTCAGTCTCAACCGACTATCGAAATAGTGTAATTGATCCGCTGCAGTTGCCATGTGAGACAGGCAGTAGTCTTATAAACATAGTCAGTCCCCGGAGAAGAGACAAATGTTTCAGATTGCAATGGAAACTCGAACAGCAGCAAAGAATTGCATTGTCCCGGATCCATACCCTTTCCTCAGGCTGTGGACAGGTTTGAGAATGGTGCCGTGTGCGGTAATTGACCTGGATCACGGTTTGCTCTTTTGATTGTTAATTAAATGTTACATTGAGCGCTATATTTACGTCCACATTGGTGTCGGAAGATATAGGGATGTGGTAGGGATGCAGTAGACATGAAGTACTTAATAAAGATGTATATATCACTGGTCGAGTCATTAGGAATTCACACCACGGATCAGCTCTATGAACTGATCAGCACCAAACAACACGGAATGCCCATCTCCCGTCATCGTGCCGCGGTCATGCAGAGTCGCGTTTTTTTCTTCAGTGTGATTTTTGCGGTATTGGTGCCCGCCTGGTCGGTAATCGATATCCTCTATCTGCCCCAAGCGCTGTGGAGCGAATTATTGCTGATCCGTTTACTGGCTGCCGCCAGCTTCGCAATCATTGCCTGGCAAACCCGCAGAGAACCCGATCTCATGCTGGCCCGCATGCTGCTTGCCGCCATGTTGGCGATAACGCCACTCTTCTACCTCCTCTCGGATCAGATCATTGCAGATCAACAACTCGGCGGAACGGCCATGATAATGGCGGAAGTCTATGCCCTGCTACCCTTTGTCATGGTGGCTGGTCTGACACTGTTTCCATTGGCTGTATCTGAGTTTCTCAGCTATGCCGTGCCGATCTTCCTGGTGGTGGTTTACTCCGTCTATCCAGAGAACCCGGCTGAGATTGCCGAAGCCGTCTCAACGCTCTGGCTGCTGATACTGTTGCTGGGTGTCGGCCTGTTTGCCTCAATGACTCAACTTCGCTACATGCTGTCGCAGGTCAGTCATGCCAGTTACGATATCCTGACAGGCATGCTCTCCCGTCGTGCCGGCATCGAGATGCTTGAATTGCAGTTTCGTCTGGCGCTGATGAGTGAAAAACCCCTGTCCATCCTCTATTTAGATCTGGATAATTTCAAGGCAATCAACGACACGTACGGCCATGATACGGGTGATACCGTATTGAGAGTCGCCTCCCGGCAGATACGTGATACGGTGAGAAAAGGGGATAGTGTCATTCGCTGGGGCGGTGAAGAGTTCATTGTCGTACTCCCCACTGCTGACCATAAAGAGGCAAACGATGTCATTACACGGATCATGCTGGCCGGCCTCGGTAATCGACCGGATGGCTCACCCGTTACCGCCAGTATCGGTGTAGCCGAAGTTCAGCAGGACAGATTAAGAGACTGGAAATCCCAGGTCGAATTGGCGGACCATCGCATGTATACCGCTAAATCCAACGGCAGGGCACGCTGCGTTGGGGTCGGTGGGCATTCGACGGAGTGGGTGACGGCCCTGGAGCAGTCCGCTGGTTTTTAATTGTCTGTCCAAGGCAGATTCGTTTGTCTTCAATTTACACCTCCCCCGTTTCTAATGACGCTGGGTTGCCTGTCTATGAATCGATCTGCTTGTGTCAGTGGTCGGGATGAACCCTGTTGCCGTTGACGCTAACGGCCTTTAGTTCCTGGCCTCGATTTCGATTCCCTCCGCAATCTTGTCGCCAGGGTGCACAACCACGCGTTCACCGGTTGATAGTCCTGAAAGGACTTCAGCCTCCAAGCCGGTACGTTTCCCCAGTGTGACCCGGCGTTGTCTTGCTTTGCCTTCATGCGCCACGAATACCGCCCACTCATCGCCATTTCTGAACAAGGCGGTCAAGGGTAGTTTGAGCACACCGCTGCCGCGCCACAGGACAATGCGCACATCAACCTGATAGCCGTGGGCGATGCGCGACCACGCTTCCTTCGCAGAGGTGAAATCGATGATCACATTCACCCGCTGCTCTTCGATGCCCAGGGCCGAGACCTTGGTGAAACCGAAGGGTTCCACCCGGCGTACTTTACCCGCCAGATCGGTTTCACCCCCCCAGTTTTCTATGATCACCTGCTGTCCGGGTTGAACCTTGACCGCATCTGAAGAGAGCAGATCAGCGACGATCTCCAGTTCGGTTGGGTCACCTATCTCCACCAGTGGTTCACCGGCGTTAACCACCCCCTCGCTCTTGTGCAGGATCTTCAGGATTCGGCCATTCACGGGTGCCTTGATCGGTACACATTGGCAAGCCTCAGAGTTGTTCCGTGTCTCAACGGGGGAGATCAGTTGTGCCCGTGCCCTTTCCAGTTCCGCCTGGCGTGCCTGGCGGGTGGCGATGGCGGTTTCCAATGCCGCCTGGCGGGTCTGGTGGGTGCGCTCCGCCACCTCCAGCTCCCGTTCCGAGATCACGGCCTCCTGGCGCAGGCTGCGTGCCCGTTTCAGTTCACTGAGGGCGAACGCGAGTTCAACCCTGGCTTCCTTCACTGTCGCTTCGGCAAGTATCAGGTTCGCTTCGGCCGCGCGGATATCGGCCCTGGCCTGGGCTTCGCTACGAGGATCGAGCAGGGTCGGGTCGATGGGCTCGATCTCCGCTATCAGGGTCTCTGACGCGACGACTTCATCGCCTACTTCCGCATCGATACGCATTGCCCTGCCGCTGATCGGGGCCGACAACACGAACACGTCCTCTACCCGGGTCTCACCCTCTTCATCCACGGTCACCACCAGTTCGCCGGGGCTCAGGGTGAGCAGATCCACCGGGATCGGTTTGGGGATGAAGGCCCATACCAGTGTACCTATCAGGATCAGGCTCAGCAGACTCCATAACAGTATGCGTTTCCAATATGCGTTCATGTCTCTCACTCACGTGTCTTAAGTACTGCAATCAGATCGAGATGGTCGAGCCTGCGTCTGACCACTGCTGCCGAAAAGGCGGTGGCGCCGAGGGTGACCAGGACCGCTGTTGCGTCGGTGGCGGCCTTGATGACAAGGGGAATGCGGTAGAGTTCGGAGTCCATGGCGCTGGTCATCACCCAACCCAGGCCGTGCCCCACGAAACAGCCCAAGGGAAGTCCGACAAGAATCAGCAATGCCGCCTCACCCAAAAGGATGTAGGAGATCTCGCCGCGATGGAATCCCAGCACTCTCAGCGTGGCCAGTTCACGCCCGCGTTCGGACAGGGCGATGCGGGTACTGTTGTAGACCACACCGAATCCCAGCGCACAGGCAAAGGCGGCGAAGAAGGTGATATAGATCATGATGGTTTCGGCCATGGTGTCGTTGAACTCTTTCACTGCCGCATCCTTCAGCACCACTGCCGAGACCTTGGGGAGCGATTTCAGGCGTTGGTAGAGGGAAGAGAGCTGATGCTTGTCCACCAGCAGGTTGACCGCTTCCAGGCTGGGCCGTTGATCCATCAAACGGTTCAGGGCTTGAATATGCATATAGGCGGGAGTACCCATGTAGGTTTCAAACAGGTCCACTACTGGGATTTCCCGCTTGGGGCGACGATCCTGCAGAACCTCGACCCGGACAGTGTCGCCTATCCCCACCTCCAGTTTCGACGCCAGTCTGGTTGAAAAGATCAGGCCGTCCGGCGGCACTTGGAGTACCTCCCCGCCGGCATCGTAAACACGCTGCAGATGGGGGTTCGGCAATACACCCTCTATGGCGCCCCGATGGCTGCGATTGCCAACCAGGAAGTCGGCGCTTACTGCACGCATCGGTTCGGCAGCCAACACCCCGGGCATGCGTCGGAACTCGTCCAGGACGGTGTCCGATTGGGTCTCCACCAGACCTACTGTCATGCTCTGTCGCTGGGCATCGTGAAAGTAGACCTGGACGATCTTTTCGATGGAATCGATCCACTGCAGCGCCATTATCATCACCGCCACCGACAGGGCGATACCCAAGCTGGTGAGCAAGGCCCGGATCGGTGATCGGAAAATCTGTCTCAGAATGATCCGGGTCGGCTGGTCCAACATGTGTCCGGTACGGCTTTTGGAAAGTGCGGTCTTGCGGAACATCGGGGGTGCGGGCGGCAGCATCGCCTCGGCCGGAGGCAGGATCGCGGCGTAGCGCACCGAACCCAGACTGCCTGCCAGGGCAGCGATCAGGCTGACGATGGCACCAATGGCGAAAACACCTGCATGCGGGCGGAATATGAGCAACGGAAAGCGGAAAAACTCTGCGTAGAGCTCAGTGTTGACCCGCCCCAGCCAGGCGCCGAGGAGCCAACCCAGCAGGATCCCGACACTAGCCATCGCCATAGCCAGCTTGGTGTAGTGCCAGCCCACCTGCCAGTTGCTGTAACCAAAGGCCTTCATCAAACCGATCTCGCTGCGGTCGGTGGCGATGAGCCGGCTCAATACCATATTGCTGAGAAAGGCGGCCACGGCGAGGAAGATGATCGGCAGGATCGTCGACATGTTTTTCAACTGTTTGATTTCGTTCATCAGAAACCAGTTCGAGATCTGATCCTTGCGTGCAATCGCACCTTGGCTGCCGTAGCGCTCGAGCAGACGGTCGAGTCGTTCGATTACCTGCTCAGGATTGGTGTCGTGAAGCAGACCGAGACTCAAGTCGTTGAAGGCGCCGTCGAGGTCGTAGGCGGCAGCCATCGCCTCCTGACCGAGCCAGATAATGCCGTAGCGCTTATCGTCGGGAGTCAGGGCCCCTGGCCCGATGGCGTAGATGAATTCCGGGGAAAGGGCGATACCGACCACCGTGAGAGTGCGTTGATTGCCGTTCATCAACGCCTGCAGTCGGTCCCCCGGTTGCAGGTCATGCGCCTCGGCGAAGGGTTCGCTAAGCACAGCTTCGTCGGGGTGACCCGCGGTGACCAGGCGCCCGCTGCGCAGTACCAGTCGATTCAGGCGGGGCTCACCCTGTTCGGGGATGGAGACCAGTTGACCGATCACCGGCTCTTCAAATCCCTCGATGGAGAGTGTGGCGAACTGCTTGATTCGTGCTTCAACCGAGCGCACACCGGGGATGGTACTGATGCGTTCGACCAGTCTGAGTGGAGCGCGTTTCACGTTGCTGAAGACTTCTGCAAAGCGTTGTCGCTCGTAATAGGCGTCTGCGGTGTCCTGCAGGGCCTGCTGGGCGGAGAGAGACATCACCAGTACCGCCACGCCAGAGGCGATTACCACAGCAATGGCCAGTACCTGACCGCGCAGTTTCCACAGGTTACGCAGCAGTTTCAGATTCAATGCGCGCATGATGTCACCAACTCAGCTCCCTTGCCGGCTGGCGGCTGGGATTGCTGACACTGTCGATGACCTGGCCGTCACCGAAGTGAAGTACCCGATCGGCCATGTTGCCGATCACGGTATTATGGGTAATCACCGCCGTGGTCGTGCCCAATTCCCTGTTGACTCGCTCAATGGCCTCGAGCACAAGGATTCCGGTATGGCTGTCCAGGGCGCCGGTGGGTTCATCGCACAACAGGATATCGGGGCGCTTGGCGATGGCCCGGGCGATGGCCACCCGTTGCTGTTCGCCGCCGGAGAGCTGCGCCGGGAAGTGATCAAGCCTTTCACCCAGTCCGACCAGTGAAAGCGCATCCGCAGGCACCATGGGGTCGACGGCAATCTCGGTCACCAGGGCCACATTCTCACGTGCCGTAAGGCTTGGTATGAGATTGTAGAACTGAAACACGAAGCCCACGTGATCACGCCGGTAACGGGTAAGCAGTGACTCATCCCCTGAAGTGACATCCAGATCGCGAAAGCTTACCTCTCCGCTGCTCGGGGTATCGAGACCGCCCAGAATATTCAGCAGGGTCGATTTGCCGCTGCCGGAGGGGCCCAGCAATACCACCAGTTCCCCCTCAAACAGGGATATATCCACCCCACGCAAGGCGTGTACGTCCACCGCTCCGGTGTGGTAGGTCTTGGTAAGAGACCGGCCCCGCAGGGTGATCGTCTGTTGCGTTGCTGGGTTCGGTGGGAACAAGTCTTTCATCACTCCTTGAAGCCAGAATGATCAACTCAGAGAGTGCAGGCGCCGCAAGTTAACCAACCAGATACAAAGCGGCTCACCTCTCCCTTCTAGAAGTATAACCGGCCATGGGGGAGATGAGTTGACTGACAACAAGCCAACCTTCGAAAGTGTGCCGCGCAATTTATCTATCAGGTAAGCGGGCAATAGTGGTGAGTGAGTATGACAAAGCTCTGGGGGTAGAAATTACTTTTTTTTCGAAGGCCCGGCGGAGGTCGGCAGCAGGTTGATCTCGCCTTTCTCGTTAAAGGGAAGGGACAGCATGCTGTCCGGTGTGCTCAGGCTGCCGCTTATCTGATAATCGAAGGTCCCGTTCTGGCGTTCCTGAAGCGCGCCAAACTGTTTGATCAGACCGAACACCGTACTGCTTAACCTAACTTCGAGTATGGATTCGCTGAAACCCTGAACGGTGGTTTCCTGATTACTGACGCCCGAGGCGAACCGCTTGCCGTTCAGGTCCAGGTCGAAACTCATGCCGTCGATATTCAACTCCTCTTTGGAGCGGTTTTGCAGGCGGATTTTGACCATATAGCGCTGCTCCATGAGGGTCGACTCAAGCGGCTTCAAGTCGGCAATGGTTACCCTGATTCTCTCCTCCTGGGATTGCAAGGAGGCGCAACCGGAAAGGATCTGGAGAAGAAGTAACAGGACAGTGCAGGCGGTCAGCCTGGCAAATGCATGGGCTTCTATTCCGGGATACCGGTGGCGTCTCTGAATCATTCTGTTTCTTCCTTCGTTCATCACTGCGGACCCTGTTCCGTATGTTCAATCGGTGTTGGTTCTTGCGGCTCGGGTTTTCGCCAGGAACCGAACAGTAGTGTCAATAGCCCCAACAACAGCTCGTCCGCGAAAGGGATCAGATCGGGTATCAACAGATCGATGACAAACAGCGAAGCGGTCACCAGAAACAGCTGACGGAACTTCAGTCGGTCGGCATATTTCAACAGGGCTGCGATAATGGGTATTTGAGTCATCTGATTTCGGATTCTCAGCCTGTCCTGCGAAAACGGCGCTCCAGCAACAAGTTTGCGATGCAAACCGTATCGATCTCTACTTGCAATGGTCTCCGAAGAGCAGGTGCCAGTCCAGTTCAGAGTGTGAAATATTATGACTTTGTCCGATCATGCGGGTGGTCACCCCAGCCGTTCCACCACCTCAATGTGGGTAATTACTAATATGAGAAAGTAGGGTAATTACCCATAATAAACATGATTACCATAGGGTAATGTTTGTGCGAAGGGTTTCTTAAGAATTAACATAACTCGAGAAAAACCAAGAAATTTTTGAGCTCTACTGAGGCTGCTTCACGAATCTTAGCTCTCAGTAATATAAAAATTGGAGAATGGATGGGGTGACCGGTAGGTGTGCAGGCTCTTCTGCTAATGAATCGGGTTTTTAAGGGGTTCTTTTTGGATTTTGGTGTGCTCGCTCTTCAAGCTGGATGGGGCTTGACTCCGATATCTCAAGTGAAACCGGTTCATTGGCAGGTTTGTACGCCACGCTGGATATAACAACAACGCCAATCGTGTAGACATGGTGCTATGTACTGGCCGGCTTCGTAGGCAGTCTGCCGGCCGTACTCAGTCACCACCTTCCGGTTAAGTCAAATATTTCACCACCCTTCACCATCACCACTCGGATGCGATATTGCGTAATTTGGTTTATTGCGTGGCATCCAACTAAATGGGGTCGTTGACTGGTTATGGGAAAATCGGCGGCGCTGGACGCTGTCGTGTTCGGAATGACCGCAAAGCAGTAACAAACGACTGAGTTAAATTAAGCTTTCACATTCTGGAGAAGCGTATGACTAATAGACTCACGATGTTGCATGGCTATGCAATGGGGATCTTGATACTGATTGGGAGCCTGGCGCTGCCGCAACCGGCGGATGCTGTGCCCGCTTTCGCACGCCAGACAAGCATGCCCTGTACGGCCTGTCATTTTCAACACTTTCCAACACTCAATTCGTTCGGCAGATCATTCAGGGCAGGTGGCTACACACTGACCGGTGGTCAGGGCATGATCGAGGGCGATGATATCTCCCTGCCGTTGATGTTGAACGCATCGGTGATAACCAAGCTGCGTTATGTAAAGAGCAACGGCAACACCAATGCCGGCAGCGACTATGGTGTTATCGAGTGGCCGGACGAAGCGGCTCTCCTGGTGGGGGGCAAGCTGGCCAAGGATGCCGGTTTTCTCATGGAGCTGGGATTGACCGATGCCAACTCTTTCCTCTCAACCAAAGTCCATTTCAACGTGGGTAAGGCGGGAGGCACCCAATTCAGTGTCATACCTTTCTCCACCGATGGCCTGGGATCGGCATACGGATTTGAGTTATTGAATACCGGCGCCCAGCGCTCACAACGGCCGATTGAGGATCGTACAGGATTCAGTGCCGCCCAGGCGCTGGGTTTGGGCAGTGGCGAGGCTACCGGTATCGCGCTTGTTGCCTCGAGTCATAACTTTTTCATCAACTACACTCCATGGGTGCCGGGTTGGGAAGAGAATAACGTGGAGGTCAAGCCGTCCGGGCTGGCTCACTACCTGCGCGCTGCCTACACCCCGTTCATCGGATCCTGGGATACCGGGTTCGGATTCCAGCTCTGGTCGGGAGATGCGGAAGTCGCCGATGGCGCAGGTGGCGAGACCCTGATTGCAACCGACGGCTGGGTCGTGGATGGCCAGATGCAGGGCAGTGTGGGTAGTATGCCGTTGGGCATCTATGCCAGTTACGGCAGTTGCTCCGCCGATGAGTCCCATTTCCTGGAAGGCTGCACAAACACCGATGATGGCGAGGCGTTCGGTATTCTTGCTCAACTGGGTATCCTGCCCAACAAAGCCAATGTCTTCGCTGCCTATCGTGCTCTCGACGACGGTTCGGAAGAGGATTCTGAATTCAATTCCACCACAGTCGGCTTAAACTATCTGTTCTCTCAAAATATCCGTTTTGAACTTTTCTATGTGAAAGAGAGTGGTGATGGTGTTGATGCGCGCGACAATGAACGTGACAGCAAATGGTTGTTCCAACTCTTTGCCGGCTATTAATGGACAGCATGCACACAAATCGAAAAACGAATCGACTTCTCAGTCGCCTCTTCTGCATGTGGATTGCAGTACAGAACCAAGTGAGGATTAACTCATGAACAGAATTGTTACTAGAATGGCTGGATTCGCAGCGTTGGTTAGCGCATTCGGATTGATTTCACTCCCTGCTTACGCGGGTGATACCTATCAGGGCTATACTCTTTATAATCAGTCTTGTTTTCTCTGTCATGGAGCAGATGGCAAGGGCACTGGACCTTTGGCAAAAAAACTCGATGTGGCGCCTGCCGACTTGACCGATGGAGATAACGGCGCGGCGGAAAGATCAGACCGAGAGCTGTTTGGTATGATACAGGGCACTATCAAACACGGTTCGGGGACCAGTGCCATGCCACAGTGGGGATTGGCCATGCCGGGTAATCAGATCAATTCCCTGGTCGCCTACATCCGTTTTCTGCAGAGGTCCAAGCACTCCCTGATAGGGGATCCCGATGTGGGGAAGAAGGTTTATGTCAACAACTGCGCCGCCTGTCACGGTCGCTCGGGCAGAGGGGACGGGCCGCTGGCAGCTGTGTTGAATCTGCAACCGAAGGACCATACCGACAGTGCTGAAATGAACAAGCACCCCAACTCCCACATGGTTGAGGTCGTGACCCATGGAACACCGGGCAAATCGCTGATGCCCGGCTGGAAGGATATGCTCACAAAAGCGGAAATTGAAGGAGTGGTCAGTTATCTGCGTTTGTTATCAACCTACTAGATAACGAATAGAATGAATTGGGTAGGGCCGCTGCCAAAAGGCAGCGGCTTTTTTTTACCGCTTATAATGTGTCGAGAATATTTTTCCGGGCTTGTTGATACTCCTCTTCCGTAATCAAGCCCTCCCGCCTGAGATCATCAATGCGGATCAGGCGTTGTCTAACCGTATTATTCGCCGGTTGCTTGCCGGCTTCGATTTTTTCAGTCTTTGGTGTATGCCGTGGAGTGGGACTCTGTTGAGTAACGGAATGAAGCTTTTGCTCCACCTCCATGTTTTTGGCTGTTGGTGGCCTGCCTTGTTGTGAAATAACTGAAGGAGCCATTGCCTTGGCTGGTTGGGAGGCCTGTTTGCTGGCGCTTGACCGGGTTCCGCTACAGTTGAGTTCGATCGACAACCCGCTGTTGAATTCCTGGTAGCGGATGCGTCTTCTAAGATCCTGACACCCCGTCTTTCTGATCAACAGTGTACCGTACATCGGTTCTTTATTGGCATCGTAACCAGCAGGGTAGATCTGCTGTTGCGGGATTGAGATTGGTGTTTCACCGATCGCTTTTCCCATCACGTAGACGGTGGCTCCACTGGGTTCAGTATCAACATTAAGCGGCATGTCACCGGAAACTCCGCCTATACCCGTACAAGCCTGGAGCAAAGGCAGGCAGGCTGTGATGCAGATCGCATCTTTTATCCCCGGTAATAGATGATTCCCCATTTTGTGTCCTCTTTAACAGGATTTTGTTCTGGCCTGCAGGCACTATAAATCAAGCCAAGAAAAATGACACGTCCATCAGATGGTTCGTTAATTCTTTATGAAGTCCTGATTCATGCCATCTCCGGTATTTTCAGACTACTGTGACAGAAAAATAACGTACCCGGTGTTGTGTATATGAGATCGTTTGCAACGCGAAAAGGTGATGGCGCATCCTTGCGGCGCTGAAAACGTATAAGCGTTGCGATACTTCTTAACGTTTAATTAAGTAATAACTACTGGATCACAATTTTGGTCATTGATCATAGGTGTTTAAGTTTTAATTAAGAATGGGGTACTAGTTTTAACTTTAAAGATAACGACTGCCCCAGGAGATGCGCTTTGTCACTAAATAGCACTCAGGGGGCAAACTCTGGCAAGAGGTGTGATTGCTGGTACAAATGGACAAGTAAATGCCCGAGTTGTTTAGGGTTTTTCATCGGTCAGGATGGTTCCCGGCCCTTTTATGGTTTGTTAAGACTTGAATTGTTGCAAGTCGTTGATGAGTTTTTAGAACTCTGGAGGTTTGAGATGAATACAATTGTGCGGTTTTTTGCGTCTTCCGTTATGGCGCTATCCCTAATATATCTACCTTTACCCATATTAGCGGATGATGCGGCCACATCAATCAACGGAATGACTGAAATCTCTTCGGAGAGTTTGGATGAAACACTGGTCATTGTGAACAAGATCGTGGGCGTAGATGCTGGGGGTAATGAGCATATCCTCTATAACGAGGAGGATGGACGAGTGTATCGCTTGGATAATATCGATCAGGCGATCCATGACATGAATGCCAAGGGCGTCGATACCAAGGGAACCTTCTGGTCTCTGCAAGCGGTGTTGAGCGACACTGTCTATTTAATGGGTAAGAACAATAATCCCTATCCAGCGCAGCGCGTCGAGACCGCCATCCCTGAAAGCCTGCCGTTGGCGGTGGAGAATCTGCGTATAACCAAAGACAGGGTTATCGCTATCTATACCACTAACTGCGATAACAACTCGATTTAACAATCAATCAATCCTCCCTGACAGATTTGCCAACAAGCGAATCTGTCAGCGCAGAGGATTTCTGTGTTTCTAGCGAATTGTCTGATTTTTTATTGTTTCTCTGAATGCAGAAGTGGATTGTCACAAGTCTGACAATGGCGGGTGTCGGATGATCGGTTGCTGATTGAGAATATGGGAGTGGCCGTTCACACCAAAATTAATTGTCACAATCGCTTATCGCGATGAGAAAAGTAGCGGACATGTAAATTTGGTCGGGGGCTTTACCATTGCAACAGATAAGCAGTAGACCCGGTATTCAGGGAGAAGGCACGGCTTGGCGAGAAAGAATGAGCAAGATCGGCAATGATATCATCGTTCTGCCTATTTCTCCTTGCGACGCCGAACCCCAAACCGTACCGATTTCCTGCCGAACTTATCGCTAACCGCATCCATGGTTTGGTACAGACGCTCCTGTTTGGGGGCGTGGTCAGTCGTTATCTCATCAAACAGGTCAGCCTGCTCCGCAGCTTTGGTGGCGCCGTCATCCCAGCCGCTGATACCCAGACCTACCAGTCGCACCGGTCGTCCGGCCCATTGTTCGGACTGATAGAGCTCCCATGCCTGTTGGAAGATCTCCTGGTCCGTCGATGTCGGTGTCGCCAGGGTCCGACTTCGGGTATGGGTCTCGAATCCCTGAAAGCGGATTTTGATGGTCACAATACTCCCCCTGCGGCCCTCCTGACGGGCGATGTAGCCCACCTCCTGCGCTGCCCAGTGCAGGGTATCACGCACAATTTCCGGATCGGTGATGTCTTCGTTGAAGGTGGTCTCTTTGGAGATTGATTTGCGCTCGCTATCGAGGTGAACTCTGTCCGAGGCGATGCCATGAGCCTGCTCATGGATTTTAGTGCCGGCCAGACCGCCCAGGTGACGCCTCAATTCCAGCAGGGAAAGGCGACGCACGTCGGCCACTGTTCGCAGGCCGATTCGTTGAAGGACCGGGGCGCTCTTCGCACCCAGTCCACGCAGAACGGTCAGGGGTTGGGGATCGAGGAAGGCTTGTACCTGGTCCGCCAGTACGATGGTGAGGCCATCGGGTTTCTGGTAGTCGGAGGCAAGCTTGGCGATCAGACGATTGGGTCCGATACCAACCGATGCGGTCAATCCCACACCCTCCAGGATAACCGACTTGGCGCGGCGTCCGATGACCTCAGGGGGGCCGATCAGGCGCTGCATACCGGAGATATCCAGGAAGGCCTCGTCCACGGAGACCTTCTCCACTGCCGGGGAGATACCCTCCAGGGCCTGCATGATCTGTCGCGAAACCTCGCCATAACGGGTCATGCTGGGACGCAGATAGACCGTCTCCGGCGGCAACCGACGGACAGCCTCGCTGATCGGCATGGCCGAGCGTACGCCATAGCGCCGGGCCTCATAGGAACAGGTGGCGACCACGCCGCGTTTGCCCGGTTTCGCACCCACGACCAGCGGGCGTCCCTGATACTCAGGGTGGTCTCGCTGCTCGATGGATGCAAAGAATGCATCCAGGTCGATATGCATTATCAGTCGTTGGGTCATATTTTGCAGTATACAAACACGATCTCCATGATCAATCCGAGCTCGTCCTTTTCCGTCATAGTGGGTAAGGAGACAAGTCTTTCTGCATATGATGCGCTTACCGCACCGACCAGTGCGTCCAGGATGTCATCATCTGCAAGATCCCTTTTCCTCCAGCCATGACGTGCTTCGCCTACGATCGTTTGGATGTGGGGAAGATGGCGTTTGAGAAGTGCAAACCGTTCCGACTGACCCTGTGGCCTCTTCTTATTGTGGGCCATTGGCCGGCCGTTATTGAGGGTGCAAAAACAGACTTCCGGGTGCATCTCTCTCAATTTTCCGGGTTCGGGCAGTTCACGGATCAGCCGGTCCGCCTCAGCGATCTTTGCTACGATCCCCCAACTCTGTCGCGATAGCTTTCTACCGGTCACCGAATGGTTGACGGCGCTCCCTTCCTGGTAGCTCATACAATCGAGCACCTGACGACAGGGGACGGGGAAGACACTCGATGCCCTTGGACCCAGTAACCTTCTTGCTTCACGATCACACTTTCGTTCTTCCTCATCAAACGATTTCAGGCCAATCGGTATATCGATCAAGGTGAGATCCGAAGCAGTGATGGTGTTGCGTAGTGCCTGCAGGTGCTCGACCACGCCAAGCCTGAATCGTGCCGAGTCCATGAGTTGAGCGAAAAACCAGCCTCGGCGACAGCCGTCGATGCCGACGACGTTCATCGTTCTGTCCCTGGCGGATGGGCGAAGCGGCAATGCATATGAACAGTATAACCTGCCCTGATCCTAGACTTTAAAATCGAATCTCTTGCACAGCCGTTTTAACGCTATCACCGCGGCTATTGACAAAGGCCTGGTTGCGCCCGGCGTTCTTGGCCGCGTAAAGGGCCTTGTCGGCATGGCTGAGAAGGGTGTTGAGGTCGTCGCCGGGGTGATCGTCCACACAAGCAAGGCCGATGCTCACTGTGACCCCGATGCCGACAGGGTTGAGCTTCTCCACTGCCATACGCAGATCTTCGGCGCGGGCCGGTATTTCGGGACCATGGGAGATGACGACAAATTCCTCGCCGCCAAAACGGGCGGGTAAACCGTCATTGAAGCGGCGGTTCAGCAGTCTGCCCAGAGCCATCAGCACCTTGTCGCCCATCAGGTGGCCATTGGTATCGTTGATGCGCTTGAAGTGGTCCAGATCGATAATCATTACCCAGCCGTTTTCGATACTGGAGAGAAATCGCTGGCCTTCGTCCACCAGATAGAGTCGATTGCGCGTGCCTGTGAGGGCGTCTGTGGTGGCAATCCTCTCCATGTCCACCGTTTGACGAAGCAGGGCGTCATACTGATATTTGACTAGCAACAATGCGCGTATCCGCGCCATGACAACCTCTTCCACCAGGGGTTTGATGACGAAGTCGTTGGCGCCGGCATTGAAGACCTCCACCTGGGTATGCGTTTCATCGTTGCCGGTGGTTACCAGTACCGGCAGTTCCTGCTGAGAGTAGTGCATGCGTACCCGCAGGAAATAGAGCAGATCGCCACCGGTCATTTCACCCTTCAGATGGAAGTCGGTGATTACCAGGTCAAAACCTTTTGCACCTTGAGTACGGGCGCTTTCGAGCAGGGATTGAGCCTCTTCCACCGAGGTGACGTGCAGGACCTCCATGCCGTGCTGTTCCATTATCTGTCGGGTAACGGTGGCGGCAGTCATGCTGTCCTCGATGTATAGGATGCGGCCACAGAGATCGGGGTTCCGTTCCATGAATGATTTGATGAACTGTCCGAAGGCCTTGAAGCCGAGAGCCTTGTCAAAATAATCGGTGACGCCTGCATTAAAGCCTTCGTGCAGCAGACGCTGATCGGCATCAGAGGAGACCACGATGACGGGAGTATAGCGATTACGCTTACTGGAACGGATGCTGCGACAGAAATCCAAGCCGTCCATGTCAGGAAGCAGTAAGGCGGTGGTTATCAATGAATAGCGGTCTTGTTCAATGAGCTCCAGAGCCTTGGTGGCGCTGGCACAGCTGGTGATAATGATCTCAGGCATGGCTGTCTGCAGCCGCCGGGTTAGTACTTCGCGAGCGGCACTGGAGCTATCCACCAGCATGATACTGTTGCCCATACTTTTCTCACAATCCTATGATCGGATAATTACATCATTTTCTAATACCAACCACGGGCGCATGCAACACTTGTGCAGAATGCGCGGTTGGTAGCCGTCGGGGGAGTGGCGCATGCCTGTTCTGTCCTTGAGTAGAAGCCGTATTTAAATATTACATTCAGTTTGGGTTAACCCGGCACCCCAGACGTGGAGGTGTGGTGTAGGACACGGGGATTATAAAACCGCAGCCCGTCAGCTCCAATCAGGATCCATCTCTTCATCCTATTCTTGGAAGGGTATGGGCAGATCCTGACCTCAGGAAGGATAAATGCCCTGTTTACCCAAGTCCAGTGATTGATCTCCGAATGTTCATTAATCCTCGAGTGTACGTTGTTCTCCTGCTGGTGCGGGTACAAATTCACAATGAAAGAAACGTTAACTTCAAACATCATTTCTGCAGCTACCCGGGATCGAGATATGCTTGGCGGCAGTTCAGCGAAGTCCATAGTTGATGGGAATGGTGAACTCCCATTGATCACGTTTAAACTCCTCGGGAAAGGGCAATCTGCCGCTGATCTTCTCAACCGCTCGACGAGCGGCCGTATCTAGCAATTTGCTGCCTGAACTCTCGACGATTCGCAAGGCCCCGATGACACCGTCCCGGCTGACGGTAAAACCCACCAACACCTCACCCTCCTGGCGCAGGCGCACGGCCCGGCGGGGATAACCTTTGTTGTTTTCGATCGCCTTGCGCAGTGCGGCCTTGTACTCCTCCTCGAGGCGCCGGATCAGGCCCATATCGATGGCAGGTGCAACCGGTAGCGGTGTCTGCTTTAACGGTTTAATGGGTTGTTCCACTGGCGGTGGTTTGGGCCTGGGCTTCGGTTCAGGCCTGGGCTTGGGTTTCGGTACTGGTTTGGGGGCCGGTTTTGGCTTGGGCTTGGGCGGTGGCGGCTCGACTACTTCCGGCTCCGGTTCTGGCTCCACAACAGGTTCTGGTTCCTGGATAGGCTCCGGTTCAGGTTCCGGTTCGGGTTCGGGTGGAGGAGGGGGTGGCTGAAACATCTCAAGGCGCACTGCCAGCCGGGTTTCCGCGGCGCTATCGCTGGGTAGCTGGGCGACGCCGGTCAATACCAGTGCCAGCAGCCCTAAATGGATCAGGGCGGAGATGAGGAATGCCGGTGTATGGGTGCTCATCGACTGCCGCGAGCAACGATAGAGAGCGTCTCCAGATTATTCGCTTTGAGAAGATCAACGACTGTCACGAAACGTTCGAAGCGTACCGACTTGTCCACGTAGAGAACTACCGGAGTTTGTTCATAGAGTGTGCTCAGCTGTTCCCCAAGCGCATCCTTGTCTAGCGCAATCTGATTGAAGAAGATCTGCTCATTGGCATCGATGGTAATCTCCACGCCCTCTATATCGCTGAGCGTTTCAGCGTGTTCAGCCTCGGGCAGATCGAGGGTGATCTTACCTTGATAGATGAAGGTCGCGGTGGTCAACACAATCGCCAGCAACACCAGCATGATGTCGATGAAAGGGATGACGTTGACAGTGTCGATGCGTTTCATGATCGTCGTAACCGCTTCCAACGTTCAGTGATGACGTCGACCTTACGCAGCAGGGCATTGTAGAAGAGGATCGCCGGAATCGCCACCACCAGTCCCATGGCGGTCGCCTTCAATGCCAGGGCCAGTCCGAGCATGATCGTCGCCGGTTCGATATCACCGCCCTGACCCAGGTCGTAGAAGGTGATCAATATCCCCAGTACCGTGCCGAGCAGGCCGATGTAAGGTGCATTGGCGCCGATGGAGGCAATGGTCGTCAGGTGCGCGGTAAGCGCGATATTGAGGGTGTCTGGGTGGTCATAGTCAGCGAGACTGATTCGGGCGAAGAAGAGGTAGCGTTCGATGACGAACCAGACCATGACGAAGCTCATCAGGCCGAGCAGCCCAAAGATAAAGATATCGAGATATTGTTTTACAAACTCCACAAAGCCTCCGACTGCAATCCCGGAAAAAAACAAGGGCCGAGATCATATTTGGATGATGCCTGATTGTAGACCCTGAGGTCCACTCACCCAAACCGATCAGTCGGCCCATACCGAGGATATAAACCCTTTTTTCCTGAGTTACGATCCGTTCCCTTGCCAAGGTAGGGGCAGGTTATGAACTCCAAGAAACTCAATCTAACTGAAATATTCTTTATAACTCCCGGCACCTCCATAGGTGTTCGAAACAGGGCCTGTTAACACTCATCCAATCGACCCTAACTGCTTTCACTCAGTAGAACCTGTAACTGAGCCCCGCCCAGAATGCCCGTGGCGAGCCGGGTGAGAGGAAACGAGGATCTTCATAATCGTCACCCAGTACCTCGTCGGCCTCGCCATAGAGGCCGAAGGTTTCGTATTCCTTGTCGAACAGGTTGTCCACCTTGGCGAACAGCTTGAGGTTGTCAGTGGCCTGGTATTCACCCCGCAGGTTGACCAGGGTGTAGCCGTCGATCTCATCATCGAGGTTGGCCTCATCGCCACGTAACACGATATCGGAACTGTATTGGAGATCGGCGCCAAGGGAGAAGTTCGAAGTCACCCGGTAGGTCGCTCCCGCCTTGAGCAGGTTCTCTGGCAGCCCGGGAAGGCGGTCCCCGGAGCTCACTGCGATTTCGCCATCGACCGCGAAGGGATTGTTGGGACTGGCGATGCGCAGATTCTCCTCGAAGCTGGCCTTGAGCCGGGTGTAACTGAGAAACCAGTCGAGGCGATTGTCGGCCAGGCTGCCGTTGAGCGTTAGTTCAAGGCCCTGGCGTCGGGTTTCACCCACGTTGTCGAAGAAGCCCTCGTTGGTCAGGGCGCCGGCGCTGATGAAAAGTATGTCATCGTCGTTGGTGGTCTGGAACAGACCCACGTGCCAACTCAACCCGGGCATCGACCCCCTCAGACCAGCCTCCCATGTCTTCGCCACCACCTGCTCCAGGGGTGGATCGGAGAGGAAGGCGTTGGGCAACCGGCAGGGATCCTCAGGATCGGCGCAGGTCAGTTCCATGGCGGTGGGGGCACGATTCGATTCGCTGTAGCCGGCGTAGAAATTGACTCCCTGGTTGATGTCGTAGGCCAGGCCCAGGGCCGGGTTGAAACGGGTGAAGCTGTGGTCGCCGTTGAGTGCCGTGCCCAACTGGTCACGCAGCTCGATCTCTGTCTTATTCCAGCGACCGGAGAGGGTCAGTGCCAGCTGTTCACTGACAGACCAGGTGTCGGTGAAATAGAAGGAGAGATTCTTGGTCTCGGTCTCCACCTCGGTGAAACTCTCCTCGACGAAGATACCGCTACCGATTGCCTGACGGCTCTCATCTAGGCTGGCGAGCTCGGTATCGGAGGAGAAATCCACCTCGCTGCGATCCGCCGCCACGCCAATGATGAGTTGGTTGTCGCTACCACCGAGGGGTTGCAAAAAGGCTGTCTGCAAGCTCAGGCCAAAGGTATCCTGATCGCTCTTCGAGCGGTTCACGGTACCACCCTCCACATCGTCATCCGCAACGATGGGATTGCCATTCTGGTCTAAGACAACTTCTTCCTCTTCCTCTTCTTCCTCTCCCCCTTCCTCTTCTTCGCAGATAAAGCCTTCGTTCTCCTCCTCTTCGCATTCTTCAAAGTCGGAGTCATCGCCGTTGAGGGTGTCGATCTGACTGTTGCGGAAATAGATCGCACCCTCCAGGACGATCTCGTCACCCAGCTCACGCTGACCGCCAAGGCGCAGGAGTGTCGCCTCCTGTTCCGTGATGTCTGGGCGGGTGAAGATCGCTTCCCGATCCTCCTCCAACAGATCCTCAGGTAAGGCTCCGTTACCGATCAGTTCGCTGTCACTGAGGCTCAGGCTTAGGTCGAGAGAGCCTGTTTCACCCTGCCAGGTCAGGCTGCCGAACAGCTGTTTCGACTCCGATGGGGAGTAGTCGCGCCAGCCATCCTCGTCGAAGTAGTTGCCGGTGAAGAAGTAACCCAGGTTGTCCCGGCTGCCGCCGATGCTGGCCTGGGCCGTGTAGCGGTCGAAGGAACCGCCCGATACCTCAACCTCGGCGCCTGGGTGGGTGAAGCCGTTCTTGGTCTGCACCGAAAGGGCACCGCCAAGGGTGTTGAGTCCGAACAGAGGGTTGGAGCCCGCCATCAGATTGATCCCGGCGATGGCCGATTCAGGAATCACCGACCAGTTGACGGTATCACCGAAAGGCTCATTGATGCGCACCCCGTCCATATAGACCGACATGCCCTGGGGCAGTCCGATCAGGGGAGAGGCGACGAAACCCCGATAAAGCAGGTCCGGCTGCAGGGGATTGTTCTGCGCCTCGTTGAGAAAGACACTGCCGAACCGCTGGTTGAGAAACTCCGAGAGATCGAGACTCTGCTGCCGTTCTATCTCTTCATCGGTGGCGATCTCGGTATGCATCGGCAGACGGGTGCGTTCGATCTCGACCCCGTGCAGCGGGGTTGTGCTGATGACATCGATCGACGGTAAGCGTTCGTCCGCCCACCCTGTCCCGGAGCCCGTCAGGACGAGGGAGGCGGTGAACAGCAACCTCTTGTGGTTTATCTGTCGAAGCGGAACTGCGTACATGGTCGTTTTCTCACTTTTTGTTGACTGCTTTGAGAGAATTTATATGCCTTTCAGGCCTTGAGTTGAAGAGGAGCTTTTCTCGGGATTTCGGGAAATTTTCCCGTACCAATTTTGAACAAATTTGAGCAGTGTCACATGTGACACCGTTAAACATTGTCAGCAAGTTCACGCATTGGATCTGTATTTGGATAAATGTAGGGTGCTGCTTGCCGCACCAAAACGCTAGCATAGACATGGTGCGAGTGTACTTAGGTTTACGGTGCGGCAAGCCGCACCCTACACGTAAAAATAAGATTTGCGTTTAACTAGTTCCCACGCTCCAGCGTGGGAACTCATACCGCGTTCTATTGTGTTCCTGGATCTATGCATTCCCACGCGGAGCGTGGGAACGAGCGTGTAACATCGTCAGCAAGTTCACGCATTGGATCTGTATTTGGACAAATGTAGGGTGCGGC
>QBVD01000002.1 GCA_003058525.1 gamma proteobacterium symbiont of Ctena orbiculata | reverse complement strand
GAAACTGCGCAGTGTCTCTCCTTCGTGAAATTGCAGTGTGCCCTTGCTGATGGAGTAGTCACGACCTTGCTTGGCTTCATCCTCGATAGTTGTGTATTCAACCCTGACTTCTCCTTTACTGCCACCAGAGCGTCGCACAGTGACTATCAGTTTTTGTGTATCCTCATCCACGCTATAGAGCGATTCGCTGAATTCGATTCGGCTGTTGTCATTTGATGCGTAGGCATTCTCAAGCAACGCGTACGCTGCAGCCACATCCAACATTCCATAGCCGTAATTGTCATCTGTACCTGTTTCACCAAGATCGACTGCAGAGTCATAGAGTGCTGTTTCAATCTGAGACAGGGATACATCGGGAAATGCGCTTTTAAGCAGTGTCATTGCACCTGTCACATGGGGTGCGGAGAATGAGGTGCCGGAGACTATGTTATAGGCATTGGGAAGCAGATCTGCGGTAAAGATCAGGCTGCCAGGGGCAACCAGTTTGGGGAATACTCCGCCGTCACAGGCCCCGGGGCCGCGGCTGCTGAGTAGGTCGATTTCATTGGATTGATCCACCGATCCGACAGAAACCGCGCCAGGATCGTTGGCCGGGCTGATACTCGATTCATCGGAAGGACCGAAGTTACCGGCAGAGAAGACGACCCCGATGCCGGCCTCACGGAGTAGCTGGATATCCTCGCTGAACTCCTGAAAACATTGATTGATGGTAGTGGAAAAGCCCCATGAATTGTTGACCAGGTCGGGGGCGTCATCAGTGAGCGGATCGCCGTCCGGATCGAGTATCCACTGGAAGGATTCATGGATCGCGCTGAGTGTTGACTCGTTGGCGTTATCGAATATCTTTGCGGCAATCCATTTTGCTTCGGGTGCCATGCCGATTTGATAGCCGCTCTCATCACCGCCCAGTATGATGCCGAGGGCCTGGGTACCATGGCCCACTGTATCGGTGGGTTGCTCATGTTGCTGATAGGGGTCGAACCAGCTATTCGCACCGCCGCGCCATTTACCGATCAGGTCGGGGTGATTGAGCTCCACACCGGAATCCATGATGGCGACAGTGACACCTTCGCCAGTAACACCTTGCTGCCAGAGCTGATCGGTCCTGATGTTGATGAGATTCCATAAGGGATCGGTGCTAAGTCCTTCGACCCGGTTCTCGTTCATGCTCAATCGCATATCGATTGTGATTCCCTCGACCTCGGCCATTGCGGCGATCTCGGGTACCAGATCGGCAGGCAGTTCGAGGGCCACGGCATTGATGGTCCAAAGGGATTTCAGGCGTGTCTTCACACCATGGGTGTGCAATTTTCTGACAAGCGTCGCTTTGGGTTTGGCAAGTTGTTCTTTGAGGCCGTTCAACAGCCTCTTGCGAAATATCTTTTTTTGTCTGGATTGTGACTTGCCAAGTGCCGGCTCATATTGATGTTTTTTATTAATTATGTCGCGAAAATCATTGATATTATATTCTTTTTTAAATTTTACTATGACGGGTATAGTGGAGGTGTGTTTGATTTGCGCGGCCAGTTTATCCACATCCGCAGTTAATCCT
>QBVD01000112.1 GCA_003058525.1 gamma proteobacterium symbiont of Ctena orbiculata | reverse complement strand
ATCAGGCGCTCTTTTTGCAGTGCCTCTTTTTCCTGACGCGTCAGCGATCTTACCTCAACGGTAAACAATTCATTTGCCTGATATGCCAGGTAGTCATATTCACCGGTGGGCGAGATCTCGATTCTTACGTTTTCCCCGACAGGCTTGGTCTCTATCTTGGTAATCGGTGTAGCGAAATCCATAACATCCAGGGATTGCACCAGGGAGGCGTCGATATCGGTCTTGAAGGCCTCGACAACGATATTTCCACCCTCTTCCCGAACATCCACCGGTGTTGAGGGATTGGTCAATGTGACCATCACCCGCCCTTCGCCCGCTTCACCCCGTCGAAAATCGATATTGGTGATACCGTAACCGTCGGTACGAATCTCTGATGCCCCACCGCTGGATGGCATGACAGATGGGGGGGGTTTTGTGACCGTACCCGATCCGATCCCCTTGTTGCTCACATCGAGAGTGACCAGTACATCCGAACCCTGCACCTCCGTGTTATATCCCACCAGTGAAGTGAGATTGATAACGACCCTGGTCCGATTACCCGCCTGTAATGCGGTAATGCTGTGAGCAGGCCCCACACCGATAACCTTGGTTTTATATCCCAGGTCGTTGCTGACACCGTTAAAGTCGAGCGAGATTCGTGCTGGATTTTCAGTCGTGAAACTGACCGGATCATCGACTGGTGCGGACAGACCCAATGAGATTTGAACCCTGTCACCGGGCAGCGCCGAGAACTCTATGGATTTGAGAGATGCCTCAGCATAAGCAATCAGCGGTGCGCACCATAGGGTCAAGAGCAATATAGCGGCGTTGAACCTCATGCTCCCGGCTGCTCTCATTTCTGAATGACTTTTCCAATTGTGTCTGAGTGCCATTGGCAAACCCCTCATCTCGAATTCCTCTTGACTATTCCGCCAACGCTAGCGAAGCCTGACGCTCAATATACCCACCAGAACCATCCTGTACTATCTCAGTCAATTCGATTCTGTCTTCAGAAATCAGCAGGATACGACCATGATTTTGGCCCATATAGTTGCCGCTTTTAACCTTGTGTACAGTCCCTTCCTTGGTCTTCACCAATCCCCATGTGGCCCCGACTTGCTCCAGTGTTCCAACCATCCGAATGGAGTCCAACGGATAGCTCTCAAGCTCCTCTTTACGCCGATTGAAATCAGGCCTGACCCCACTTCCTGCAACGCTTGCCGTTTCAGACTGTTCACCGTAGGCATCAAGAAACGGATTTCGGCGCCCCGTATCTGAGTAGATGAAGGTCTCTATCTGCTTGATCTCCGGTAGCGGCTCTATACGTTCCGGTGGCTTAGATTTTTGCTCTGCAACGAATCCACGTAGCTCTTCTAGATTCGGGTTTGCACAACCTGACAAGAGAGCAACGGCAAAAAGGGAAACCAGCACCAGGATTCTGTCTTTGAGAACACGCATACTCATTGACCTTCTTCCTCTTCATCGAGGTAGCGATATGTTTTTGCTGTCGCCTCTAGCAGCAGATCGGCGTTCACATCCTCTTTGGATGTTCTGTTTATCTTGATATCGTGAATCGTCACGATTCGCGGCAAAGCAGCCAACCCACTGATAAAATGGCCAAATTCGTGATATTGCCCAGTCACCTTGACCTGTATCGGCAGTTCCGCGTAGAACTCTCTCGGTACCTCATCCAACGGCTTGAAGAGCTCGAATTCAAGTCCGGACGCCAGCCCGGTCTGGGACACATCAACCAACAACTCGGCTACCTCCGTCTTGTCCGGCAACTGTCTCAACATGGTACCGAAAGACTGTTTCATCTCTTCCAGCTGTTTTCGGTAGGCATCGAGGTTGGCTGCCTTACTCTGCTTTTTGGCAAAGTCCGCACGCAGCTTCTGTTCTTCTTTCTGTACACCTTCCAAACTTGCAATTTCATCCTCAATGATCAGATAGTATCCGGCAACCAACACTAACACAGCCACCAATATGACCACGACGAATTTAATCGGTGTTGGCCAAATCCCGACATTATTGAAATCGAGTTCATTCAGATCGTCGATAATGCTCATTCTTCCGCCTCCGCATTCTGGGAGGTTTGTTTCACCATCAGCTTAAACTGGCTGTAACCGGTGCCTGTATTCTCTTTACTTTCGATAAATACCAATGAGGGTTTTTTCAGCCATTCAGAGTCGTCGATATTCCGCATCATGGACGAGACGCGCGCATTAGACTGCGCCTGTCCGGTAAATGTGACACTGCTCCCCCGCTGTTGGATTTCATCGAGAAAAACACCATCCGGAAGCGAGGTTACCACCTCGTCGAAGAGATGCACTATTTGCGGTCTGCTACCTTGCAACTCCTGGATTACATTCATCCTGGCCAGAAGATTTTGCTTGGTCTTGTCGAGATCCTGTATTTCACGGATCTCTTTCTCTACAGCAGCGATCTCTTTCTGCAAATAGGCGTTGCGGGCATTCTGGGCATCGATCTGGCTCTGGATGAGCTGGTGCACGCCGAATACGATAAAGGCGGCTACCAGTGCCCCCGCCAGCACCATCAAGCCGAATTCCTTCTGGCGCTCTTTGCGCTCCGCTTCACGCCATGGGAGTAGATTTATGCGCGCCATCAGTCGAAACTCCTCAATGCCAGACCACAGGCAATCATCAATGCCGGTGCATCAGCACTCAACGCCTGCGGCTTTACTCTGGACGAAACCGACATATTGGCAAACGGATTCGCTACCGATGCCGGGGTCCCCAACTTCTCCTCAATCAGATCGTCGACGCCGGGTATGGATGAGCTGCCCCCAGCCAGGATGATGTGATCAACGCTGTTATAAGAACTTGAGGAGAAAAAGAACTGTAACGACCGGCTGACCTGCTGCGCCATGGCCTCTTTGAAAGGATCCAGTACCTCTGGCACGTAGTTGTCCGGCAGGCCACCCTGCCGTTTAGCCATGCCGGCCTCTTCGATGGAAAGGCCGTAACGTCGCTGGATCTCCTCTGTCAGTTGCCTGCCACCGAAATTTTGTTCCCGGGTATAGATAATCTTGTTGTTGTGCAGGACATTCAGGGTGGTTGTGGTGGCGCCGATGTCTGCAATGGCAATCGTCTGATCCTCACCATGCTCAGGCAGTTGATCCATCAATTGGGAGCAGGCATTCTCCATGGCATAGGCCTCGACATCCACGACCGAGGCGGAGAGTCCGGCCAGCTCCAGCGCGGCGACACGATCGTCGACATTTTCGCTACGGGATGCAGCCAGCAGTACATCGACCAATTCGGCATTTTTCTCTGAAGGGCCGATGACCTCAAAATCGAGGTTGACCTCTTCCAGGGGATAGGGGATGTATTGATCGGCTTCAAGCTGAATTTGGCTTTCCAGCTCCTGGTCGGAAAGGGCCGCCGGCATCGAGATGACCTTGGTGATGACAGCAGAACCGGATACCGCTACCGCTGCATGTTTGGCCCTGGAGCCGGATCGCCGAACCGCCGCGCGGATCGCCTCACCAACAGCATCGACTTCCGCGATATTCTTTTCGACGACAGCGTTACCTGACAGGGGTTCGACCCCATAGGCTTCCACCCTGTAGCTCGCGCCATTACGCCCCGTAGCTTTGGACAACTCCAGCAACTTGATAGCTGTAGAGCTTATATCTATGCCTATCAAAGGCGGTTTTTTTCTTCCGAATAGTGACATGCGGTTACCTAAACAATCCTTATGCCGCAGAACTTAACTAGGATTCTCTTTAAATAGAGTAAGTAACTATATAGCAGCAAATGATTTTTTTGTGAAGACATTTTTTCACAAAAGAGCTAATAATGCTCACATTTTATTTGCTAGACTATCGACCTTCATACGGACCATTCTGGTCTGCCCTGATAAACTAATTCTGTGAACC
>QBVD01000096.1 GCA_003058525.1 gamma proteobacterium symbiont of Ctena orbiculata | reverse complement strand
TCACAAGAGCGCGAGCCTGAGCTGCCGGAGCTTCTGACACGGCTCGATTGCAGCGATGTGGATCTGGTGCTGGTTGAGGGTTTCAGGGACCTGGAGTTCCCCAAGATTGAGCTGCATCGCCGTGCACTGGGTAAACCCCTGCTGTTTCCTGCTGATAGCTCAATCATTGCCATTGCCAGCGACAATGGGATAGGGGAAGCGACAGATCTACCCCAACTGGACCTCAATGATCCGGCAGCGATTGCCGATTTCATACATAACTATTGCGCCAGTTTCAGCCCGGCTGAGGTAAACAGAAGCGCAGGATAGCCGATTACTTCTCGGCCGTGATGTAGCAGATCCATCCGGCATCCGCCTCACCTTCGCTGACGGGGAGAAAGATCCCATCGGGTTCGTCGTCTTCATCGAATCCCTGCCAGTAGAAGGTCACTTTGCTGAAACCCACCTCATTCAGCAGTTCATGGATCTCCGGCAGGCTCCATAGCCGCCAGTCGTAGCTGAAGGCGCGCTGCATGCGTGAGCCGTCCTCAAACTCAAAGTGGATGTGGCAGATCAGGTTGCCACTGATGGGGTCATATTTCTCCTGTTCCCAGATGTAGGTGAAGGTAGTATTCCCATCCTCGATATCACGCTCCTCCTCCATCTCCTTATAGGAGTCATAGCCGCCATAGGCATCCATGAAGAGTATGCCGTCATCGGCCAGTTGCCGGTGAACCCGCTGAAAATAGTTTTTCAGCTCAGTACGTTCCTTGAACAGCCAGTAGCTGAAATTCATGGCTGAAATGATCTGCATCGGTTCGGTATCCACCGAGAGTACGTTTTCACCGATCAGCCTGATGCGATTCCGCTGCGACGATTTGAGCCTCTGCAGTTGATTGTCCCGCCCCCAATCCAGCACTTCCTTATCCAGATCGACTCCGATCGCTTGATTGGATTTGCGTCGGCGTACCCATTCACAACAGACGTTCGCGGTACCGCAGAAATCCTCCCTCAGGCGCTTTGCCCGCTTGCCATGTATCTTCTTGTACATATCATCGACGAAATCGATCTCCGCCTCTGCGCACTGTACAGAGAGTTCATAGAGGTGGTGACGGTCGGCTGACTTTGCCATCGAAGGGGATTTTTTCTTTCTTTTCGCCATGGTAATTCGTTAATCAGTCAGGTGATACGGGTATTCAATAACCCAATAAAGCAGTAACATCATTGGTATTGACCGGCGAACTATACTCCTAAATAGGGCCCTAAAAAACAGACGGGGCTTGGATTGACCAAAGATGTCCATCGGTACACTTTTCTCAACCCCCATCACCCCGTCCTAGTAGCGACACGAATATTATCTAAGTTACTGTTAGGGAAGACGTATTAGGTGTATCAGTCTTACAAGACACATCCTAAAGGAGAGCTAATCAGAGGTGGGGACATGGCAATAGCAATCACACTCAAAGAGTATCTGCAAAATAGTGGTGTCAATTTTGAAATCATCGATCATCGGCGTACCGATTCCACCCTGCATACCGCAGAAGCAGCCCATATACCGGGCGACAGGATGGCCAAGTC
>QBVD01000066.1 GCA_003058525.1 gamma proteobacterium symbiont of Ctena orbiculata | reverse complement strand
CCAATCGGCTCTGTTGTGTCTGAAAATGCGCCAATCAAGGCGCGAGGAGTGAGGTTTGGTGATTCCAAATGAGCGACGAGCAACGCCGAGTGGCGCATTTTCAGGCACAACCCGAAGGGCTGGGGCTGTTTTTCCACCCAGCGGCGTTATCATTCGCTCATTTAGCACGGCTAAACCTCGCTCATTCTGCCTTGCTGGGTAAAATAACAGCTCCAGCAGAGTCGATTGGATTAGTGTTAACAGGCCCTAAGGGGCGGTTGATACTGCTAAGATCCAGATGAGGGTAGCTGCCCGGCGATCAATTCAATCGTGTTTTGATCCGGATCCCGGCAAAACAGCGCCTCGCGGCCTGAGCGGCTCATCGTATAGTCAATGCCCGCTTGATCCAGCTTGGCACGCATGGCTTTGAAATCATCAACCATGAAGGCGGCATGACGGTCCCGTCCGCCATGTTCCGGAGGCTCGGCAAGGGCGTCGGGATTATCCAGCTCCAGCAGATGGATCTGCAGATCACCCACCTTCAGCCAGGCCCCGGGGAAACCCAGATCGGGACGAGCCGGATCGACCTCCAAGCCCAATAGGTCCCGGTAAAAAGCCAACGAGCGCCGGGTATCGGCGACGAGCAGGCTGACATGGTGCAGTCGGATCATCGTGATATCAGGTGGCAAGACGCTCTCTGGCGCGGGCAATTGCACGGCGTACCTGATTGGGGGCGGTGCCGCCGATATGGTCTCGCGCGGCGAGGGAA
This sequence comes from gamma proteobacterium symbiont of Ctena orbiculata, assembly GCA_003058525.1. Lineage (GTDB taxonomy): Bacteria > Pseudomonadota > Gammaproteobacteria > Chromatiales > Chromatiaceae > Thiodiazotropha. The sequence continues at coordinate 36,221 of QBVD01000066.1, read as the reverse complement.
CCTTCGAGGGTGAGGATACCGAATACATCCGCCTCGATTTCACTGGAGAAACGCTGCAACTCCTCCAGTTTCATCTGCGAGAGATCGCGCCCTTCGGCAACACCGAATGCAACCGCCCTGCCTACCACCTCATGGGCGTCGCGAAAGGGAATGCCCTTGCGCACCAGGTAGTCGGCCAGGTCGGTGGCGGTGGCGAATCCCTGCATGGTTGCCTGTCGCATGGCCTCCTTGCGGCAGTTGATGGCGGGGACCATATCGGCAAAAACCTTCAATGACCCCTTCAGATTGTCCACGCTGTCGAACAGGGGCTCCTTGTCTTCCTGATTGTCCTTGTTGTAGGCCAGGGGCTGGCTCTTCATCAGGGTCAGCAATGCGATCAGATGACCGAAAATGCGGCCACTCTTGCCCCGAATCAGCTCAGGGACATCCGGGTTCTTCTTCTGCGGCATGATCGACGAGCCGGTGCAGAAACTGTCGGAGAGTTCGATAAAACCAAATTGTGCGGAGGACCAGATGATCAGCTCCTCGGAGAATCTCGACAGATGCATCATCAAAATACTCGCTGCGGCGCTGAATTCGATGGCGAAATCACGGTCCGAGACGGCGTCCAGAGAATTATCCGCCGGTCTCGAGAAGCCCAGCAGTTCGGCGGTCATGTGACGGTCGATCGGGTAGGTGGTACCGGCCAGTGCGGCGGCGCCCAGAGGCATCACATTGAGCCGCCTGTTACAGTCGGCCAGGCGCTCCCGGTCGCGCTCCAGCATCTCGAACCAGGCCATCATGTGGTGACCGAAGGATACCGGTTGTGCCGTTTGCAGGTGGGTAAAGCCTGGTAATATGGTATCAGCCTCCAGATCGGCCTTATCCAGCAAGGCGGTTTGCAAACGGAGAATGGCGTCTCTGATCTGGTCGATTTCGTCTCGCAGCCAGAGTCGGATATCGGTGGCAACCTGATCATTGCGAGAGCGGCCGGTGTGAAGTTTTTTACCGGCATCGCCGATAGCCTCTGTGAGGGCGGATTCGACATTCATATGCACATCTTCCAGGGAGATGGACCAGGAGAAATCTCCTTGTTCGATGCGTTTGCGGATCTGCTTCAGGCCGTGCACGATGGCATCGCGTTCGCTATCGCTCAGAATGCCCTGACGGGCCAGCATGGTGGCGTGGGCGATGGAGCCTTGAATGTCATATTGGTAGAGTCGCTGGTCAAAGCCGACAGATGCGGTGAATGCCTCAACAAAGGCATCGGTCGGTTCATTGAAGCGGCCTGACCAGGGTTTCGTAGGCGCGTGACTGTCGCTCATGTAGGATTGTCCTGAATTTGTAAGCAGGCCGGATTATAGCAGGCAGAGGATGAATGCAGCAGAGTGAGACACAATCTGAAAGGAAACGACCATCGGATTCTGATGGCAGGGTGATCTTTATCCCCAATCTGTGTGCCATGCGGGCCGTATTCGCGGTGGTCGTGATCGGTGAACTGCTTGCCATTCTGTTGTCCCTGGCAGTGACCGATCGCTTGAGCGGCTTTTTTTCGGTCCTGAGTCTGATCTCGTTACTGGTGCAGTGGATCGGCCTGAGCACGGCGGTGTTGATCTGTCTGCTGCGTCCGCATCTCAACAGACTGGGGAATTGGTGGGCAGGCATGAGTGTGTTCCTCATCCTGCTCGGAATGGCATGGCTTGTATCCCACCTGATTGTCTGGATGAACAGCAGCATGCAGCTGGCGATGTTGCCCCATAATCACACCGACCTGATTTGGCGTACCCTGGGTATCAGTGCCATCGTAGGTGTATTGGTACTCCACTACCTCTATCTGCAATATCTGTGGCGGCGGCAGGAGGAGGCTGAGAACAGCGCCCGATTGCAGGCCCTCTACTCCCGTATTCGCCCCCACTTCCTGTTTAACAGCATGAACACCATTGCCAGTCTCACCCGGAGTGACCCTGCGATGGCCGAAGAGGTGGTGGAGGACCTTGCCGATCTGTTCAGGGTTTCTCTCGGTGATGCCAGCCAGCTTTCCAGTCTGGGTAGAGAGCTGGATCTGGCCCGCCAGTATCTCAGTATCGAACACTATCGTTTGGGCGAACGGCTGAACCTTGTGTGGGATCTCAATGACCTGCCGGAACAGGCCAAGATCCCGCCGATGATCATACAGCCGTTGCTGGAGAATGCGGTTTACCACGGTATCGAGCCTGCCGCAAAGGGCGGCACGATCACCATTACGGGCCGTTATCGACGCAATCGGATAAATTTGAGTATCCGCAACACCCTGCCGGAAGCCGATGAGCGGAGTCATCGTGAGGGCAACCGATTGGCAATGGAGAATATCCGCGCACGCCTTGCGGGTGTGTACGATTTGGAAGCGAGCTTGACCGAATCGAATATCGATGGAGAGCATCAGGTCAGATTGGCGATTCCGCATCCCTGGTGGGAGTAACAGTGGCTATTGGATGAGTGTGAACAGGCCCTATGGAGGATGGAGCTTTGAAAATATTGGTAGTGGATGACGAGGCCCTGGCAAGACAGCGCCTGGCGGCATTGATCGAAGAGCTTGGCAGCCCCTATCAAATGGTGGGTGAGGCGGCCAACGGGGAAGAGGCACTACAGCAGTTCAAGGAGCAAGGCGCTGACCTGGTATTGATGGATATACGCATGCCTGGGATGGATGGATTGGAGGCCGCGCGGCGGCTGGCTGAAAGCGATCGGCCACCGGCAGTTATCTTCACCACGGCTTATGAGGAACACGCACTGCAGGCCTTTGAATCATCCGCACAGGACTATTTGTTGAAACCGGTACGCCGTGAGCGGCTGTTGACCGCGCTGCAACGCAGCCAGCGTGTTACCCGAAGCCAGCTCACTTCCACAACGGTCGAGGAACGTCAGGCCCCAAAACTGCACGCCAGTTATCGGGGCGGATTGAGGACGGTGCCTTTGGATCAGGTGATCTATCTGCGTGCAGACTCGAAATATGTCATGGCCCGGCACGAGGAGGGTGAGCTGTTGCTCGAGGAGAGCCTGAAAGGATTGCAGGAGCGCTATGGCGACTGGTTGTTGCGCATCCACCGTAATGCCTTGGTGGTGAGGCGCCATCTGGTGGGACTTGAAAAGGGAAGTGACGGCATTCCGCGAGTGGTCCTGCGCGGTTGTGACGAGACACTGGAAGTCAGTCGGCGACACCTCCCTGAAGTGAGGCGTGTGTTGCGGGGGGAGGAGTGACCGGGGCTCGTATCCTGCGCGGCATAATGAGATCAGGCAGGCTGTGGAAGTGGCTCCCATTGCTATTGGCCTGGGCTTTGTTGCAGCAGTATCCAACGGGTAGCCTGGCCAGCGAGGGTGCAGACGGAGAAACAGAGCAGCCGCAAGCCTTGCCACTGATTGTGCAGTCCTGTTTTCCATGTCACGGTCCGCAAGGCCAGAGCCACTCCCCGGCGATACCTTCCCTGGCCGGCCTGCCGAGAGATTATCTGCTCAAGGTGTTGCGATCCTTCAGCCATGGCGGCCGTTTTGGCACGGTGATGGGACGTCTGGTCCAGGGCTATGACGAAGGTGACTTCGTAATTATGGCCGACTACTTCAGTCAGCAGTCCTTTACCATTCCCAAGCAGACCACGGACTGGCGCCTTGTCGATCGCGGGCGTGTATTGCATCGTCGCTATTGTCGAGATTGTCATGGCGACCCCGAGATGCCGTCTGAAGCGGGTGTGCCACATTTGCATGGAGGCTGGATGGACTATCTGCGCTGGACCTTATGGGACTATCTGGTGGGGGTCAATCAGGGGGATGATGAGATGGCGGATCAGTTATCCCTGCTTATGCGCAGACACGGCGCCAAGGGTGTTGAAGCATTGCTGCATTACTATGCGAACGGGGAACCATGATTGCCAGTGGCCAGCTGATGGTTGATTGCGTGGATCTCTTGCAGGCTTTAGCATAGGCACCCGACTAGTGAGAATGATAATCAGCCGACAGGCGCTCCGTTGTACCCGCTCTGAATTTTGAGGCCCCCCATCCATGTCCCAGACGATAACCATCGCCACCCGTAAATCACCTTTGGCCATGTGGCAGGCCGAACATGTCGCCGCTGAATTGAAAAGGGTCCACCCGGATATTCGGGTAGAGCTGATGGGAATGACCACCCAGGGTGACAAGATCCTTGATACCCCACTGGCCAAGATCGGGGGCAAAGGATTATTCATCAAGGAGCTGGAGCAGGGTCTGATCAGTGGCGAGGCGGATATCGCGGTGCATTCGATGAAGGATGTGCCGGTAGAGCTGCCATCGGGGTTGCATCTGCCGGTGATCATGCAGCGGGAAGATCCACGGGATGCCTTTGTTTCCAATCGCTATCAAAGCATCGACCAATTGCCACAGAGGGCTTGTGTCGGTACCTCCAGTCTGCGGCGTCAATGCCAGCTGGCTGAAGTAAGACCTGATCTGGTGATCAAATCCCTGCGCGGCAATGTGAACACCCGTCTGCGTAAACTTGATGATGGGGAATATGATGCCATCATTCTGGCTGCCGCCGGTTTGAAACGACTGGGTTTCGAGGATCGAATAACCGCCCTGATCGGTCCCGAACAGAGTCTGCCCGCCATCGGACAGGGTGCGGTGGGTATCGAATGCCGGGTGGACGATCCGCGGGTGAATGACCTGATCACACCACTGCACCATGCGGAAACCGCCTATTGCGTGGGGGCCGAGCGGGCCATGAATCAGCGTCTGAACGGGGGTTGCCAGGTTCCCATCGCCGGTTATGCCATGCTGGAATCGGATAATCTCTGGTTACGGGGTCTGGTGGGTGAGCCTGATGGCAGCCGCATCATCCGCGGCGAGGTCGAGGGTAAAACCCAGGAGGCCCGTGCAATGGGCGAAGGGTTGGCGGATCGGCTGCTGGAGTGGGGGGCTGATGAGATTCTGAAGGCCCTCTATGATACCCACTGAAGGTTGGCGGCGATGTCCCGTTTCCCGATTGGAGAAGCATGTCGGATCTTGACTTGAAAGGCAGAGGTATCCTGGTTACGCGGGCTGCTCATCAGGCGGATGGCCTGGTAGAGCGGATTCAGACCGGCCAGGGGAGGGCGATTCGCTTTCCGGCACTGGAAATCCTTGCCTGCGAACAACCCGGTCCGGTGCGTGACCTGTTGCAGCGGAGCTGGGACGTGATCATCTTTGTCAGTCCCAATGCCGTCTTCCATGCCTTGAAATTGTTAGCGGGCAATCGGCTTCAGGCTACCCTGGGGGCGGTCGGAGAGGCGACAGCGGCAGCATTGCGTCAGTCCGGGTATAGTATCGATCTGTTGCCCGCGGATCGATATGACAGCGAGGGACTGCTGATGCTGGCCCCGTTGCAGGAGATGACGGGTCAAAAGGTGCTGATCGTTCGTGGCGAAGGGGGTCGGGCTCTATTGGGCGAGGGCCTTCAGGCGAGAGGTGCTGAAGTAGGTTATGCTGAAGTCTATCGTCGCGTCAGACCGGCAGTCGACCCTTACCCGCTATTGGCGCAATGGCAGGAGCAGGTCGATCTGGTGACTGTCACCAGTATCGAAGTCATGGAAAATCTGATCGCGCTGGTGGGAGATTCAGGCTGGCCCCTGTTACAGCATACGCCACTCCTGGTGATCAGCGAGCGGATGCTCAGACATGCTGAAAGCAGGGGATTTCAGACCGTCCTGCTCGCCGCTGGCGCGAACGATGATGCCATCATGTCGGCGATTCAGAACTGGGTAGAATGTACCTCCTGAATGAGTCTGTACGATCAGGCCGAAAGGGTAGGACTGGCGTTGCGGGATAGCTGATACGGGAGTTGAGAGCGAACTGGATATGAGTGAAAAAATCGATGAATCTGGCAGCAGCCAGGCAGAAACTGAGGCGGAATTCACGGATACCATCGAGGGTGAGGTGGAGCGAATCGATGAATCCGCAGGCAGAACCGGCTCCACCCGTCTACCTATCCTACTGGCGGTTGTAGCGCTGTTGACGGTGACAGCCGGTCTGGTGCTTGGCTACCGCTATTGGCTTGACATGAAACAGACCCTGGTCTCACTCAATGATGATCTGGTAAAGGCCAATCAGGAGCAGTCTCAATTTGAGCGGCAACTGGCGCAGACACGACAGCATTTCGAACAGCAGCAAAAGGCGATTGCGGCACAAAAGAGTGCCCTGGAGAAGCAGGCCGAGACAATCCGGTTGGCAAGGGAGGCATCACAGCAACAGGGCGATCAACTCTACCGCTCGCTGGCGGAGATTCAAACCCGTATGGGAGGCAGGGAGGGGCAATGGCGGGTCGCAGAGGCCGAATATCTGATGCGTGTCGCCAATCATCGGCTAACCCTCATGGGCGACCCGGATACGGCCCTGGAGGCGTTGAAATCTGCGGATGAGCGACTGACTGCAAGCGGTGATCCCGGTTGGTCGGGAGTGCGGGAGAAAATCGCTGCTGAGATCACCCGGTTGACAGCCCTGCCGAAGGTGGACAGTGCCGGAATCAGCGCCGAACTGAATGCCCTTGCGAAACGAGTTGAAGCGCTTCCCCTGCGGGATGCAGGAATGGTTCAGGGTCCTATCTCGGCTCAGCCGGATTCCTTGCCGGAAATTGCCGATAATGGGGAATTCACACTGCAAAAACTGCTTGACGATTTTTGGCAGGGATTCAAATCGATGATGGTGATACGTCATCATGATCGTCCTGTAAGCGCCATGCTGCCACCCGAGCAGCGCTACTTTCTGCTGCAGAATCTAAGTCTCAAAATCGAGAATGCGAAAGCGGCGATGATGGGACGAAACCAGGCCCTCTATACCGACAACCTGACCAGTGCGGCGGAGTGGGTCGATCACTATTTCCAGGCAACGGCACCTGAAGTGGTCGGGTTCAAGTCACAACTGGAGGGATTGGCGGCAAGGGTGATCGCACCTGAGCTGCCGGACATCTCCGGCTCCTTGCGTGCGCTGCAGAAGAGACGGCAAACGATGAACCGGGAGGGTCTCCGGTGAGAACATTGATCGCAGCTTTTCTTGCGCTGTTCGCCGCAGTAGCGATCACACTGCTGGTTAAGCAGGATAACGGTTATATCCTGATCGGTTATGGTCATTGGACCATCGAAGGTAGCCTTGCGCTGTTCAGCCTGGCCATGTTGGCGCTGTTTCTGGTTGCCTATATTGCCCTCAGGACGGCTTCACGAATCTGGCAAATGCCGGAGCGTGTGGCCGAGTGGCGGAGAAAGCGCCGAAGCTTCAAGGCCAGACAGGCCCTGACCCGTGGGCTGGTGGAGCTCGCTGAAGGGCGCTGGAAGGTTGCGGAGAGGCATCTGACACGTAATGTCGCTCAATCCGAAACCCCTTTGCTTAACTATCTGGCGGCAGCCCGCGCCGCTCAGCTGCAGGGCGAACATACCCGGCGGGATGACTATCTCCACCTGGCCCACGAGAGCATGCCCTCGGCCGACGTGGCGGTGGGGCTCACCCAGGCTGAATTGCAGTTGGCTCATCAGCAGTACGAGCAGGCCCTGGCGACCCTGATGCATGTGCGATCACTGTCGCCAAAACACAATTATGTGCTGACCTTACTGAAGAAACTGTATGAAAATCTCGGTGAGTGGAAAAAATTGGAAGAGATGCTGCCGGAGCTGAAACGCCGCAAGGTCATCAACGAATCCGACTACCAGGAGCTGGAGATACGTGTCTATCGCGAGCGCCTGAAGCAGGAATCCTCAACCCTTGAAGGCCTGGTGCAATACTGGTCGCGCATACCCAAGGGCATCAGGCAACTGCAGGAGATATTGCTTGAATATTGCGAATATATGATGGCCCTGGACGCAGGATCCCGGATTGAACCGTTGATAGCCGCCTCTTTGCAGCGCGAGTGGAACAGCGAACTGGTCAACCTGTACGGTCTGATCGAACTTGCCAACCCCTCCCACCAGTTGGAGATGGCGGAGGGCTGGCTTAAGAGCCGCCAGGAGGACTCTGGACTGCTGTTGACGTTGGCCAGGCTCTCCCTGCAGAACAAATTGTGGGGTAAGGCGCGCAGCTATCTGGAAGCCAGTATCGGCATCTCAGCGACACCAGAGTCCTATCAACAGCTCGGTCTGTTGTTGGAGCGTCTGGGTGAAGACGATGGGGCGTTACGCTGTTTCCGTGCAGGCCTGGCCTTGCAACATTCGGAACCGCAGCGGTCCCTGCCGCCCATAGGTAACAGGCCTGTATTGAGCAATAAATCGGTTGTCGACGATGCCGCATACAGTGAGTCTTTGAACACACCTGCAAGATCCTGATCTTGCTTGCTGTGGCAGAATTCATCTTTACTATAATGTTAATTGGTTGTAATTGAGCAAAACAGTTGGTTGAACAACCAGTTTTTTTCATATATATCCCATACCTAATAAGGGTTATACATCGATAACATATGACCGTTCAAAAGGAGTTGCACACCAGATAAACAACTGACCAGCGTGAGGGCTTCAAGAGCCGTGTACAATAATTGGGTAAAATTAATTGTCTTTTCCCTGTCAATAGTAATACCCAATGCCAATGCAGGTTGGGACAACGCTGATCTGGAACGTATAGAGGCCATGAGCCTGGACCCGGATTATGCACGGGGCAGGGCCGTGTATGAGACTTGTGCGGTTTGCCATATGCCGGAAGGCTGGGGAACCCCGAATGGTGCCTATCCGCAAATTGCCGGTCAGCACCGTTCGGTAGTGATCAAGCAACTGGCCGATATTCGCGCCAAAAATCGCGATAATCCCTCCATGTACCCTTTTGCCATACCTGAAGAGATAGGTGGCGCTCAAGCCATTGCGGATGTGGCTCACTATATCGAATCGTTGAAGATGACAATCGCCACCGGCAAGGGTGACGGCAGTGACCTCGAGCATGGTGAAAAGCTCTACAAACAGTACTGCATTGAATGCCATGGTGAACAAGGTCAGGGGCTATTCGAAAAGGCCTATCCGGCCATCCATGGCCAACACTACAACTATCTTCTGCGCCAGCTGATCTGGATACAGAACGGCAAGCGGCGCAACAGCAACAAAGAGATGGTTAAAGTCATCGAAACCTTTGACGATCGTGATTTCAAAGCGATATCCGACTATGTATCCAGGATGCTGCCGGTTGCAGAGAGGCGTTCCGAGCGTACCTGGAAAGATCGCGGGTTGCAGGAGAGATGAATAATCCCGTACCACCTGTCGAGAGCGGCGGTGAGAGTGAGATTGAAGAGAACGGTTTTTCTGAGCATAAGGAGTTGATACTCAGTTTCCTGATGCTGTTCATTCCGGCCTCCCTGCTGCTGGCGTCGATTTTTTATGCCTTCTCCACCCAGACGGAAAAATATGAACTGCAGACGACACTGATTCGTGAGGAAGCGGCGCTGAACAGCGCCAGCGAATTGACCTCGCTGCTGTTTGAACAGAAGCTCTCGGACCTCATGGTGCTGGCGGAAGGGGAAGTGCTCAGAAGTTACATCCATGATCCGAGCCTGAAGAACTGGATACGTGTCGCACGTGAGTTTTCACTCTTCGCAAGACGGAAACCGAAATATTTTCAATTGCGATACATCGATAACAGCGGCATGGAAGTCATTCGCATCAACAGTGACGACAATGTGCAGGAGATCGTTCCCCAGAGTGAGATGCAAAATAAGGCGGATCGCTACTATTTCAAGGAGGCGATGAAGCTGGCATTGGGTGAGATCTATATCTCTCCCCTGGATCTGAATGTGGAACAGGGCAAGATCGAACAGCCGATCAGGCCCACGGTCCGCTTTGCGACACCGGTTTCCGACGGTTATGGGGGAAAGCGGGGTGTCGTCATCATCAATTATACCCCGAATGAACTGTTGCAACGGATCGCCGACAATTTCGAAACCCTGCGCGGCAATGCGGTGATGCTCAATAGTAAGGGCCATTGGCTGCAGGGCGTGCCTGAGGAGCAATTGTGGGGTTTTATGTATGGTCGTGACGAGACCTTCGCTACACAAAAGCCCGATGTCTGGGCTGCCGTCACCAGCAGCGAAAAAGGTTCATTCTTTACCGATGACGGCGTTTATATATTCAAGTGGGCCTATCCTTTAGTACGCAACAGGCTGGGAACATTGGAAAATGTCGATGAAACGATCGTCCCCTCCCCTAACAGGGCGGAGAAGCGATACTGGATCTTCCTCTCTCATATCTCCAATAGCCTGATTGAAGACCTTACAGCCAAACGCATGATCGTTGCCACCATTACCTACGTGCTGCTGTTTTTGGTTGCGGGGGTGATCAGTGTCCTGTTTGCCAAGAACAGCGTGCAGAAAAAACAGGCCTTCCGGAAGCTTCAGCAATATGCCACCACCGATGATCTGACCGGGCTGGCCAATCGGCGTGAACTGGATAAGGTCGCGTTGCGCGAGTTCAAGCGCGCGACCCGTTTCACCAGACATCTCTCCGTATTGATGCTGGATCTCGACCATTTCAAATCGATTAACGACACCTATGGCCACAATGTCGGGGATAGTGTGCTGAGGCATGTGGCCGATATCTGCGTCGGTTCGATCCGCGGGCAGGATTTTATGGCCCGTTACGGTGGAGAGGAGTTCACGATTCTGCTGCCGGAAACGGATATCGAGAACGGTAGTAATTTGGCACAGCGGATTTGTGATCAGATAGCCGCGATGCCCTATCAAGAGGGACAGCAGTTGATTTCCATCACTATCAGTGTCGGCGTCAGTGAGATCGAGGATGGTGATATCGATTTCAACGATCTGTTGAACCGCGCCGATAAAGCGCTCTACGAGGCAAAGAAAAGGGGGCGCAATCAGGTGGTGATCTCAACCGCTGGCGAATTCATCTCGCGCCTTGCAGTGATCAACGAGTAATCTATTTTGTTCCGGTCGCAATAACGGCCTTCAGTTCCTGCGTGCCCGTATGAATGCCCGCCCTGGCCGCCGCATCGAGCAGATTTTCGGCCTGCTGAGACATCTGGTCGCATTCGCCACTAAGGTGTGATGCCAATAGGCGACCGCGTTCGATATAGAAATCACTCCAGGGGAGTGGTTCGTCCCGGGTGTATTCCGCCAAGGCATCCGCGTAATAGAGCATCCTTTCCGGTTCCGCCTTGTGCAGATAGACCTCAATCATGTTCTGATAGAAATGGAGATAGTTGTGGCTGAGGCTGCCCTGGTCCAGGTAGCGCTGCCCTTCGCGAATCGCATCCTGGCGCTGCTTCTCATTCCTGGTCACGCGCGCCAACACCCCGAGAATATAGGGAGCGATGTGGGTCGGTACGGAATCAAGTGCCGCCCGGTAGGCGCGCTCCAGGTAGTGGAGGCCCTCTTGAATCTCCCCCTTCAGTACCTTGGCTTCACCGATTTGGGCAAGGTTGTCACCGTAAAAACGACTGGCACGGAGCTGCTGCGCCAGCTTCAGGCCGAAATGACCGTAACGTTCCGCGGAATCGATATCTTCGGTAAACAGCAACACCAGGCCGAGATTCATATAGGCCGTCATCTCGGCCCTGAGATTGCCATACTCTGCAGCGAGTTTTCCCGCTTCCTGCAGGGTCGCCAATGCCTCGGCTACCGAGCCGGTATAGAGATGGGTCAAACCATACATGGATAGGTTGCCGACTTCCTGGGGCAGGCGCTGTTCTGCCCTCGCCAGTTCCAGACATCGCTCGAAGTAACCCCTTGCCGTCATTATCAGCCCTTTGGCGTAACAGGCATCCGCCATCCCGGCCTGGGCGCGAATCTCAAGCAGCGGGCTGGCGGACTCTCTGGCCAGGGTCTCAGCCTGTTGGTGGGCGTGCAGACACTCATCAGTTCGAGCCAGGGCGAAAAGAATATCACCCCTTCGATAGTGCAGTTCTGTGAGCAAGGCGGTGTTTTGGCTCATCTCCGCCAGGGGTGCGGCATGATCAAGTGTCTCCAGCGCCTGATCCAGTTTGTCCTGTACCGTCAGGCCGGTGGCTCGTCCGATCAATGCACGACATCGGATTTGTTCATCGCTAGCCGAGTCTGCGGCAGCGGCGAAGGCATGGATGGCGGATGAGATTGCGCCTGCCTGGATCAGCAGGTCGCCTTGCAGGCAGTTTAGTTGGGTGCTCAATTGCGCTGATTGCGCAATTTCGGCACCACGGGAGGCCAGCGACAAGGCCTGCTCGAAGTCAGCCATGCGTACCGCCAGCAGGGCCGCCTGCAGATAGGCGTCCGCCGCATCCTCACTGCCACCAAAGTCGAGATGCCGGGCATGCAGGGCGGCGTCACGTTGTCGGTACCATGCCGCTGCCCGTAAATGGAGGGCACGCCTATGGGATGCCAGTAATGAGTCGTAGATAGCATCGCGCAACAGTACGTGGACAAAGAGATAGTCCTCTCCCTCGGGTTGCAGCAGGCGTTGATTGAGCAGGGCATCGGGTCGATAATCGTTTTTACCGAGTAGCTGGAGCACGGCATCCAGCCTGAATCTTTGCCCCAGCACTGATGCGGCTTGAACGGCCAGCCGGTCCTCATCGGCGAGCAGATCGAGTCTCGACATCACCAGGCTATGGATCGAGTCCGGTACATTCTTCCCCGGATCGGTGGTACCCAGAAGCAGCTGCTCGAGATATAAAGGATTGCCTCCCGAACGGTCGATACATGCGGTAACGAATGCCTGATCCCGGTCGGCGATCTGTTGCGCCAGGTTTCTTGCATGCTCTTTGGATAGTGGGCTTAGATCGAGCGTGGTCAAGGGCGCCCCATGCATAGCGCTGCGCCATGCCGGATCGAGGGGTTCGCCTTCTACTCGGGATGTAATGAGCAGCAGCGCCGCATGTCGACTGACACTATCCGTGAGTTCGGCGATATGGTTAAGGGTCGTCTGATCGGCCCAGTGGATATCTTCCACAATCAGCAGTCGCGGGGCTGACTGAGATGCATTTGCGAGAATGGATCGGAGGATTTGTTGAGCCCCTCGGCGCTGTGCCTCGTCGCCGATGCTGTCGATCGAGGTGGCCGATTCCTCATCGATGGTCAGATGAAACAAGCGTTGCAGTGTGCTTGGGTAGATGGCCGGGTTCCACGCCTGCCCCATTGCCTGCTTTACCGAAGCTTCGATCTCATCAGCCTTGGCACGATTGCCGAGTCCCATGAGTTGACGCAGCAGTGAGGGAATGGGTTCTGTCGCTGACTCCATACCGAAGTCAAGCACCAGTGTCCGGTGAGGAATGACGCCCATCTGAACTGCATGTCGGCAGATCTCCCCCACGAGACGTGTTTTACCTATTCCCGCTTCTCCACGAAGCAGATAGGTTTCGCCCGCCAGATCTTCGGTGCAGGCCACCAGGGCGGCTTTGAATTGCCTCAACTCCCGGCTTCGTCCGACGAAGGGGGGCCAGTTTTTATGTTGCGCCTCCCCTGATTTGACTGTCGCGACACGCCATGCCGTATCATCCCGTCTTGTCGCCTCGATATTCAGACGAAGACCCAGATAGGCCGGCTCGGTAAGCAGAATGTCTCCAGGCGCACCTGAGCGCGCCAACTTTTCCGCCTGGGCAAATACCGCCCCGGATACGGCTCCGTCGGGATCGCTCAACACAGAACCTGTGGCGATACCGCACTGAATCCCCAGTTGATGCGGCCAATCACTGGACCGTTCGGTTTTCGTTATCAGTTCGAAAACCGTTTGAAGCACTTTTTCACACTCATTGCCATGGGCTTTTTCGAGACCGAAGAGTATGACTATGGCATCCCCATGGTGGTGATGTAGGATTCCGCCATAGCGATTGATCAGGGGGGCCAGGTGAGCAAGCAACTGCTTGTTCGCCCTGTGCAATTTCTCAGGATCACCTGCAGCCATCAAATCAAGATAGTGCCCCAGATGGAGATGGGCAACGGCCACCGTGCGCAACAGCTGGGGTTGGGGCTGAGCGGTCTGCTTAGATGAGGGTTGCTGCAGATATGGTTTTCGGGTGGGTGGACTGTCCGGTTCGACAGCTTCGTTGTCACGGTCATCCCCGCTGCGTTGACGGCGGATATCACTATACAGTTGCTCTGTCTCTGGCTGTGGAGGGAGGCCGAGTTCGCGTATCAGCAAACGGCGGCATTGGCGATATTGTCGCAGGGCGTCGGCGGGTCGGTTAAGCCGGGCATAGAGTTGCATCAGGGTGCGATGGACCTGCTCCTGGAGGGGATCGCTGCCGAGCAGTCTTATCCCCAGACGGATTCCCGACTCAAACTGAGCGGTATCCAGGTAGTGATCCAGCAGTTTAGACATACCGCTGATGGCATGTTCCCGGTAGTGGCTGCGTTGGGTCATCAGCCACTCTTCATAGTTGTTAGCGCGGGGGTTGAAGCCTTCCAGGAACTCGCCATTGTAGAGAGATGCCAACTCGATCAGATGCTCTGGAGACTGCTGATGCTGCAACAGGCTATCGAACGTTCCGGTATCGGTATCGATATGACCGCTTTAAAGTAACACGCTCTCCTGATCGGCAGCAAGCGCATCGGCATGATCGCCCAATACCTTGCGCAATCCGCTGAGAGCCTGGCGCAGACTGTGCCGGGCTTGGGCATCATTGCTCTCCTCCCACAATAGCAGCGCCAACCTGTCCCTGGGTTGAGGCTTCTCCTGGTGCAAGGCCAGCCAGGCCAGGAGTGCCTTGGCTTTGCGCGACCTCAAATCGACAGCAGTGCCGCTATCGTCAATCAGTTGAAAGCCGCCGAAAAGTGACAGTTCCATACAGGGTTCCCGGTGTTGGCTCCGTTATGTGTGGTTGTTCAATTCAGAGGTACTTGCAAGCGTGGGAGGTGTCGTCATAGCCATGCATGCAGGCCCAAATGAAAAAATAGGTACAGGCCCTCAAAAAAATAACCATTCGGTTGTTTTTGACGTTCTTTTGACGGATAGCGGCCGGCTACTGTGACGCTTGCTAATTAAGGTAGCACATAACGTCTTGGAAAAAGCGTATTTCAACTGACACAACAATGCACCAAAGGAGACAAGTTATGTGCCAACCCGTCAATCTACCCCCCGTCGGCCAGTCAGAATCCAATGACCAAACCGCGATTTTTGCCGAAGAACTATTACAGATACTCAATCATGGAGCGATTGCATTGATGATTTCCATCGGTCACCGCACCGCACTGTTCGATACGATGGCCAGGATCCCGCCGAGTGATAGTCAAGGGATCGCTGAGTCCGCCGGATTGAATGAGCGTTATGTCCGGGAGTGGTTGGGTGCTATGGTGACTGCCGCTATCGTTACCTATGATGCGGATTCTGGTTGCTATTCCCTGCCTCCGGCCCATGCGGATCTGTTGACCAGAGATGCCAGCCCGGACAACGTCGCAGTGTTTGCTCAATACATTCCTTTGCTCGGGCAGGTGGAAGAGGAAGTCATAGATTGCTTTTACAATGGCGGCGGCGTCCCCTACGAACGCTATACACGCTTTCATGAAGTGATGGCCGAGGATAGCGGCCAGACAGTGGTCAGCGCCCTGTTTGAACAAATCCTGCCGCTGATCGACGGGCAGCTGTCGCGTCTGGAACAGGGCATCGATGTATTGGATGTGGGCTGCGGCCGCGGACAGGCGCTGCTGCAATTGGCGAGAGCCTTTCCGAACAGCCGCTTCACAGGCTATGACTTCTCGCAGGAGGCCATCGAATGGGCACGCAAAGAGGCGGACCGGCAAGGATTGAACAACCTTCTGTTTGAGGTCAAGGATGTCGCCACCCTGGATGAACAAGGGGCTTATGATTGGATCGTAACCTTCGATGCCATCCATGATCAGAAATCACCGGACATGGTACTCTCTGCCATTCATAGTGCGCTGCGTGATGACGGCATCTATCTGATGCAGGACATCAAGGGATCGAGTCATCTGCACAACAATCTTGAACACCCGATCGGACCACTGCTCTACACCCTCTCGACCATGCACTGTATGACGGTTTCATTAGCTCAGGACGGTGCCGGCCTGGGTACGGTGTGGGGCAGGGAGCTTGCCTTAAAGATGCTGAATGAGGCTGGTTTCGATGATATTGTGGTAAAGGAGTTGGATCACGATTTTCAGAACTATTTCTATATCATCCGAAAAATGCCTGGTCGGGTCAGCGATTCATTGAATTGATGGAGTGCTCTTTTCTGTGAAGTATGAGTGATACTAGGGCCTATTGGATTAGTGTTAATAGGCCCTAGCCGAATGGCACTTACTTTATACGAATTTCAGGATTTTCGTCATTCCGGTGCAGGCCGGAATCCAGCAATACCGTCACCATCAAGCATTCTGGATCCCGGCCTGCGCCGGGATGACGGTGGTTCTTGGCTTAAGTAAGCGTCATTCGGCCCTAGCAGGTTATCTCCGGGTTTGGCTACCGGTCTTTGATGGTAGGGCGCGGCCCTGCCGCGCCGCTTGTTGATTTGCGGCTATGATGATGCGGTCGGGCAGTGCACAATTTGGCCGGCGCTCGTTTTAAGCAAGCCTGAACTGAGACAAGGATGCAATCGCGTCACCGCCGCTTATATCCGGGATAATGACCAACTCAAGCAGTGTGACGGCTGTAAGGTCGACCTGATGTTCTTCCGTCTCGGACGTGGATCCTTGAGGGCTGAAATTCCATTGCTGTCTGGCGATTTCCTGGAATGATCGTCCACCGTCCAGCGAATAGCGCAGCTGATACTGTTGGGTACGTTGAGTTTGGCGCTCCGTGAACTTGAGCCGAACCAGCCTGATGCTCTGAGGTTCGGTAAAGAGTAGCCGGATGGTCTGTTTCCCGGGCCGGGAGGCACGCCATCCTGAGGTCTCTTTGAACAGCAGTGCCGACTCGATTGGGTGCTCGCTATCCTCAGAGGTTATTTCAACCTCGGCAATCTCATTCAGACTCAGCCAGTCCTGGTTGTGAGAGTGGCTATCCTGCAATCTATCCGGGATGATTCGTTTGCGCATCGAAATGACTCCTGAGCACAAGATTGGTGTATGGAATAGAGCCCCATGGCATCAGAACTGAAGTTGATAGGCTATTTTACACCTCGGCGCAAGCAATACAGCGTGTATTCGTCGGGTCG
This sequence comes from gamma proteobacterium symbiont of Ctena orbiculata, assembly GCA_003058525.1. GTDB lineage: Bacteria > Pseudomonadota > Gammaproteobacteria > Chromatiales > Chromatiaceae > Thiodiazotropha. The sequence continues at coordinate 19,202 of QBVD01000066.1, read as the reverse complement.
GCTGCAAGTCGACGGGCATCGATTTCCTCCCCGCAGATGAAACAGTAGCCATATTCACCGGCTTCGATTCGACGCAAGGCCCCCTCTATCATCAATTGTTGATGTTGGCGCCTCCGAGCGGTTTCCTGCGCCATTTGCTGTGCCTGCATGGCGTCCATGCGGCTGAGACGTCCGACCCGGCTTTGGTCCAGTTCAACGGTCTCTCCCGCCGACCGGGACATTTCATCCACTGCGCGCAACTCGGTTTGCAGTTGCAGCAACCTCTCTCTGATCAGCGTGATTTCATCCGGTGTCATTATATTATCTTAGTTGTCACGGGGTTATTGGGTAAGTACGTTATCGGTATAGTGTACCTCAAGCATGCTGCCGGCCTGTCCGTCGCTTGCCGATGACAGAATCGAATAAGAGCGCTTCCCCATGAAACGATATCCGATGAAGAGAATACTGGTACTCTGCCTTATCCTGGGCGCCCACAACGCTGAGGCAGATGAAGGGAGTGAAATTGTCGAGGCGATGGAGGAGTATCTCGAGTTCGTCGATTACGGTGGTGCAACCATCTTTTCACAACAGATACCCGCCGAGGATTGGGGTAACTTCTTCGTTGTCGATACGCGCAGTGCGTCCCAGTATGAGCAGGAGCATATTCCCGGGGCGGTCAATATCGAATGGCGTCAGATTCTGGCCCGGCGTTCGGAGTTACCCCGGGACAAGGCGGTGCTGGTCTACTGCAATACCGGATCACTGTCGGCTCAGGCCGGTTTCGCTCTCCGCCTGGCGGGCCATGAGAACGTGAGAATCCTGCAGGGTGGGATGCGCGAATGGCAGGCAAGAGGCGGTTTCGATGCACACACCCGTGCCATGGGCTCAAATCGTTGAACAGTAAAGAGCCCTAGGTCCCAGTCTTTTGCCTGGTAGCGGCGGCACCGTATTCAAACGAATCCGAATAGAGCTCTTCCCCGGCCAGGCCATGGCTGAGAAATGCCTCTTTGCCGGCTTCTATCATCGGAGGCGGACCGCTCATATAGACCTCGTGGCCGCTCAGATCAGGGTGGTCCACGATAACGGCCTCGTGCACCCAACCCGCTCGTCCGGACCAGTCGTCATCAGGTTCTGAAAGCACCGGCGTATAGCTGAAATGGGGGTATTCGGCGGCCCATTTCTCAGGCAGGTCCGGCAGATAGAGATCGCTCTTGGAACGTACGCCCCAATAGAGATGCATAGGTCGTTGGATACCGATCTGGAAAGCGTGCTCTATGATACCCTTGAGGGGGGCAAAGCCAGTACCGCCACCCATCAGGATAATCGGTTTGGTAGAATCTTCCCGCAGATAGTAGCTGCCGAGGGGCGCCTCGATACGCATGATGGTCTTCTCCTCCATACCGTTGAAGAGTAAGTCGGTAAAGAGACCGCCGTCGACATGACGGATATGCAGTTCGATAAAGTCGTCATCATGGGGGGCGTTGGCGATGGAGAAGGCCCGTTTGGTACCATCCTGAAGGATAAAATTGAGGTATTGGCCGGCCAGGAACTGAAGGCGCTCTCCCTCGGGCAGCTTCAGGTAGAGTCTGATGACATCTTCGTTGAGTCGCTCAATGCGGTCGATCTTACAGGGCATGGTGCGGACCGGTAGATCCTTTGACTGGGCGATCTCTTTGACTGCGATGATGAGGTCAGTGGCGGGAGCCGCCTGGCAAATATAGCATTCGCCATTGCTGTCATCGGCCATCACGGGTGGTTTCCCGTTGGGGTAGTCGACCTGGCCTGCTGCAAGGGTCGCCAGACAGTCGCCACAGAAGCCGTTGCGGCAGCCGTAGGGTAGATTGACGCCCTGCCTGATCGCGGCATCGAGTATGGTCTCACCCGTTTCGACTGAGAATTCGTGGCCGCTTGGCTCAACATGCACTTTAAAACTCATGGGGTAGTTTCTCATTCATGAGTCGATACAATCGGCATAACAATACGTTATCCTCAATCGACCTTCTGTAATTATTGGGTTGGAGTGGAATTCTCTCCTATTTTTGTCAGGAATTAAACCGGGAGTCCATTGGGTTATGGGTGTGGCCATAATTGGATGCGGTGATATTGGTACCAGGTTGGCGCAGGCATATTCCGCCGAGGGAATACCTGTCACCGGGATCGTGCGCACGCAACAGAGTATCGAAAGACTCGAACATGCCGGTATCGAAGCGGTTCAGATCGATCTGGATCAGCCTTTCACGGCAGCGAACCTGATTGAGTCTCAGCAGCTATTCTATTTTACGCCACCACCGCCTCGCGGTCAGCAAGATGGACGGGTCGGCCGCCTCATCGAGCAGTTTATGGAGGGGCCTTCGCCACAAAGAGTGGTCTATCTGAGCACCAGTGGCGTCTATGGTGACTGCCGGGGGGCGTGGGTGGATGAGACTCGCCCGCCTGCCCCGATCGCGGATCGGGCGAAACGGCGTCTCGATGCAGAACTGCGTTGGCGCGCCTGGAGTGAACGAACCGGGCGTGAACTGGTGATACTGCGGGTGGCCGGTATCTATGGTCCCGGGAAACTGCCGGTTGAGCGATTGCGTAGTGGCCAACCCATGGTGGCCGAGGAGGATGCCCCCATCACCAACCATATCCACAGCCTCGACCTGGTAAAGATTGTACGGACCGCCATGCAACGTGGCGCGTCAAGGGAGGTGTACAATGTCTGCGATGGCGTCCCTGAACCGATGACCCGTTATTTCAACCGGGTTGCCGATTTTCTCGGCTTGCCGCGGCCGCCGGTCATCTCCCTTGAGGAGGCGCAACAAAGGCTATCGCCGGGGATGCTCTCCTATCTGAAAGAGTCACGCAGATTGAACAATCGTAAACTGCTTGAAGAGCTGGAAGTTGTGTTGGACTATCCGGATCTGGAGAAGGGGCTATCGGCCTGTGTATAGATATCGGTGCTTCCCTTGTTCTGATCTCCATACTGATGGGGCTCACGCGGCATCCCTGCCGCTACTGCGAATGATAAGCGTCAACCGTCGGAGTCGTGGGTTGAACTGTAAAATCCGGTATTAAACCTTCAACCATTTGAACAGCGGATCCCAGAGAATGACATCCTTGTAGACCTGGGACGGGGCCAGTTCGAATATGGCCAGGCCCTTTTCCGCGGAGCGGATATAGTTTTGGCTCTCCCGCAGATGGGTGATAAAGGGGATCTTGAGATGACCCAGGTAGGTCTCCAGGTCGTGGTAGATACGTGTCTGCTCCTTGGCACGGTTGGCGACAATGCCGATACGTGTCTGATTTTTTGAGACCCGGCCGCTGGCCAGCAGTTCGGTGAGGAAGCGGCTGCAGGCGCGCATATCGATGGGGGAGGGAAGCACGGGAAGGATCAGTGTGTCCACGCGAAGCAACATTTTATTGATGGCCTTGCCATGCACACCGGCAGGTGCGTCCATGATCAGCAGATCAGTCCCTTTGGCGGGCCTGACCGGCTCGTTCACCGCATTGATGGCCTGGATATCGGGGATGCCCTCGTAATCTTTTCTTGCTTCCAGCCAGTCGATGGTCGACTGCTGCGTATCAAAGTCTGCCAAGGCGACTTTTTTGCCTTCATCGGCGTACCAGGTGGCCAGGTTGGTAGCGATGGTGGTTTTGCCACAACCCCCCTTGGCGTTCATCAACATGATTGTGCGCATTATACTTCCCTACCCTCTTTGTGGATTAGTCTTATCAGGCTTTAGTTTAGTCGATCCCCAGCTGATCCCAAATCTGATCGATGCGTTGCTTGACGCTCGGTGTCATGGTGATCGGCCGTCCCCACTCCCGGTCTGTCTCGCCGGGCAGTTTGTTCGTCGCATCAAGCCCGATTTTGGATCCGAGACCCGATACCGGCGAGGCGAAGTCGAGATAGTCGATGGGTGTGTTTTCAACGATGGTGGTGTCCCGTGCCGGATCCATGCGGGTGGTCATGGCCCAAATGACATCCTGCCAGTCCCGGGTATCGACATCATCATCGACGACGATCACGAACTTGGTGTACATAAACTGCCTCAGGAATGACCATACCCCCATCATGACGCGCTTGGCATGTCCGGGATACTGCTTTTTCATACTGACAATTGCAAGCCTGTAGGAACAGCCCTCGGGGGGAAGATAAAAATCGACGATCTCAGGAAACTGTTTCTGCAGAATCGGTACGAAAACCTCGTTCAATGCCATACCGAGTACCGCCGGTTCATCCGGGGGGCGGCCGGTATAGGTGCTGTGATAGATCGGTTCCTCGCGATGGGTCAGGCGCGATACCGTGAAAACCGGGAAGTGCTCCACCTCGTTGTAGTAACCTGTGTGGTCGCCATAAGGACCTTCCATTGCCATATCGTCGGGATGGATATGGCCCTCCAGCACGAACTCCGCGGAGGCGGGGACCTGAAGCTCGGAATCGATACATTTCACCACCTCGGTGCGGCTGCCGCGCAGCAATCCGGCAAAGGCATATTCGGAGAGTGTATCCGGCACCGGGGTCACCGCACCCAGGATGGTGGCCGGGTCGGCCCCGAGGGCGACACAGACCGGGAAGGGTTCTCCGGGATGCGCCGACTGCCAGTCGCGGAAATCGAGCGCCCCGCCGCGATGGGCCAGCCAGCGCATGATAAGACGGTTGGGGCCGAGCAGCTGCATGCGGTAGATACCGAGATTCTGGCGCGACTTGTTGGGGCCGCGGGTAATGACCAGGCCCCAGGTGATCAGCGGAGCGGCATCCTCGGGCCAGCAGGTTTGAATCGGCAGTCGGGTCAGGTCGACCTCGTCCCCCTGTTGTGTAACGGTCTGGCAAGGTGCGTTGCGCAGTTCTTTGGGAGCCATATCGAGCACCTTGCGGAAAACCGGCAGCTTGTCCCAGGCGTCCTTCATGCCCTTGGGCGGATCTGGCTCTTTGAGAAACGCCAGCAGCCTGCCCACTTCCCGCAAGGCGTCGACGCGCTCTTCACCCATGCCCATGGCGACCCGTTCCGGCGTACCGAACAGGTTTCCGAGCAGTGGATAGGGGGAACCCTTGACCTTCTCGAACAGCAGGGCCGGGCCGCCACGGCGCAGGGTGCGGTCGCAGATTTCGGTGATCTCCAGCTTGGGATCCACCTCGGTGTGAATACGCTTCAGATCACCGCGGGATTCAAGCTGTTGAATGAAATCACGTAAGTCTTTGTACTTCATGGGGCCGGCTGTCGATTGTATCTGCCTGAGACATTACCAGAGGCAGCATGGAGGTCAAGCGATACCCGTGATGTGGTGATTGTCGTCGTAAATAACTGCCAAAATTGATGTATGTGGTTGAAAAATCTTGGCGAGACACTAATATAAGAAAAATCTAATATACTTATCGGAGTCCTTACAATGAGGCGTTTACTGATTCCATTAATGTTTGGCCTTGTGCTGCTGCCCGGTTTATCGGCGGTTGAATCGGCCGAGCTCGATACCGTCACCGTGGCAAAACGGGAAGCGGTCAGGGAGTTTTGGCTCGACGGGGTGGTCGAGGCGATCAATCAGACCACACTTTCAGCCCAGACCCGGGGTCAGGTGGAAGAGATCCTGTTCGATGTGGATGACTATGTGGAAAAGGGACAGGTGGTGGTGCAACTGAAAGATACCGAGCAGAAGGCCGGCCTGGATCAGGCCCGGGCCGACCTGAAGGAGGCCGCAGCTCGACTGCAGGAGTCCCGGGATGACTTCAAGCGCACCAAGGATCTCTTCGGACGCAAGCTTGCATCCCAGTCCCAACTGGATAAATCCACCGCTGCGCTGAAATCCGCCAAGGCGCGCAGGGAGGCGGCGGACGCCCGCCTGTCCCAGGCCAAAGAGCAGTTTGAATACACCCGGGTCAAGGCGCCCTACAGCGGCATTGTCACCCATCGCCATGTGGAGGTGGGTGAGATCGCCTCCCCGGGGCAGAAGTTGATGAGCGGTATCTCTCTCGACCAGCTGCGGGTCAGTGTGGAACTGCCCCAGAGCCTGATCCCGGTGATACGGGCGCAGGGTATGGCGCGGGTTCTGCTGCCGAACGGCGAGGCGATTCAGGGAGAGGGTCTGACTATCTTTCCCTTTGCCGACCAGAGCAGCAGCACCTTCAGGGTGAGAGTCGATCTGCCGCAAGGGTTGAAGGATCTGTTTCCCGGCATGTTCGTCAAGACTGCCTTCGTGACCGGCGTCAAGAAGGAGCTGGTGGTGCCGCGTGAGGCCGTGGTCTATCGCTCCGAGGTGACCGCGGTCTATGTGGTCGGTCAAGACCAGCGGATCCGTTTCCGGTTGATACGGGCCGCAGAACATGCCGTCGACGGCATGCTGTCGATTATCGCCGGACTCTCCGAGGGTGAAGCAGTGGCAACCGACCCCGTGGCCGCCGCCACCTTATTGAAACAGCAGTTGGCGGAGAGTCACGATGAGTAAGCTGGGTATCTCGGGCAGCGTCGCCAAGCGCTTCCTGATCACTGAGATCACGCCTCTGCTGGCCCTGGTGGGGCTGCTGCTGGGGGTATTCGCCGTACTGGTGACGCCGCGTGAGGAAGAGCCGCAGATCAACGTTACCTTTGCCAATGTCTTCATTCCCTTTCCCGGCGCCACCGCCACCGAGATCGAGAACCTGGTGGCGACTCCGGCTGAGCAGGTGCTGTCGGAGATCGACGGCATCAAGCATGTCTACTCCACCTCCCGTCCCGGCATGGCGGTGCTGACCGTGCAGTTTCTGGTGGGCGAGGATCGGGAGGATGCAATCGTAAGGCTCTTCAGCAAGGTCTACGCAAACCAGGACTGGCTGCCCCAGGGGCTCGGGGTGGGACAGCCGATCATTAAGCCGAAGGGCATCGATGACGTGCCCATCGTGACCGCAACCCTCTGGTCGGAAGACCCGGCAATCGGCGCCTACGAGTTGGGCCAGGTCGCCCATGCCATCGAGTCTGAATTGAAGCGGGTTCCCGGCACCCGGGATATCTACACCATCGGCAATCCGGACCGGGTGGTGCATGTGCTGCTCGACCCCCAGTCGCTGGCGGGACACGGCATCGATCTGAGCGATCTGCGCACCGCCCTGCAGGCGGGCAATCATATCCGCGACAACATCGAGGTCACCGCCGAAAACCGGGAGCTGCTGGTGCAGGCGGGCACCTTTCTCACCTCTCCCGATGAGATCGGCAGCCTGGTGGTCGGCGTGAGAGAGGGCAAGGCCGTCTATCTGCGAGATGTCGCCGAGGTGGTCCATCGGCCGGATCAGCCCCAGCACTATGTCTGGATGGGGGCGGGCCCGCAAGGGGAGCAGAAACAGCTGCCCAAGGGTGGGAAGTTTCCCGCGGTCACCGTGGTGGTCGCCAAGAAGGCGGGTACCAACGCGGTGGATATCGCCAAGTCGGTGATCAAGCGCTTCGAACAACTGGACGGCATCTTCATTCCTGAGGGTGTGCACGCCACCATCACCCGAAATTATGGCGCCACCGCCGAGGCCAAGGCCAACAAGCTGATCAGCAAGCTCGCCTTCGCCACCCTCTCGGTGGTGGGGCTGGTGCTGCTGACCATCGGTTGGCGCGAGGCGTTCATCGTCGGCGCCGCGGTGGTGGTGACCCTGGCGATCACCCTGTTCGCTTCTTGGGCCTGGGGCTTCACCCTCAACCGGGTCTCCCTGTTCGCCCTGATCTTCTCCATCGGCATCCTGGTGGATGACGCCATCGTGGTGGTGGAGAACATCCATCGCCACCTGCAGATGGGTTCCAGGCATCTGCTGGAGGCGATCCCCAAGGCGGTGGACGAGGTCGGCGGTCCGACCATTCTGGCGACCTTTACCGTTATTGCGGCGTTGCTGCCGATGGCCTTCGTCACCGGGTTGATGGGACCCTATATGAGCCCGATCCCGATCAATGCCAGCACCGGCATGCTGATCTCCCTGGTGGTGGCCTTTGTCTTCACCCCTTGGATGACCAACCGGATTCTGGCCAGCCAGGCGGAACGGATCGCCAGCCATGCCCATGACGAAAACCAGGAGACGGCGCTGAGCCGCTTCTTCAGCCGGGTGATGGCCCCCTTCCTCGTGGGCAAACGAGGCAATCGCATGCGCTGGGTGCTGCTGGGATCGATCTTGCTGCTGATCGCCGCCTCCCTCGCCTTGGTGGCGACCAAGTCGGTGGTGCTGAAGATGCTCCCCTTCGACAACAAGTCAGAGTTCCAGGTGGTGCTCGATATGCCGGAGGGGACCAGCCTGGAGCAGACGGCGCGGGTGCTGGATGAGCTGGGGGACTATCTGGGCGGCGTCGAGGAGGTCTCCGACTACCAGGTCTATGCCGGCACCGCCTCCCCTATCGGCTTCAATGGCCTGGTCAGGCAGTACTATCTGCGTGAAGGGGCCAACCTGGGCGACATCCAGGTCAATCTGGTGGACAAGCAACAGCGTGAACGCAAGAGCCATGAGGTGGCGTTGGCGGTGCGGGGACCGCTGCAGACTATTGCCCGGGAGTATAACGGCAATCTGAAGGTGGTGGAGGTACCCCCCGGACCGCCGGTAATGTCGCCCCTGGTGGCCGAGGTCTACGGCCTTGATTACGAGGGCCAGACCGAGGCGGCCTGGGAGGTGCGCAAGGTGTTCGAGAATACCCCCGATATCATCGATGTGGACGACAGCGTGGAGTATCCATCCGCCAAGTTCGTGGTCCAGGTCGACCGGGCCAAGGCCTCCCGGCTGGGTGTACCGCAGAGTGCGGTGGCGGAGGCCCTGTCAACCGTGCTCGCAGGCGAGGATGCCAGTTATCTCCATGGGGAGAATCTGAAATATGCGGTGCCGATCCGGATCGAATACGCTGAAGAAGATAAGGCCGATCTGGATCAGGTGCTCGCCCTGCGGGTACGCGCCCAGAGCGGCAAGCTGGTCCCCCTGTCGGAGATCGTGCAGGTGATCCCGCGGGTCAGGGAGTACTCGATACACCATAAGGATCTGCTGCCGGTGGTCTATGTCACCGGTGACATGGCGGGGGAGACCGACAGCCCGCTCTACGGCCTGTTCGAGATCTCGGATCAGTTGCAGGGCGATGGCGGCATCGAGCAGTGGTTCCTGCAGCAGCCGGAGAATCCCTACGCCTACAGTCTGAAGTGGGACGGGGAGTGGCAGATCACCTACGATACCTTCCGCGACATGGGCATCGCCTATTCGGTGGGCCTGTTGATGATCTACCTGCTGGTGGTGGCCCAGTTCCGCTCCTACCTGGTGCCATTGGTGATCATGGCGCCGATTCCGCTCACCGTGATCGGCATCCTGCCCGGGCATGCGCTGATTGGGGCCCAGTTCACCGCCACTTCCATGATCGGCATGATCGCCCTGGCGGGCATTATTGTGCGCAACTCCATCCTGCTGGTCGATTTCATCAACCAGCAGGTGCGGGAGGGGGTGGCACTGGAACAGGCTGTAATCGACTCGGCGGCGGTACGCGCCAAGCCGATTGCCTTGACTGCCTTGGCTGCGATGGCGGGTGGATTCTTCATCCTCGACGACCCGATATTCAGCGGCCTGGCGGTCTCGCTGATATTCGGCCTGTTCGTCTCCACGGTGCTGACCCTGGTGGTGATTCCGGTGGTCTACTACGCGGCGATGCGCAACCGGGTCGAGTTCATTCGTGCCGGGGAGTGATGCTTGACTGGAGTACTCTTGACGGGAGGTCTTATCAGGAGGCGAATGAACACTGATAGGTCCCTCTCCTGGCATTGAGCTGTAGGGTGGGGTCCTGCTACACCAATTTGTAAGGCCAGCATGGCACAAACCTATCCTGATAGTTTGACGGTGCGGCAAGCCGCACCCTACGCAGGAAATATGATTTGCGTTAATTAGCGTTCAATTGCGGACTTAAACTGGCAGTTCTCCCGAATACAGTGCTATGCGTGCCATCGGCTGTAGGGTGCGGCTTGCCGCACCGATGAACTCACCAGCTCCGCGCATCGAGACGCATATGCAGCAGTGCCGGGGTGTTGTCGGTGAACACCGAAATGTAGACGGTTGAAGCGTAGCGTTCGAAGATCCTGTCGCACATGTGCCGGACCAGGCGCCTGCCAATACCCTGGCCCCGGTAGGCATCCGATATGACCAGGTTGCCGATGAAATACCGGTCGCCGGCGATGCTGGTATAGAGATTGGCGAAACCGATGACACGTCCGGTGTCCAGGACTACCGTGAAGTCCCTCCGCTCCTTGCTGAGTCTTTCGAGTTGCGCCTTGTCGAAAGGCCAGGTTCCGGATGGATAGATCAAGAAAAACTCTTCGGGTGTGGTGAACAGCTCGACTATCCCTTCGAAATGGGTGTTGTCAGCCGCCGTGATGTCATATTGTTCTGCACTACTCATTTTTCGTGCGCCATAACTTGATCAATGTTATTTTAGTGTCCTTGGGATGATTCACTAATCATTGTGCTAGGTTTCCAAAGGATATCAAGGAGTCAGATCCGTGCTGAATGGACTCAAATCTATCATCGTCCTGCTACTCATAACCGCAAGTGGTTCCACACTCGCGGTCCATATCAACTACGACCGCACCGGGCAGGTGGCCCTGCTGCCTTACTACACGGTCAGCAACAAGTCCATCAGCAACTTAATCACCAACTTCACGGTGACCAATACCACCGGTAAGTACAAGGCGGTGCGGGTACGCCTGCTCGATTCCCGCATTGGCGCGGACCTGCTGAACATCAACCTCTATCTCTCTCCCTTCGATGTCTGGAACGCCACCCTGCGTATGAATCCGGATACGGGACTGCCCAACCTGATCACCGAGGACGAAAGCTGCACCTATCCCGACAAGGCCGGGCTGCAGGCCGGTATCGATTTTCAAAATCCCTACACAGCCACAACGGACGACGATGTTACAGAAGGCTATGTGGAGATCATCGAGATGGGTGAAATCGCTGACGGCCTTGGTCCGGCTGCCGATGGTGGCTTCTATGCCGAGATTGATGCGAGTGGTATCGCTGACGGTGCTATCAATGCAGTTGCTGGTGACATCGACATCACGGCGGGCCTGCTACATGATGCCAACGGGCAGCCGGCGGACTGTTCCGTGGTAGAGGATGCCTGGACGGCGGGTGCGGTGAGTGCAAGCAACATCAACGGCTTCGAGCCGGGCAGCATGGGTGCGAATGGAGTGGCTCAGGATAGCGGCGACTCGGCACTACCCTATGCCGACAGCCACAACGCCGGCCTGGTGATGCCGAGCGGGGGCATCAACACCTACGGTATCGTGATTAATATGGCATCTGGGGCGGCTTTTGTGCAGGAGGGGGTGCACATCGACCGTTACACGACCGTCGCTCAACACTACCTGCCCGATGACCCGGTAAATTACCGTTTACCGTCCCTAGCGTCTGGGGACATCCGGGAGGCCTACATCACCAATGCACAGGGTGATGGGAAGAAGGGCGACACTATGCCCCTGACCGAGTACGACACCGGCGCTTTGCACGATATCTCGCCGCTGCCGTCGGTACCAATGGGGTCGAATCCCCTGCCGATTGCCATGGTGCTCAGCGCAGAGAGTGTGGCAGCCCCTTTTTATGTTGTGGGTGGCTTTGACGATACACATGGTGAGACGGACATTGTATTGACCTTTCCGATGCGCAAGCACGGGATCTTCAATGGCGGCGCACTCACCAATCAACAGGATACAAACGAAGCCGCCTGTGCAGGGTCTCTGGGTGATGGTATCAGTGATGGCCATGTCGTAACCCTGCCGACGCTAGCTGCGGTGTTTCAGGACTTTCCCCATGATGGTGCCGGCAACCTCTGCACCAATGCGGGTTTTATCAATTACGACAATCAAGACTTTCTATTACGAATGGTGTATAGAAACTATGAAGAACAGGAAGGACTCTTTTCAGTGAACAACTCTTGGCCAACGACGCCACCCGAGCTATTGCCATCAATCGTCGCTACAGTCAACCGGTCTGTTAATGTAATTTCTGTAAACAGGTGGGCTGGAGGCAATCAAAGTGTATTCTTTACACCGGCGCCAAATGTATTCAATTGGAATATTTATGGTGGTATCCAAGCGGGTTGGATAAAGTTCAGCGTGCTCTCCGATTATGCGTCTAACCAGGGCATCACAGCACTGATTGAACCTGACGGTGGCCTGGGTTTTGATGTCAGCAATACCTGGACCGGTGTTCCGGTGATCGGATTTTCCGCCATGGCAGCCGATATCAGACCCACTCAGGTGGGTGAGACGGTTGAGCTGATTCGGGAGACGAATCGTGAATGAACACCAGAATGCTTAACAGAACAGTGTACCGTCATCACTATAGCCGGCACTTTATGAATAATAGAACTAGGGAGTCAGATTCATGTTGAAAGGACTCAAGTCTTTTATCACCCTGCTGCTCATGGCCGTAACGAGTACTACCTTCGCGGTCCATATCAACCACGACCGCACCGGCCAGGTGGCCCTGCTGCCCTACTACACGGTCAACAACAATTTCATCACCAACTTCACGGTGACCAATACCACCGTTAAGTACAAGGCGGTGCGGGTGCGTCTGCTCGACTCCCGCATCGGTGCGGACCTGCTTAACATCAACCTCTACCTCTCCCCCTACGATGTCTGGAACGCCACCCTGCGCATGAATCCGGATACGGGGCTGCCCAACCTGATCACCGAGGACGAGAGCTGCACCTATCCCGCCAAGGCCGGCCTGCAAGCCGGCATCGATTTTGAAAATCCCTACACAGCCACTACAGACGCAGATCTGACGGAAGGCTATGTGGAGATCATCGAGATGGGTGACATTGCCGATGGCGCCGGACCGGCCATTGATGGGGGACTTGAGGCCGAGATCGATGCCGGCGGAGTCGCTGACGGGCTAATCGACAGCGGTGCGGGTGATCGTTCCATCACGATGTACGGCCTGTTGCATGATGCCAATGGTATACCGGCGGACTGTTCCGTAGTGGCGGATGCCTGGGCGGCGGGCACGGTGAGTGCAAGCACGATCAACGGCTTTGAACCAGGCAGCATGGGTAGTAGCGGAGTGGCCCAGGACAACGGCGATCCGGCCCTGCCCTACGATCACAGCCACAACGCCGGCCTGGTGGCGCCGAGCGGGGGTATCAACGCTTACGGCATCATGATCAACATTGCATCAGGGGCGGCCTTTGTGCAGGAGGGGGTGCACATTGACCGCTATGCAACAGTGGCCCAGCACTATCTGCCCGATGATCTGGTGCACTACCGCCTGCCGTCCCTGGCTTCGGGAGATGTCCGGGAGGCCTACATCACCAATGCACTTGGGGATGACATGAAGGGCGACACTCTGCCTTTGACCGAGTACGACACCGGCGCGCTGCATGACATCTCGCCGCTGCCATCGGTGCCGATGGGGTCGAATCCATTGCCGATTGCCATGGTGCTCAGCGCTGATACGGTATCAGGCCCCTATTTTATTGATGAGAACGTCTTTGGAGAGACAGATATTGTGTTGACCTTTCCGATGCGCAAGCATGGGATCTATAACGGCGGCACCCTCACAAACCAACTGGATCCGAACGAGATGGCTTGTGTGGGTGCCTTGGATGACGGTGTCAACGATGGCCGGGAGGTGACCCTCGGTTCGTTAGGGGAGCTGGTTCAGGACTATCCGCACGATGGGGCGGGTAACCACTGCGCAAATGCCGGAACTGAATTGAAGCAGGGAGAAGACAGGGATCTTTATACTAATATCGTATATTACGATTATGAGGTAGCTGTGGCTACGTTAGGTCATGGAGAAAATAATTTTGGAGGGGTTAGTCCAATAGGTATTCCACATGCATTATTTTTAGAACGTAACGTTAATGTGAATACAATTCGCAAGTCGACTGGTATCACCAGTTCTTTGTTCGGTTCACCTAATGAAAACGAATTTGAGTTTACCCTGGATCCTGGTTTTCAGGCTGGATGGATGACTTCCATCTTTTACATAAACAATTACTTGAATACATATATCTATGAAAGTAACCCCAGTATGGGCGTCTTGACTGAACCTGTAGGTGGTTTAGGTACCGGTGTAAATAACAGCTGGACAGGTGTTCCCGTGATTGGTTTTTCCGCCATGGCAGCCGATGTCGGGCCAGCCCAGCTGGGCGAGACGGTTGAATTGATTCGGGAAACGAATCGTGACTGAACAGCGGGTACTCTTTATTCAATTTTCGATGCTTAATGAGTAACAGAATTCAGGAGTAAGATCCATGTTGAAAGGACTCAAGTCTTTCATAGCCCTGCTGCTCATGGCCGCAGCGAGCATTACCTCCGCTGCCCATATCAACTATGATCATACCGGCCAGGTGGCCTTACTGCCTTACTACACGGTCAACAACAACTTCATCACCAACTTCACGGTGACCAATACCAGCGGTATGTACAAGGCGGTGCGGGTGCGCCTGCTAGACTCACGCATTGGTGCGGATCTGCTGAATATCAACCTCTATCTCTCCCCCACCGATGTCTGGAACGCCACCCTGCGTATGAATCCGGATACGGGGCTGCCTAACCTGATTACCGAGGACGAGAGCTGCACCTATCCCGCCAAGGCCGGGCTGCAGGCCGGCATCGATGTTCAAAATCCCTACACAGCCACTACAGACGCAGATCTGACGGAAGGCTATGTGGAGATCATCGAGATGGGTGACATTGCCGATGGCGCCGGACCGGCCATTGATGGGGGACTTGAGGCCGAGATCGATGCCGGCGGAGTCGCTGACGGGATAATCGACAGCGGTGCGGGTGATCGCTCCATCACGATGTACGGCCTGTTGCATGATGCCAATGGTATACCGGCGGACTGTTCCGTTGTGGCGGATGCCTGGGCGGTGGGTGCGGCGAGTGTAAATGCAATCAACGGCTTTGAGCCAGGCAGCATGGGTAGTAGCGGAGTGGCCCAGGACAACGGCGATCCGGCACGGCCCTACGACCACAGCCACAACGCTGGCCTGGTGGCGCCAAGCGGAGGCATTAATGCCTTCGGCATCATGATCAACGTGGCTACGGGTTCGGCCTTCGTGCAGGAGGGCGTGCATATTGACCGATACACGACCGTCGCCCAGCACTACCTGCCCGATGATCCGGTGCACTACCGTCTGCCCTCCCTGGCTTCGGGAGATGTCCGGGAGGCCTACATCACCAATGCACTTGGGGATGACATGAAGGGCGAAACCCTACCCTTGACCGAGTACGACACTGGTGCGTTGCATGACATCTCGCCGCAGCCGTCGGTACCGATGGGTTCCAATCCTCTGCCTATGGCCATCGTACTTAGTGCGTATAAGGTGTCAGGGCCCTATTTTGTTGAAGAGAGTGTCTTTGGTGAGACGGACGTAGTCTTGACCTTTCCAATGCGCAAACATGGTATCTATAACGGAGGATTGTTGACCAACCAGTTGGATTCAAACGTGACGGCTTGTGTGGGTGAGCTGGATGATGGCGTCAATGACGGCCGTGAGGTGACTCTTGTCGCGTTGGGTGCTGTGGTTCAGGACTACCCGCACGATGGCGCAGGGAACCACTGCATTAATGCCGGGTTTGAATTGCGTCAGGGTGATAGCAGAGATGTCTATACCGGTATCATATATTACGATTATGAGCTAGACGTGGGTACGCTAGGTCATGGTGATCCTGGTCTTGCGCCGCTTAATCCTTATCCTCCACCACATGAATTGTTCTTACAACGAAGTGTCAATGTAAATACCCTCCGTAGGACGAACGGTAGTTCTAGCGCTTTGTTCGGGTCACCCAACGAGAATGAACTGGCGCTTACTTTGGATTCAGGTTTTCAGGCTGGTTGGTCGACTTTTATATTTTATACGGATGACGACCGTAATTATGAAAGTAGTTCCAGTATCGGAGCCCTGACCCAACCCACGGGTGGTTTGGGCAGTGGTGTCAATAACTATTGGGACGGTGTCCCCGTCATCGGTTTCGCCGCCATGTCGGCCGACGTCGGGCCAGCCCAGCTGGGTGAGACGATTGAGTTGATTCGCAGCGTGAATCGTAATTAGTGATAACTGCCACAGCTTTGGCACTCTATTTCAATCGCAAAGCCTCCAGCTTTACCCATTCATCCGGTTGCATATTGGAGATCCGCGCCCAGGCGTGCTCGGTTTCATAAACAAACACCCTTTGGCCCTGTTTGTATCGCCCGGTGATATTTGACGAGTGGGGTAACTCCTTTGCGTTGACCGAATCCGCAATAACGATATAGACCTTGGGCAGCTTAAGCACGGATCGGCGGATGACGGCGCCCGGTTGCAGTGCAGGATCGTATCTTAATGTGTTGCCGCTGCCGCTGGGATCTGTGCCGATGCGGCAGGTTTTGTTGAGTGCGATGCATCCTTTGCCGCAGGGCTTACCCTTGATGCAGTTTCTGGCATGGGCGGGAATCGGCGTGCTGAGTATCAGGATCGAGACAAGGGTGAGGGCGAGCGTTTGTTTGATATCCATGCGTGAGTCCTTTCATTGTGGTAGTGCCAAGGCGATCCGGCGATGGCGGGTTGTTAATTCGATTTCATGTCGGTGTTTAAATCTGCCTACCCACGATAGAGATTGATTGGCATGCAATCAATGCCTGGAATGAATTAGTGTTTATTTAATGTGGGTCAGCCCGATTCGTCTCGCCAAGCATTCGCCGCCACACCCACCGCAATGCCTCGGCGTCGGGGCGCTCGGCGGGGACGCGTTCGGACGGGATCAACGGGCGAATAACTCCTTCCTGTCGGTGACCGACAACGAAGGAGAATATGTAGCGCGGTTCGAAGCCCATGCGTAAATCGGTGATCTCCACTCGACCGTCGATCTCCCGCACGCGATAGAAGCCCTTGGTGAACCAGCGCAGGCGCGTCACTGCGGGCGCATCATCGACCGACGAGAGCAGGCTTTCGTCGCTTGAATACTGTTCGAATCGGATCTCGGGCAACGGGTCGAGCAGCGAATAGTAGCCTTCCCGGTAGCCATGCGGCGTCACAGCGACGAAGCGCCAGAGCAACAGATTGAATGGTGTCGGCGTCGCTATAAGCCGATCGTACGCAGCGCCCTGGCGTTCCAGTTCACTCTCGGCGATGTCACGAACCTGCGCCTGGATGAAGATGGCGCCTGCGAGATAGACGGTACTCAGGCCAAGGCCGATCCTATTCGCGCGTCGTCCGACGGTTGGCTTGCGCCTGGCGAGCGCAGCCCAAAGCACCCCGACGAGCAGCAGCAGCGTATACAGGGGATCGATAATAAAGATGCTGCCGAGCCCGACCGGCGGCCCCGTGCTCGGCCAGAAGAGCTGTGTGCCGTAGATTGTGGTCGCATCGAGCAAGGCGTGTGTTGCGAGCGCGAGCCACACGAGCAGGGTCCAGCGAGCGATTGACGCACCATCTCTCGCATGCAGGCGTGCGAGCCCGGCACCCAGGATCGGCGCGATGATGGTGTGCGTGACCAGGGAGTGGCTGAAGCCGCGGTGGTTGGTTACGGCCGCCACCGCGTCCGCGTGGGGTATGACCACGTCGAGATCGGGCATCCCGCCGAATACGCCCCCCCAGAAGAGTGCCTTGCGACCGACACGTGCACCCAGCGTCGCGTGGCCGACGGCCGCACCGAGCAATATCTGAGTGAACGGATCCATACGCGATTACTCCACGAAGAGGAATATAAACGGGTAGGAAACGGATTGTGTCTGAGAATCGGAGACTCCGCAATCGAAGAGATTCCGTCTCTTCAGCCGTTCACACGCCGCTCCCTTTTAGTTCTTGCTCATTTGCATTTTAGTTGCGTAGTAATAGCTATACGCCATAAGGATAATCAGAGTAATTGCAAAAAGAAGCAGGGGGAAACTGAATTCGATTGCCCCGTCCAGTGCGAATTTCGTTCTAATTGCCGCGATTAACGCTACGACAAGTATTGTTGGAATCAGAATCCATTTTCGCTCAAGAGGCTTTCTATCGGCTATCAGCAACATCACACCCCATGAAAATGCAATAACGGACGCAAGACCACCCGGATAAACGATTTCGTCTACGCCCATTCTTTCCGGCATCCATGTCAGAATTGCGATTGCAAAATCAGCTAGTGCCGCAATCCAGTAACTCAGTCGCACTAATATTATTTGCATTGCCATCTTTTCCGGGTTGAGGGAGATTTATGCTGGATATTATCATTATGGTGCGAATATATCCGTGCACCTTAACGTTTTGGTATTAAAGGAGTCGGGGGCAAACAAAAAACGATAGATGATCGCTTGTTACTGATCTCGTGTATTTATGGTTTATAAGACGTAGTAAAATATGTCTTACTATGGTTTTCCAAAAAAGACCAGAATGAATCACCTTCGATTTCTCCCCGTTCCTCCACGAGGTCGGTTTCAATCTTTACCAGGTATTTGTCATAAACTGTCTCTCGCTCGTGTTTTAAGGGGGACGAACAGTAACAGGTTTCAAACCATTCGATTGTGTTTGGGTCGGTGATCTTGGCCTGCTTCATAGATGACAAGATCTCTGCTCCATCCGGTTTTTGGTTCGCGATCGTTCCGTCAACTAAAACCTGATAAAAGACCGGAAGTTTATTGAGTACGAATTTTGCTCTGACGCGATATTCCACGATTGCCTCATGACGCTTTATGTCAGCCGAACATGTGGGGTGGTAAAGATGAGTGTGCCGCCTGGATCTGTTTGCTGAGTGATAGTTGCCAATCCTTCTAAAATTCTAGCGTAAATTTCGTCTTTATTATTGACAGATCTTTCATGGGTTCCCTTGGAAATGAGGTCAACACTGCCATGAGCTTCAACATTAATAAAGTACTCATCCTTCTGCTGTTATCAACTCTATCAATGAAAAAGGGAGCTGACCAGAATGGCGCATACTTAAAGCCAAGAACCACCGTCATCCCGGCGCAGGCCGGAATCCGGAATGCTTGATGGTACGGTATTCCTGGATTCCGGCCTGCGCCGGAATGACGAGAATTCTGAAATTCGTCTAAAGTGCATATTCTGGCCGAACGTGAACACTGATTCTGAACGATCATGAACACCTATTCTGATTCATCGTGAACACTCATTCTGGTTGATCATGAACGCTTTTGCGTTGTTTCCAGAATCACCGTTCACGATGCCAGAATCCCATCCCACGCATTGATTTTCCACTGCTAACCTAACCGATTTTGCCTATCGGGAACGGTGATGCCAACGAAGAGACTATCGATGCGACAATTAAGAGAGATATTACGATTA
>QBVD01000007.1 GCA_003058525.1 gamma proteobacterium symbiont of Ctena orbiculata | reverse complement strand
CTTTGTCGGTACCAGTAAAAATGCGGTAATGACGCAGATATGGATTGCTTTGTGTGTTTATCTGCTGTTAGCTTTTCTCAAGTTTCAATCAAAGCCGAAGAAAAGCATGCAACATATTTTACGGTTATTACAACTCAATCTATTTGAAAAGCGCGACCTAATGGCGTTGCTTCGAGGAGACCCTGTCCATGATCCTCAAGATGATTTCAACCAGATGGTTTTGTTGTGAAAGTTAACGGGACAGCAGTGGTCATGGCTATATAATTAAACGTTATAGTTATTCAGTTATTATATTTCCAGATCCGATAATAGGATAAACCTCGGCTTCGGTCTGTTAATAGCCAGCGACCATTGTCAAACTTGAATCTGGTCTCCTTGGAAACCTGGCAGACCAGTCCGCTATACGGCCGCTGAAGGTTATCGTCACCGCTAACGGTATGGAACCAGTCCACCATTTCTTCGCAATCGCGATAGGCATATTCAGCCTCATTGCGAGGATGCAGGGTCGTCAACTTGGGAGACAGTTTCAACCAGGCATCGAAACCGCGCACCATGGTACCCCCTTCGGCCAGGATATCCACTTCATCGAGCGCGTTCTCAAACGCGTCCTCGAAAATCAATACTGGATTGGTGGCTGTCGGATCACCTCCACTACAACCCGCAATGATAAATAACAAAACAAAGTGTGGCCGCATCACACCTTATCGAGTTGAGTAAGATCCCGAACAGCGCCGCGGGCAGCCGAAGTTGTCAATGCGGCATATGCCTTCAAGGCTTGAGATACTGTCCGCTCTCTGCCGGCCGGTTGCCAGGCCTGGTTACCCCTTGCGATCATGGTCTCACGCCTTTGCTGCAGCACATCATCGCCCAACGCTACCTGTATGCTGCGCCCCGGGATATCGATTTCGATGATATCGCCCTCCTCCACCAAACCGATATTTCCACCTTCCGCCGCCTCGGGTGAACAGTGTCCGATGGACAACCCGGATGTACCGCCGGAAAAACGACCATCCGTAATCAACGCACAGGCCTTGCCCAATCCCTTTGACTTGAGATAACTGGTCGGGTAGAGCATCTCCTGCATACCCGGTCCCCCTTTCGGACCCTCATAGCGAATGATGACCACATCGCCCGCCTGGATGCTGTCATTCAGAATCGCCTCTACAGCACTCTCCTGACTCTCGAAGATACGTGCCGGCCCGCTAAACTTCAGATTCGATTCATCCACACCGGCCGTCTTGACGATACATCCCTGTTTTGCCAGGTTGCCATATAGGACGGCCAATCCCCCGTCTTGGGAGTAGGCGTGTTCGAGATCCCGAATACAGCCCTGTTCTCTATCGAGATCCAGGTCGGGCCAGCGGGACGACTGGCTGAAAGCTACTTGTGTGGGCACGCCACCGGGTGCCGCCAGATAGCGGTTTCGCGCCTCCTCCTCCATGCTGCGAACGATGTCCCAGCGATCGATCGCTTCACCGATACTGGCCGCATGGACAGTCGGCACATCGCGATGAACCAAACCTGCACGGTCCAGTTCTCCCAGGATGCCGATCACTCCACCGGCCCGATGCACATCCTCCATATGAAACTGTTGCGTGGCGGGGGCGACCTTGCAAAGGTTAGGCACTTTACGACTCAACCGGTCGATATCGGCCATGGTGAAATCGACTTCACCCTCATAAGCAGCGGCGAGCAGATGCAGTACGGTATTGGTGGAACCACCCATGGCGATATCCAGACTCATGGCATTCTCAAAGGCCTTGAAGGTCGCCACATTGCGCGGCAGGGCCGTGGCATCCTCCTGTTCGTACCATCGTTTAGCCAACTCGACGACACGCTGCCCCGCTTCCAAAAAGAGCTGTTTCCGGTCGGCGTGGGTCGCCAGCAGCGAACCGTTACCGGGCAACGACAGCCCTAAGGCCTCGGTGAGGCAGTTCATGGAGTTCGCGGTGAACATGCCTGAGCATGAGCCACAGGTGGGACAGGCGGATCGCTCGATCTTCTCTACATCCTCGTCGCTCTCATCCGGATTGGCAGCCGATACCATGGCGTCGACAAGATCGAGGTGGTATTCCTTGCCATGCAACCGGACCTTGCCCGCTTCCATGGGACCACCGGAAACAAACAGGGTCGGGATGTTCAATCTCAGTGCAGCCATCAGCATGCCCGGGGTAATCTTGTCGCAATTGGATATGCAGACCAGCGCATCGGCACAATGTGCGTTGACCATATACTCCACGGAGTCGGCTATGATATCCCTTGATGGCAGGGAATAGAGCATGCCGCCATGCCCCATCGCGATGCCATCGTCCACGGCAATGGTATTGAACTCTTTGGCCACTCCACCAGCCGCCTCAATCTCTCTTGCAACCAGCTGCCCAAGATCCTTCAGGTGTACGTGGCCCGGAACGAACTGGGTAAACGAGTTGGCGATCGCAATAATCGGTTTATCGAAGTCGCCATCCTGCATGCCTGTGGCCCGCCACAAGGCTCTGGCACCGGCCATATTGCGCCCATGGGTGGTCGTACGGGAACGGTATTGCGGCATCGGTCACTCCGGATAATCTGTCGAAAACGCCCATTATGCACGCTTTTCCTTGCCGCAAACAAACACCCTCGACACGGTTTTAGCGAACTGCCATCCCGTGTGGACAGTAAACGCTTTAAGGCGACGCACTATCCTCACACGGCAGATTGAGTGTAAACACCGCACCTCCATTCTTCCCATTATTCGCCGCTACCGATCCATGATGTTTTTCCGCGACCACCTTGACAAAACTCAGCCCCAGACCAACACCTTTTTTGCGCAGGATTTGATTTGAATCCGCCTGCATAAACGGCATAAAGATGTCATTCAACTGGTGCTCCGGGATACCGGCACCCTGATCCTCGATTTCACATATCAGTCGAGAGTGTTTAATCGACAGGGTCATCGTCACCTGGCTCTGTGGCGGAGAGAATTTAATCGCATTCTCCAGCAGGTTGACCAGAGCCCGCTCCAGCAAGCCCAAATCACCCCGCAACCACATTTCATCCTCGTTAAACAGCCGCTGCAGTCTTACCTGCTTGGCTTTGGCCTGGACATAGACCTCGTCTACGGCATTATGTGCCACCTCAATAAAATTGGTATCGGTGAATGAGGTGGTTTCAGCAACCTCGGCCCGTGCCAGGCGCAGGAAGTTATCCGCCAATTTTAGTGATCGGCGCGCCAAAGGCTGAATCTGTTCGGCCATCTCCTTTGCACTCCCATCCAACAGCTGCCTGGACTGAGTCAATGAGAGCAGAGAGGTGATGGGAGAACGGATATCGTGGGAGAGAAAATTAAGCATCTTTGCCCGCGTGCGTTCTGATCGCTTCAACGCACCGATATACGAGAGGTTAATGATCATACCCGGAAACTCAGTATCAACCGCTTCGAGGGCCTTCAGCTGGACAAACAGTTCAGTGTCGGGGGGGCGAACGGCTTCAAAACGTACAGGCTCTTTATGCAGCAATACCTTCCTGAAGACTTCCTGCCAGGTATCCGCACCCTGTATCTCCAATACGCTCAACAGGTGATAGGCATCTTCGCCCAACAGCTCCTTTTCGGCCGGATGGCCAAGATAGAAGGAGGTTCGGGGATTTGACATCACAACCTGCCCCAGGCCATTGATGACCATCAGCCCGTCATCCATCTGTCCCACCGCATTACTGATCAGATGGCGAAAGCGCTGCAAACGGGCATTGGCCTCCTGCATCTGTTGCATACGCAATTCCACTCTTTCCAGCACACTGTCCTGTTTGGCTTCTGATTCAAGTGAGAATTGCAGGGCGAACTCGTCGACCAGTTTCATCGAGCGGCCCACCGGCACCTCATTTCTCGGCCAGACCAAACCCAACCGCCAGGCCGTATCCGGTCGTTGTATCTCAGTCCATAGCTCTGCGCCTGATCGCTGCCATGCGCCGATTGCCAGAGACTCCAATGGCGGCCCCAGTGCGGTGCCGTTTTGCAGCAGTTGCTTACCGCTGTCGGCATCGTAGAGCACCCATCCCTGCAACGGCATCAATCTGGCAAGAAACTCCATTGCCGTAGTCATATCGCTGGGAGGCTGTTCTACCGGCAATAGACGTTGTTCACTTTGCATGCGTTCAAGCTGTTCGTTGAGATAACGCACCGCTTGATCAAGGCGTCGCCAACTCCATAGCGGATAACTCAGCAACAACCCGAGCAAGGCGGCGGATGGCGGGAACCAATACTCTGCCCCGCGCAGCAGCGCAATGGTAAAAAGAAAAAAGCCAACCAGAAGAACCAGGGACACGAGCGGCGCCGCTCGGGTGGGAAAGTAGGGGTAGAGGACAAAGGGAAGAACCACGACCAGGGCGCTGCCCAACAAATGGGGCAGATAGGAAACCGGGGTAATCGCCTCATCCTGTCTCAAACTCTGCAGGACATTGGCGTTGATCTCCACACCGGGCATAGGCACCCCATAGCCGGACACAGGGGTAGGCAGGGCATCGCCTATCCCAGTCGCCGTAACACCAACCAATACAACCTTGTCGCGGAAGAGATCGGGTAGAAAATCGCCATCGAGTACCTGACTGTAGCTGTATCGGTGATAGTGACCTGCCGGACCATAAAAGGGTATCAGGCGATGGGTATGTCGGTTGATTGTGTGGATATTCGGCGCCTGCCGGCTGGTGGGTGCGGTACGCATTCCCTCCCTCCCGGGCTCTAACCAGTTCAACACAGACAGCATCAAATGCGGCCAATACGCCTGGCCCAATCCTTCATAGAGAAACACGCCACGGGCAATACCGTCGGCATCCAGATCCATATGCACATGCCCCAGCCCCGCAGCCACATTTGAGAGCGCCGGCAATGGCATCGACTCCACCAACATTCCTCCCTGCCGATGCTCTTCCAGAATAACCGGCATAAACACGCGTTCACTGGCGGCGATTGCCTGGATCAGTTGGTTGTCTGATTCGGGATCGATTCGGTCTGGCTCGGCGAACAGGATATCGAGGATAATGGCTCTGGCCCCTGCCTGGGTGAGCCGGTCCACAAGCTTTGCGTGTATCTGACGCGACCAGGGCCAACGTCCCAGGGCTTCCAGGCTCTTCTCGTCCACCGCGACGATAATGATATCTTCAGCAACGGGTTTGGAGATAAAACCCATCTGTAAATCATACAACAGCAGATCCCATCGCCAGAGCCAGTTGCTGGCCGCCAACAAGCTGGTTAGCAGCAACATGATCAAAGCACTGCGTGTACGTTCTGAGTACGCCTTGGATCGTGTCACCGTGCCTGTAGGATTTATGTCATCCCTCATCTTTTACCTGTCATGAAAGCTCCACCATCACACTGCGCCATCACCAAACAGGTATACCGATACGGTATATATCGGATCGTGATCGATCATCGTTAATCGCAGATAGCGCCTCCACACCGATAAAGTAGTGCCCTGGGGGCAAGGGTTGCAAAATGAATGCGTTATCTTCGGACAACCTGGTGAAAAGCTTATCCTCAAGTTCGATATCTCTGGCAAGAATCAACCTATACGCCCAAGCACCCGCTACCTGTGTCCAACGGATATGGATACCATGACGACTGAACTGCGGTCGAAAGAGCGTCGGCGCTGTCAGTCCTTCAGGCTCCGCCCGCACAGGTAATGGCGCCACCGCTTGCAGGGTGAAATTACGATAGGCATTGAATCCCTCAAATCCCAATTCGTCAATACCTCTCAATACGATCCGGTAATCACCCGCAAGCAGTCGCGGCAACTCAATGCGATTGTCCGAACTCATTCCCCCTGCGACCATCATTTCCTCCCTGTTGATAAGCTGATAGCGATAAGCAGCCGCCCCGTCAAGCGGCGACCATTCAATCACCACGCCATCCATCGTGAATTGGTGTGTCATTTCCGTCAGATCCGGCTGTGCCAACAGCGCACGCGGGGGAGACGGGGGCTTACCCTTTTCTATCAGAGTCCCCTCTCCCTGTTCAACCAATACAGTCTCACCTTCAGCGGTAATGTTGACCCCCCCTCAGTCACTTCACTGCGGGTCTGCTCATCCCCGGCATCCGAAAAAACGCGAAATTCCGTGCCACGGACCATGGTCACTGCAGCCGGGGTGTGTATTTCATATCGATATTCCGGCTTTCTAAGCGGCTTGATGCGATTCTCGATTCGCCCCCGTTGCAGGCGAATCCTAGTATCCAGCATACCCATGCCATGAAAAGATGAGAGTGCATCGAATACCACTTCACTCTGTTCGCCGATCAACAGTGTGGAATTATCCGCGAATTGCAATGAAACTGAAGCACCGACACCGGTAGAAATTCTATCACCAGCATTGAGCATCGTACCTGCTACCAAAACGATTGATACGCTCGCTCCCGTTCGCTGCAGAGAGGCATCCCCGAAAACACTTTTGACCTTTACGCCCGCAAGCACCTCTTTCAGCCAGTCGATCGGCACACGGATCTCAGTTCCGATCGGAATTTCTGTGTTATTGGCGATACCGTTGTAGATCTGTAATTGCTCGGGGGTGAATTCCGACTTGAGGAAGCGTTCTGCGACGATGGAAAGATTCTCTCCCTCGTGAATTCGATAGGCCCAGTCTTCCGACCATGCCTGTCCCGTTATCACGACTAGGACGAAGAACAGGAGCGATGTGATGATTCTAGTCATCTTGCCAGTTACTCATCGACCACAATTTGGACTTGAAGATCACTCAATCGGCTTCCGCTCCGGACCTTCGAAATGACCCTATGTGTTCGATTTCAGGATAATATTACTGGCGATCCATGCCGGAATCAGCATGCAATAGGATATACCCGCTCAAGCCGGGATTCCAGCGAACTACTCTTGCTCGGTCAGCTGCTCGAGACGGTAACCTTGGTGATAGACCGCCTTCAGACGCCATCCGTTCTCCGGTGTCAGACCGAGTTTACGGCGGAGTCGACTGATATGAGTATCCACAGTACGGGTCATCAGGCCCGGTCCGAATCCCCATATGCTCTCCAGCAGATGGTCGCGGGAAAGCAGGCGTCCGATGTTGGTGAAGAGCATCCACGCCAATTGAAATTCCTTCTCCGTCATATCCACAGGCTCACCGTTCAAGGTGAGCGTTTTGTTATCCTTGTTAAGTGAAAAACCACTCACTTCCAAATGATCGCGCCGACCACTATGCCGCCTGACCAGGGCTTTGATCCGTGCCAGCATGATTTCGCGGTTGACCGGTTTCGCCAGGTAGTCATCGGCACCTTTTTCCAGCGCTTCGATGATGTCAGCTTCACCATCCCTGTGGGTGATAAAGAATACGGGCAGATCCCACTCCCGGTCGCCTCGCAACCAGGAGAGCACCTCTACACCGCTTTTTTCCGGTAATTCCCAATCCATTATCAACAAATCATAGGTTTCATGACGCAACTCACGCATAAAAGCATCAGCATTATCAAATGCCCTGCAGACATAGCCTTCAGCTTCCAACCATTCCTTCATTACCGCTGACTGCACTTTATCATCTTCCAAATAGGCTATTCGCATAGATGACTCCAAGGTAGTTAACGTCATACAATCCCACCATACTGGCGAGGATTCAAACACACCGGACATACCTGCTGCGGCTGTTCAGGATTCAGCTGATCCATGCCTACTAACTGACCACTGCCTGGCGATGGTGTCAACATAAGTGTTCTCATAATACGCAGTAAGTTCCAGGCAACAGCATGACAAAAGTCAAGCTGTTGCCTTAATGAACATTGTTTATTGACAATATTTAGTCAAGTTTCAATTCGACACGCCGATTCTGCGCGCGCCCTTCTGCTGTTGCATTGTCGGCAACGGGAGACGCTTCCCCCATCCCCTTGGTGGTGAACAGTGCGCCATTCACTCCCTGTGCCTTAAGATTGTCAGCCACTGCCTTCGCACGCCTCTCGGAAAGGGACTGGTTATAGGCCGCAGAACCCGTGGAGTCGGTATGTCCGATAACCTCAATCGATTTGATATCGGGACGTGCCTTGAGTGAATCGGCAATTTGGTTCAATGTGGATGTGTATTCACCGCTGACCTTATCGCTGTTGAGATCAAACAGGACATTCTGCAAGACGATCTGAACCGCGCACCCGGCATCGGTTACCGTAGCGCCGGCAGGCGTATTCGGGCAGTCATCCTTACTGTCGGCCACGCCGTCGCCATCACTATCCAGCTCACAGCCACTGGCGTCGACCTTTGCGCCGGCAGGCGTATCCGGGCATTTATCACTGCTGTCGGCCACACCGTCTCCATCACTGTCGAGGGCGCATCCTTTGTCATCGACCTGTACCCCGGCTGGCGTACCGGGGCACTGGTCCTTACTATCCACAACACCATCATTGTCGGCATCGCCTTCAGCCTTTGTCATTTCCATTGCCGGCTCACCGAAACAGCTGGTATCAGCCGGTGCCTTGTCACGGTGGGAGGTGGTCCAACACTCACCATAGCCGGTACGCCAAACCGAATTAACACTATCGTAGGCCAGTCCCTTTTCTGCCACTGCGTGACTACTGATCAGTATCGGCGTTAAGGCCAGGGCTATGGCAATTCTTTTAATGTGCATAATCAAACCTCCAGGTTTTTTTAAATTACGGATACGGCGGCTACAACTCCTAGGCAGCCGTCGCTTGAATCATATGAATATCCCGTTGCGGGTAGGGAATACTGATACCCTGCTTATCAAATGTCGCCTTGATGGCTTCAAGCAGCGCTGCCCGCGTCACCCAGTAATCCCCAGATTTCACCCAGGGACGTACAGCAAAATCGACGCTGCTCTCGCCCAATTCCAACAACATAATCGTCGGCGCGGGATCTTTTAGCACTGTGCTATCGGCATCGAGGATCTGCTGCAGCAGGTCTCTTGCCTTTTTAATGTCATCGTCATAACCGATACCGATCACCAGATCGATTCGTCTTGTGTTCCTGGCGGAATAGTTGATGATAGTGCCGCTATATATTTGCGCATTGGGCATGGTGATCTCGCGGTTGTCACCGGTCTTGAGAACCGTGTGGAAGATGCGGATCTCCTCAACCACGCCGGACACACCGCCTGCTTCGACGAAATCCCCCAATTTAAACGGCCTGAAGATGATCAACATCACACCCGCAGCAAAGCTTGCCAACGAATCCTTCAATGCCAAACCGACGGCCAGGCCTGCAGCACCCAGAATAGCCAGTGCAGATGTTGTATTGACACCGAGTTGCTCCAACGCGGCAAGCACCACCACTGCCAGCAGTACTGCGTATGCGATATTACCGAGGAAACTGATCAGCATCTGGTCGATGTCCCCTCTCTCCATGAGTCTTTTCAGCGTACGGGTCAGCAATTTTGCTATCCATCGACCGATAATGAACACCAACAGTGCCATAACGATCTTGGTTCCCCAGGGAATAATGTAAGTGTTCAAAATAGTCTCTATTGTAAGATCCATGAATCTTCTCCCGTCATTGTTGCGATACTGTCTCTCTGCTTGGCCAAATTGATGTTCAACGCTTGTTGGCCAGTCCGGTGATGGTAAGAACAAGTATCGCGCCAGCTGTTGCAGTGATCAATGACGGGAGCAACCCCTTGCTGTCGACCGCAAAAAATTCAAAAAGATATCCACCTATCAATGCCCCCAGAATCCCCAGAAACAGATTACCCGATAGCCCATGGCCATGGCCTTTCATAACTATTCCGGCCAGCCAGCCGGCAGCCATACCAACCATTAGAAAAGCCAGCACGCTCATATCTGTCTCGGCCCTGGAATACTGCCTGCAGCTTAGGGCAATCCCTGCACCGGAATAAACCCAAAGCCTGTGAAGAATTGTTAAATCGATATTTCATTTTCCAGATGCCAACCGCTCATCCATGCCCAATCCAGGGAAAAATTGCTCAGATGTATACTATGGTTGTGTTGAGAGAATCAGAGAGCGAGCCATGTCTGTTTTATTGGAATTCAGCATCTTTCCCCTGGACAAAGGGGTGAGCGTCAGTGAAGAAGTGAGCCGGGTGATCGAAATGATCGACAGCACTGGAATCGAATACCAATTGACAGCGATGGGAACCTTGATAGAAACCCCGAATATCACCCAGGCCCTGGCGATTGTTGAGCAGGCTGCCCAGATTATTCATGGGACTGGATGCCAGCGCGTTTATGCCGCGATAAAGATCGACAGCCGCCCAACCAGAGAACATGGCCTTCAAGGTAAAATAGAGTCCATTCAAAAACGGCTCGGAGAGGTTAACCTCAATCCGGGCATCGAGTCTGATTAGCAGAACTACTAAGCTTTAACTGAACCACGGTGAGAATAATAAAATGAATACCGAATCATCAACGGGAGAGCTGTTAAACGATATAAACAAACTCTGGTCGGAAAGCTATCACGGTTTACTGTCTACTCATTCAGTGAAATACCAAGGTTACCCCTTTGGTTCGCTATTGCCCTTTTGCCGTGATACGAAGGGCAACCTTCTGTTGCTGATTTCTCACCTGGCGCAACATACAAGGAACCTCGAACACGACCCTCGCTGTTCCCTGACACTGACTGGCCAGGGGGATGGCGATGTGCAGCAGCTGGCGCGGCTTACTTGCCTGGCACAGGCCGAAACTGTCAATTCAACTGCCGCAGCCGAGCGATATTTTCGTTTCTATCCGGAGGCACGCCGCTATCGGAAAGAGCTCAACTTCCGTTTCTATCGACTGGATGTGAAACACTATTACTATATCGGCGGATTCGGATCTGCCCGCTGGTTTGATCCAAGCCGTATCCCGCCACCCATCCCCTTTTCAACTGCGGATGAAGCGGAATTGATTTACCAGTTGAACGCCCACAACCATGATCTGCTGAAACAACTGCTCGATAGCAATGGCATACCGGCCGATACCCCCGTCGAAGTTGTCGGTCTTGATCCCTTCGGGTTGGATGTCCGCCTGACCACAGGCTTGAGGCGCCTCCAGTTTAAAACCAGTTGTGAAGATAAATCAGCATTCCTGAAACACATTTTTGCACTCTCCAACGCTTCCACATCAGACACGCCTTAGACCGGATTCCTAAAACCAGGATTTTTTTGGGGTGGAAACAGACTGGTATTTCACATTAAACTTCGCTTCGTAAATAACCTACCTTTTTAGTTGGTAATTGGAGAGACAAAATGAATACAGAACTACCCGAGCGCGATGGAGATGGTTATCTCGCCGATATGAACGCATGGACTCCGGAAGTCGCCAGAGCCATGGCAGAAGACGACGAGTATGAACTCACCGATGAGAAATGGCAGCAGATCCTGAAAGCTCGGGAGTATTATGATGAGTTCAACGTAGTGCCGCCTATCCGCAAATTCTCAAAATATCTCGGCGCCGATCAGAAAGCCATGTTCACACTCTGGCTTACGGGTCCGATGAAACCGATTACCAAATATGGCGGGCTGCCAAAACCCACCGGCTGCGTCTAATAATGAGTTTATCCCCTACGACAAACCACACCCTGCCGGGATCCGAAGCCTAGGGTGAGGCTTGACGTACTATAACTTGAGAACTGTCGGTAGACTTCCCCCCAATATATCCCTCCGTTAACATAGTCAGCTTTGTCGAACGGAAAAGGGTGATATGAC
Source organism: gamma proteobacterium symbiont of Ctena orbiculata (assembly GCA_003058525.1). Classification (GTDB taxonomy): domain Bacteria; phylum Pseudomonadota; class Gammaproteobacteria; order Chromatiales; family Chromatiaceae; genus Thiodiazotropha. The sequence continues at coordinate 26,049 of QBVD01000007.1, read as the reverse complement.
CTCAACCACACTGCTTGGCCAACTGAGCAGTCTGCATGCTTCGCAGATTGATCTATTGACATCCATTCCAGCCGCAGATTGCGCTAGACAATTTCATCCACGACTTGCCTCACTCAACTGGTATTTCGGCCGTGGCGTCTATCTGGAACTGCTATGGCTCAGAGAGCGGTTGCAACACGATGACGACCTTTCCATGAGAGTTGAACAACTCTTTTCTCCGAATGCATTGACTCTGGAACAGCAATGCAACCGGTTGCCACCTGTTGATCACCTGATCAACTGGGGTTCGGAGATCCATGACGAACATCTGCGCAGACTAGCCACTCCATCTGCACTGCCCGATCATCCCTGGCTCCATCATGACAGGCTCCCCTGGTTCCTGCTGCAAGAGCAGGCGAAACTCTATGAAGCCATGTTGATACTTCTTAACCAGCGATCTCTCCAGCAACGGGATCAGGCATATCAATGCAAGGAACCGCTTGAACCCGGCATACCCAAGTGGGAAACCAGGGAGATTTCCCAGGGACACTATCGCATCGGCGCCCGGGATGAACCACGCGCTTACGATAATGAGCTGCCACCACAAGCCGTTGAACTCAGCAGTTTTCGGATAGCACTGATGCCGGTATCAAATGCGCAATATCTCAGTTTTATGCAGGCGGACGGTTATAACGATGATTCGCTGTGGAGTAACGAAGGTTGGCAGTGGCTGAATCATCATGGTCACGGACACCCCGAGTATTGGCGGCAGGATCATAGGGGTGGATGGTATGAAGTGGCTATCAATGGAATCTCCCACCTGCCGCCCAATGAACCGGTTACCGGTATCTCCCACTATGAGGCCCAAGCCTTCTGCAACTGGGTTGGTCGCCGTGAAAACGGTGAATTCTCAGGTGCCGTGATCCAGCATGAATATCAGTGGGAATTGGCAGTGCGCACGGGTGTTGTGAGCCAAATGGGGCGCGCCTGGGAGTGGTGCGGTAACAAATATCACCACTATCCCTCATTTCAACCCTTTCCCGATGACAGAGCTTCAACCCAGACTGTAGGCGATAAACACTACTCTCTGCGGGGTGCCAGCTTACACACACAACCTATGCTGCGTCGCGCCAGCTTCCGTCACTGGGCCTTGCCCTCTGACCACCACCAGTTCACAACCGTCCGGCTGGTCTTCCCGCCACGCCATCAATGGACTTCATAGGCCTGCTATCACAAACCCTGTAGCCCCCCACCCTCGGGAACGGAATTCACCAATTCGACCACCCACCCCCTATTTAAGAACGAATCAATTAAAGAATCGGGAAAAACTGCCAACAAACGGATTAGAACGGCTGTATTTAAAGGAAGCTGCATCTATCATGGGTATCAATTCGATAACAGGACCGGCACTTCAGGGGATTCAAAAGGGATTCCAGGGGATGCGTCGTGTAGCATCGGAGATCGCCAGCACCCAGCAGATCAATCAAGCCAAACCGACAGATCTCTCCCGTGCCATGGTTGAACTGCAACAACATGCCAACCATACCAAGGCACAAGTGAAAACCCTGAAAACCGCCAATGAACTGATCGGCACACTGATCGATGAGCGCGTATAGAAACAGGGTTGTTTAGTCTATAAACAACATCGAGAGATCAACTGCCCTGACATCCTTGGTCAAGGCTCCGACAGAGATATCATCCACACCCGTTTCGGCAATCGAGCGTATTGTCTCGAGGTTAACGCCGCCGGAAGCCTCAAGCCTTGCCTGTCCGGCATTCATCTCCACCGCCTCACGCAACATCTTCAGCCCAAAGTTATCCAACAGTATCCTTTTGGCTCCGGCGGACAACGCCTCATCAAGCTGAGCCAAGGATTCCACCTCCACTTCGATCTCCACCCCGTCGGTTGCGATCTGGTTAGCCCGTTTCAGTGCGGCCCCAATCGATCCGGCAATTTGCACATGATTCTCTTTAAGGAGGATGGCGTCATACAGACCAATACGGTGATTTCGGCCGCCACCACAGGCCACCGCGTATTTCTGCTGCACCCTAAGGCCGGGAATGGTCTTTCGGGTGTCGAGTATGGTCACACCCGTTCCCTCCACTGCCTCCACATAGCGACGTGTCACCGTTGCGGTTGCCGATAGGGTCTGTAGATAATTGAGTGCCGTCCGTTCACCGCTCAACAAGGATCTATTGTTACCCTGCAACCTGCAAAGCACCGAGCCGGGTGTGACAGAGTCTCCATCTGCAACCCGCCAATCGAGTTCAATGCTACCATCCAATTGACCGAAGACTTGATTCACCCAGGCAACACCACATATCACGGCATGTTGTCGGCAGATAATGTGTGCTCGCGCTAGAACGTGCTCATCCAGCAACTCGGCAGTCAAATCGCCAGTGCCAAGATCCTCCGACAATGCCAGTCCAACCTGTTCATTGATCAGGTTGAGGGGCGGCAGCCTGCTCATCCCTCGACGGAAAGTAGTTCAACATCGAATACCAATGTGGCATTCGGAGGGATCACGCCACCGGCTCCCTGAGCGCCATACCCCAATTGCGGTGGAATTGTCAGCCTTCTTTTGCCACCCACCTTCATGCCGGCAACCCCCTCATCCCATCCGGCAATCACCATGCCCTTGCCTAAAGTAAAATCAAAGGGTTGGTTACGATCCAGGGAGGAGTCGAATTTTTCTCCATCGAGCAGCCAGCCGGTATAGTGTACCGAGACCCGATTACCGGATATTGCAATATCCCCTGTCCCCTTGTTCAGATCTTCAAACTTCAGCCCGGAGTCTGTGATTTTTTCACTCATGATCAACCCTGTCCTCTTAACGGTGCAATAAAACAGTTAACTGACCGATGTACGGTCGATTGGAATTTCTTATCAGCTGCTTATGCATGGCGTCAAGCCATCGCTTTGTGTGGCATGTGGCGCCAGATAGGGATAAATCTGCTTCTTTAACAGGCTAGGGCCTGTTAACACTCATCCAATCGGCCCTAGGCTGATGCAGAGGTTGAAGTTGTTTTCTTCAAAGCATCGAGCATTGCATCCAGGGCTCGATCCATGATCGGCTTGGCTGAAAGTTCCACCTTTTTCGCCGTGCCTTCACGCAAACGCTTGGCCAGGCCGAAGGTGGTGAGTTCCATGGCTTTCATGCCTTTACGGTTAACGAAGATATAGGTATCTGTAACATTGCTTTTCCACGACAATTTGACCCGAACCTTACTGCTTCCATCAATAATTTCAAGCCATTCACCGGTTTCCAGATCAACCGCCTGCTGAGTGAAATCATCATTCTCACTGATCGCTTCTTCAGCCATTTCATGCAGCTGGCTGTTGGGATCAGCCACAAGTTTGCTATCCGGAAAATGGATCTCATACTGGTTAACCGGCATCGTTCCAGCGGTATGTATCTGACTGCTGTCTCCGCCACGCAAGACGCCGATATGGCAGTTTTGCAACTCTTTAAACAACTTGGCCATTTTATGTTGATCAAATGAGATGCTATTCAGCCGTTCGCGGATATTTCTCAACAGTTCAGGGATACCGCGCAGTAATTGCTGCCTTTCCCCATATTCGGACTTGGGTTGTACACTCCACAACAGCCTGTCAACGAGTTCCAATGCCTCGCTCCAGCCTTTACTCTCCGATCCTTCACGCAGGTAGATAAGTAACAGTACATCTTTCCAGCCGTCCTCAAGAATAGACATCACCGCCTCGGGAATGACATTTTGAGTGCGTAACCGCTTGTTTAGCTCTTCAGAAACGATCTGCTTGGCTGATTTGAGCTGCTCTTTTCCCTTGGTTATCTGATTGGTGCGCTGCTCCGCAATCTGTGCGCCTCGCTGCTCCTTCTGCCACCAACTCGAGAAATCCTCTTCCAACTCCGCAAACAGACCGGGATCGTCGTGGAACTCGTTCAAAACCCTTTTTACTACCTGCTCGATCTTTTTATACAGGGTGTCGTTGGCACGATCACCTGTATCATTCCAGCCAACAGCTGCCTGAGCCAGGCTGTTGAGTAATCGCCTTGCGGGATGAACCTTCTGACTGAAAAAAGTCTTGTCGATGATCGCCACTTTCAGCATGGGTATCTGCAGACGACTGATCAGTGCCTTCATGGCATCGGGCAGGCTGTAATCATCGAGGATAAACTCGAAGATCATGGAGATGACATCGATAGTATCGTTGTCCGCATCCCCAAGAGAGCGTACGACCTGACCATCCCTGGCGATCTGCAGATCAGTGACCAATTGAGCCCGCATCTCATCGGGTGTCAGGGGTTGATTGACTCGACGCCCTTGAGGCAGCATCACCACATTCGACTGCTGGATAGCTGAGAGCGCACCCAGGAGTTCACCTGTATCGACAACTGGAACATTGCCGGCCGGTGGGGTAAGCATCAGACTGGATGCCAACAGACTGCTTCCACCGGCACTTGCACGTCTGAGGTTGAGCAGTTGCTGCAGGTTTGAAAACAACTCAGCCTGGATCACCTCTTCCGTTGCGGCTGTTGCGGTGGATGCGGGTGCGGATGAACTCATATAGGATGAGTCACTTGCCATGTAGCTTTCGCCCCCATCACCACGCAAGCTTGGGGAAACCGGATTGCGGCGGACCTTTGGTGTCAGCTTGGGTATGACACCGGCACGGCCCAAGAGCAGATTGATCTCATCATACAGGCCACCGATATAGTGCATCACGTGGCGGTCAAACAACTTGTAGACAACCAATTTGACCGGCAGCTCAACTGGAACACCCGCCATCGAGATCTGGAATGCGTTGCAGATGACACCCGGCGCCAGTGGGGTGTGTTGGGCCATAGTCTCATCGACAGATCCACCCCCGATCAGGTAGCCGAAACGTTGACTCATGGCGTAGAGTTCGCGAGTGTAGCGGCTCTCGGATTTGCTGACCATATTAGTGACGGCTAATGAGTCTTCCAGATCCTCATCATCCACCAGCGACATTTCCGATTCCAGACTCAGTTCATCGAGGGTCGGTTGTTGGATCGTTATTTCGCCCGTTTGCCAGTAACTATCGTAGGCCCGCAGAACTTCCTGGTTAAACCTGCGATCGATACCTGACCGCTGCTTGCGGAGCTCTCGCATGGAGTCGAAATAGATATTCTGCAGGGCGTTGCTCTCGGATTTGTTGGCCATTTCATAGAGAGCATCATCGAGATTCTCGAATAGGCCGCTCATCAATTTTGGTAACGTTTTACCTACGAGATTGCGACACTCAGACGCAATCCTACGTCCGTTCACGTCAAGAGTGATTTTTTTTCGACGGGGCACAGCTGAGCCGAATGTAATAATGTTGTCTTGCCTTTGCATCTATTGCCACTTGAAGGTATCCATCAATATCCAAAAAGATGCCGACCGGTCCCTGATACCCGCATCTAGCCTAAGGCTATGTTACTTCACGGATATCGTTTGAGAATAACCTCACACTAAGCGCCTTTCAGCGATAAGAAATGAAGCTAAATACCCAGGGCACAAAGGGAAAATTAGCACCAAACGCACGTATAATCAATGAGTTCTACAAAAAACCAATCATATGGTCGTCATGCCAGCCGGCACCATCCCAGCTGAGTGCCTCATACTTTTGCGAAATTAATTCCGATTCGCCATTCTTCCACCCATCGATGAAGAGAGAATCTCGCCCGACTTGGCAGGTGGATAGATACCTATGGGCGTTTTTTCCATCAAAACGGATCGACCCGATCTCCAATATAGGGTAATTTGAGGAATAGAAGCTGACGTGAATCTAAGGTATCGTTCAATGATTGCGGAATAGCTCCAAAAGGCCTGTCCCAAAGAAGAGCAATAAACGACCTGAAACAGCCCCACCTCCATCGATGCGCCTACTCAAACGCCTATTCTCTTCCCTCGCCGACAGCATCCGTGATCTGTTGCCGATTGTACTGGTCATCACCTTTTTTCAGTTGGTGGTCCTGCAACAGCCAATACCCAATCTCGGCACCATCCTCATAGGATCGGTGCTGGTCCTGCTGGGCCTGACCCTGTTTATCGAGGGCTTGAATCTTGGCCTATTTCCAATCGGCGAAGGCATGGCATGGGATTTTGCAAGGAAGGGCAGCCTGACCTGGCTGCTGCTGTTCGCTTTCGCCCTCGGATTCGGTACAACGGTGGCTGAGCCCGCATTGATCAAAATCGCCCAGGAGGCAGCCAATGTGGCCGCTGTCGGCGGTATGATCGAAAATACAGCCCATGCACAAGAGGAATATGCCCAAGGATTACGCTACACCGTAGCGATATCCGTCGGATTCGCAATTGTGTTCGGCGTAGTGCGTATCGTTAAGGGCTGGCCCGTGGAGTATCTGATCATTGGCGGTTATCTTGGTGTTGTATTAATGACAGCTATAGCACCAAAAGAAATTATTGGTATTGCATATGACTCAGGTGGGGTCACCACATCCACAGTCACCGTTCCCCTGGTTACCGCCCTTGGCGTAGGACTCGCCTCCAGCATCAAGGGCCGCAATCCAATGACCGATGGATTCGGCCTGATCGCCTTTGCCTCTCTGACCCCGATGATCTTCGTCATGGGATATGGATTACTGCTATGAACGAAGCCTTGCAGCACTTCTTCGCAGTGATGATAGGCACGATCCTCGATGTCCTGCCGATCGCCGGTATCCTTATTGGCTTCCAGTTCCTGGTTCTGCGCAGACCGATAAAAAACCCTAAAGAGGTCCTGTTTGGCTTTCTTCTGGTTCTGTTTGGCCTGGTATTTTTCCTGGAGGGGCTGGATCTGGCCCTCTTCCCACTGGGCGAGTTGATGGCGAATCAGCTCACCTCCCCTGAAATACTCAATATTCCCACTACAGCCGGTACCGTTCAATGGCACCACTACTTCTGGGTCTATCTGTTTGCGGCCAGCATCGGCTTCTCCACCACCATTGCAGAACCCTCCCTGATTGCTGTCGCCATCAAGGCGAATCAAGTCTCTGCAGGCGCCATCAGTCAGTGGGGATTACGCATTGCGGTCGCCATCGGCGCTGCGGTCGGTGTCTCCCTGGGTTGCTACCGGATAATTTCCGGCACGCCTTTACACTGGTACATCATGGCGGGTTATGTGGTGGTGATTGTGCAGACAGTCTATGCCCCCCGTTCGATCATCGCCCTGGCTTACGATTCCGGAGGGGTAACCACTTCCACTGTCACGGTTCCACTAGTTGCGGCTCTTGGACTTGGACTATCGAGTAATATACCGGGACGCAATCCTGTGATGGACGGCTTTGGCCTCATCGCCTTTACCTGCCTTTTTCCGATCATGTCAGTCATGGCCTACGCTCAGCTGAGCGAATGGCGTTCGAAAAGAAAGACAGATGATACAACGAGGTAAATCTCATGCACTTCAAACTCATCATCGCCCTGGTAGAAGACACTACAACCGAAAAGGTTCTTGAGGCTGCCCGATCCGCAGGAGCCACAGGCTCCACAGTCATCAATCATGCGCGTGGCGAGGGTGTCAACCAGTCAAAGACATTTCTCGGTTTGACCCTTGATACTCAACGGGATGTATTGTTGCTGCTGGTCGAGGAGCATCTCAGCCGTACCATTCTGGAGACAATATCAAAAGCCGGCCAGTTTGATGAAGAACCGGGAAATGGCATCGCCTTTCAACTAGACATCGAAGATGCGGTCGGCGTCAGCCACCAGATCCAGACACTCACACAAGTTATCGAGGAGGAGTTATGAACGATCGACAACTAATCAGGGTTCGGGATGTCATGAAAACCGACTTTGACATGGTCGACGGGATGGATACCGTACTAATGGCACTTGAACGCATGATCCATATAGAGACCAAATCGTTGATTGTCAAAAAACGCAATGACGACGACGAGTATGGATTGGTGATGCTTTCCGATATTGCCCGCCAGGTACTGGCCAAGGACCGGGCGCCGGAGCGGGTCAATATTTATGAAATCATGACCAAGCCTGCATTGACCGTCTCTTCAAGTATGGACATTCGCTACTGCGCAAGAATCTTCAGCCGCTTTGACCTTTCCAGAGCGCCTGTCGTGGACAACCGCGAAATCGTGGGTATCGTCAGCTATACCGATATGGTGTTGAAAGGGCTCAAAACCAAATCGGAACTGAGTTGATCCAATCTGAAGACATTCTACTGGATTGCGCTGAGTTTCACCCATCGGAAAACATGGATGACCGACCTCCTGAAACTGAGGTCGACCTGCTTGTCATTCACAGTATCAGCCTGCCTCCCGGCGAGTTTGGAGGGGGCTGGATCGATGATCTGTTCATAAACAAACTCGATGTTACGGCAGACCCATATTTTACCGAAATAAAAGCGCTCAAGGTCTCTTGTCACCTACTCATCCAGCGCACAGGCAAAATAACGCAATATGTCCCCTTGAACCGGCGGGCGTGGCATGCCGGGGAATCTCATTATTGCGGTCGGAGCTGCTGCAATGATTTCTCCATCGGCATCGAACTCGAAGGCTCGGACGAGATACCCTTCACAGATGATCAATACCAGGCCCTGCAGCAAGTCACCAGAGAAGTCATGCACCACTATCCTGCGATCACCCACGATCGTATAACAAGCCATGCCGCCATTGCGCCGGGGCGTAAAACAGACCCCGGGCCGATGTTCGACTGGCCACGCTATTTAGACTCGATATCAGCACCGGAGTGACTCTCCCTGCCGTCATATAATGAGAATTCTGCTTCCGGGGAAGATCCAACCGCTGCCTGGTGATGGCGATATATGCTTCGCTGGGCATGTCCCTGTCGAGGCATAACATCGATAAGGGAGCCGGCTTGTAAGGGTTGAATCCCATACAAAGTTGCATAACATGCCTCAAACCTCAGGATATGTATTGAAACTTATCTTCGATTATCTGACACTTGCCCGATGACTCTGACGATCATTTTAATCTGTCTGATAGCAGAACGTTTTCTACTCGGTTACAGCGGATTGCGTGACAATGGCTGGTTCACTACCTATTACCAGTGGTTTGACCGGCACCAGCTACCCCAACGGATGAGGCGGGGTGTCATCGGGGTACTGCTGTTGATACTGCCACCCGTGCTTGCGCTGTCAATATTGCAACATCTGTTTGAAGATGCCCTATTCGGATTGCTCTGGTTCGCACTCTCGGTGGCAATTCTGCTCTACTGTCTGGGCCCCAATGACCTGGACACGCAAGTCAACCGCTATATCGAGGCCGTCGATAGTGATGAGGATAACGAAATCAGGGCCTCTGCCGCCGCGCTTATCAAGGATGAACCGCCAACCAGCGAACCGGCACGCTCTCAAGCGGTGGCCGAAGGCGTGCTGGCCCAGGCAAACCAAAGTCTGTTTTCAGTACTCTTTTGGTTCATACTGTTGGGTCCAATCGGCTCGATGGCCTATCGCATCGCCACCTGGTTGCCGACAATGGAGCAGGCCAATCAAGATCCCGATTTCCACCTCAACAGCAAACAGTTGGTCACAATCCTTGATTGGATTCCTGCTAGATTAACCGCTTTCTGTTACGCCATCGCAGGCAGTTTCGAGGACGCCCTTTACGGCTGGCGCAGCTACCACGAAAACCGATTCAGCGAATTCGCCGACAGCAACAACGGAACCCTGATCTGTAGCGGCGGCGGTGCCATGCGGCTCTCGACGCTGATCAACGAAGCGAATGAGGGAGTGCAATCCTTCAGCTTTCTTGCCAAAGCCGCCATGGCCCTCGTCTGGAGATCGCTTGTTGTCTATCTGGTGATAGTCGCGCTTCTCACATTCAGCGGACTGGTTTAGGTGGCTGACAGGGTCACCAGGATCGATCTGTTGCGCCATGGAGAACCTGTCGGCGGGAGGCGCTATCGGGGACAGATTGATGATCCCTTGAGTGACCGCGGATGGGAACAGATGTGGCAAGCCGTTTCCGGTGGACGCCCCTGGCAGGCCATTGTCAGTTCACCCCTGCGTCGTTGCAGCGAATTTGCCACTGCCCTGGGACGTGAACTCAAGATTGCCGTAGAGCTTGATGAACGGCTGAAAGAGGTTGGTTTCGGCGACTGGGAAGGCCAAACGGGTGACCAGCTCCGCATGCGTGACCAGGCAATCCTGTCACGCTTTTACCACGACCCAATTCAAAACCGGCCTCAACAGGCCGAGGATTTGAATCATTTTAATGAACGGGTTCTTGACGCCTACAGCAACGCCTGTGAGCGTTTTCTGGGCCAGCATCTGCTGCTTGTGGCCCATGCGGGCGTGATTCGCTCGATTATCAACCACACCCTGCAAGCCCCCCTCAATTCCATGTACCGGCTTTCCATTGCCACCGCCAGCCTTACGCGTATCAGGATAGACAGCGAGCGCCCCCCCACACTGATCTTCATGGGCAGGTCCCGTCTTTAATTGCAAACGAATGTGAACTGATTCACGCTTTTTTTAAGCCTTTTTTAAGCTAACTCAGTTATATATCACATAAAACTGACTGTATCTGATCTATGGTTGGCGTAACTGGCTCAGTGCAGTTCAAACATAATAAGAGGAGAAATCAAATGACATGGTTACTACTCGCGTCACTGACTGTCATTGTTGTGTCCGTGTTAACGATGAAATCTATAGAATTTCCTGATCGATAGATTTTTACTATAACCCTAGTCGACATGTGACCTAATCGGGAAAACCCGGGTCACACCGGACTCTGATGCTGGCGCACATACTCGTACATAACGATAGATGCCGCCACCGAGACATTCAGACTCTCCACCTGCCCGAATTGAGGAATGGACACCGACAGGATATCCGGGTAGTCCTCCTCGTTGAAGCTGTGCCCCCACTCCTCATGGCCCAGAACAAAGGCAATCCTGCTATCCATACTGAAATTGGTTAGTATGCGCTTACACCCCCCTTCCAGCTTTACAATCTGGTATCCACGTTTAGTAAGTTCCCGATAACTTTGATCGAAGCTGTCGAAAAAAAGCGCCGGTACCTTTTTAAATGCCCCCTTCCCTGGCGCAGGATCAAAAGGACCAATATTCACCAAGTGAACTTCGTGCGCGCCGAAAGCCTCGGCACTGCGAAAGATCTTCGCCACGTTGAACCCGGCCTTCATCTGATCCAGTACCAGGATAAACTGATGTACACCGGGCTTCGCCAACAGGTTTCTCTGGCGCTGCTTGGTGTACCGCAGCATTGCCTGATCCCGCTCAACTCTGCGTTCTTTTTTGCTTTTTCTCTCTCTGATCATAATAAATCTTGGTGGTCGTTGATTTGACAACAGCCTGCCGGGATACATCCAATCGGCACAAAGACCATGACAATTGTCCAGGCTATTCTCGTTCCGTTGTTGGATTATGCATGCTGTAATACCAGCACGAAAGTGAATAGGCGGGTGATTGAATATGCAGGTAACTAATGTCAGCCGGGTCCTGGTCTGGAGCAGTAGACTCAGACTCGCCCACTGGACTCTCGGGCTCTCCTGCATCGGGTTGCTGATCACCGGTTGGCTCATGAACAATACACCCCTGATGGCACAAAGCGCTGCCGAGATTCACTTTATGCTCAGCGGCCTGTTTCTGCCGGCACTGCTGTTGAGAATTTACCTGCTCCTATTCGGTAAAGGCAGCGAACACCTCTCCTCCTGTGAGCCGGACCTGCATCGTCTGTCGCAAGCATGGTTAGTGTTGAAGTTTTATTTAACTCTCGGTAAAGCACCCTTACCCAAATGGTACAGCCACAACCCGCTTTGGGGACCTGTCTACCTGGCACTCCACTTTTTCATGCTTTTGATTGCTGCCAGCGGTCTGTTTCTGCTCAAGGGTATCTCGATGATTGGCGGGTTGAGTCTCAACGACCTGCATCTCTTGAGTTACCTGGTGATAGCAACTTTTACCCTGCTCCACATCATTGCGGTTTTCAGTCATGATCTTGCTGGCAAGGGATCGGACATATCTGGCATGATTAATGGGCAACGTATCTTTGAAACAGATAACCCCCGGCATGACGACAACATTGGAACCCAGAGCATTGCACTTGAGGAACTGATGAAAAGTTTGAAACGCTGACCTTGCTCCGGTTTCTAACCTGGTTAATCTGCATTATGACGCGCATAAAAAAACCCACATCAATAGATGTGGGTTTTCAGAGCCTGATTAGTTGCTCTGGCTTAGGCTTCTTCAGCCTCAGTTTCGTCTTCGCTGTCCTGAGGCTCTTCAGGCAGCGGGCGGTCAACCAGCTCCACATAAGCCATAGGCGCCTGATCGCCGGGGCGATAACCACACTTCATGATGCGTAGGTAACCTCCTGGGCGTTCCTGATAACGAGGACCCAGTTCAGCGAACAGCTTTCCAACTGCAGCCTTGTCCCGCAGCCGGGTGAAGGCCAGGCGGCGCTTTGCCACACTGTCCGTCTTGGAGAGAGTGATAAGCGGCTCGGCGACACGTCGCAACTCTTTTGCCTTGGGCAGGGTTGTCTTGATCATTTCATGATTGATCAGAGAGACGGTCATGTTTCTGAACATGGCATTGCGGTGGCTGCTGTTACGATTTAGCTGCCGGCCTGATTTGCGATGGCGCATGATTCGACTTCCACAAATTCAAAAGTTAAAAAATAGTCAGTGCAACTGCTTAGTGAGTCAGCTGCTCTTCGATGTTTTCCGGTGGCCAATGCTCAAGGCGCATACCCAGCGAAAGTCCGCGGCGGGCAAGTACGTCCTTTATCTCGGTCAGTGATTTCTTGCCGAGATTCGGGGTTTTCAGCAATTCCACCTCTGTGCGTTGGATGAGATCGCCGATAAGGAAGATATTTTCCGCCTTCAGACAGTTCGCAGAGCGTACCGTCAGCTCGAGATCGTCCACGGGACGCAGCAGTATGGGATCGATTGCCGGCTCTTCGGGCTCGGATACCGACTCGGCGGCTTCAGCTTCCAGATCGACAAACACGGAGAGCTGATCACGCAATATGCTGGCGGAGCGCCTGATAGCCTCTTCCGGATCGATGGTACCGTTTGTCTCCAGTTCTATGACAAGACGGTCAAGGCCTGTATTCTGCTCGACACGGGCCGCTTCGACACTGTACGCCACTTCTCTTATCGGGCTGAATGATGCATCCACCTGCAACATGCCGATCGGACGCTCATCCCCCGCGCTACCCGCGCGGGCAGCCGCCGGATGGTAACCACGTCCACGGCGTACATTCAGCGTCATGTTGATTTCACCTGACTTCGTCAGGTTGGCGATAACCAGATCCGGGTTGGCAATCTCCACATCGTGATCCAGAGTGATATCGCTGGCAAGCACTTGTCCCGGACCCTTCTTCTGCAATTTTAGGGTCGCCTCATCGCGTGCATGCATAATGATCGCAACCTGCTTGAGATTAAGCAGCACATCAAGCACATCTTCTTGAATACCTTCCATCGTGGTGTATTCGTGAAGTACATCGGCGATCTCCACTTCAGTGATCGCGCTGCCAGGCATCGATGAAAGCAGGATGCGCCTTAATGCATTCCCCAAGGTGTGGCCAAAGCCCCGCTCCAACGGCTCAAGGGTCACTTTCGCACGTGTAGCCGTGAGGGGCTGAACGTTTACTATCCGGGGCTTGAGAAATTCCGTAACGCTATCGATCATGTATATTCCCTCGTCAAGGCTTACTTGGAGTAGAGCTCGACGACCAGTTGTTCATTAATCTCTGCTGACAAATCTGATCGATCCGGTACACGTTTCAGCTTGCCTTTCATCGCTTTCGGATCAACTTCAACCCAATCGACAAAACCATACTGCCCTTGCAGTTCGAGTGCCCCTTGAATTCTGAGCTGTTTCTTTGCCTTTTCCCGGATAGAGACTTCATCTTCCGCTGTAACTTTGAATGAGGGTACGTTAACTACCTTGCCATTGACCTCTATCGCCTTATGGCTCACAAGTTGACGCGCTTCAGCTCGGGTAGAGCCAAAACCCATTCGATAGACAATGTTGTCGAGACGCGTCTCAAGCAGTTGCAGCAGGTTCTCACCGGTTGCGCCTTTACTCTGCGCAGCAGTTTTGTAGTAGTTGCGGAACTGCTTTTCCATTATGCCGTAGATACGACGCACCTTCTGCTTCTCACGCAGCTGCAAACCGTAATCGGATACCCGACGACGGCGATCTCCCATCTGCCCGGGCACCTTCTCCATATTGCATTTGGAATCGAGTGAACGCACGCGGCTCTTCAGGAAAAGATCAGTACCTTCCCTGCGGCTTAGCTTACACTTGGGTCCGATGTACCTTGCCATTTTCAGTAACTCCAGTAATTAGACGCGGCGCTTCTTGGGAGGACGGCAGCCATTGTGTGGAATGGGCGTAACATCAGAGATGCTGGTGATCTTGAATCCCGCATTGTTCAGGGAACGCACAGCGGATTCGCGGCCAGGCCCGGGGCCTTTCACGTTCACATCAAGATTTTTGACGCCATACTCCTTGACCATCTGTCCCACGCGATCAGCAGCCACCTGGGCCGCAAACGGGGTGCTCTTTCTAGAACCGCGGAATCCCGATCCACCAGCGGTGGCCCAAGCCAGCGCATTGCCCTGGCGGTCACTAATGGTAATGATTGTGTTGTTGAAAGAGGCATGTATATGCGCGATCCCATCGGTCACACTCTTCTTTACCTTTTTCTTACCACGGATACTAGGTTTAGCCATCTTCTGCACCTACAGATTCATAAATATGGTTTGTTTAACGCTTGATCGGGCGACGTGGCCCTTTGCGTGTCCTGGCATTGGTACGGGTACGCTGGCCACGGAGCGGTAGTCCGCGACGATGGCGTATCCCACGATTGCAGCCGAGGTCCATCAGACGTTTGATATTCATGGAGATTTCACGACGGAGATCGCCTTCGACGGTGTAGCGCGCAACGATTGTACGTATGCTCTCCACCTGGTCCTCACTGAGTTCCTGGATCTTGACGTTCGGTTCTATACCGGCCTCTTTACAAATATCGCCCGCACGAGAACGCCCGATACCGTATATCGATGTCAGTGCAATGACCGCATGTTTTCGGTCTGGAATGTTGACCCCTGCAATTCGAGCCATCTCTAAATCTCCTGAACAAACCCCTGGCACTCTGCCAAAGGTAAACGCGCAATATTACTCTACACAACCGCTTGCATCAAGCGGATGTGGCACTAATTTTGCCCTGATTAACCCTGACGCTGCTTATGACGCCCTTCTTTACAGATCACTCTGACGACGCCATTCCGGCGTACAATTTTGCAATTTCGGCAGATCTTTTTTACCGATGCACGCACTTTCATGATTCAGACTCCAAATATTTAAAACTGTAGCGCTCGACGCTAGCGTAACAATCCCGCACCGCCGCCCTTCAGATTGGCCTTTTTCATCAGCCCATCGTATTGATGCGACATCATGTGCGCCTGTATCTGCGCCATGAAATCCATAACCACCACGACAATAATCAGCAATGATGTACCACCAAAATAGAAGGGGACATTCCAGCCCACGATCAGGAACTCAGGCAGCAAACAGACCAGGGTGATGTAGATCGCACCCCAAAAGGTCAATTTACTCATCACACCGTCGATGTACTTGGCCGTTTGTTCCCCCGGACGGATACCGGGTATGAACGCACCTGACCGCTTCAGATTGTCGGCGGTCTCCCGTGAATTGAAGACCAACGCAGTGTAGAAAAAACAGAAAAAGATTATCGCCGCTGCGTAGGCCATTACATATACCGGCTCACCTGGAGACAGCTTGGCGAATATATCCTGTATCCAGCGTGTGCCCTCAGTATTACCGAACCACTGCCCGAGTGTTGCCGGAAAAAGGATGATACTGGACGCAAAGATCGGCGGAATGACACCTGCCATATTCAATTTCAACGGCAGATGCGTGCTTTGCGCGGCCAGCATTTTTCTGCCCTGCTGACGTTTGGCATAATTGATTGTAATCCTGCGCTGCCCTCGTTCAACGAAGACAACGAAGGCGGTTACAGCAATCGCCAATACAAAAAGGAAAAGGATCGTCAGCGCATTGAGTTCACCGGTACGGGCAAGTTCCAGCGTACCACCGATAGCGGATGGAAGACCTGCAACGATTCCGGCAAAGATGATTAGCGAAATACCGTTGCCAATGCCACGCTCGGTGATCTGCTCACCCAGCCACATCAGGAACATGGTGCCTGTTACCAGCGATACGGCAGCAGTGACGACAAACCCCATACCCTGGTGGATAACGATGGTTTCGCCGCCGACTGTCTGGCTCTGCAACGCAATCGAAATACCCACGGCTTGGAAAGTCGCCAAAACGACCGTGCCGTAACGGGTATATTGGGTTATCTTTCTACGCCCCGACTCACCCTCTTTTTTCAACTGTTCCAAAGATGGAATGACTGCAGACATCAGCTGCATGATAATCGACGCGGATATATAGGGCATGATGCCTAGCGCGAACAGGCTGGCACGTTCCAGGGCACCCCCGGAAAACATGTTGAACATGTCCAGAATTGACCCCTGGGCCTGTTCAAAAAGAGCTGCCAATGCTACCGGATTGACACCAGGCACAGGTATAAAGGTACCGATGCGGAACACCAACAGCGCACCTGCGACAAACAACAGCCGTTGACGAAGCTCCGTCAATCGGCCCATGCTGCCAAGCGCACCCATCATTTGTGTTCCCTGATTGGCCATGATTACTCGACCTTGCCACCAGCCGCTTCGATTGCTGCCTTAGCGCCCTTGGTCACAGCAATACCATTCACGGTAACGGCACGATCAATATTGCCCGAAGCGAAGATCTTCGCTCTTTTTATCGATCGAGTGACCAGGTTTGCCTTTTTCAGGGCGTCAAGATCGATCACGTCTGCATCGACCTTCGCCAACTCGCCTAGACGTACCTCAGCCGCTGCCAAAGAGACACGCGAAGTGAAACCAACCTTCGGCAGGCGTCTTTGCAGTGGCATCTGGCCACCTTCAAATCCAACCTTGTGATAGCCGCCGGAGCGTGATTTCTGTCCTTTGTGGCCGCGACCACAGGTCTTACCAAGTCCACTGCCGATACCTCGCCCGACCCGTTTACGGGCGGTCTTGCTGCCAGCGGCAGGTTGTAGTGTATTCAAGCGCATCTTCAGGCCTCCACAACCTTGACCATATAGTTGACTTTATTCACCATGCCTCGTGTTGCCGGAGTATCCTCCACTTCTACGATCTGGTGCATACGTCGTAATCCCAACCCGGCGACACACGCTTTATGGCTTGCCAATCTGCCACTTGTGCTGCGCACCAGAGTCACACGCATCATTTTTTTCTTAGCCATGACCTACCCCAGGATATCCTCGACGCTCTTGCCGCGCTTCAGAGCAGCGGACTCGGCATCTGTCATCTCTTGCAAGCCGTTGATGGTCGCCCGAACAACGTTCATTGGATTGTTCGTCCCGATACACTTCGCCAGTACATTCTGTACACCCAGCACTTCAAAAACGGCACGCATCGCACCGCCGGCGATAATGCCGGTACCGTCAGAGGCTGGCTGCATATGTACCTTTGCAGCACCATGTCTGCCTGTAACGGGATATTGCAAGGTAGAACCGCTGAGGCGAACCGATACCATGTTCTTGCGCGCCGTCTCCATGGCCTTTTGAATTGCCACCGGAACTTCACGCGCCTTGCCGGTACCGAAACCGACTCGTCCTTTGCCATCACCGACAACAGTCAGTGCGGAGAATCCGAACTGACGGCCGCCTTTAACTACTTTTGCCACCCGGTTTACATTGACCAGCTTTTCAAGAAACTCGTCGCCCTCAGGCTTTGCATTGAAATTAGCCATAATCCAGAACCTTTAAAATTGAAGACCGGCTTCACGCGCCGCTTCTGCGAGTGCTTTGACCCGCCCATGGTAACGAAAACCTGAGCGGTCGAAGGCCACATTCTCTACACCGGCGGATTTAGCCCGCTCAGCGATATATTTACCGACGATCTTTGCCGCATCGACATTACCGCAGGCGCCCTCGATCTCACCCCGAATCGCTTTATCGAGTGTCGAGGCGCTGGCAAGCACATTGCCGCCATCCGGGCTGATCACCTGAGCATAGATATGTCGGGGCGTGCGATGAATAGAGAGACGATGCGCGCCAAGCTCCTGAATCTTTGCCCGAGTACGACGTCCACGACGTATGCGTGATATTTTCTTTTCCATCGTTCTACCCTATTTCTTCTTGGCTTCTTTACGCGCCACATATTCGTCTACATAACGTACGCCCTTGCCTTTGTAAGGCTCCGGCGGACGAAAAGCGCGAATTTCCGCTGCCACCTGACCGACACGCTGTTTGTTGCTTCCACTGACGACTATTTCAGTGGCCGAGGGTGTCGCAATACTGATACCCTCAGGAACCGGATAGTCAATGGGATGCGAGAAACCCAGATTGAGGTTGAGCGATTTACCACCGGCTTGGGCACGATAACCGACGCCAACTAATTGTAATTTCTTCTCAAATCCCTGACTGACACCGGTCACCATATTGTTGACCAGCGCCCGCATGGTGCCAGCCATGGCCCAGGTTGCCTTGTTCTCGCTCTTCGGCGCTACCTTAAGGGAGTTTTCCTCTTCGGAAACATCTATCGATGGGTGTATCTCCATCGCCATTTCACCCTTCGGTCCCTTGACACTGAGCGACTGTTCACTCTTTTTGACCGTAACGCCGGATGGAAGTGTAATCGGGCTCTTAGCTACACGTGACATCTCATCATCCCCCTTACGCAACGTAGGCGATGACTTCACCGCCCTGACCCGTCTCCCGGGCAGCACGGTCGGACATCACACCTTTTGAGGTGGAGATAATCGCCACACCCAGACCACCACGCACCTTGGGCAGTTCATCCTTGCCCTTGTAGACACGCAGCCCGGGCCGACTGACTCGCTTGATCAAATCGATAACAGGTCGACCTTGATAGTAGCGCAGCTCCAAAACCAGGGTCGGTTTCTTGGATTCGCCATTGATTGAGACTTCCTGAAGAAAACCTTCATTTTTCAGAAGGTTAGCAATTGAGAGCTTAAGCTTTGAGGAGGGCAGCTCTACAGTCGTCTTCTTGGCTGCCTGGCCATTACGGATGCGTGTAAGCATATCCGCGATGGGATCTGACATACTCATAATGAGCTCCTGTGGTCAGTCCGCCTTTGTGGCGCGATACCGAAACATAAAATAACAAAACGGGCCAGCAGCTGACCCGAGTAAAGGCGCGCAATTATACGCTTACCAACTGGCTTTAACAAGCCCCGGAACATCGCCGCGCATCGCGGCTTCGCGCAGTTTATTTCTGCAGAGTCCGAATTTGCGATAGACACCGTGTGGCCGACCTGTCACCCGACAGCGGTTCTGCTTGCGGGATGGACTTGCATCCCGAGGCAGCTTCTGCAGTTTCAGCGTCGCCTCTTCGATCTGCTCGAATGTGCTGTTTGGATTCTTGATAACCGCCTTCAGGGCACTACGCTTGGCAGCATATTGGGAGGCGATTCGGGCACGCTTGTTTTCGCGTGCGATCATGCTCTTTTTTGCCATATTCCGGACTCAGTTCTTAAAAGGAAATTTGAAGGCTTCCAGCAACGCACGACCCTCTTCATCGGTCTTCGCCGTAGTGGTAATGGTGATATCCAAGCCACGAATAGCGTCGATCTTGTCGTAATCGATCTCTGGAAACATGATTTGCTCTTTAACGCCCATGGAGTAGTTCCCACGGCCGTCGAATGACTTGCCGTTCAGGCCACGGAAATCCCGAATTCTGGGTATCGCTATGTTGATCAGGCGATCGAGAAATTCGTACATCCGCTCGCGGCGCAGGGTCACCTTACAACCGATCGGCCATCCTTCACGCACCTTGAAACCGGCGATGGATTTGCGGGCATGGGTAATGACCGCTTTTTGACCCGCGATTTTTTCCATATCACCGACCGCGTTTTCCAGGACTTTCTTATCGCCGATCGCCTCGCCCACTCCCATATTCAGAGTGATCTTGGTGATCTTGGGAACCTGCATGACGCTGCCGAACTGAAACTTGTCCATCAACTCCTGGACAATGGTTTCACTATATTGTTGCTGTAATCTTGCCATGTCTGATCACGCCTCAGATGTCGACGACTTCTTGATTCGATTTGAAGATTCGAACCTTCTTGCCATCTTCAAGAATTTTAAAGCCGACCCGGTCACCCTTATCGGTTGCCGGATTGTAGAGGGCCACGTTGGAAATGTGTAAAGGCATCTCTTTATCAAGTATGCCGCCAGGCTCTCCGCGATTTGGATTGGGCTTGGTGTGTTTTTTTGCCATATTGACATTTTCAACAACCAGCCTGTCGTCCTGCAGCATTCTGACTACAGTACCGCGTTTGCCTCTGTCTTTTCCGCTGATGACGATTACCTCGTCGCCCTTTTTAATCTTGTTTGCCATTGATGCCGCCTCACAAAACTTCTGGTGCGAGCGAAATGATCTTCATAAATCGCTCACTCCTTAATTCACGGGTCACGGGGCCAAAGATACGCGTACCTATGGGCTGCAGTGCGTTGTTCAACAGCACGGCAGCGTTGGTGTCGAAACGGATCACTGATCCGTCCGGACGACGAACGCCCTTCTTGGTTCTGACTACAACCGCATTGTAGACATCACCTTTTTTCACTTTACCTCTAGGTATGGCATCTTTGACACTGACTTTTACGATATCTCCGATCCCTGCATAGCGGCGATGAGAACCACCCAGCACCTTTATGCACTGAACCTGCTTCGCGCCACTGTTGTCAGCAACACTGAGGTTGGTCTGCATCTGAATCATGGTATTGCCCTAATTCCAAATAGTTTCGATTGGACGCACTCTGAGAACATCGTCTCAGCCGGCACGCTCCAGCACTTTAACCAAACGCCAGGTTTTGGTTTTCGACAGTGGACGACACTGTTCCACCATCACGGTATCGCCTTTCTGGCACTCATTCGCTTCGTCATGCGCATGTACCTTTGTCGAACGGCGCATGAATTTCCCATAAACCGGATGCTTTACACGGCGTTCGACGGATACAGTGATCGATTTATCCATCGCGCTACTGACAACCTGTCCAATCAGCGTCCGGTTTGTTGCCTGCTGTTCACTCATGATGCCTCACCCGACTTCTGTTCATTCATAAGAGTCTTTACACGTGCTATATCCTTGCGAACTTCCCTCATGCGCGACGGCTTGGCCAACTGGCCTGTGCCCCGCTGCATACGCAGGTTAAACTGCTCTTTCAGAAGCTCTTCGAGCGTAGTTGTCAGCTCTTGTTGGGACTTCTCTCTTAACTCTGATGCTTTCATTACATTACCGTCCGCTTCACGAATGTGGTCGAAACAGGCAACTTGGCAGAAGCAAGCGCGAATGCCTCGCGGGCCAGCTCTTCGGAAATACCTTCAATCTCATAGAGCATCCGGCCGGGTTGAATCTGAGCAACCCAGTACTCAACGTTGCCTTTACCTTTACCTTGGCGAACTTCCAGAGGCTTCTTAGTGATCGGCTTGTCCGGAAAGATTCGGATCCAGATTTTTCCACCACGCTTTACATGCCTGGTAATAGCACGACGAGCGGCCTCGATCTGTCTTGCGGTAATACGACCCCGTCCGGTTGATTTAAGTCCGTATTCACCAAAAGAGACATCGCTGCCTTTGATCGCCAACCCGCGATTGCGCCCTTTATGCTGTTTGCGAAATTTTGTCCGTTTAGGTTGCAACATTGCTTACGACCTCTTACCCGACGAAGTAGTCTTGGTTTCTACTTCAACTTCCTCATTATCACCGTAGACTTCACCTTTGAAGACCCATACCTTGACACCGATGATACCGTAGGTTGTATTCGCTTCAGCAAAACCGTAATCGATATCCGCACGCAGCGTATGCAATGGTACACGCCCCTCCCGATACCATTCGGAACGTGCAATTTCAGCACCGTTGAGTCGTCCACTGATATGGACCTTGATACCCTCTGCACCGAGACGCATGGCATTCTGTACAGCCCGCTTCATAGCACGCCTGAACATGACACGTCTTTCCAGCTGTTGCGCAATACTCTCGCCGACCAACTGAGCATCAAGTTCCGGTTTGCGGATCTCCTCAATGCTCATGTGTACGGGAATCCCCATCATGCCGGACACTTCGGATCTCAATGCATCGATGTCCTCGCCCTTTTTGCCGATTACCAGTCCGGGCCGTGCCGTGTGGACGGTAATGTGGGCATTATTCGCCGGACGATCGATCTGTATTCGACTGACTGACGCCTGTGACAGCTTCTTTTTCAAAAAATCTCTGACTACGAGATCATTGTTCAACAGATCCGCGTAGTGCTTGGAATCCGCATACCACTTGGAAGTCCAGTCTTTTACAATGCCAAGACGTATCCCGGTTGGATGTACTTTTTGACCCATTTCGGCCTCTCTTGCCTGTTACTTTTCCGCCACAGTCACATTGATGTGACTAGTGCGTTTGAGAATCCTGGTTGCACGTCCTTTGGCACGTGCGCGAATACGCTTCATGGTCGGCCCTTCATCGACACTGACGGCTGCCACCTTCAATTCATCGATGTCCGCACCATCATTGTGCTCTGCATTGGCAATCGCCGATTCAAGCACCTTTTTTACCAGCCCGGCACCCTTCTTCTTACTGAACGACAGAATATCAAGGGCCTGCTCAACCGGAAGGCCGCGAATCTGATCGGCGATCAGTCGCCCTTTCTGAGCCGAAATCCGGGCATGACGCAATTTTGCTGTAGTCTGCATCGTCACTTCCTCTACTAGGACTTCTTATCAGCGGCGTGGCCACGATAAGTGCGGGTCAGTGCAAACTCACCCAGCTTGTGTCCGACCATGTTCTCCGATACCAACACCGGGACATGCTGCTTGCCGTTGTATACAGCGATCGTCAGTCCCACCATCTCCGGCGCCACGAGAGATCTGCGTGACCAGGTCTTGATGGGACGTTTGTTGTTCTGGGCTACCGCCTCATCCACCTTCTTCATCAAATGGTGGTCAATGAATGGGCCTTTTCTGATTGAACGTGGCACGACTCTAACCCCTAATCAATTATTTACGGTTTCTACGGCGCACAATCATCTTGTTTGTGCGTTTGTTGGTACGGGTTTTATACCCTTTGGTTGGCACACCCCATGGCGATACCGGATGACGGCCGCCCGAGGTACGACCTTCACCACCACCATGCGGATGATCAACAGGGTTCATGACAACACCACGCACAGTCGGGCGTATACCCTTCCAACGTGTGGCTCCCGCCTTGCCTAATGAGCGTAGCGTGTGCTCGGAGTTTGAAACCTCACCGATAACTGCTCGGCAATCAGCGGGGACCTTGCGCATTTCACCAGAGCGGAGACGCAGGGTGGCATACTCGCCTTCCCGTGCCACCAATTGCACCGATGCACCGGCGGAACGTGCAAGCTGGGCACCCTTGCCTGGTTTCATCTCGATACAATGCACCACGGAACCCATCGGCATGTTCCTCAACGGCAGGCAGTTACCCACCTTGATCGCCACACCCGACCCTGATTCGACCTGGTCACCCACATGCAGGTTGCTGGGCGCGATGATGTAGGCGCGTTCACCGTCTGCATAACGGATCAGTGCAATATGCGCGGTCCGATTCGGATCATATTCAAGGCGTTCAACTGTTGCCGGAATACCTTCCTTGTTACGCTTGAAATCGATGATGCGGTAGCGCTGTTTATGTCCACCGCCACGATGACGCGTAGTTATACGACCGTTATTGTTACGCCCGCCAGTTTTACTCTTTTTTGCCACCAATGGACCATAGGGCGCACCCTTATGGAGCTCATCGTTGACGACCTTGACCACAAATCTGCGGCCTGCGGAGGTCGGTTTTGATTTAACGACTGCCATAATCCAAATCCTATCTTATTTGCTCATGCACCGGCCGCGAAATCGATATCGTTACCAGGCTTGAGACGAACATATGCCTTCTTCCAGTCAGAACGTTTACCGTTGACTTGACCAAAACGTTTGGTTTTGCCCTTGCAATTTACAACCTGTACCCGTTCGACTTCGACCTCGAACAGCTTTTCGACCGCCTGTGCGATCTCCCGCTTGGTCGCATCGGTTGCCACGCGAAATGTGTATTGCTGGTTGGCATCGGCAACCACGCTGCTCTT
Source organism: gamma proteobacterium symbiont of Ctena orbiculata (assembly GCA_003058525.1). Classification (GTDB taxonomy): domain Bacteria; phylum Pseudomonadota; class Gammaproteobacteria; order Chromatiales; family Chromatiaceae; genus Thiodiazotropha. The sequence goes on along the minus strand of QBVD01000007.1, from coordinate 1,911 downwards.
CTCAGATACCACGGGACTCAGAAGAACCTTCATGAGACGCTCGTTATTCATGCCAGTGTCTCCTCGAGTTTCTTCACTGCGCTTTCGGTAACCAATACCTTCTCATAAGCCACCAGACTTACCGGATCGATCTCATCGATATCACGCACATCAACACCGTAGAGGTTCCTGGATGCCAGATAGAGGTTCTCATCCGGATCGGGAGTCACAACCAATACATCGCTCAGCTCCATACCCTTCAGCTTCTCAACCAGCTCCTTGGTTTTGGGTTTGGAAACGCTGATTTCATCCACCACGACCAGTCTATCCTGCCGATTGAGCTCAGAGAGTATCGAGCGAATCGCGCCCCGGTACATCTTGCGGTTAATCTTCTGGGCGTAACTGCGCGGGGAAGCCGCGAAGTTCACGCCGCCACTGCGCCAGATCGGGCTGCGATTGGTACCGGCACGCGCGCGACCTGTACCCTTTTGACGGAAAGGCTTGGCGCCGCCACCGGCAACTGCAGAGCGGTTTTTCTGTGCCTTGGTGCCGGCACGGGCACCTGCCATGTAGGCCGATACCACCTGATGCACCAGTGATTGCTTAAACTCTGCACCGAAGACCTCGTCAGAGACCTTCAGCGTTTGTGCACCTACTGCTGTTTGTACATTGAGTTCCATCAGACTCACCCTTTATTAATCATCTTCACAGCGGGGGTGATAATCAGATCACCACCTTTTGAGCCTGGCACAGAGCCCTTCACCAACAACAGGTTACGCTCCGCATCGACGCGCACGACTTCCAGATTCTGCTGGCAGCGCTGTACTGCACCCATCTGTCCGGCCATCTTCTTGCCTTTGAATACACGCCCCGGCGTCTGACACTGTCCGATCGATCCGGGTGCACGATGAGACAACGAGTTGCCGTGAGTGGCATCCTGCATGCGGAAGTTATGGCGCTTAACACCACCTTGATATCCTTTACCCTGGGAGCGTCCACGTACATCGACTATCTGACCAGCCTCGAACTGGTCAGCCTTGATTTCACTGCCTACTTCAATGCCGTCGATATCGGATTCCTCAGCACGGAACTCCCATACACCACGTCCGGCCTCGATGCCTGCTTTGGCAAAATGGCCTGAAGCGGGCTTGTTCACACGCGAGCTCTTACGATCACCGGTGGTGACCTGAATAGCCAAGTAACCATCATTCTCGTCACTTTTCATTTGCGTGACACGGTTGGGTTCAACCTCGATCACCGTAACCGGGATGGATTCTCCCTGCTCGGTAAATATCCTGGTCATTCCTGCCTTCCGGCCGACTACTCCAATCGCCATCGTTGTTAACCTCAGTTCAGTTTGATCTGCACGTCGACGCCGGCAGCCAAATCGAGCTTCATCAGCGCATCCACGGTCTTATCGGTCGGCTCGACGATATCGAGCAGACGTTTGTGGGTGCGAATCTCATATTGATCACGTGCATCTTTGTTGACATGCGGTGAAATCAAAATGGTATATCGCTCATTCTTTGTCGGCAGTGGAATAGGACCACGCACATGTGCGCCGGTACGCTTAGCGGTCTCCACTATCTCACGTGCAGATTGATCAATCAGTCGATGATCAAATGCTTTCAGACGAATTCGTATTCTCTGGTTAGCCATTATCACTTACTCGATAATTTTGGATACCACACCGGCACCCACGGTCCGGCCGCCTTCGCGAATCGCAAAACGCAGTCCCTCTTCCATCGCGATCGGCGCGATCAGCTTCACGACCATCTTCACGTTGTCGCCGGGCATCACCATCTCCACGCCCTCCGGCAGGTCACAGGCTCCCGTCACGTCGGTGGTCCGGAAATAAAACTGCGGACGATAGTTGCTGAAAAACGGCGTATGACGGCCACCCTCATCCTTGCTCAGCACATATACCTCACA
>QBVD01000008.1 GCA_003058525.1 gamma proteobacterium symbiont of Ctena orbiculata | reverse complement strand
GCGCCAATCAAGGCGCACCCCAAGGGCACTTCCTTCGGGGCGCGAGGAGAGAGGTTTGGTTATTCCAAATGAGCGACGAGCAACGCCGAGTGGCGCTTTTTCAGGCGCAACCCGAAGGGCTGGGGCTGTTTTCGCCCCCAGCGGCGTTATCATTCGCTCATGTAGAATAACTACACTACGCTCATTCTGCCTTGCTGGGCACAAAAACAGCCCCAGCAGGGTGTATTGGATTAGTGTTAACAGGCCCTAAGAAAAAAACACCATGAATCTGCTCAAAAGATCATATTTGATCAATCTCATACAGGTGCTGATCCTGTTTTCATTTTCAGTAAGCGGCCTGACGCATGGTGGCTGGCTTGAGGTTGTATTGCCGAATCATCCTGCCCCCTCCCTGGTGCTTCAAGACTTAAAAGGCAATCAAGTCAAAATCAGCGATCTCAAGGGCAAAACGGTTTTACTCAACTTCTGGACAACCTGGTGCCCTCCCTGTATTGAGGAGATGCCGTCCCTGATCAGGTTGAAAGAGGCGATGAACCATTCCGATTTTGTCATTCTGGCCATCAATGTCGAGGAGAGCGAACGTCGTGTAAGTAAAATGGCGGCACGCCTGAAACTTACGTTTCCCGTTCTACTTGATCCAAGCCGGGTCGCAGCCAACGCCTGGGAGGTCAAGGTCTTCCCGAGCAGTTTTCTCGTTGATGGACAGGGGCGCTTGCGTTATAAGGCGATTGGTCCTATCGAGTGGGATAGTGACGAAGCCACTTCGATTGTTCACCAGGTCATGCAGAAGTAGGGTGCCTGCGGTGAATATGCATCGGGGACTGTCAACTGAGCGAAGCGTAAGCGCCGTCCTGTCAGATTTTAGAGCATGAACTGGGTCACATCTTTAAACCCAGCCTAGTATTTCTTTTCCCAAATCCTCAACTTTTTAAGTTTCTCTTAATCTTGTTTTGCTAATTTTGGGACAACCTGCCCAAAACGGCCAATGTATTAGTAATGAGTGCTGGATAAAAAAACAAATTAATACAAGTGGTTATTGTTGGTTGCTCATTTATTTGGTAGCTATTGGACAGGAGGATCATCACATTCAATGTGAGCTAATCGTGGACGTATAACGCCGCCGGAGTACTCGTCCCACATAAAAATCGTACAGCTTCATGGAGGGGTTCGATTATGAAGTTCAATCAATCACGACGTAATAAATCCCATCGCTTCGTAACACTCGCGATTTCGTTTATCTTTATGCTGATTTTCGCCATGGACAATAGCTGGGCGAGCAGAGATGAAGGAGAGGAAAAGCACGAGGAAGGCAAGCACAGTAGTGAAGAGGATGAGCGCAGGAAGGAAGAGGAAGAGGAAGAGAAGCATTCCGAAGATGACGGTGACGATGGCGGTAATGGCCTGGCACTGCGCCCAAAGAACAGTTTCAACATCATGATGAACTATGAACTCGGTATGCACTGTACCGGGTTTGAGTTCGCTTACTGTTGTGTGCTCCCTCCCTACAACTCTATCCTTGCCCAGGTTGTAAAGACACAGCAGAGTGACGAAGGGCAGACGGCCTTCGCGCGTCTTCTCGAGGGAGATCCCTCGGTAGGCCTGGATGCTTTGGGACGCCAGACTGTTTTACGTGACCCCGATCTCGATGCGAATGGGGATTTCCAAAAGTATGTGCTCGAATATTGGCATGATGCACAGCCCCGCGAAACCCGCCCGCAGGTAGTACCGCAGACCTCAACACTGATCAGTGCGACAGAGGGCAATTCACTGCTGATGTGGAATACCCTTGCCGATTCCGCGGCGGTCAATCCCGACGGTTCGTTAGTGATTTCAGGTCAAGACGGCAACCCGACCTGGAACGGTGTCAGCGGCGCTATGGTGGGCGATGGCGATTTCGATGATCCGACCGACAACTACTGGAATGCAGTCTGGAATCATCTCTATATCTATGCCGACCTGGAGGGTGCCAATCCAAACAATTCAACCGCGGAGAGCGATAAGATTCGACTCGGCGTAACCGGCCATATCGAGTATCCCGCGGATTGCGGCGCCGGCCTCCATCCCATGGGGCCTGTTTCTCATCCCGATGGTGTACCAAGCAATCCTGCCGTACCGAATGACTGTGGTGGCGCATCCAATGGCAATGTACTGACATTCTCGGGTGAGCATGGCACTGTTGTCTACACTCAGATGAAGGTGTTGGAGAACCTGCCGATCACCCTGACCTCACCCAGGATCTGGGAGGCCTTGGGGCTCCCGTTGACTCCGTTCGAGGATTCCATCAACTTCTTTGCCGATCCGGGCGCGATGTTCGAGGACTCTGTACGCCCCTTTGTCGCGATGAGGGCCAAGTTGCGCCATTACGATCCCGGTCAGCCGGGCGGCATGGGTGAGCCTGTGATGCAGAATGGTGTGCCGGTGGAGGGCTTCGGTACCGCCCCCATCGATATCCCCAACTGCGAGCGCTGCCATTCAGAGGTGGATACCACCAATTCTCCTCATAAGAGCGGGGATGAAATCTGGGCCAAGGTTCAGCAGGAGTACAATTTCTGGATGAGCTATTATGGTATAGGTCCTGGCGACTCGGATTGGTATCCGCGACTCAAGAGTGCGGCCATCAGTATTCTCGGCCTGCATGACATGAGCCATGGCACGGATTTCCTGGTCAACTATCCGGCCTGCGGCACTCCGGCAGAGTGCGATACATTGGCTGCCGATCTGTCGGCGCAAAACAACCGGCCCGTGTTCGCGCAAAGCACCCGAATCGGCAATACCACCGTGCTGTGTCAACGTTGCCATGCGGATAACGTCATCGCCCAGGTCAAGTCGGCCTCCTTTATCGATGATGAGGGTAACGATAAGGTGATTCTGCCCATGTCCGAGGCGATTCATCAGACCCATCGCGGTGTCGGTGAGGGCGGTCCGATCGCATTCAGCGACAGTCTCGGCCGTTTCGGCGGCTGTCAGGGATGTCATCCAGCCCATCGTTCCAATGGTGACATGGCGGGCTATCCCATCACCGAGACGGGGGACAACTTCTATGCCGATACGGATAACCGTTTGGGCGCCGGCGGTTGTTTCGTCGGTCGCGATGTTCACTCCAATCCGTTCAAGGATATCGATGGTGCAGGTACGCCTGAGCATCTGACCGCCATCGGCGAATGGTTGCGCGACAATGTGTCACGCAATCAGGCAGGCCTTGCGGGCAGCGATCGCGACGACCGGGGTATCTGGTGTACCAACTGTCACAACCAGTTGAGCCAGGAGATCTGGAAACGCGAAAACATGGAGAGCCTGATCGATGGCATACCCGGTCCAGGCGCGAGCAATATACGCGCGCTGGCTTCACTGGATGACATTGCCGCCGCAGTGGGCGTCGATACGCAACAGGCTTTGGACTGGCTCGATCCAAGAGATCCCAATGTCTTCCCGGCCGATGGAGCGATTCGCACCTCGGAAGAGACCATGGCCATCTGGCGCCGCGATCCTGGGCTCTGCGCCTATTTGGGCGGCAGTACCGACCCGGCGCTCGACGCCAAGCTGGCTACCATCGAGGTGGCGGGTGACGTCACCGCATGTACCACGGGTGCCGCAGCGCCAGGCCCCGACTGTGATGGCAACGGCGAGGCGGACTTCCAGATCTGCGGCAGCTTCGATGGCGATGGTGATTTCAGTGTCAGCATCCTCGATTTCTGCACCACCGACGATTGCGTGGCCGCCGCCCAGCAGACCCTGAGTGGATCGATGGCGGCCGCGGTACCCTTCTCGGCGGCAACCGACGGACGCGACCACTGGCTCGCCGCCGGCGAACCCCATTGCGCCGATTGTCATACCGCACCTTATGTGGAGCCGAGCGGCCATCAGCCGGGTAATGACCACGCACCCTTTAACTATCCACGCAAGGCGGGGCTGATGCGTTACTCGCGCGGTCACCGGGATATCACCTGTCAGGGTTGTCATGAGTCGATCCACGGCCTCTATCCGGTGGCGCCCCATCTGGAACAGGGTCCTGGTGTCGATGGCGTGGATGCAACCACCTATGCCCAGGCGGCCTATCTCAACAGCGATGACAGCCATGGTCCGCTGAAGTGCGGTTCGTGCCATATGTACGAGACTCTGGCCGACAATCCTGATGCCCAGATACCCACACGGGTCTGTGCGCCGGGTGAGGATGGAGACAACTGTGACGAGGGAGAAGGTCTACGCTTCGACGGAACGCCGATCGCCGGTGATTTCGACGCGGCAGTGAGTTGGGCTCATACTTTTACCGATAATCACGATCCTCGAGACGACTTCTGTATCAGCTGTCATGAAAACGAGAACGATGAAGTCAGTGTATCGGAAGATGAGTGGCTGGAGCATGCCATGAAGGGGCGGGTATCGCGTAAGACCATGGACCAGGTGGAGATACTGACCTCAGGCTCTGTATTCGGCTCCACTGATCCGCGCACTACCGTCTGTCAGGGTTGCCATGACGACGAATGGCAGGAAGTGGCCTGTAACGGCGAAGACGGTCGGGAGTGGAAACTCCATCTCGCGGAAGGCCGGGTATCGGAAAGCGTATGGGAAGATGTATCCCTGGATCGCACCGGCTCAACCTGTGGCTGGTAACGGCAGTACAACCCAGTCTGTCAAATAGGCCGATAGACTGGCTGCATTGGGAGGGGAAACAGGCTGTTTCCCCTCCCGCTCAGTTCACAGCCATGAATCGCGTTTTTAGGGTAAGTTGAATCGCCCAACTGTTTAACCATCGATTATATACCGCAGACCTGTTCCGCCACTGATGCGGCCGGGTACCTGGTTGGACAGGGCAGTCGGAGGCAAAAATGAAAAATCTTGTAACACTGGTGGCTGGTTGTTTCCTGGCCGCTTCCGCATGGGGAGAGCCTACAGCAGAGCCTGTACTATCCGATAGCAATATCCTGGCCCGGGTTGACGATCGGATCATCACCTTCCCCCAACTGAACACGCAACTGAACAGTACCGCCGTAGTGGGCCTGTCAACGCCGGCATTGGGCACACCCGAACGACGCACTGTGATCCTGACACTGCTGGACAAGGCGATCAGCGTCAACCTGCTCTATCTGGATGCCGTCGGCAAGGGAAAGCTGGAGGATCCTAAATTCAAACGGGAGTTGCAGGAGTATGCCGATGGCATGCTTGCGGGACTCTATCGCAGACACTACCTGAAAGCGGATTCCGCTGTCAGCGAAGCAGATATTGCCGATTATGTGAAGAAACACTTTGCCAAGGATACCGAGCTGGATGACAAGATGCGTCCCCTGGTCGAGGCAAAGGTCAAAAAAGCAAAATATCTGGCACGCAAACAGGGATTGCGCAAACATCTGCATGCCGGGACTAAGGTAATGATTCACACCAAGCATCTTGAGATTGAAGATGACGGTATACGTAGCGATGAGCAGGTGATCGCCGAGTATGACGGTAACCTAATGACATGGGGCGAGAGTAAGAAATATCTCACTACCTTGAACAACTCGATCGATATCAACAGACGCCTGAAAACCCTGAATGGACTGATTGACAACTATCTATTGGCGAAAAAGGGGCGAGAGGCGGGGCTGGATCAGGATCCGGGTTTTCAGTCCGCCCTGGCCGAATTCAGCATGACACGCCTGGTCAATAGGCATCGTAGTGCGCTGACGCAAGCTATGCAGCCGACGGAGCAGGAGGTACGGGACTATTTTACGAAATATCAAGGGCGCATTACCTTCAATGAGCACCGCAAACTGCAGATGGTGGTGTTGAAAGATGAGAAGGCAGCGCTGGATATTATGGAAAAACTGGGGAAGGGTGAACTGACCATCTACCAGGCGGCGCTCAACCACTCCATCGATCCAAGGGCAAAGCAGACCCTGGGTGACTTCGGCTGGGTCGAGGAGGGCAGCGGTTTTCCCGCTCTGGATGAGTTGGCCTTCGCCCTTGAAATCGGCGAGTTGGGAGGCCCCGTAGAGACCCCCGCCGGCTGGCATATTGTTCGAGTGACTGATCAAAGGGCTTCGAAATATACCGATATCAATGATCCGGATACCCGGCAACAGACCCGTCGGCTGCTGCTGAAAGAGCGCCTCAACGACTATGTGGTGGAACTGCGTAAGCGAGACTATCCGGTAATCGTCTATGAAGAGAACCTGAACCGGTTGCTGCAGGAAGAGGCGCAGTGGATCGCCGCCAAGAGCAGGGAGATGGAACAACACCCTGAGCGAGCCAAACTCATCCTGGATGAGATGAAGGCGCTTGTGGAATAGTGACTGCTTCCATCAATTTACCATTTATTACGTAAAATTATGGGTTTTTCTACAGCTTCAATGGCTTGGGAATGTCGCCGATCGAGTGGCGAGGTTCCAGCGACGTAGGGAATCATGATCCGCTGGTCAGACAGGCTGGCCGACAGTAATGTTTTGCAACCACGCTGATGATTCTGTTTTTGCCCTGTCGCTTGGCTTCCAGCATGGCGTTATCGACCCGCTTCACCAGGCTTTCCATACTATCTTCAGCACCGAATTCAGTAACACCAAAGCTTGCAGATATTTTCTGCACCACGGTGAATTCTTTTTCATTTATCAGATCGAGCATTTTTTTTGCAAGTTGTCGCCCGCCTTCAATATCTGTTTCAGTAGAAAGTATAATGAATTCCTCACCACCCCAGCGTGCAAAAATATCTGAATCCCTGAGGGCATCTTTTATCAGTACAGAAATTTCTTTGAGTACAGTGTCTCCAGCAATGTGACCGTGCTTGTCATTGATCCGTTTGAAGTTGTCGATATCAAACATGATTGTCGTCAGGGGTCTTTTGTACCTTAAGGATTTTTCAATCTCATGCTTCAGTTTTTGCTCGAAACTCTGCCGATTAAAGATGCCGGTAAGAGCATCCGTGCTCGCCTGAATGATGAGGGCTTTGTTGATGGTTTTAAACTCAAATTTTTTAGCTTGATAACCGAGGTGTAAAGTTATCAGTGCTGTTATGAAGAATGTTGTAGGTACAATACTAGGAATTATCGCCGGCTTTTCCGGTTTTTCCGGTTCAGGATTGGGTGCCGAGGGGATACTCATTTTCTGTAGCAGGCCAATTGCTGAATAAGTCGTATAAATGTCTCCACCATATTGACCATTCGGGGTTTTCATCGACATGACATACTTGCTTATTCTATGTATGTCGACGTGATCAAGAAGTTGCATGTCATGCAAAAGCCACACGGTCAGGTGGGTAGCTTTAATGGAGGCTTTTTTCTTTTCAAGCTTACTATGGCGGGAATAGCCCCCCAATTCGACTAGATAGTGATTATTATTGAAATAGTCAATAAGCGTATTCAAGTCGATGGTATCGCTAACTGCCTGACGTTTGATTTCATTACTGCCATTGGTGGTATCCCAGATGGATTTGAATGCGCGAAACGCATTGTAGCTATCGTCAGAATTTTCTCCCGGTTGACTGCTGTAGCCGCCGGTAACAATATCGTAATTATTCTGGACGAACTGAATGACACCCTTACTCAGTTTCTCCGGTATCGGTCGACCGGTATGTTGACTCAGTATAGCGAGAGCCCGTGCTGCAAATGAGGTGCATTTCATACTGGAGTTTTTTAGGAGCATTGGATAATGCTCATCCCAGAATCCTCCGTCCTGATTTTGATGGGCAACGATAAAGTTCCAGATGCCATCCAGATTCAGTCTCGGATCGTCCAGAAGGTCGAGTCTATTAAGTATCATGAGGGCATCCATGGTTGGCCTCACCCCGACGTCCTGGCCAGGCAGGGTTTTAAATCCATCATAGCGGGTACCGCGTTGGTATCGGGTATAGGTTTCCGCCCTAGTCTGTTTGATTTCCGTTTCGTATAGACCCAGGATAAAATCAATGACAGCAAGTCGATTTATGCTGTACAGCCCGTCCAGATCTCCCAGGGTGCTGATAGCATAGCGTGTACCTCGCAGTGTGCTGTTATTGAGCTGGGAGGGTTCGAACAGCATATCCGGATTGGTGACAAAGTAACCTGCCGGATTTTGCCGTTGGACGATCCATTGAGTAGTGGCCTGGGGTGAATAGTAGATATTATTTTCACTGTAATCATCCATCGCTTGCTGATACTGCGCTTCCAGTTCAGAAGCGTACACAGTATCGCTGCTGATTTTCCATTGAAAGGAAATCGCCATAACAACCAGAATCCCTGCAAGCAACATCAGAACCTTATTTATTTTCATATCAATCCAAACAGCAGGAAATCCCAGTAAAATTATAGGGATATTCGGTGTAATATGAGTCGGTTTATTGTAAAGGAAAGTAAAATCTCTAATCCCCGATCGACCGGGTTGGATCTTTCAGAGGCCTGAGGTGGCTTGCACCGGTTACTAAGCAGTATGGTTTACGGAATGCACGCCAGGCGGCTAACACAGATGATCTGTACCCGTGCAATACGGTGTTGCTTAGTCGAGTCCGCTTAAGGGAGGCGTCTCACGCAGGCTCCGTTGGCATAACGATGGGCGTTCATTAGCGGCTTGTACTTTACCTTGATCAGCGACTGTGGCTGAGTATGCGCGGCCAACGTTCATAGGCGGCGTCTTCCATCTCCGGGGTGATGGTGACCACATAGACACGTCTTTCGTGTTCCCAGTGGGCCACCAGTCCCTGGATCCATTTGCCCGGGGTGACGTCGAACCAGTGGCTGGAGCCCTCCATGTCCACCTCCATGAACTGGCTGACGAGCAGTTTTACCGGAATCGGCCGCCAGCGGTCCCAATGCCCGCTATAGATGGCATCGAGTCTGGCCCAGCCCCCCAATGGCAGTTTGCCGAGCTGGTGGGTGCGCCGTCCCCAGGGTAGCAGGTCGGCACCGCCGTGCCTGTTCTTCACCGGCAGGCAGGCCCTGGCGGTGGGGAACTTGGTGCGTACCTCCTGGCCGTTGAGGGTGTAGTAGACGGCGGTGCACATGGCTTAGCCCGCTATGCGTGCTAAGGAGTTTTGAGTTTTGGCTGGGTGATGCAGAATTGTTTCCCTGTGCCCAAACGGCTTCCAGGCCGGGGCGATGACATTGGGCATTTTCGATCGGCTGAGCAGGCGCACGGGGGCCAGGGTGAATTCACCGTAGCGCTGGTTGATATGGTCCATGGCCTGGTTGAGACGATCCTGACGTTGGTGGTCCGGCTGCAGAAAGTCGAGCTGGTAGTCGGCGTACTTGGGATCGAGGGCGGTGATCTGTACCTGGTGGCAGCCCTGGCCGGCCCAGTGGTTATCGAGGAAGTCCTGGCACATGGCAACGATCTCCGGGCTGTGGTCGGTGGGTGGATCACAGCGGTATTTGCGGCTGAGATAGCCCTCGTCGATACGCACCCCGATGTAAAACAGGCTGGCGCGGAAGTGGTGCAGGCGCAGTCGGGTGGCCACCTTCTCCGCCATATGCAACAGGAAAGTTTCGACCACCTCGCGCCGACGGGTGTTGGGGGGCATGACCTTGCCATGGCCGATCGACTTCGGCGCATCGACATCGGTATGCACCGGCTCGGGATCGAGTCCCTGGGTCATCAGCCAGATACGCCGTCCCGGGTTGCCGAAGCGGCGCCCGATCTCGCCGATAGGCAGGCGGCGCATGTCGCCACAGGTATAGACACCCCGTTCCGCCAGGTAGCGGCCGATGCCCTTGGCGATACCGCACAATTCCGTGACCGGCACCCTGGTCAGGGTCTGCTGCGCCACACCAGGAGGGATAAGGGTCATGCCGTTGGGTTTGTCGAGTTTGGCGGCATACTTGGCGGTGGTCTTGTCGCCACTGACGCCCACCGAGCAGAGCACCCCCCCGGAGGCCTCCAGCACCTTCTGTTTGGCCCGCTTTGCGATCTGGTGCGGGGTACCGAGAAGGCGTTGGCAATGGGTGATGTCGAGGAAGGCTTCATCGACGGAGAAGATCTCCATGTCCGGGGTGATACCTGAGAGCGCCTCCATGATACGGGAGGAGACCTGGGCGTAGCGCTCCGGGCGGGCCGGTACTTGTAGAAAACCGGGGCAGATCCGTTGGGCTTCTTTCAGCCGCATGCCGGTATGCACGCCATAGGCGCGTGCCTCATAGGAGCTGGTAATGATGCAGGTCCCCTGGGAGCCGTTGGTAATACCGATAGGACGTCCCTGTAGCTCCGGGTGGTCGACCTGTTCCACGCTGCAGAAAAAGGCGTTCATATCCACCAGGATCATGGCACGGGACCAGTAGGCGTGGGGCTGGGTGTTGTCGTAAAACATGACTGCTCAAGAGTTTTAAGTTGTGAGTTTTGAGTTTTTAGTTTCGGTGTTCGCTTCGCTCACACCAGATAAAAAACGTGTGCGTAGCACACTCATCAACTCAAAACTCATAACTAAAAATTCAAAACTTTCCATTCATTGGTATCGCCTTAGCTGACATACCAATACCCCCTGAATGCGTACCCGCTTTGCCGCATAGATCATGGGGGGTATATCGGGGTTTTCGGCAATCAGTTTGATGCGGCCGCTCTTGAGACGCCTGAGGCGTTTGAGGGTGGCCTCCTGGTCATCGATCAATGCCACCACGATGGCGTTATCCTCGGCGGTATCACAGCGCTCGATGATCACCAGGTCTCCATCGAGAATGCCGATACCGATCATGGAGTCTCCTTTGATCTGCAGGGCATAGCGGTTGTCGCCGAGCAGGTAGTCGGCCAGATCGAGGCGGTCCTGGCCAGGGATAGCCTCAATGGGCTGACCTGCGGCAATGGCGCCCAACAGGGGCAGACTCAGTTTTGACGCCTGTGCCGTTTCCACCAGTTCGATGCCACGCTTACGTCCGGCTATCAGGCGTATAGCGCCCGCCTCGGCCAGGGCCTGCACATGGCGATGGGCAGTGCCTTTGGAACTGATGCCGATGCCTTCGGCAATCTCAATCAGCGAAGGGGCGTATCCCCGTCTTTTCAGGTAGCGGCGGATAAAGGTCAGGGCCCGGTCCTGGGTAGGGGTCAGCATGTTCGTTCTCCAAATGTTCCATTCGATGTTTTGGAGTATAGAACATTAGGAGAACTCTAGATAGGGGGGGTAATTGTGAATTGTGGTGTTCGCTACCCGCACACCCCCTTTATAAATCAGTTGTGAGCGGAGCGAACACCACAATTCAAAATTAAACGAAGTTCTTTGTAATTGATGGAGAAATTCTCTATATTCTCATGATAAATAAAAGATATTTGGGGATAATCATGCCTAACCGGACCCTGCAGCGTCTTGCGCTGATTCTCGCTATCGTGATGTTGAGTGTGTGGGGAACGATCCTGATTGTCGATCCTCATCTGATCGCCGGCTATTTCAGTGTTGAGCCGGTCAATCATGCGTTTGCCGGTATGATGGGAGGGGCCCTGCTGGGATTGGCCTTTATCTCATTGGCCGGTGTTACCCGATGGATGCAAACACCACGGGCATTGGGCGTAGCCATGGCCATTCTGGTGGTGGAAACCGCCTATCTGATGCTGGGCTCCGGCGATATGCTGGTGACCCTTCCCACCACCATCAGTCTGGTGACCGCCGCCGCTGTAGCCTTCTTTCTTCTGGTCTGAATGCCTGTGTCTGCCAACTATTGGCGGCTCAGGTATAGATACGGATTCGAAATGTTACAGAGCAGAATCGTGTTCATGCGAGGAGGCCTGATGCGGACTGAGTCAGTGACCGGGCTCGTAATAAAAAAGTGCTTTCAAATCAATAACAAACATTATACGGCATACTGGGAGCCATGGCTTTGAGCGAAACTTAGGGAATAGAATTCGCGAAATCCGTCATAAATCGCAAATATTAGCTTCTGATATTGTGCGAAATTGGTATATAATTCCCAATTAAGGAGCCTGCTGGACTGAATAAATTAGAAATTAATACTAATCTTTACGGTATGCGGGCTTAAGTCAGTAAGGAAGGGAGCAGCACGAACAGGAGAATAACCTGCTGTGGCAGGGTGGGATGGGATTGTCCCGCATCCACCTGATTGGCCAGAGTAAAAAATTGTTGCGTGGGGGATTTATGTCAAGTGCGATAAATCTGCTGCTTGTCGAAGACGATGAAATGTTGGGCGATGGCATCCAGACCGTGTTGAAGCGGCGTGGATTGTCGATCGACTGGGTACGCGATGGTCTCTCAGCCATGCAGTCTTTGAAGACTACCCGGTATGATGTGTTGTTGCTCGATTTAAACATACCCTGGCTCTCCGGATTGGAGGTCTTGGCCCGTCTTCGCTCGGATGGAAATCAGATACCCGTTCTTGTATTGACGGCACGCTCCGAGGTTGTCGATCGCGTACAGGCGCTGGATGGCGGTGCGGATGACTATGTGGTCAAGCCATTCGATATCGAAGAGCTATGTGCGCGTATTCGCGCGCTCCACCGTCGCCACAGTGGCCAGGAAGAAGAGATTTTGCGTCATGGTGATCTTATTCTGGATCCATCTGCCCATACGGTAACCATACAGAACAGCGAAGTGTCACTGTCGGTAAAGGAGTTTGATATTCTCCAGAACCTGATGGAGAACATGGGTCGCGTTATGTCACGCAGAAAACTCAGTGAGAAAATATACTGCCTGGATGACGATGTTGAGAGTAACGCCATCGAAGTCCATATCCATCATCTGCGTAAGAAGTTGGGAGAGCATCCGATACGCACTGTCAGGGGAGTGGGCTACGTGATAGAGAAGCCCGCAGGTGGAGTGGCAAGACGTTAGGGCCTGTTACCGGACCTGGACTCATGGCAGCTTCATGAACCGTTTTATGTCTGTACATATATCCCGCGTAACGGTAGGTCTCTGACGGCCATTCCCGGTATTTCCATGACACGTCGTACCGGGCATGCCTGCAAGGACCGGCATCATATCGAATTTTCATTCTTCGAGCTTGACCTCTGCTACGTGGTATGTGGCGGATAATCTGGAGTTATAGATGGTTGTGCGATCCATAAGCCTGCGCCTGTTACTGATGCTATTGGTATCGACGTTTCTGTTTTGGGGCACGATACTCTATTTCACCTGGTGGAAGGCCGGTAGTGAGATCAATCGGGTCTACAATGCCGAGTTGGCCTTGGTTGCTCAACTCCTTGCGGTTGCAACGGAGCACGAATCGGAAGAGTTTGATCTGGATGAGTATCAGACCGATTTAAGTGAGTCGGGGTATCGGTTTCCGTTGCTGTTTCAGGTCTGGTCCCATGAAAACAGGTTGATGATAAGGGGTCCGGAAGCACCCGATTTCCCGCTTTCCGGCTCCACTGTCGATGGTTATACAGACAGCGAAATTGATGGTAAGGGATGGCGTGTCTATACCATGAATCTGAAGAATCACGACTTCCGTGTGCAGGTTGCGCGCAGTCATATGACAAGTCAGACGTTGGTTCGTGATTTTGTCGTAGATGTCATAAAACCCTTGTTGATTGCCCTGCCGCTGTCGGGAATCCTCTGGTTGATTGTGCATCAGGGCCTGCGACCGCTGAGAGAGGTAACGCGCCTGATCAAAGAACGTGACTACGATCATCTCAGTCCCGTTCATCCGACACATGTACCCAAGGAAATAGCTGGAATGGTGGATGCGTTGAATGGACTGTTGGTGAGATTGAAGCTGGCCATCGACCGAAACAGCCGGTTTACCGCTGATGTGGCGCATGAGTTACGGACACCGATAGCCGGTATGCTCGTCCAACTTCAGTCAAGCAAAGACGGTGATAAGGAAGCACATGGAAAAAGTGGGTTTGAGCAGATTAAAAAAGGCCTGAGTCGTCTCAATCATGTGATTAATCAATTGCTGGTGCTGTCTTCTATTGAACCGGGAAAGATCCGTCGTAACTTTACTGAACTGGATCTCGATTCGCTGGCGCAGGAGGTATTGGCGGACATCTCACCACAGGCCTTGAGTAAAGAGATCGATATGGCGCTGGAGTGTGGTGAACCCGTCACCATGGTGGGTAACCGGGAATTGATCGGACTGTTACTCGGCAACCTGGTCAACAACGCCATAAAATTTACCCCCAACAAGCGTCATGTCACGATCACAATCGCCCATGCCGATGGTGGTGTGGCACTCACCGTTGAGGATGAGGGACCGGGTATACCGGATGACAAGAAAAAATGGGTTTTTGAACGACTCAATCGCCTGCCTGGAGGGACAGATACAGGCGCCGGATTGGGCCTCTCCATAGTAAAGGAAATCTGTGAACTCCATCAAGGAAAAATCATTTTGAGCGATCCTGTTCAGGGGGAGGGGCTTATTGTGAAGCTGTTCTTCCCAGGCTTAAGAAAACCTTAATGATCCCCTGCTAGGTTTGCTGATAGCTATAGGACTGCCTAACGAAACGACCTTAAAAACAATTTTCGCAGTCCGGTTATCCAGCCTGAAATCCATGCCTGGGGAGAAAACATATAATGCCAGCCTCAAGTAAATTGCGATCCGGTATCAGGTTATTGATGCTGCTTTATGTTGCGATGAGTGTCGTTTATTCCGGCAACCTCCTAGCGGGAAAAGGATCGTCCGGATTTGATATTGAAAAGGCGAACTGGGAGGCGGAAAAAGACCGCTTACTGGTAAAAGGCAACGGCGGTAAGAAGCGGGAAGTCACGCTGACGAATAGCGCAACCGGGGAGGTTCTGGGCTCGGTTGTTTCCAAAGACGATGACTGGGTGCTCAAGATAACCATTTCTGACAGTGCAGACGTCCCCTGTAAGGTGACTGCCATGCGCATGGCAGACGGAAAGACGGATGAAAAAAGAGTGCGCAAGGCACCCGACAACTGTGATGACGGTACAGGCGGAGGCACGGACAACAAACCACCGACAGCGAATGCCAATGGCCCCTACACAGGCAACACCAATGTGGAGATCGCATTCTCCAGCACCGGATCGAGCGATCCGGAAAACGATACACTCTCATATCTATGGGATTTTGGTGACGGAAACAGCAGTACCGAAGCTGATCCTGTACACGCATACGGCAACGCCGGCAATTATAATGTCAGTCTGACCGTAACCGATGCGGATGGCGCAACCGGCAGTGACGGGACGACAGCGACCGTTAGCGATGAAGGCGAGCCACCGGTGGTATCGGATGTCTCCATCAACTCCACCAGCCAGAACGGTACACCCTCTGAGCCGGTACCCGAGCGGCCCATCATCAACAGTAACGGCTACAAGGTCTTTGCTGTGAATGACCTGGGTATGCACTGCGGAGATTTCGATACCCGCGTTTCAAGTATCCTGCCGCCCTTCAATGTGCTGCATGCAACGGTCATCGAGCGCGGTCCGGAACCGAATATCCTGGGCCGGGATGACGGTGTCGAGGTCTACTATTCTGCCGCCTCCAATCCAGCTGATCCGATCCTCACCGGCGTCAATTCCGCCGGGTCAGGTCCGGTATACTCCAGCATGGTCAATGGCGTGGTATTCAAGACCAACTTCTGGGATGTGGCGCGCACGGCCTATGATCCCTTCTATCCGCCGGGCATCCTACCGGCGTTTTATCCTGCCAGCCCGGTGGACGGTATTCTCGATCTGGGTCTGCCGATGCCGAATGTGGAGCAACTCTACCTGGGTGACCATGCGCTGACCGCTGATCAGCAGTCGATGCCTGGCCGTCACGGGCCGTACTCCGAGAATGCCGAAGAGCGCTTCGAGGCCTATGTCGTCGATCAACCTTTCTTCATCGATGTCCTGACCACCACCGGTGGCGCAGAGGTCAATCGTAACTTCCAGTTCGGCTATGTGGTGGAAGGTGTCAACTGGTTCGAGGCGCCGGGTATACCGGTCACGGCGTTCGACGATTACGGGCGTGAGAATCCCTGGCCGCTCTATCGGGTACAGGCAAAGATCGGGGGTAGCACTGTTGCTACGGTGGACGCGGTAGTGCCGATATCCGGAGAGGCCAACTGCGGCGCCTGCCATGGCCATCCTGATGATGGCGGAAATGGTGCGGCTACCGGTCAGCTCGACACGGTCGCATCCGCCTTCAATGACGATCCTCTCTATGGTGAGGTGCCTATAGAGGTGAGCAAGGAGTATGCGGCGGATATCAACCTGGTACGCCTGCATGATATGAAACATCAGGACAAGTATCCGGAAGGATACGGCACCCTGGAAGAGAATGCGCCTGTCGTCTGCCAGCAATGTCACTATACGCCGGCGCTGGATCTGGCACAGCTGGGGCCGTTGGGGCCGGAATTCGATCCCTATGGCGGTTTTGCCAATGGTCGCAATCAGATCAATGTGAAGAGTATGTCGAATGTCATGCACAGCCACCATGGCAGCCTGCGGGATAACAGCGGAGAGCTGTTCTTCCCGACCATGCCGGCGGCTGACAAGGACGAGTTCGGTATCGTCAGCAATAATGAGGAGCGCAGGCAGGTGCTTGAAGAGACCTGTTATCAGTGTCATCCGGGCCGCCGTACCGACTGTCTGCGGGGTGCCATGGCCAATGGCGGTATGCTGTGTCAGGATTGTCACGGCGACATGATGCAGGTGGGCAGTGACTTCACCGATGATGTGTCACCGTCAAATCCTGGGGCATTCGTTTTGGGTGGTGATTACTATACCAATCCGGAAACGCCTCGCGTACCCTGGGCCAACGAGCCGGGCTGCGGTTCATGCCACACCGGTGATGCGATGAATAACCTGGCGGGGACGGAGGGAACCGTGGTTAATCCGGCGGATACCGATGGTAATCCTGACCATATCCGCCTATTCCAGGCATACCTCACCGGGGACGTCAAGGCGACACCTATCGTGCCGGCCAACAAGCGCTTTGCGGAGAATGTCATTGAGGCAGACAATCCGGCGGTCAGCGGTTCGGATGATACACGTATCGGCAACCCCATGCTTTATCGTGTGAGCGTTGGGCATGAGGGGGTTTTCTGCGAGGCCTGCCATGGTTCGACCCACGGTATCTGGCCGAACAAGAATGAGCTGGCAAATGATAATGTTGCCGCCAACCAGTTACAGGGCCACAAGGGTACTATCGTCGAGTGCAGCACCTGTCACGAGGGTGATCTGGGGAACACGCTGGGAGGTCCTCATGGTATGCATCCGGTGGGTGCTACAAGATTCGCCGATGGTGGTCATGCCGGCCTGGTGGAACGTCAATCAGATCAGTGCAAGGCATGCCACGGTACCGACGGATTGGGCACCGTGCTCTCCCGTATGGCCACAGACCGCATCCTGGAGTGTGATGATCGCACCAGCTTCTGCCCGGATGGCGATAATGCTGAATTTCCCAAGGGCTATATGGTCGGTTGTGTCGAGTGTCACGAGAATGAAATAAACCACGAGTGAAAAGTTGGTTTACCCTTACCCGCGTGTTCTCCCCACACGCGGGTTTTTTTTGCCCCCAATCACTCAACTCGATCGGAGTTTATCAGTTTCTCATACTCCTTTTTGAGCACGCGGGCCGAGAGTAAATCCTGATTGGATATCTTGACGATACCTTTCCCTTTGAACAGGGATAGCAGATGGAGAGTTTTAGGTAGCTCGTGTAACCGGGCGGCCATCTCATCGACTTTTTCGGTAAATTCCGAGGGAACGAATTTATTGATGCCGATGACCATTGGGACGATAGGTTCCGAGGCGACCAGGACCTCCAGATGATTGGCAATCTGCGTATTTAATTCACTCGCGGTATCAAAGGAAAAATCAGTGACCAGGGCAGCATCGGCTTTGTTGAAAAACAGGTCAATGATTGCAGTGTTGACATCGCCGACCGGTGTGGATGTCGAGAAAAACCGCTTGGCGATGGGAAGCCTTTCTTTCATCAGTGCCACATCGAGAAACAGTAGTCCGAGGTTAATGCCGGAAGGGTGGGTCAAGCGCTTTTGTCTCAGTTGCTCCAGGCTGTTGATCTTGTCTGATCGCCGGGTCAGAAGAATTATTTTCTGCAATTTACTTGGGCCAAAAACTACTGAGTAACGGTGGTTTTGGTTGACCATGTGGTCGATTTTAAGGTAGTCCAGAGTGTCGGTCAGGACTGCGTCGAGTCTATGCTGTTGCATCGCTTTAATCACATCATTAGGTGAATCGAAGTCGAAAAACTCGCCCTTTTTACCTATGTTTCTCATGAACTCGGTGAAAACCAACTCGGTTGCAATTCGGGTATCGTTAAGGTCTGTCGAAAACATCAAGCGGGACATGATGCCGATATAGGCGGTATCCCGATCGTATGGATCGGCGAGACAGCTCTCATGACCGAAGAGCAGTGCCAGGTTTAAACCAATTACGAAACCTTGTTGTAATATCTTGATGATCGGACGATGCACTGACGATGTGATCACTATTTAATGGATCCAGCTTGCTTCAAAAGCGCCTCATGTTCATCCAATAAACTACGGCTTTCGATTAACTGGATCTGTTCAAGTTTGACGAATTTCTTGGCGCGAAACAGGGAGAGTAGATGCTTGATCCGTGGATTTTCATGAGCCTTGACGAGAAATTCGTCAACTTTTTTGAATATCGAATTAGGGACATTTTTATTAATGGCAATAATCTGTGGAATCATGTAGTCAGACGCGATGAGTACTTCCAGATCCTGAGGTATCTGTTTGTTCAGTTCAGCTGCCAGTTCAAAGGCGACGTCCGAGACCAGTGCACAGTCGGATTTCCCAAAAAAGAGATCGACCACTGCTGTATTGGTATCTATAGTCTGTTTGATGCTGGAAAAATAATTGGCAAGACCTGGAAGTCCCTGTTTCCTCAATTCGACATCCAGATAAAGCCTGCCGAGATCATGGCCATTGGGTATGGAAATTTTCTTTCCGCGCAGATCCTCGAGATTATTGATACGGTCGTTTTTGCGGATCAGCAGATATGCTTTTTGATGGGCGCTCGATCCATAGATGAGTGTATATATATAGTCTGAATTGATCAGATGATCCAATGCAAAGTGGTCGATAGTGTTGGTGAAGACGGCGTCAACACGGTTTTCCGACAAATCATGAATCAGTGCATTTCTATCCTCGTAAATCTTGATCGCTGATTTCATATCCATCATACCGAAGACCTTTCTGATGATCATATCAGTGGCAATCGTAGTGTCCGTTACGTTGGCGTCAAACAGGATTTTGGACATGCGGCCGAAATAGCCGATACTGGGATTGTCGGTATAGCGATCGGGGAGAGGGGCAGAATGAGACAGTATCGTTGTCAATAGTAAACAACAACTCAGTAGGTAGGAATAGGCTACTCGGTATTTCATGGTCAGCTGAAACGCAGTTTATTAATTTTCAGTTGGTTGTTTATATTGGCTTGGAGCTGAATTAGTTGATCATGTGGTCTTCCGTTTTTTTCGTTGAGGATCGAACAGTGTGACATTGGTTTTACAGATCAGTGCCTCAAGTTCGTTGGCGCTCATCGGTTTGTAGAAATAGTAGCCTTGAATCAACTTGCAATCATGAGCTCTCAGCCATTCCACCTGGGCCTTGTTTTCAACACCTTCACCTATGGTCAGAATCTCCAGATTGTGTGCCAGAGAGATGATGGATTTCGATACCGCGACAGTTTTGCGATCGTGGGGTATTCTGCTGATAAACGATTTATCGATTTTTATGACATCGATGGGCAGTTCGGTAAGATAACTGAGTGATGAAAATCCGGTACCGAAATCGTCAACCGCCAGATTGAAACCCATTCTTTTCAATTGATTCAGTACAGGAAGATTCTTGCCCTCCTTACTGACCAGGACATGTTCCGTGAACTCAAGCTGAATATGGTGAGGAGAGATGTCATACTCGATGAGCGTGTTATGCAAACGCTCCGCAAAGTGATTGTCCAGCAACTCACTGCCAGATACATTGACAGAAACATTTATGTCAAAATCCCATGCCTTGATTTGTTGGCAGACTTTAGCGAAAACCCATTGGCCGATTTCGCCGATCAAGCCCGACTGCTCGGCAATCGGGATGAATTTGCCTGGTGGTATCAAACCGCGTTCAGGTTGTTTCCAGCGTAGCAGAGCTTCGCAGTGATGGATCTCACCGTCATCGGAATTGATGAAAGGTTGGTAGACCAGATAGAGTCCGGTTGAAGTAATAGCTTGTCTCAGCGCTCCTTCTGTATCGAGAAAGTCACGAATGTCATGATGCATCTCCTCGGAAAAGAACCGGTACGCATTCTTACCGCTTCTTTTAGCCGCATACATGGCTGTGTCGGCATTCTTGATCAACTCTTTTGTGTTGAGCCCGTCATCCGGATAAATCACTACGCCAATACTGGCGCTGACGCGTAATTCACGATCATTGCAATAGATCGGTATTTGAAAGCGCTTCAAGATGGCGGCAGCAACCTGGCTGATGGATTTTCTATTATTCACACCCTTTATAATGGCGGTGAATTCGTCACCGCCCAGGCGGCATACGATATCATCACTGCGAAGAGCTTCCTGGATGCGCCAACCGGCTTCGCTCAATACAACGTCGCCAACCTCATGGCCGAGAGAATCGTTGATGATCTTGAAGTTGTCCAGGTCGAGAAAAAAGACGGCCAGGCCGCTATCGAAGGCCTCGGATTCTTCAACTGCCTCGGTGAGATGATCCATGAAGTAGCGGCGGTTGGGCAGTTTTGTCAATTTATCGATATAGGCAAGGAGTTCCAGTTCGTGTTCGAGTTGTTTACGCCGGGTTATGTCGGAGAGAATGACAAAGTAGCCTCCGCTATCGATTTCATCGATATCAAAGCGCTCTATGCGCATGGTCATGTGGGTCAGATTGTGTTTGAGTGTTCTGATAGTGATATCGGTCGACCAGTCATGTTGGTCTACACTGGAGAATTCATTTGCGATTTCAAGTTGCTTGTTTCGGCCTACTTTCAAATGATTGAGGAAAGTGAAGAGTGACATGCCATTGAAGTAGTCATCATTCTGGTTGATGATATTTTTCAATGCGGCATTGACGAAGATTATCTTGTCTTCATTATCGAATATGGCAATGGCATCATTGGTGTCTTCAACAAGGCGTGCGAGGCGGCGTAAATCCCTGGTATTACGGTCCAGACTTTGCGCCATGCCGTTAAGCGTATTGGCAAGTACGCTGACTTCACCGATCGCATTGGTGGGCGCGCGAGCAGTGAGTTCACCATGTGCCAGTCTGTTGGCGGTATGACGCAGATTGGCCAGTTGTTGCCCTAGCTTCAGAGAGCTGCCATGCAACAGTAAAAGGGATATGAAGACAAGCAAAAAACTGAATACCAGGACATTCCGGAAATAGCTGAATAACAAGGCCTCGTATTCCGTATCAGCCAAACCAAGTGAGAAGATTCCCCATTCGAGGCCGCTGATATTGATCGGTTTGGTAAAGACAAAGGCATTATTACCACTTTTCACATGTTCTATCTTATAGGGCGATGAATTCTTGAATTGTGAAAAATCCAGGCTCTTTTCCAGGCTTTCAACATTCCAGCCTTCGTTTGTGAGCTTGATCATCCGACCTTTGACCGAGGTGAATGTCACAAAAGATATTTCCGGTGTTTGTTGCAGTACCTTGTTGACATACGAGATGATAAAGCTGAAGTCTTCCGTATATAGCGCTTCACTGCATGCGGCTATCGTCGAGTTGGCGAATGTGTCTCCCTGGATGGCGATCATCCGCACCAGCTTGTCTTTGTATATTGGTAATAGAAGGATGGAGAAAAGCAAATTGACACCCAATAGAATCAATGCAACTCTCTTGAAGAGGTGTTTGAATATTGTGGTTTGCTTCATGGGAGTTCTCTCTCGCTTCTCAGACGGATATACTTTTCACTTAACTGGCGCACATCGTATACCTCGTCCGTACTGATCCTGTGCAGTCCCTGAAACCGGAAACTCTTTCTCAAATGTTGCAGGCGGGGTATCTCTTCGAGATTTTCAAGATAGGGGAATATTTTGTCGACACGGTGCCTGGGGAAATCCTTTCGTACAGAAATAACCATGTGAATCATTGGCGGTGATGTTTCGATTATTTCCAAACTTTGGGGAATTTGTAGATTCAGCTCACTGGCGACTTCATAGGAAAAATCGGTAACCAGCGCCGCATCTACCTGATTGAAAAAGAGTTTGATGATAGCTGTATTCGACTCCTTGGTCTGCCGTATTTCGGAAAAATGCTCATTCGAAACAGGTAGTCCCGCGTGCATCAGTTCGACGTCCAGAAAGCGCTTGCCCACGGCATGTCCAGAGGGAATGATGATTTTTTTATTTTGCAACTCATGCAAAGAGTCAATTTTGCTGTCACGCCTTACAAGCAGAATATATTTCGGTTTAATGGATTGACCGTGCTGAACGGCAAATGCGATCTCAGGATGAAGGTATTCAAAATTATCGAGATAGAGCACAGTATCCATGAATACTGCATCGAGATTGCCGGCGGCAAGTTCCCTGGTTAGTGCCTGATCGGTGTCGTAGATCTTGATCTTGAACTCTTCATTCTGATCCTTGAACATCTCATTGAAGAGTACGGTGAAGAGGATCTCCACGTCTGTGATCCGGGAATCATAGATCGACTCGGCGCTACCGCCGACAAGCATGATATTATGATTGTCGGCAACGGCAGAGAGCGATGCCAATAAAATCAGTCCAATGATCCAGTTCAATCCATGGTGATTGATGGGATGTATGTTCACGATACAGAGGCTATTGATTTACTCGATAACCTCGCTCCCCAAGAGGTAGGCAATTTCAGCCAGATGGAGCGCCTGATCATGAGAGGCGCGGGCAAGGTTGGCGCGTACCATGGCATCCAGCAGATTTGCCTCGATTATCTTTTCGGTTTTTACCGCGCCGGTCTGGTAGGCGCGATTGCTCAGGTCAAGGTTTTGTTGCGAGGTCTCGACTGCCTGTTGGGTGATGTCGACCTGCTTGCGGGCAGCTCCGGTCTTGATGAAAAGGTGCTTGATCTGTGTCGCGGTGCTTTCACTGAGCAGTAGCCTCTGCTGCTCTTTTTGCGCCTTTTCCGCTTTGGCTGCCGCAATACGATGTTTGATCAGGCCGCCGTCAAACAGCTTCAGTTCCATGCCGATGGCCAACTGCCAGGAGTGTTCGTTTTCTTCAACACTCAGGCCACCATCCAGATCATTATTGAACTCATCCACGGAGGCCATCAGGCCGATGGTAGGGTAGTGGTCACTCCTGGCTTCGTCCACTTTGGCCTCATAGGCCTCCACGGCCAGCGCCAGCTGTTCAATCTGGGGATTGAATTTCTCTGCCTGACCGATCAGCCGGTCAAGCTCAAGACTGTTCGCAGCGTCCGGATACTCCTGTGTGCCGAGCTGAATCTGTTCCTGCCATTCGAGCCCCATGGTAAAGGACAGTGCGGCCAGAGCAGCCTGGTGTTTTGCTGCGAGTTCTTCATAGGTCGCCTCAGCCAGGGTATGCGCAAGCTTGCTTTGCAGCAGGTCGAGTTTGTTGACCGATTCTGAACCGCCGTCGTAGAAGGCCTGGGTGATATCTCTCAACACCTCGAAGGAGATGGTGATATCTTCGGCCAGGGCTGCAAGCTGCCGGGTATAGAGTGCGGCATAGTAATAGCGCTTCACATCCTGCACGATCTGCAGGTTGGTTCGATGGACCTCCTTGGTGGCAATATCGATACCGAGTCGCGCCTGTTCGATCAGACTGGAACGCTTACCCCCGGTATACAGCGGGTAAGTCATTTCGAGTGAGTAGTGGGAGGTGTCCCTGCCCAACAGATCCACATCCAGCGCAGGTACTTCCACCGGTGGCAGCATGCCAGGGGCCACATCGAATCGCTGGGCCGGGAACTCGAATATAGCGGTCTCATCCCGGCGAATGAAATTGGCGTTCAGGCTGAGTGTCGGCCAATAGGTGGAGCGGGCCTGTTTGTACTGGGCTTCCGCAATCGCCACCGATTTTTGTGAAATGAGCTTCAGTCGATTCTTTTCCAACGCCGTGGCAACCGCCTCATCAAGTGTGTATGACTTGACGTCGTTAGCCAAAACCGGGTTGAGTGTCGCATATAAAAGGAATAAAAGTAGTAAACCTGAAAGTGTTGTTAAAAGCTCAAGGAGAGTCGAGACAGGCTGAACAGCCTGCCTTATGAGTCGTTTTTTCACGTTGTCCTCTGCACTAAAGCATAGGCTTCTGCCATGAACGCACTATGCAAACTGTCAACAGTGTCCTTCTTAGCTTGCCAACCAAGAGGTGTAGTGTTCCATTTACTACAATAATATTAGACTAAATCCAATATGGGTTTGTAGCAAATAAGCTAATTCTCATATTCTTTTTGGGCTATTAAACCCCACCACTGTGGATCGTCTCGTAATAGAGTTTTTCCAACTGGTTCTTATGCAGGGTCTCCTCGTTGGCGAGGAACATAAACAGATCCTTGACCGGTCCCGCTTCTGTGCTTTCTGCCAGTGCATGGTACTGCTCCATGGCCGCGTGCTCGCGGCCCAGGGCATATTGCAGCACGGTCTGGTCGTCAGGCTTATCCCCCAGCTCCGGGAGGTGGATACAATCCGAAAAGCGTTTGTCACTGGCCGGTGCCTCTACCATCATCTGAATATGATGCTCGATATCGGGCCGTGACCTGAGCTCGTTGAAGAGATCGAAATGGCGCTGTTCCTCGTCGGCGAGTTCCTCCACCAGGTAGCGGATCTGCTTGCTGACCTTGGGGATCAAGGCTGTATAGAAGTCCCTTGCCGTCCGTTCGAACTCGATCGCAACCTCGAGAATTTCTCCCAGGCTTTTTTTCGACTTAAGCTTTTGGTAACCGCTACTCTGTCCTTCTTTCATAACCAACCCCGGTGTATGAGTTTTAAGTTTTAAGTTTTAAGTTTTAAGTTTTAAGTTTTGAGTTTTAAGTTTTGAGTTGGATGAGTTCGCTTCGCTCACGATTTTTTCTTGTTAGAACAAACGCATGTGCTAAGCGCACGTGTTAACTCAAAACTAAAAAAACTCACAACTATTTATTTTCAAGCCATGTTTCAATACTTGCCGCCACCCGGTGGCCGTCGGCAACCGCATGCACCACGTCCGGCCCATTGACGCAGTCGCCGGCGGCCCAGAGCCAATCGACCGATGTGCGGCCGTTTTCATCCACTTTGAGACGTCCCCGGTGCCACTCCAGTTCTTCACTGAGGGCTTCTCCGAGTAAGGAGACATCCGACATCTGGCCAATGGCCTCGATCACCATGTCGCCTTCGTGGATCTGCTCGTCAGATTCGTCATAGGCGGGTGAAAAGCGACCCTGGTCATCGAAAATCGAGCGGACCTTCCAGGTCTTCAGACCCTTCAGACGGCCCCTTTCGACAATGCAGGCCTGCGGGCCCCGCGCATCGAAAATTTCGATCCCCTCCTCGAGACACTCTTTGACCTCCACAGGGTCGGCCAGGAAGTGCGCCTTGTCTTCCAGGGCGGTTACCGTCACTGTCACCTGCCCATGTGCACGCCGCTGCATGCGGGCGATGCTGCGGGCAATGTCCATGGCCACATTACCGCCACCGATCACCACGGCCTTTTTCGGCAGTTTGAATTTTTCATCGTTGGTAATCATGCGCAACAGATCCACTGCCTTTGCGACCTGTTTATGATCCGCTCCAGGTATCCGGGTCGAGCGCCCCAGGTGCAGGCCGATCGCCAGGACGACCGCATCGTAATCGGCTTGCAGCTGCTGCATGCTGATATCCACGCCAATCCTGGTGTTGGTCTTGATTTTCACACCCATCGATGTGATGACATCGATGTCCCGGTCGAGCATATCGTAGGGCAGACGATAGGAAGGAATGCCGTATCTGGGCATGCCACCCGCTGCATCCCTGGCCTCGAATACGGTTACCTGATGGCCCTTTCGCACCAGATCGAATGCGGCTGTGAGACCGGCAGGCCCGGCACCGATAATTGCAATCTGTTTGCCACTCAGGTAGTCGGCCTTCTGCTCCGCGACGATCTGTTTGACTCGTTCGTGATCAACCGCATCCATGGCGTATCGCTTCAGCCATTGAATGGCAACCGGTTCACCCCGTCGGCCGATGGAACAGGCCTCTTCGCATCGGTGGGTACAGACGCGGCCGCAGACATGGGAAAAGGGATTGGAATTGTAGATCCAGCGTACCGCCTCTTCAGGTTTCCCCTGCCAGATAGCGCGGATGTATTCCGGCGCATCCATATGAGTCGGGCAGGCGTCGTGGCACATACCGCACTGGACGCAGCGCGAGGCCTCGATCACGGCCTGTTGTTCGCTGTATCCATGGACGATCTCATCGAAATTGTCGATCCTGGTCTCTGGACTCAGCTCTTCCATCGCTTGCCTTTCCAGGTCAAGCAGATCGGAGTCGACACTCTTCTGCCAGCCCAGGCCGTAGTGTTTGCCGTGAATACCGGTTTCGTCGGGCAGAATGAAATAGCTGTCGATCTCTGCCTGGGTACAGGTGTGGACATACTCCCTGGAGAGAGAGATGGCCCCGGTGGGGCAGATATCGACGCACAGGGCGCACCAGCAACAACGTCCGTAGTCGATGGCGGGGCGGAGATTGCGAATCCCGTTGACCGGATCTTCCGGCAGGTGAGGGACCTTCACCATGGTGATCGCGGCATTGTCGCAGACCTTTTGGCAGGAACTGCAGCCAATGCATTTCTCGTGATCATTCAAGTGAAAACCGCGATAGTTTGCTGCCGCCGGTCTGGGTTCCAGCGGCACGGTTACGGGTTTGCGGGCGAAAAACTGGAGCGCCTTAAGCGGGGAGAGGATGGAGCCGTGGTCCTCGTAGCCGATTGGCGAATTTTGAAGCTTGAATTTTGAGTTTTGAATTGGCTTTGTCATCGGCTAAGTCTCTTGACTTGTTGTGACAACGGATGCAGTCCGTTGGATGGGCTCCGGTGCGGCAAGCCGCACCCTACCGATAATTGTGATGTAGGGTGCGGCTTGCCGCACCGTTCAGAAGCTGTGCTCTTCATCGATCAACCTCGGGAGGACATGCATCAAGCGAGAACATAGTCTGCGCAATATCCTCGATACGCGAGCCTACCGATAGTTTTTCCAGGACCTGTACCGCATGCATCGACGAGGGTCCCCGCACGTGTACACGGTAGGGTTTGGGGCCGCCGTCCGATACCACGTAGTAGCAGAGCTCGCCCTTGGATGATTCGACCCGGGTATAGGTCTCGCCAGCCGGTACATTCCAGGCCAGCGGGTTGGGTATGGGTGCGCGAATCGGGCCGTGGATATCCGGGAGTGTTTCGACTACCTGACGAACAATGCGGATGCTCTCCATCAGTTCGTGCCGTCTCACCAGGGTACGGGCCCAGGCGTCGCCGCTCTCTTCGGTTGGAATCTCAAAATCGAGTTGATCATAGACCAGATAGGGATCGTCCCTGCGTACATCGAACGCGAGACCGGTGGCGCGCAGGTTCGGTCCCGTGACGCCCCAGGCGAGGGCCTGTTCCTGACTCAAAACACCGACGCCCTTGGCACGTTTTACGAAAACCTGGTTTTTGAAGAAGAGATCATCATAGTCAGGCAGACGGGATTCGACATAGTCGAGGGTATCACTCACCCGCTGCAGAAACCCGGGCGGCAATTCCCGCCTCACACCACCGGGGATATTGTAGATGCTGTAGACACGGCCCCCGGTGAACTCCTCGAACAGGTCCAGGATCAGATCGCGATCCGCCACCCCCCAATACATGGTACTGTACATGCCGGTGGTCGCGGCATGTCCGCCGAAGGTGAACAGATGGGCGGCGATACGTGACAACTCCAACTGCATGACGCGAATCCAGTTGGCCCTTTGTGGGACATGCAAACCGCAGAGCTGCTCTACGGCCATGGAGTAGCAGAGTTCCATGGGGGATGGGTCGGGTACACAGATACGCGGCACAAGCGCGATATTTTGAATCCATAGCCGCTGTTCCATCAGCTTTTCGAAACCTCGATGGAGATATCCGCCGTCAGCCCTGGCTTCCAGCACTACATCCCCGTGCAGTTTGACCTTCAAGGCATAGTTGCCTTCGATACCGGGATGGTTGGGGCCGAAATTGAGCTCGAATTCATTGCTCGGCGGCTGGCGTTGGGCTTCGTAGTTTTCGGGTCTCATACTCGCTGCGCTCGTAAGTTTTGAGTTTTGAGTTTTGAGTTTTTAGTTATGAGTTGTCGGTGTTCGCTTCGCTCACGCTTGTAAATAAACGTGTGCGGAGCACACTCATCAAACTAAAAACTAAAAACTAAAAACTAAAAACTAAATAAACTATTTTTTCTTCTGACTAAACCGCTGTTCCTCAGGCGGAATAATCACACCACCACCCTCGGCCACGAGTTCCTGCAACCACTCCGGGTTGTAGTTCTGCCAGCTCAGGTGTTCGTTGATGTAGGCTTCACTGTCGAACTCCTTGCGCATCGGCGGTGGTCCGTCCCATTCGGTGAGGATAAATTTCTCCATATTCGGACTGCCTTCGAAGTGGATGCCGTACATTTCGTGAATATCCCGTTCGAAAAACGCGGCAGGCTGGTAGAGGTCATAGACCGACAGATAGACCCCCGGCTCCCGGGCGATACGGATATGTGCAGAGACCAGGGAGTGACTCTCGTAGGACCAGACATGGTAGACCAGCTCGAACTCATCATCATCAATCCAGTCGACACAGCTGATGGCGGAGAGATGAATATACCCGGCACGTCCCTGCAGCAACTCAAGCAAGGCCGGCAGGGCATCGGCCGGCACGTCCACGCGTACCCGGCGGCTGCTCTTGCGTCGCACCACGATGCCCTCGATCTCCTCCAGCAGATCATCCAGCCAGTGGGCGATTTCCTTACTCATTTGCGTGGCTCCTTTAACTCGTGACCCAGGCGCATATCCAATGCCTCCAGAGGTTTCTGGTGTTGCTCCAGCAGGCGGGTATGCTCACCCAGGGTCCCCTCGCTCAGCAGGTCATAGTGATTTGCTTCGCTGATTACATCTGTGGGTGTCTGCCAATCCTCGCCAAACAGCTTTTGCTGATTGCCAAGGTAGTAATCATAATTGCGGTAGTAATCCTCCCAGCTGTTCGCCTGGCCTGAGTGAATCCGGTCCATCAGCTGTTGCAGACCGGTGATGACCGCCTCGGGTCTCGGCATGCAGCCGGCGATGTAGAGGTCCACCGGCATGTATTCGTCGAGTTTTTTTGCGGTGGCGTAGCTTTGCCAATACATGCCGCCGTTGACGGTGCAGGAACAGATACCGATGACATACTTCGGAGATCCCATCTGTTCATAGGTCAGGATCACCCGTTTCAGGGTCTTGATCGAGACATAGCCGGTGATCAACAGGATATCCGCCTGACGAGGCGAGACCATGGGTTGAATGCCCAGACGCTCCATGTCGAAGCGGGAGGTCATCGCCGGTGGCAGTTCGATCGCTCCGCAACCGGTACAGTAGTGCAGGATGAAGAGGGAGCGGGAGCGGCAGAAGCGCACCAAGTCGTCGAACACGCGTGCCAGTGGATTGGTTCGCTTTGTTTCTACCACCGGAATCTGTTTTATTGAGCTCATCATAGCTCCTTTTAATTATGAATTTTGAATTTCGGTATTCGCTGCACACACATCAATTCATAATTCACAACTCAAAATTAAATAACAAACGCAATACCGATCAGTCCCAGCATCACCGGCCATTTCCACATCAGCCGCAGTAGGTCCTCGGTACGGTAACGTGGGAACAGATAGGCGATGCTGACCGGTATCGCCAATACCAGGAAACTCTTCAGCAGAAAATCGAACCAGGTGCTACCACCGCCGAGAAACAGGCAGACATAGAGTACGGAGGTGGTGTAGAGCTGAAAACACTGCATCACGAACAGACCGCCAAGATACTTGCCACCCATTTCGACCATCGGGCCGGTGGCTATTTCCGCCGGCGCTATGTAGATTTCAAAGGGCTGCTTTCCGAGGGAAGCATGCATGGCGACAAGACCCGCGATGGCCAACAGCGGCATCTCTACCGCTCCCCAGGTTTCGAATCCGCCGGCTTGTTGGGTGGCGATGATGTCGATGAGGTTGGTCGTACCAGCGGCGTAGGCGACTCCAAACACCACGATCACCAGCGGGATGTCGTAGGCGAGCATGGCGGTCAGGGCGCGGGCAATCCCGATTGAGCCGTTAGGATTGGCGCATTGCCCCACACCCAGCGCGAGACCCAGGGAAGGGATCATCATCAGATAGAGCAGGGTGATGATCCCGCCTTTTTCCGCAATACCGTTCATGCCGGGTACCGGGAGCAGGGTCTCAGCAGCGATATATCCCCCCATTGCCATGACGATGCCGATGTCGTGGATCAGACCGTGTGATACCTGGGTCCTTTTACTGTGCAGTTTGACGATGTCATACAGTGGTTGGAAGAAGGGGGGGCCGATACGCCGCTGCAGCCTGGCGGCGATACGCCGCATCATCAGTACCATCATCATGCCGACGATGAAAGCGATCAGGGGCATCAGGGTCAGTTCGATAAGCAGTTCTGTGGCTGACATCAGATCACCGCCCAGGCGATAACGAATAGCGCCGTGCTGAGGAGATAAAACTCTGCGTTTGCCCGACGGTAGAGGCCTTGCATACCCAGGGAGAGAAATTCGATCATCGAGGTGATGCTGCGCTCCAGCCAGAGGAAGCTGCCCCGATACCAGCCCCCTATGAGGTGCATTAAACCGGCATAGAAGTTATCGCTGTACTGATAACGCACATCGGCAGAGAGGAAGTGTCCACCGGCATAGTTGTCCAGTTGATGGACGCGCTTACTGCGCCCGGCAGAGTAGAAGATAACAGCACCGATGCCGAAGCCGGCGAACAGGACGCCGATCACCCAGATCATGTCCAGGGAACCGCTGTTCGATTCCACGCCACCCAGCGTATATTGCGGGACCGGCAGACCGACTGTCTGCAGGACTGATGCAATCCATTCCAGCGGTATACCCGGCAGCAGGCCGGTAATGAATATGATCGCGCTGAGAATCAACATGGGGATCATCATACTCCAGGGGGCCTCGGCGACATGTTCATGTTCCATTCGCAGCTGGCCCAGGAAGATGTTATGAATCAATTTGTAGACGGAGAGGATGGTGCCCAATGTGCCGATCACAGCGGCCAGGAAGAGTAGGGGCATGCCTTGATTCAGCAGTGAACGATAAACCAGCCATTTCGAAACGAAGCCGTTCATCGGCGGTAGCCCCGCCAGGCCGATGATGCCTATCAATAGAACCATGAATGAGAGCGGCATGCGTACCACGAGCCCGCCGAGTTTGTTCAGATCGGAGGTGCCGGTACGGTAGATGACCGCAGTCACGGCCATGAACAGCGCAGCCTGATAGGTGGCGTGGTTGAAGACATGCAGCAGCCCGCCTGCGCCACCCATGGCATCCGCTACTACGATGCCCAGCAACATATAGCCACCCTGTCCAATGCCGTGCCATGCCAGCAGGTGACGGGCATCGTTCTGTTTCATGGCGGTGAAGGTGGGGAGGATGATCGTCAACACGGCGAGCCATGCCAGCAGGTCGCGGGCATCTATGAGCGTAAATGGCACTTTTAAATTATCGATGTTGACGATGCCGAAGAGTTTTACCAGAACCAATAAAATGGCGAACAGACCCATGCGGGAAGAGATCGCGCCCAGGAAGGCACTACCGGGGCCGGGAGTCTCGGCATACGCGGGCGCCTGCCACAGATGGAAGGGCAACAATCCCATCTTGATGCCGAAGCCGCCACCGAAGAGGATCACCAGCAGCCAGAGTTTGGTGGTGCTGATCTGTTCCACTGCCGTGATAACCGCTTCGAGCTGCAATGAACCGGATGCACTATAGACCAGGGCAAGGCCACCGAAGACCGCCATGCCCCCCGCCATTGCGTATGTGATATAGCGCATGGCTGCCTTTGTGGCTACGCCACCGGCCAGGGCCATGAGCAGAAAGCCCGCCCAGCTTACAAGCTCCCAACCGATAAACAGTGAGAGCAGGTCGCCGCTGGCGAGCAGGATCAGCATGGTGAAGACGTTCAATGCCATTGCGGTGTGGAAGAGCCAGATATTGCCACCCTGCTTGATATAGTCGCGCTCCCAGGCGCCGCATGAAAACCAGCTGCTGAGCAGGGCGGAGCCGAGGGTGATCAGGGCGAAGAACCAGCTCAATGCATCGAATCGCCAGTTCAGCGTCTGCCCCATCACCTCGAAAGAGAGGGAGGAGGCGATGGCACCACCTTCATAGCCGAGTACCGCCATCTTTGTCAGTGCGAGCAGCTGGCCACCGTAGAGGATCGTAACCATCCAGCCGGCCGCGAGGCCCCGCCCGATCGTCAACGCCACCAGCAGGGTAACGCCGGAGAAGAGCAGCAGTTCGTCCAGAAGCGTCAGAATCATTGGTTGCCTCCGGGGAAAACGGTACTGATATAGAGGTCAACATCCTGCACTTGTGCGGCGATGGTATTGAGACTGTCGCCAACGGGTGCGATCATCACCGCGGCAGCGATCAATCCCGCACCAAACAACGTAGCGGTCACCAGGGAGAGTCCTTCGTTTTTTGGTATCTCATGATCGAGGGTTTCCCGCGGGGCATCCTGATAGAGTATGGCGGCAACGCGGAACAGATAACTGGCCTCGATCACTGTGGCCAGCAGAAAAACGGCAAGTCCTATCAGATAGAGGGGTTCTGACTGACCTGCCAGTTCGGTGATCAGGGTGAACTTCGCCCAAAACCCGGGAAGCGGCGGCATGCCAACGAGGGAGAGGGAGAACAGCACGAACAATGCAGCCCCCAGCGGCGCCATTTTGGCGCTGCCGCGCAGCCGCTTAATGGCTCCCCCCCAATCCTCGGCCAACATGAAGAGGCCCGATTTAATGATCAGATGATGGAGAGCAAGTGCGAGCACTGCCAGAACTCCCTTGCCATCGGGCAAGGCCATGGCAATGAACATTACACCCAGCTGGCCGATGGATGAGAAGGCCAACATGCGCCGCAGCTCCTTCGCGCGCCATGCCGCCAATTCACCGCTGACAACACCCAGAATTCCGAGGATCAGCATTACCTGCGTCGCTTCGGGCTGGTGGAAAATCAACAACAACAGACGCAGGATGATCAGCAGGGCGAGTTTGGATAACAGGCCGGCAAGAAAGGCCGAAAGTCGTGTCGAGGCGGTGGCATAGATCTCAGGCACCCAGGTATTCACCGGGAAAAGTTCTGCCTTTACCCCGATGCCTATCAGGATGCTCAGAAAGGCAGTGAGACCCAATTCGTCATTCAGTTGCGCCGGCGCAAGCTGAGCCAGATGGGCCAGGTTGAGGGTACCTGTTTTGCCGTAGATCAACGCAATGCCGAACAGAGTCAACACCGAACCGATGCCGCTGAGTATGAGATAACGCAGGGTCGCCACGTAGGCAGCGCTACGGCCGGATGCGGAGGCCAGTCCAAATGTGGCGACAGCGGCCAGTTCGTAAAATACATAGAGATTGAACAGATCGCCGGAGAGGGCCAGTCCCGTTGAGGCCGCCACCAGCAGCAGCATCAGGGCCTGGCGTCGGGCGCTGTCCTGATCCAGCGTAAATGGCCAGAAAATGAGTCCGAGCAGCTGTACGGCAAAGGCGAACAGCAGGGCGAGCGAATCGATATAGAGGTTGATGCCCAGGGGTGGAGCAAATCCGCCAATGGCAATGGAGACTGGTTGTGTCGAGCCTTGCAACCAAATATCGGCAATCGTCCAACAGCCGTAGATCAGGATGGCCGGTCCGCTCCAGAGAGCGATCGCGATTGAGCTGCGCATCAGAATCGGCAGCAGGAAGGCGCCGAGCAGGGGTAGCGCAATGGTCAGCACCAGATAGGCGTTCATAGCGCATCCCCTCCTCGCGTATTGACTTGATCAGCAGGGATCGGGGGCAGGGGACGCTCTCCCCGCGGTGCATCCTGACTCACGTCTCTTGCGGCACCCATGCTGGCGGCGATCTCACTATCCATGCGCTCAGCCGCCTCTTTACGATCCAGCGTGGCGTAGCACTGGCGGATTCGGATCAACAGACTTACTGCAAGGGCCTGTATGCCGACACCGATGACGATGGCGGTGAGCACCAGGGCTTGCGGCACCGGGTCAACCATCGCGGCAGGTTCTGAAAGCGAGGTGAGTATCGGTGCGACCGCATCCCAGCGGTAGCCCGCCAATACCAGCATCAGATTTGCGCCGGCCTCTGCAATGACCAACGCCAGTACCATGCGAAACAGGTGAGACGACATGACCACGCCGGCCAGACCGATCACGATCAATCCTATCGCTGTGGAGTATAGAATCAATTCCGGATCGAATACGGAGATCATTGCGGTGCCTCTGTCTGTATCAGACGTGACAGCAGGCTGGCCAGTTCGGCGCCCACCT
Source organism: gamma proteobacterium symbiont of Ctena orbiculata (assembly GCA_003058525.1). Lineage (GTDB taxonomy): Bacteria > Pseudomonadota > Gammaproteobacteria > Chromatiales > Chromatiaceae > Thiodiazotropha. The sequence continues at coordinate 3,418 of QBVD01000008.1, read as the reverse complement.
TCAGGCCGACCGCAAGATAGAGCAGCGGCAAGGTGCCGGCGGAGGCAAGCTGACCCAGGGTGTCCTGTACCAGCAAGGGTTGCAGAAACGCCTTACCCTCCATCATAGCCAGCAGGCCGACAAGGATGAAACTGGCGCCGGCGAAACCCTCGATCAGACTCAAGGTCTTATGGTGCAGTCTGGCTCCGGGTCGGGCCAATAGGGGGAGGAAGAAGGCCGCCGCCAGAATAACGCCCCCCTGGAAGCCGCCACCGGGGGTCAGGTGGCCGTGAAAAATGATGTAAAAACCGATGGTCATCATCAGCGGAAAGAGCAGCGAGCCTCCCGTGTATAGAATAAAACCGCCTTTTGTTTGCGTGCCTGCAGTGGTATGCCGGCGTCCCAAAATCAGACCGGCGGAAACGGCGGCTGCAAAAAGAATCGAGAGTTCTCCCAGGGTATCGATGGCGCGATATCCCAACACGACCGAGGTGACGATGTTTACGGCCCCGGTCTGCTGTGGCGCATGTGCCTGAATTTCACTGCCAACAAGCATCGGCGGGGTGCCGAAGTCGAGTCCGCCGGCCAGCGCCAGCAGCATGAAACCCAGGCCTCCGGCAAATAACAGACCGGTGAGGTTACCCATCCTTGTTCTCCCCGCCATGGCTCAGCAGATTATATTTCACCTGCTCGCTGTCCACTTTCCAAAGGCCCAGGCGGCGCAATGCAAGCGCCAGGATCAGGCTGCTCAATCCGACCCCGACGGCTGCTTCCGTCATGGCGACATCCGGTGCTCTCATGAGGACGAAGAGCAGAGCCAGGCCAAGGGAAACAACGGAGGCGGCGGCGACTGCGGCGATATGGTTCTTCACCAACAATACCATCACCGCGGCACTCAGCATCATCAATGCCAGGAGCAGTAGGATCCAGACTTCTATATCACTCATGCTTGATCCCGTTCGGAGGTTACAGTTTCAACTTTTTTCCACGGCTTCACCCCCGCCATCATAAGTGCCCTGGCGATAGTGGATGAACCGATGGGATTGGTGACCAGGATCATTAGGGCAATGACCAGCAGCTTGGACCACCACTCCGGATAGAGCAGTCCAATGCCCAATAACAGGGAGAGTGCACCCAATGTTACTGCCTTGGTTCCTGCCTGGATTCGGTTATAGACATCCGGCATGCGCAGCAGTCCCAGGGCACCGAGTAATGTGAAGGTCGCGCCGATGAGCAATATGATATCCGCCAGTAGCCTCATGATCCGTTTCCCTCGATGGCGCGGGCAATAGCGACAACACCGACGAAAGCGAGGGTGCCGTAGATGAGTGCCACATCAAGATAGAGCGCACTGCCAAGCAGCGCAGCCAGTACCACCAGGCCCGAGGTTGTGATTACTGCCAGGGTATCCGCCGCTACCACCCGGTCCGGCGCGGTAGGTCCTATCAGCAAGCGAAGCAGACTTAGTATTACCGCCCCACCCAGCATCGTAAGGGCGGCTGTTTCCATTAATGTCAGTATCATTTAACGAAACCTACCAGATGACGTTCAAATATATCGGTCACATCACGGGTTGCGCTTTCGATATCGCTTCCCGGAGGAATGTCGACCCAATGTATCAGGATGCTGTCACCTTGCAGGTCCACAGTCAGCGTACCAGGTGTCAGGGTGATGCTGTTTGCCAGGATTAACCGACCTAGCGAAGATTTCAGCCTGGTTTTGACTTCGACCACGCCGGGATTGAGAGGGAGAGAGGGAGAAAGTACGCGTCGAGCCATATCGAGATTGGCGCGTATGAGCGCTGCCAGGAAGACCGCCAGGTAGCTGATAAAGGGCAGGATTGCAGCGGGAGAGAGGCGCAGGCCGGAAAAGAGAGGGAGATGGGGCCGGCTTGCCAGAGTCACCACGGAAGCCACAACCAGGCCGGTGACAACCTCAGCAAGAGCAAGGTTGCCGGAGAGCATCAGCCACAGCAGGAATATCAGGACGAACAGAAACAGGCCATGGGAAAATTGGGCTTCTTCTTGTTGAGCAGGTGTGGCTGACATACGCTGATTCACCTCGAAATAACGGTTAATTGCCGAGCACCGATGTGTCGACAGTTCAACATGGAAAAGCGGGAGAAAATAGTGTTAAACATCCAAACAAACAAGGAGATATCTCTCGTTTTGAAATAGTTTTTTCTGTCGTGATTGTTACTTGGGTTTACGATGACCAGGATTTAGATCTAAATGAAAACATCTCATTATTACTCTTTCATGTCTTTTTTGTTGACAAGGGCACACAGGCATCGGCAGTCTGATCTCTGAAATGTCACCCTACTTTATTCGAAAGAAGGTCTGTGAGGCTATCCTTTTTGGGAATGACGGATCTGAATATCGGGATTGATTCTCAGAATTCCATCTTCACCCAATATTCCAACCGCCTTATCATGACCATTCTTCATCAGTGTTTCACAGCTCCCGTTTGAAGGCCTTCTGATGCAGATCAATTTCCAGCCAAACTTTTTTAGTATTGATAGCCCGTCTACCTGCTTCGCATTGATATATCTTTCTGGTGAAGCCGGTATTGGGCCCATCCCTAACCGTTTATCGTAGTGCATGATTATTCCCAAAATATAAATATTTACCACTATCCAGGGGATGCCCTGATTTGTTTTATAAGTAGCAACCTTGTTGATACGGCAGTGGTACCCCTGTCGAAATGATAGCGCAAAATGAGTAAGTTGATAGCCCTCCCATAATTGGTGATTGATCGCCACTACGTGAACCACGCATCCATATTTTGCCTCATGATGGTGCAATCGAGAAAAACAGTAGATGAGGTGTTTCTCAGAGATCGAATTATCTGGTGAGATCGGAATTATAATCCATATTTTGCCATGATCTCTCTGCGCACAGGACATCCGCAGACCGTGCCATTGAAAAACGATACCTTGTAATTGCAGTTTTTGCACTGATCACTGAATACGAACAGAACGGACCCAGCCGCTGTCACGTAATCGATCTTGCAAAGTTGGAAGTTGGGGTCTTTGATACAGCGATGACAATCCTGGCAGAGACTGGCTTGCTCGATGAACCGGGGATCAACTTCAAGTTGTTCTGCGTTGTCCACAGCACTCATCTCTTGCTAAATGCCGATTATCCACATCGCTTGTAATTATATCGTGTAGCACTGCTATCATGCATTGACACTGCTGTCCCGTTAACTTTCACAACAAAACCATCTGGTTGAAATCATCTTGAGGATCATGGACAGGGTCTCCTCGAAGCAACGCCATTAGGTCGCGCTTTTCAAATAGATTGAGTTGTAATAACCGTAAAATATGTTGCATGCTTTTCTTCGGCTTTGATTGAAACTTGAGAAAAGCTAACAGCAGATAAACACACAAAGCAATCCATATCTGCGTCATTACCGCATTTTTACTGGTACCGACAAA
>QBVD01000009.1 GCA_003058525.1 gamma proteobacterium symbiont of Ctena orbiculata | reverse complement strand
GCGCCAATCAAGGCGCACCCCAAGGGCACTTCCTTCGGGGCGCGAGGAGAGAGGTTTGGTTATTCCAAATGAGCGACGAGCAACGCCGAGTGGCGCTTTTTCAGGCGCAACCCGAAGGGCTGGGGCTGTTTTCGCCCCCAGCGGCGTTATCATTCGCTCATGTAGAATAACTACACTACGCTCATTCTGCCTTGCTGGGCACAAAAACAGCCCCAGCAGGGTGTATTGGATTAGTGTTAACAGGCCCTAGGGTGAGAAGGGTTTGTTTTGGAAGAGTTAAGACCTTGATCTTCGTTATGATGTGGCGGGATGTATTTCTCGGGAAAGCCCAAATTTTCCACTTGACCTTATTAGTGTGAGCATGCATGCTCGTAACCATGAACAACATCCGCCAGGCAAAGATGACCATTAAGCACCGCCGTCTACCCGTATGGGCAGTCGCCGTTTCATCTGCGTCCGGGAGTTTGATGCGAAGTTAGCAAACACCTAAACAAGTTTTTTTACAAGGCCGCAGATAACATCATCTGCGGCCTTTTTCGTTATAGGAGGTAAATAAAATGTCCGTGCCGGCCGCCTATCTTGGGATCGTGCTGATTTGGGGTACCACACCGCTTGCCATCAAGTGGAGCGGTGAGGGTGTCGGCTATCTGTTTGGCGTCACCGGCCGTATGGTGATCGGCGTCATCCTGGCGTTGTTGGTGCTGCGCATGATCGGTCAGCCTCTGGTATGGCATAAGCGTGCGCGACACACTTATCTGGCGGCGGGCCTGGGCATATTCATCGCCATGACGGCTGTCTATTGGGCATCTCAGTACATACCTTCGGGATGGATTTCAGTGGTTTTCGGGTTGTCGCCGATCTTCACAGGTCTGATGGCGAGGATATGGCTGCAGGAGCCTGGGCTCGATCTGCAGCGATTTGTGGCGGTATTGATAGCGCTGGCCGGGTTGGCAACGATCTTCAGCGTAGGTGTTGAGCTCGGTGTAAGCTTTGTCATGGGGCTGAGCGGTGTATTGATCTCGGTGGTCACTCACTCTGCCAGTGCGGTATGGGTGAAGCGTATCGATGCTCAGCTGCATGGCTTGGTGGTGGCGGCCGGGGGGCTGCTGGTGGCGGTGCCTCTGTTTCTCCTGAGTTGGTTCCTGCAGGGCCAGGGTTGGCCTGTGGTTATCGAACAGCGAGCCCTAACATCGATAGTCTATCTCGGTGTCGTCGGTTCGGTACTTGGGTTTGCCCTCTACTTTTATGTTTTGCGATATATGGAGACAACCAAGGTTGCGCTGATAACACTCATGACACCGATAATCGCACTATTGGCCGGGAAGTGGCTGAACGCGGAGCAGGTGGAGACAAACGTATGGGTAGGCACAGCGCTGATTATGTTGGGACTGGCAGGGTTTGAATTGGGTGGTCGGTTACGTACTCAATTGCGATCGAGCAGGGCCAGCGAGAGTGTCGGCCAATAGGTGATGATCAATACCGCGCCAAACAGAAGGGCAAACCAGGGAAGGGTGGCGCGGTATATTTCGGCGATGGGTTTATCGAAACGATAACTGGCAATGAAGAGGTTCATGCCAACCGGTGGGGTGAAATATCCGATCTGCATGTTTGCCAGAAAGATGATTCCCAGATGGACCGGATCGATTCCGTATTCAATAGCTACAGGCAATAATAGCGGGACCATCAACACCAATGCAGAGAAGATATCGAGCAGGGTGCCGAGTACCAGCAGAAAGAGGTTCAGCAGTATCAGGAATGTGAGCGGGTCTTTGACCCGCTCATTTAACCATTCGAAGAATTGGTTCGGAACATCCGCATCGATAAGGTAGTTGGTGGATGCCATCGAGAGTCCCAAAATGATCAGGATACCGCCCACCAGCAACATCGCCTCACGCATCACCTTGGGCAGCTGTTTGAGTGGTATCTCTCTGTGGATGAAGACCTCGACGACAAGCACGTAGACCGCGGTGACAGCGGCGGCCTCGGAGAGCGCGAAATAACCGCTATAGATTCCGCCGAGAATAATGATCGGCAGGGGGATCTCCCAAACTGCCTCGCGTGTGGCCGCTCTTGCCTCAGTGAGGGTGAATTCGTTCAGCGGCAGGTCCCGACCTGACCAGAGCCCCCAGGCAAGGAGTATCAACAGCATCAACAGACCTGGAAGAAGACCCGCGAGAAACATATCGTCCACAGTGATGGAACCGCCGATCCCCAGCTGCTGGGCCACCACCGCATACAGGATCAGCGGCAGGGCCGGGGCGAACAGCAGCCCCAGACTGCCGGATGTGGTGACCAGTCCAAGACTGAAACCCTGCCGATATCCAGCCTCCCGCAGGGCGGGATAGAGCAGGGCGCCCAGCGCCACGATGGTGACACCTGAAGCGCCGGTAAACGCCGTGAACAGTGCGCATGCCACCAGGGCGACAAAGGCCATGCCTCCGGGAACCCAGCCAAGCAGCGCCTGGGTTAGTCTTACCAGGCGGTGGGGGGCGCCGCTCTCACTGAGTAGATAGCCGGCAAAGGTGAACAGCGGGATGGCCAAAAGCACCGGCATCTCTGCCAGTCGAAAGAACTCTATGACCACAACCGACAGATCGATATCGGACCGATAGAAGCCCCACAAGGCGCTGGCACCGACAATGGTGAAGAGTGGCGCACCAAACAACGCCAACAGGATAAGGCCCGCTGCAATTATCATTCAGCGTCCTTTTGCAGTAGTTGCAGGGGAATGTTGAACAGGAAACGAAGCGTCATGATGCCGAAGCCTATCGGTATGATGATCTCGCCCAGCCAGGCCGGCAGACTGGCGAACAGTTTAACGCCATCCAGCCATTCCATGTAGACGAAGCGTATGGCGTGCCAGGTGATGATGCCGCAGATAAAGGCGCTGAAGAGGTTGTTGATGAGCGACACCGCAAAACGACTCCGCTTCGAAAATCTATGAGAGAAGAGATCGATTCGGATGTGACGATCCTCCCGGGTGGCGGCGATAGCGCCCAACAGAGCAAGCCACAAAACCATGATGCGTAAAGTAGGATCGGCCCATATCAATCCACTGTCGAAGAGATTGCGCAGTACGATCTGGCTGGCTGCAAGCAGAATCGTGGCGCTCAAAAGGATCGCCATCAGGCCATCTTCGAAAAGCAGTATCAATTGTTTAATGCGCTTCACGGTGAGTAACATGGTGCTTGCTCGTCTATCGATTGGCTAGGGTTGATTTGTCCGTGAATGAATGCCCGGGTTGCATCAATCCTGTCTGAACAGTTATCCAGTCTGAGTTACAGGATATGGATGGCAAGCCATATGCAGTGGGGCTGATGGCTGGTGGTCAAAACCCTGTGAGCGGTATTGGCCGGTATCAGTACACTATCTCCCCGATAGAGGATGATCTCCCGATCATCCATTTCCAGTTTTGCGCTCCCCTGTAACACGCAAACCCATTCGTCGTGGAGCTGTTGCGATACTTCAGTGACGGTGTCAGGCGGGCTGAGTATGCGCTCAATTGTGACATTCTCGCTTTCCAATATGGTCTCGAAAATCTCCTTTTCTTCTACTGCCTTGTCGGGTTTGAAGAGATTCATACAGGCCCTAGATTATGTTTGTGGTCAGATGCCTGAAAGACAGTCCAGTTGGATCGAATCGAGCTTGTGCGTTGCAAGCTTGATTGCACTGCAAATATTGGGGGATACAGTGTGGACCATGGACTGATGTGTTCGTGCTGATTGATCTCTAAGTGTAGTTCATATTGAGCAGTATCGGAGGAGAATCTAATGGGTCAATGCGATCTGTCGGTACTGCTGAATCAGGGATTGCATCCTGTTCAACATGTTTTCGCTAAAGATACTCTCTTTACTGAGTTTTCGCAGTGTCTTACCGGCATGGGCTTCCCACGCCTGTTGTTGGACTGTACTGGGACTGATGAATTCGACCCCCTGTCTTTTCAGGGCAATCATGGCTTGTTCATTGTCGGTGCGATTTTGACGGTCAATCCTGTCGAAAGCGGATTCGAGAATCTGCTTTACTATGGATTGGTCCGATTGCCGGAGCTTGTTGAATGCATTCTCCTTCAAAACCAGTGTGGCATAGAGATAGGCGAGCGGTACCTGTGTCAGATAACTGACCCGGGTATGCCATTGCAGTGCGATAGCCCCGATGGGAGCGCTGGCAATGGTATCGATGAGTCCGGTTTGCAGCCCGGTAAGCACATCGGTCAGGGGTAGGGGGACCGGTGATATGCCCAATTCCTGAAACATGGAGGCATTGATCTGATCACCTTCAGGAATCCAGATTTTTAAATCCTTCATGTTTTCTGTGGATGTAACCGGTGAATTCGAGAGCAGATAGGCAAACCCTCCCTCACTCAGGCCGAAGCTGATATATCCCTGCTTCTTGATGCCTTCGATGATCTGGGAGTCCATTACCTGACGGACTGCATCGACTTCCTGAAGATTGCGGAACTGAAATGGAAGGGTATATACCTGGGCGTCTTTGTAGATACTGCTCAGGCCGCCACCGGTAATGGCTCCGCCATGCAGTTGACCGATGCGGATCTTGCGCAGGACACTGCTGTCATTGCCCATGACACCGCCAGGATAGAAACGGATCTTGACTCTGCCGTCGGTCTGCTGCTTGATCTGTTTCGCTGCCGCCCGCATCTCTTTCATCCAGTTTGTACCATCCGGCGCCAGGGTGGCGATTTTCAAAGTGGTGCCCGCCTGGCTTATGGGATTCAACAGCAGCAGTAGCAGCAGTGTGATGATCAAACGGAACATGGCGCATTCCTTATTACGATTTCGGCGGTGTGATCAGTGTCCATCATACATACAGTTTTCATTACAAGGCTGTTTTTGAAAATATACAGTTTTATGTACGTTGTCAGACCGCAAATGGACGCAAAGTTTCTGAGCCTGATCTCACTTGCCCATTATCCCTGATTTTGCGTGGGATATCGGAGCCGACCGTGGTTGACGTGAACCGGTTCCATCCCGGTTGCAATAACGGTGAGTGTCAGAATCCGAACTAAAAATAGTCATCTTCAAGCAGCTGTCTGGCCTGTTGTTGAGCCATGACATTACTCAGGGTAAGCCCGGGTTTTATCGGATCTGCCTCGATGATTTCGTTTAACAGTCTATCGTGAAGTGTTTTATCAAAAACCAAGCGGGCATAGTGTCGAGCAAATTCCAGTTTTACAATCAGGTCATCTCCCGCAGAGTAGTCTAAGGCCTGTTCGAAATGGTGGCGGCCGACCTCTGGTCTACCCCCCAAGGCTGGAGGAATCTGACTCTTGATCACGCCGAGATAGAGCTGAGCCCGTCCACGTTCATAGCCCGGCTCAATAGAGATTATGTGTTCCAACATGGCCTGGGCTTTGGCGAGGTCGGCAATGGCGTTCCAGTCATCGCTATGGGCCTGAATCCAAGCCGCCCAGCTGGTGGCGTAGAGATAGAGCCCCTGCAGCTCCCCGTTGCCTGCCTCATGAATTCCCTGCTTAAACTGAGCATAGGGCCCGGTTGCCTTTTCACAGATACCAGGTCTTGCCTGGCACAAACCGCGACCGGCGTATTCCAGAGCCTTCCGGGTCAGGATTTTTTGCCGATTGGGGTCAGCCACCAATCCACCGGCGTAGGCACTGTAGAGTCTAGCGCCGGCATATAACAGTGATTGATCATCGGGATCCTCTTCAATCAGTGAGTCGAGGAGAAGGAGGTAGGCGGGCGCGCCGGATCGCACTATTTCAGGGTCCGTCTGATTGAGCATTGCATTGGAGAGATTGGCGGCCAGCCGATCCGTGGCCATGGAGACGCAGCCACTTAATATGGATAGTGAAATCACAAACAGAATCAGCAGAAAAACCTGTTGGCCAGATATACGGCACACAGGGGTTGTCATGCGCTGCAGGGTCAGATTAGTCGTAACTCGTCCGTACACACCGGTACCTGACTTGTGGGTAAATAGAAGCGTGGAATGTTCGACAGCCCGAGCCGGTTTGAATAAAAAGCCCAATCGGTATCAGCGGTGTTTTTTGCCTACCTGCTCCATGTGGTGCAGCCAGTTATTGAACATGACACCAATGGAACCGCTACCGGCACGGCGCCCCTTGAAGGTATGGAAACAGCTCTCATCCTCATCGGCGAAACGCGCAGCACCGATGTTCAGACACATATATATGATGAAGATATCGAACAGCAGCAGGGCCATTGCGATCGGCACATGGATAACGGCATCTTTTTTCAGCCAGCTGACAATCGGTGTATGGTAGGCCAGGACAATGTACAGGGTACCGAACAAGAGCGCTACTGCAAGCAGAGAAAAGATATCCGCCAGACGTTCATGTTTCCGGGTGTACCCTTTGAGACTTTTACAGACTGACATGGGTAGAATCCAAACACGAGTTGAGTAGAGATATCGAGAGATTAACCGGCAACACGCATGATCTCAAGTCGATTTTGCAACAGATCGAGGTTTCTTTTTGAATTCAGTAACCTGGGGTGTGTATAGTGGGTTGTGTGAAGACTGAATTCCTGTAGCGGATAGTCTGTGAAGGTTCTGGTTCCGTAGATCAGGCTTGTGGGTGTGCAGTTTAAGTCAAGGAGTTGGCTTTTCGGGAATCATTGTCAGTCGTTGAATATGCCCTTACCGGTATGGGGTGACTTTTAATAAACTTCTGATATCAAAAGCAAAAAATCGAGGGGTGTGAAGGGTGGAGAGTCTGACTAAATTGATTGAGGGCCTGAACAGCATAGTTTGGGGTCCATTGATGCTGGTGTTGATTCTGGGCACCGGACTGTTTCTCATGCTTGGTCTGAAGCTGATGCCTCTGGCTAAGCTTCGGTATGGCTTTCGCATGCTGTGGCAAGGCCGAGAGGGGAGGGGCGCGGGTGAAATCAGCCCGTTTAATGCCTTGATGACATCGCTCTCCGCGACCATAGGAACAGGCAATATCGCCGGCGTGGCGACCGCTATCGCCCTGGGTGGGCCTGGTGCGTTGTTCTGGATGTGGTGTACGGCCCTGGTCGGCATGGCGACCAAATACGCCGAAGCGGTACTTGCGGTGCGGTTTCGCGAGGTGGACGAGAACGGTAACCATGTGGGCGGCCCGATGTATTACATCAAGAACGGATTGGGCGCAAAATGGGCCTGGCTTGGTGGCCTGTTTGCCATTTTCGGCGCCCTGGCCGGTTTCGGCATCGGCAACACGGTACAGGCCAATTCGGTGGCTCACGCCTTGTCAGAGAATAGCGGACTTCAGATCGCCCCCTGGGTGACCGGGTTGGTGATGGCGGTATTGGCCGCTTTGGTGCTGATCGGCGGTATCCGCCGTATCGCAGAGGTGGCGGGTAAGCTGGTGCCCTTCATGGCCATAGCCTATCTGCTTGCCGGCGTGGTGGTATTGATGCTCAATGCCGGCGCCGTACCCGGCGCGGTGGTGGAGATTGTCAAGCAGGCGTTTACCCCAACAGCCGCCACCGGCGGATTTGCCGGCGCGGCGGTGTGGGCTGCGATTCGCTTCGGTGTGGCCCGCGGTATCTTCTCCAACGAGGCTGGCCTCGGCAGCGCCCCCATCGCCCATGCTGCGGCAGCGACCGACAACCCGGTGAGACAGGGCACGGTGGCCATGCTCGGTACTTTCATCGATACCCTGATAGTCTGTTCCATCACCGGTCTGGCTATCATGGTGACCGATGCCTGGACCAGTGGCGAGACCGGTGCGGCGCTCTCATCGCTGGCCTTCGAGCGGGCACTCCCGGGTATCGGCGGTTATGTAGTCTCCTTCGGGTTGGCGATATTCGCCTTTACCACAATACTTGGCTGGAGTGTATACGGTGAGCGTTGTGTGGAATATCTCTTCGGCGTCCGCTCCATCACCCCCTTTCGTGTGGTCTGGGTGGTGATGATTCCGATTGGTGCCGTTGCCCAGGACCAACTCAATTTTGTCTGGTTGATCTCGGATACCCTGAATGCCCTTATGGCGATCCCCAACCTGATAGCCCTGTTATTGTTGAGCCCGGTAGTGTTCTCTCTGACACGGGATTACTTCAGCCAGCGTGACTGAGTATCCTCCAGGTCTGGAGTCATGAGGAGAAGTTGAGGTATGCGGTCTCTTGAGTGATCCGAGTCTGCGGCGTATTCAGCTGATCTTCGGCGGTCTGCTGCTGCTGATATTTGCCTGGACCTTCCTGCCGCAGGTCGAGCAGTGGCTGGCGGGGCTTACCTCAGAGCCGCGCCAGGTCACACCACGAGGCGATTTGGCGTCAGATGAGCAGGCCACTGTGGAGATATTTCAGCAGGCGAGCCCCTCGGTGGTCTATATCACCACCCTGCAACGGGTGCGTAATCCCTGGACACGGGATATCTTCAGCGTGCCTCAGGGGACCGGCTCGGGCTTCATCTGGGACGATCTCGGTCATCTGGTGACCAACCACCATGTGATCGCCGAGACAGCGCAGGCCAATGTACGACTCAACGATGGACGCAGTTATCAGGCAGTGCTGGTCGGTAGCAGTCCCGATCACGATCTGGCTGTGCTGCGGATCCGGGTCCCTTTTGACCGGCCGCCGCCGGTGCCAGTCGGCAGCAGCAGCGATCTGAAGGTAGGGCAGAAGGTGTTTGCCATCGGTAACCCCTTCGGGCTTGACTACACCCTGACAACCGGCGTGGTGTCGGCCCTCGACCGCTCTCTTCCCGAGAGTCGCAGCGGAGTTGCCGTCGATCATCTGATCCAGACCGATGCCGCTATTAATCCGGGTAACTCCGGGGGACCCCTGCTCGACAGTGCCGGCCGGTTGATTGGGATCAACACGGCTATCTACAGCCCTTCTGGGGCCTATGCCGGGATTGGTTTCGCAGTGCCTGTGGATACGGTAAACCGGGTGGTGCCGGAACTGATTGCCAAGGGGCGCTATGTAAGGCCATCACTTGGGATCTCGGTGGACGAGGATATCAACCGCACTATCCTGAGCAAACTCGATCTGGAGGGTGTGCTGGTGTTACAGGTGACCGCCGGTACCGCGGCCGAGACAGCGGGTCTGCGCAGTACCTTTATCGATCCCAATGGGGATCTGGTGCTGGGTGATGTGATTCAGGCGATCGGTGGCCGTTCAGTGACCACGGTCAATGAACTGTTGGGTCGGCTGGACGATTTTCATCTCGGCGATCAGACCACCATCTCTATATGGCGCAATGGTGAAGAACTTGAATTGACAGTGGTGTTGCAGCAGGGCAAGTAGGCTCGAGTTCAACCCCGATTCGAACCTCCAAGGCAAGGTGGTGAGTCCGCTACCTTGCCTCCCTGGTCAAACCAGTCTTCCGGGGTTAGGGTGTGGAGCGCGAGGGCGTGTACACCCCCCTGCAACTCCTCCGTCAGCACTTTGTTGACTTGCCGATGACGGTTGATCAGCTTCTCTCCCTTGAAGGCTTCACTGACGAGCACAACCTTGAAATGGGATTCCGAGCCCTCCGGCACATTGTGCATATGGCTTTCGTTGACAACCTCGAGATGCAGCGGTGCGAAAGCGGACGCCAGTTTAGTCTGTATAGTCTCCTGGATGGTTGTCATATCACTACCTCGGTCATCGTTATGTATGGAGAGTATGGTCAGGCTGGCCCAAGCCCTTAAGATGCAGCAGGGCCGGCTGTAACAGTGTTTACAGCCCCAGTATACTCCATTTACAGTTTCAGAATTTCACGTACAAATGGTATGGTCAGCCGCCTTTGAGCGGCCAGGGATGCCTGGTCGAGCCGTTCAATGAGCAGGGTCAGAAAGTGGATGTCCCTGGGTGTACGCTGCAGCAGAAAGTTGGCGATCTCCACACTCATGGTCATACCCCTTCGCTCGGCATTGCTGATCAACAGCTCCAGGCGCTCGTCATCATTCAGGGGAAACAGTTGGTAACAGGGTCCCCAAGTCAGTCTTGAGGCCAGATCGGCGAGTTTCAGCGGCAGTTTTGCGGGTGGGCGGTCACTGGTGACGATCAGTTTCGCTGCTCTCTCCCGTAGTTGATTATAGAGATTGAAAATCGCCAATTCCCAATCATCTTTACCCGCCAATACCTCAAGATCATCGAGGCAGACCATGGAGAATGCCTCGAGTCCCTCCAACATGGCCGGCTCAAGACCATGCTCGGATTTGAATGGCAGGTAAGCGGGTTGACCTTGCTCCTGTTGTGATTGATGGCAGCAGGCCTGGAGCAGATGGCTCTTGCCGCAGCCTGATGTACCCCATAAATAGATAAACGGGTCCGATCCACTGCGCAGGCGGGATACCACCTCACCATTTCGTCCGCTGATGAAGCCGGAGAAATCAACGCTGGGTCGGATACTGAGGCTTAATGGAAGCTGGGCTGGCATGGGTTCAGGATTTCAGGCGTTTCACGGTCTCTGCCATACGTCTGCCCTGGGTCTTGCATATGCGTTTCTCTTCATCGCTCACCGGCAGCTTGCTGTCACCACCGGCCAGATGGCTGGCGCCATAGGGTGTGCCGCCGCTTTGGGTATGCAGCAGGGCGGTTTCACTATAGGGAACGCCTTGTATCAACATTCCGTGGTGCAGCAGGGGGAGCATCATCGACAGCAGGGTGCTCTCCTGTCCGCCGTGCAGGCTGGATGCTGAGGTAAAAACCGAGGCAGGTTTGTCGATCAGGGCGCCGCTCATCCAGAGTCGGCTGGTGGTGTCGAGGAAATATTTCATGGGTGCGGCCATATTGCCGAAACGGGTTGGACTACCCAGTATCAAGCCATCGCACTCGCGCATATCGGTCTCACTGACGTAGGGAGGGCCGCTTTCGGGTATGGTGTCTTCAGCCGCTTCACAGAGTGCGGAAACTTCGGGAACAGTGCGCAACCTGGCTGTGACACCAGGTATCTCCTCGACACCTCGTGCAATGTCACGCGCCATTTCGGCTGTGGCGCCGTGGCGACTGTAAAAGAGAATCAACACTTCTGCCATAACTGCTACCTGTTGCTTTACCTATACGGCCGATATTTAATTCAGCCTGTTTCTGTTTATAGAATATCCAGGACCTTTTCAGGTGGCCTGCCGATTGCGGCCTTGCCGTTTTGAATGACAATCGGGCGTTCAATCAGTTTGGGATTGGCGATCATTGCGTCGATCAACTGGTCCCGACTCAGGCTCGGGTTGTCCAGTTGCAGTGCCTTGTATTCCTTCTCCTTTGTACGCATAAGCTCCCGTGGCTCCAATCCGAGCATATCGAGAATCTGCCCAAGGGTGGCCTTGTCCGGTGGCGTTTTCAGATATTCAACCACATCAGGATCGATACCCTGGTCCTGTAACAGTTGCAGGGTCTGTCTGGATTTGCTGCAGCGCGGGTTGTGGTAGATCTCAACACTCATAATCGATGACCTCCTGCTAGGCTCTGTTGTGTCTGACAGTGCGCCACCCTTCAATAAACCGGCGTGGCGGTTTGCCTCAATCTTAATTTGCCGTCATTGTATCCATACAGAGAGAATGGCTCCAGAAGCGGTTCCATAGAATCGATATTGAAAAAACGTGGAATTCAGTGATGAACCAGAAAGATTTCAGTGATAGGGGTTTCTCGGCGATCCGGCATATCAACTCATTCCTGCGCCTGTGGCTGCACCATTTCAGCCATGATGGGGGAATTCAGCATGTGGCTGCATTGACCTATACCACACTTCTCTCACTGGTGCCGTTGATGACGGTCATGTTTGCGCTGTTATCCATATTTCCCGTCTCTGACAGAATCTCGGAGCAGATCGAAAACTTCCTGTTTCAGAATTTCGTCCCCGCAGCCGGTGAAGCCGTACAGCAACACCTTAAAAATTTCAGTCAAAAGGCAGCTCAGCTTACCGGTGTTGGTTTTCTGTTTCTGATTTTGGTGGCGCTGCTGCTGATGAGTAACATCGACAAGGCGTTCAACACTATATGGCATGTCAGGCGAAAACGTTCGCCGCTTGCCAAGTTTACCGTCTATTGGGCAATTCTCTCGCTGGGGCCGATATTGATCGCGATTAGCGTCGGTGTGACCTCTTATCTGGTCTCGATTCCCTTCTTCAGTGAGGCTGAAGCAGTGGTGATGGTGCGCACAAGGTTGTTGAGTATGATGCCGGTCATGATTTCGGCACTCGCCTTTACGTTGTTATATGCCCTGGTCCCCAACCGGTCTGTGATGCTGCGCCATGCACTCGCAGGCGGAATCATAGCTGCACTTCTGTTTGAGGCTACAAAAAGGGGGTTTGCACTCTATATCACGACCTTTCCTACCTATGAGGCGATCTATGGAGCGCTTGCCGTAATTCCCATCTTTCTAATCTGGGTTTATCTGTCCTGGCTGGTTACCCTGTTGGGGGCGGAGTTCAGTTATTGTCTGGGTATCTACCGTCATGACTGGCATGAAAGAATGGGGCAGCGTGGGGACAGGTTTTTACTTGCTGTGAAAATACTCCACCAGCTACGCGAAGCTCAACACCAGGGTGTGTCGACCACAACTCGCCAGTTGCAGGGGCAATTGCAGCATGCCACCGAAGAACAATTGGACTCTATACTCCTCTCATTGCAGAGAGCCCGTCTGGTATTGCATACGGATGATAAGGGTTGGGTGTTGGCGAGAGACCTCAGGGAAGTCACTGTGGCTGAGTTTTACAATTCCGATGCCTATGTGTTGCCGGATGACAGCCAATTGAAAATGGCCCCGGATACCCTGGGAAAATTGATTACAAAGATCAATTGCGATTTACAACAGACAATGAATTTGCCATTGGACGATTTGCTATAGCATTCTTTAAAAGTGGGAATAAACCCCCTATAGTGTGATCTGTAGGTGGATTGCACTTCAATATGGCTTGTATGTCTGCCGTCGCATTGATCGACCTATTCCGCAGCTTTCGGCAGGCATCCAGTCCGCATGTCAAATCAATGGATGATATGTCCCATGACAGTACACACAATTGTCAGCGAAGAAGGTCCGTTTTATGGGGATGGCGTTACCACAACATTCCCGTTTTCCATCGCACTGTTCGATTCCGGGCAACTCAGGGTAACCAGAATTACCAGAGTGGGTAATGAAGAAGTCTTGACGGAGGGAGTTGACTATACGGTTAATCTGAACGCGGATCAGCAACTCAATCCAGGCGGGGAGATCGGGTGGACAGGTATAAACGGCCCCTTACTCAGTGATGAGGCGTTGCATATCAAGCGTGTGGTTGATCTGTTACAACTGACGGATCTTCAAAGTTTGGGAAGTTACGCACCCGCGGAGATCGAGCGCTCCCTGGATAAATTAACCATGATCGCGCAACAGTTGAGCGATGATGTGGCAACTTTAAAGAAGTCACTTGCCGTAACTGAGACCGTTAAATTTGCCGTCTTAGGGGCCAGTGAGACAGTTTTTCCGTGGCGACAGACATGGGTGGACCTTATCGATGACGCATTCAAATCCGAAGGTCTTAAGGTTGATTTCTTTCATTCCGGGGCGGGCGCCCTGACACATCATCTGGCGATGACGCAACCCGATGCTTTAACCGGAGAGACCCGGGCCGAGCTGACGAGTGAAAGCGATCCTGACGTGATCATAATGGAATTGGGGATAAATGACGCCATACTTTCCTTCGGAAATCGATCGCAGACTGAGATGATTGCAGATGCCAGGGCGTTGTACGGGTTTTTTAGGGATAACAATCCACGAGCATTGATTCTCTATTCCAGGCTGGTGCCCTATGATGAGGAAAAACATCGTCAGGTTGCGGTAGAGAACATAAAGAAAAAATATTGTGTGCCGTTTCTGCATCAGACCTCGGGAATGCCGGGTGAAGAGAACTTATATACCTCCGAGCTTGCCGAAGTCGACAAGATAATTTCACCCGAGATGCAGGATAGGCTAGATAACTGGCGAGCCTTGGATGCTGAGTGTCAAGCGTTGGCGGATGTCTCAATCGATACTAGCTATTTTCAAGTGGCGAGATTGGGTCTGCTTTCTCATGATCGTTTTCATCCTACATCACTGGGCCATTACTTTATCATGAGTCGTGTCTGGGATGCTTTTCAGAGAGATGCAGCGATCAGGGCAGCAGTTCCCGAACTTGGCAGGATCAGAGTTCTGGGAGACTTCACTAACTTTGAACTGTTATGGAGGTCTGTGCTCAAAGCGGACGCGGAAAGGGATGGTTACGTCGTTGACCCGACCTTTCTGTCGGGATTTGAATATCCGATGTGGATGAACATCTACGGTGATACCAATCTGATCTACTACATAGAATATTGGGCAAATCAACAGCGACCTACAATCGATGTGACGAATACTATCGATAAATCCGGCAACAACATGTTTCTGGTGATGATGAATGATCTATGGCCGAACCTTGAGATCGAGACTAAGTTATGGATCGAGGGTGATAGTGAACCCTCTGTATGGAACAGGGCTTCGCCCAGACAATTAACATCTTCAACAGGCGGTCACATCAGTTCCCAGCAGAATATCAACCTGCCCATTGGCAATTGGAAAATAAAGTATAAAGTCGGCAACGACGTATTTGGACCGTTTAGCGTTGCCATTACCGGTTGATGCACCAGGACCGATTGGATTAGTGTTAACAGGCCCTGGGATTAGGCGTTCTTGATTCGGTATCTTTCGAATCTTGATGTCGTTTCAAGCAGCTGTAAAGGTGTTACGCTGGGTGCCGGGATCATCTCTTCAACACGGTATTCATGGCCGATGACGAAGAAATTTTTCGGTACGATAAGAGAACTGCGGTGAGTATGACCCTGATCGATAAAGATGGCCGCTCGATCCTTTAACGGTTGCGATGTTTGTTGTTGATTTGTCCGGCGCAAGGTAATAGGTTCGATCTTCCCGAGAATAAACTGTATCCCTATCTCCAACAGATTATCGTTACAGTTCAATGCACGCTTTATAATGCCGATTTTCCATTCATTCTCATGTCTTTGCTGGTGAGTGGAAAACAATACCAACTCACCGACAAGGGGCATATTGACGCTGCTTTTTGAGACCTTGAGCGCCACACCGGAACGGCTTTGATTTGTGCGTATCGCCGTGAATTGATGTGTGGTACTTGAATCTTCTCCACGTTGAATGCCGCTGAATTGAGTCATATCGATCTCTTCATCATCGGTCTGCGACGACACGCTTTTTCCTGTGAGGTAAGCGTATATAGCGTCAATACCAATCCATATCATAACCTGTCCGGCGGTGGAGTGACGCTCACTGTCGCGTTTCAGGCGGATGTGCCAGGACTTCAGCATTCGCGCCATCAGATTAGTGGATTCCTGCATGCTCAATTTCACCAGGGCATCCGGTTTTCCCTGTTCAGATCTTTCCATCTGTCTGAGTTTCTGGTGCAGCCGTTTACTGACAGGAGTGAGATCGAACAGGGTAAAACGGGGTTGTGTCAGATTGTTCAGACACTCAGGTTGGAAAAGGTAGGGAGGTACCTCGCCCAGTCGGTCGATGACATAGTGTCCAGTAGATTCCGTCTCTTGGGTAGGGGACGAGATAAGAGCATTTCCAGCCAGTGTATTCAGATACTCGAAACACAACCGCGGCTCACTCTCCTGCAGATGGCAGGGGTCGAGCAGTAACAACAGGAGAAAACGACTGTACTGATGGGATATGGTGGCATATTCCGGTTGTTCCTGATCCGCGTCTTCGATTTGATTGTGTTGGATCTTTTGCTCTTCAGCGTAGGTCACCAAACGCGTTACATCCCGGTACACTCTCCCGCTTCTGCAGTCAAAATCCTCGCATGCAAGCAGGTACTCCTGGACGAAATACTTGACCGCATAGTAGATCGTATGGTTGAGGCGTTGCAGGTTTTTCCTACTGGCCTTGTTGCTGACACATTCATTGGCGATATGGCAATGTCCATAGGCCATCTCCAGTATTACCTGACGTATCAGGTGAACTGGTGCTTCCGACTTACGCTGCGCATGACTATGGGCCAGTCTTATGCAGGGCGTTGTGTAGACCTCCATCAACTCATCACGCTTTTTGACCTGTCCCGGATACCGGTTGAGACGGCTTAGACTGGTGAGTACCGTTTCCGCCAACTGTGTTTGGTTGGCAAAGGGTAATGCCGTGGCCCATTGGCGAAGCAAGGCGGGATCGGTTTCCACCAGGGGATTTTCAAACGGATCCTTTTGAGGCACAAAAAACAGTACCTGGGAGGGTGATGCGCTCCTGTGGGAGAAAAAATCAAACATGGTGATCTGAATGAGTGTTCCTTCGAGCCCTTGCTCAGACACCCACTATATCATCCCGGCTGAGACGCGGAATAGTCCTCATCTGGTTAATTTTATGGTGCCCTTGATCAAGGGTGCCTTCAGGAGAGGTGGAAGTTGTTGATATGTTTTAAATTAATTCAATAAATACAGTTGCATAGGTTGCGTTATAGGGAAAACGTTCTGGTGAAAAAGGGCATTCAATGAGATGAGATCCGGAATACCGGTCAAATGAGGGGGGTTTTACGATGGATTCCGTAATATTGTGGTTTTCATGAATTGCACTTCCTGGAATTTACCCTGAGAATGCAGGTCAGAGAAAATTACCGGGTCCTGTGTGTTGTATTTGAGCCCGGCAGGCCGGTCATTGATACAAATATGGAGAGTAATATGTCCCTGATGAGTCCGTCGCTGCGTGCGCTGGGTATCTTTGCGTTATCGCTTTTATCGATCACAGCAACGGCGGAAACGGTGGATTTCGAATTGCAGGGATTGGATGGTAAAAGTTATCGCCTCTCTGACTACAGGGGTAAATGGGTATTGGTGAATTATTGGGCGACCTGGTGTCCTCCCTGCCGCGAGGAACTGCCTGAACTGGAAGTTTTTCATAATAATCATAAGGATAAGGATGCGGTCGTCCTGGGTGTGGCCATGGAACGTATCGAAAAGCCACGATTGAAGGCCTTCGTCGATGAACAGTTTCTCAGCTATCCCATTCTCATGGCTGAGCCGGCGGCACGGACAGAGCTGGGAAGGGTGCCGGGTCTGCCCACTTCCTTTCTGGTCAGTCCTGAAGGTGAACTGGTCGCCCGTCAAGTGGGACCACTGACCATGGAAGATATCGAGAGTTTTATCGATACCATGCGCGAGTAAGGAGAAAACAGATGTCACGGTATCTCATTTCAATTGCCTTACTGCTGCTTCCCTTCGGTGATATTGCCGCCGCAACACGGGATCCGGGAGACCATTTTTTCGACCAGTCGTTAGGTAATTTCAGCGACGAACTGGAGATGGCGAGGGATGAGGGCAAAAAGGGGGTGCTCATCATGTTTGAGATGGACGAGTGTCCGTTCTGCCACCGAATGAAGACCCGGGTGCTCAATCAGGTCCAGGTTCAGGACTATTTCAAACAACATTTTCTCATCTATACGGTAGACATCGAAGGAGATGTTGAGATCGCTGACTTTCGCGGCAACACCATGAAGGAGAAGGATTTTGCATTCAAGCAATTCAGAGTCAGGGCAACCCCGGTATTTGGTTTTTTCGATCTGGAAGGGAAGATGATCGCCCGGTTTACCGGGGCTACGAATGATGCCCAGGAGTTTATGTGGTTGGGAGAGTTCGTCGTCAATGATCACTACAAGACGACCAATTTTTCGCGTTACAAGCGTGAAAAGAGAAGAACGCTCCGCAAAGTTAGATAGGTAATGTTTTATTGCATGCTGATGAGTGGGAAAATTCCTTCGCCACCTATGCGAATGGTGAAATCACTGCTGCTCATGCCATCTTTGTTGCTAGGCCAACTTGCTCATGCATTGGAACCTCTACCCTCACCGCTGACCCTGCAATACGCCTTGGAACTGGCCGATCACGCACATCCCGAACGAAGCTTGATAGAAGCCGATCTTGCACAAGCCCGGGCTTTCGCTGAACAGGTTGCCGCAGATGACGATGCCCATCTCGCATTGACTGCGGAGTTGCGAGTCATCGATCCGTCTGACATTGCAGCAGACGATTCCAGAAACGACAGCCTGGCCCGACTCAATCTGAGCAAACTGCTCTATGACTTCGGTCGCACCAGTCACGCGCAAGAGGCGGCCGAGGCTGGATTGACGTCCCGGCAATGGCAATTATTCCAGGTCAGACAGCAGCGCAGACTGGATGTAATGGCAAGATTTTTCGATGTCCTGCTGGCTGACCTGGAGTTTGCCAGAGATAACGAAGCACTCGCCATCGACTACATACGCTTCGACAGGGCGCGTACGAAAAATGAGTTGGGAAAGGTATCCGATATTGACATGTTGGAGCTCGAATCCACCTATCAGCAGTCGCTACGCAAGATGACGGCAAGTCAGAACAGGCAACGCATCACTCGCTCGCAGCTGGCGATCAGCTTGAATCGGCCGCTGGATCTGCCGGCCGAATTGGAGTCTCCGCAGTTTGGCTCATTGGGGGAACTGCCTGAGATAGAGACACTGGTTGAAAAGGCGTTGCGGGAGAATCCGAAAATCAGGGCCCTACAAGCCGAGCTGCGGGCGGCGAAGAAACAGCTCCAGGCCAGTGAGGCAGAAGACAACCCGGTTTTGCGCGCCGAATTGGAGGCGGCTGCATACCAACGTAGGCTGGGGGGACGCAATCCTTTGACTGCGGCCCTGGTGATCGAACTACCGCTCTATCAAGGTGATCGGGTTGCATCGGATATTGCGGTACAGCGGGCGCATGCAGATAGGAAACAGGCCGAACTGGCAGCTTATGAACTCGTTTTGCGGCAACAACTCTTGGACTTCTGGATGGAGTTGCAGAGGTTGAAGGTTGAACGCCAGGGATTGCGGGTGACAGAAGATTTTCGCGATCTCTCCCTGGATCGTAGCCGCACCCTGTATGAGCTGGATATGGCGGCCGATTTGGGTGATTCCATGTCCCAGATTGCCGATATACAACTGCAGCGGGCAAGAAATGATTATCAGATCCATTTGACCCATGCCCGTATCAAAGCGCTTACAGGCGATCTTTTGATGTCGCCTGAAAAATAAGAGTGAGTGAATGGGGAGATAAGGATGATGAAGGGTATGCTTAAAGTCCTGAACACGGCTTATATGAAGGCCGGAATCATATTGATATGTCTGTTATTCAGCGGCCAGTTGATGGCACGGGACCTGGAGGCGGTCACCGACTGGAATAACAGGACAGAACTGACTACCCTGGTCAGCGGTATGGTGAGCCGTGTGAATGTGGACGTGGGTGCCTCCGTGAAGCGTGGGGAAGTGCTTCTGGAGCTCGATCAGCGTAGGTATCAATCAAGGCTCGCCGCTGCGGCATCACGCCTTGAAGCAGCATCTCAGCAGAATGAAGAGGCAAAACGAGAGTTGGACCGGGCATTGGAACTATACGATCGAACCCTGCTGTCGGATCATGAGCGGAAGCAGGCTGAAATTGCCGCGGCCAGTTCAGATGCCGCCTATCGCGAAGCGGAAGCCAAATTGGTCAAGATCCGCTTGCAACGGGAGTACAGTCGGATAACCGCGCCTTTTGATGGCGTTGTAGAGTCTATTCACGTGCAACCCGGTCAAGCGGTAATCAATCGGTATTCGGCCATGCCTCTGATGACACTGTTTGACAACAGCCGAATGAAGGCACTTGCCGAGCTCGATGAGCAGACAGTGAATGGTTTGAAGCAGGGTATGGGCGTACAGGTGGGCATACATGGGCAATGGTTGGAAGGTACGATCCACAGGCTGGGTATGCATCCGATAGCGCGGGATGCCAATGGTTCAAAGTATCTGCTGGAGGTGGTGTTTTCCCCTGCCTCAGATAGGGTGATTCGTGCCGGTGAGAAGGCGGTTGTGAGGCTGAGTGATGAGTGAAAGGGCTGACAATGGCAGTGTGAAGATCTGTGTCCGCTGCCATGTGGCGGGACGGGTGCAAGGCGTGTTCTACCGGGCGACAACTCGGCATGAAGCCCGGCAATTGGGTATTAAAGGCTACGCCAAAAATCTCCACGACGGTCGTGTGGAGGTTGTGGCATGCGGTAGCGTAGAGGCGATCGAGGCCCTACAGTCCTGGCTAAGCAAAGGTCCGGCGGATGCCAGAGTGACCGGTGTCTCCTGCGAGGCAATCGATTATCGTGATTACCAAAGCTTTACCATCGCCTGAGTCGTGGTGAACCTAGGGCCTGTTTACTGGCCCAGGAATGCTATTCCGAAAATCCCGGTTTATCCAGGGGCCTGAATTTCATTTGACTCTCCTGTGTGCCGTATTGCGCCTCCGGGCTTGGCTGATAACTCTGTTGCATGGTTTGCACACCCTGCGTGCCGGCGGTCTGACCGGCCGGTTGCCGAGCGGCTGGATAGCCTAAGGGTGCAGGGGATTGCGGGGTTACCGTTGCGGGTATCTCTGCACTATCCGTTGACTGCTCACCGCTGTTCAAGGGGCGGAAACGGAATCCCTCGCCATAGTCAGGTTGATCCGAAACCGTGGATCCATAGCCTGACACGGGTGGAGCTTGAGGGGGCTTCACATCGACTGCAGCAGTCGGAGTTCGCTGCGTTGGAGTGTTTGCAGGATGGCTGCCGGCGTGCGGTTGTGGTTGATAGCCCGGGTATACGGGCGGATAACCGTAAGCCGCACCGGGGTAGCCGTAGCCCGGGTGATAGCCCGGGGGTGGGGTATGCCTGTAGTTGTAGTAGTCATCAGAATATCGGTTTGAACCGCCAAAGAAATTACGCATCGGGTTGAACATGCCACCCATCATATTTCCCGGGTTCACGTTATATTGCCTGTTGCTATAGTCGGAATCGTCTGCCTGAAGATGGGTGGAGATCAATAATGTGCCGCTGATTAACAGCCATATCTTTGATTTCATTTTCAGCTCCCTCGCTGCATGGGTCGTTTGATTCGTTAGTTCTGAAACTACGAATTTTAGTTATGTAATATGTGTTTATTGGAAGAAGCATTTACGTTATCAACTACCATAAAATCGTAATAATGAAATAATACACGATCACTATGCAACTACCACCGCTTACCAATGGAAGAATCCTCAGGCGCTATAAGCGGTTTCTCGCGGATATAGAATTGCCTGAAGGCCAGGTCGTGACCGCACACTGTCCGAATACCGGCAGCATGCTCGGTTGCTGGCAACCCGGTGCGTCGGTGCAGATCAGTCACAGCGACAATCCAAAACGGAAGTTGGCGTGGACACTGGAGAGAGTGGATATGGGGCAAGGCTGGGTTGGTGTACATACCGGTCGCACCAACCCGGTCGTCGAGGAGGCGATCAGGGAGGGGCGGGCGGATGATCTGTGCGGTTACCGTTCCGTACGTCGAGAAGTCGTATTCAGGCATAAGGATGAGAAATCGAGGTTCGATCTCTACCTTGCCGAGGGTGACCGTGCCAACGCCTGGGTGGAGGTCAAGAACGTGACCCTGTGGCAGGGAACCGCATTGAGTTTCCCCGATGCAGTGACACTACGTGGCCGCAAACACCTGGAACAGCTTGCCGAGGCCTGTCGGCAAGGATACAGGGGGATCATGGTCTATGCGCTGAATCGTCCGGAGGGCGACTACTTTAAACCTGCCGATGAGATCGACCCCGACTATGGAGAGACGCTGCGCCGGGTCGTCCGCAAATTTGGTGTGGAGACCCTGGCGCTGCGAATCGAGCACGGCGAGAACAGTATGCGGGTAACATCATCCGTAGAAGTTGTCTTGGACTGAACTGTTTATACTTCCGCTGGCCGCTGATCAATACCCCATGGAAGCGAGATCGAGTCCCGATGGGATTTTCGGCAGTGAGTTGAGACCCGTCCGGATAGTGCCGTCGGGTTGCAGGCTCATCCATCTGTAGCCTGGCGGAATGGCGTCGATGGCGAAATCGTCGACCCTGGGAATGAACTGCACGCAGGTCGAGGGTGAACCCATCAGGCGTACACCTCGGTATTCGGTGTCGAATGCCTGATGGATATGTCCGCAGAGGACCGCCTGGACCTGCGGATTGGCATCGATCAATTTGAAGAAGGCATCCGGGTTCTCCAGCACCATGGTATCCATCCAGCGACTGCCGACAGGAACCGGATGGTGATGCAGGCAGATCATGGTGTGTTTGTCGGCATGGGCCCGCAACAGCACTCCCAGTAGTTCCAGTTGATTCTCATCGATACGGCCGCTGTCACTATTGGCTATGGTCGAATCGAGGAATATCAAGGACCAGCCTTTCGCCTGCACACTCGGAATACAGTGTACATTGTCCTGATTCAGGATCTGTTTCATCTTGCCCGGTATATCGTGGTTCCCGGGCAGGCAGTATGTGGGGATTTCGGTCAGCTGTAATCTGCCCAGCAGCCGTTTATAGCCTGAGTCAGAGGCATCATGCACCAGATCGCCAGTGGCCAGGATGAAATCCGGATTGCCGGTTTCCTGCAGTGCCTGGGCAAGCACATGGTCAAATGTTTCTAAAGTATTGATTCCCAAAAGGCAGCGCGAAGGGTCGGCATAGAGGTGACTGTCCGTCAGTTGCAGCAGGTTGAGACTGTCAGCGGGGAGCTGCTTGAAATTTGGCGGCTGATTGTCAGGACTGCTGCCCATAGAACGGTTCGCTTTTCTGTTTTTTAGTCTGACGAGCAATTTATCTCTCCACGCCCCATCAGGACCCTTGTCATATTGCCATAATATTAGAACAGGATTTGCTAAAGCAAAAACCACTTTTTTACTTCTTTGCCCTATGCTTAGGGATTATTCCATATTCTCCTTCGATTTCTGTTGAGGGGTTAACATTTTTTAAGCCAATTAGTTTTTTCTATCTTAGCGGCTACACTATAGGTTATGACACTTAACGAACTCCGATACATCGTGGCAGTGGCGCAGAAACGCCACTTTGGACATGCTGCAGAGGCCTGTTACGTTAGCCAGCCGACCCTCAGTGTGGCAGTGAAAAAACTGGAGGAGGAGCTGGGTGTTGGGCTTTTTGAACGTGGTCAGGGGGAGGTGAGTCTGACAGCGGCGGGTGAACGCATCGTGACCCAGGCTCAGCGGGTGTTGGAGGAGGCCGGCATGATACGCCAACTCGCCAGCCAGAGTGTGGACCAACTGGTGGGTCCTCTGCGGGTGGGAGCCATCTACACGGTAGGGCCCTATCTGTTTCCTCATTTGGTACCGCAACTTAAACAACTGGCAAGTGATATGCCCCTGGTGATCAGGGAAAACTACACTGCCGTACTGACAGAACAGTTGAAGCAGGGGGATTTGGATGTGATCCTTATCTCATTCCCCTATGACGAACCAGGGATTGTTACCCGCCCACTCTATGATGAATCCTTTTCCGTACTGTTGCCCATGAAGCATCCGCTGACCGAGTTTGAAACAATCACCATACAGCAACTTCAGGAGGAGAATGTTCTACTGCTCGGTGAAGGCCACTGTTTTCGCGAGCAGGTTAAGCAGATCTGTCCGGGCTGTGTGAATAAAGGCAACGGTGATGCCAACCAGCAGGAGAATCTGGAGGGGGGCTCATTGGAAACGATTCGCTATATGGTGGCCAGCGGAATCGGCATCACAGTACTACCCGATACGGCGATTGGAACCGAATATCTGCGCTGGGACCTGCTTACCACCAGGCATCTGGCGGTGAAGTCGCCTCAGCGCCGTATTGGTCTGGCCTGGCGGAAAAGCTTTCCTCGCCCACAGGCGGTAAACCTGCTTTGGGAATCGATTCGCACCTGCCAGTTGCATGGAGTGAATCTGGTATCGGAACCTGCCCAGCTGGCTGTCGGCTGACTGCTGATACTCCCTCTTTATCTCTCCGGCGGTCAAGGCTCTATGCCTGGTGCCAGCGTGCGATAGCTGGCGTCTAAATCACCCGGTCATTGCCGCCATCCACCGGTATCTGTGCGCCAGTGGTCTTGCTGAATCGCTGATCACAAAGCTCCGATGCCAGTTCTGCCACATCTTTACTGCTGATTTCACACTTCATCAGATTGCGTTTTTTATAGTCGGCGATGCTGATTCCATAGTGACTTGCCCTGGCGGCCAGGACCTCTTCTGTCCAGATGCCGGTGTCGAAAACGGCATCGGGATGGAGTGTATTGATGCGAATGGCATCACTCGCCCACTCCAGTGCAACCACCCTTGCCAACTGTGTCAGCGCGGCCTTGGATGCGGAATAGGCGGCTGCTCCCTGGCCAGGTGCGGGTACGTTTTTCGATCCGATGACGACGATCCTGCCGCCGTGGGGTGCACGTTTCAGATAGGGATGGCAGGTCCGCAGCAGGCTCAGGTTTGCATCCAGATTGATGCCCATGACCTGACGCCACTGGTCATCCTCCAGTTCCGATACAGGGCAGCCACCTGGGAAGATACCGGCGTTCAGAACCAGTATATCGACACCCCCAAAACGTATTACTGCCTGTTCCAGAGCCGCTTTTACGCTGTCGATGTCGCTGATATCACAGTGCAGGCCAAGGAAATCCGCATGTGTCTGTTGATCGACGATATCCGGTGTTTTATCCAATCCGACGACTGTGGCGCCACGTTGCAGCATCGAATCGACGCAGGCCCTGCCGATTCCCGAGGCAGCACCGGTGATTAAAGCCACCTCCCCCTGGAAAGGGGGAGACTGACTGTTTTTAAGCAGTTTTGCCTGCTCGAGTTCCCAGTACTCCACATCGAAGATGGCCTGAGTCTGCAGGGCCTGCCAGCCGCCCAGCAGCTCGGCCCGCTGGATGATTGCCATGGTGTGCTGGTAGATATCGGCCACGATGCCTGCGTCACGGCTGTTTTTGCCGACACAGAGCATGCCGAGTTCCGGATCGAGTATGACTCTGGGGGCCGGATCCAGCATCTCCACAGGGGTTCTGGAGGAAGGGGCGTGATGTTCAAAGTAGCGTTGATAGTCTGCGACGTATTCGATGACATCACGGCCCAGCATGGGCAGCTGTTTGGTGCGGATGACATGGTCGGGTGTGGCCGGTCCACGCTGGGAGATTTTTGCAAGGTCTTGGCGTTGGCAGAATGCAAGCTCAGCATGCTCCCGATGACTCTGCAGGATAACCGGATAGCCTGCAACATCGGAGATCTCCTTGCGCAGGTCCGCCAGCAGCTGAGGCTTAATTTCATGTTCTGTGCATTGCTGAGGGAGTTCCCAGGCCCCGGATTGCTGTATATGGCGCTCGGCTTCGTCAACCAGCTGGATCATGCGTTCATAGCACAGTTGCGCAGTGTCGCCAAAGGTAAACAGGCCATGGTTCATCAACACCATGCCGATGGTATCCTGATGGGCATTGCACGGAAACAGTGTCGCCACAGATTTCGCCAGATCAAAACCCGGCATTACATAGGGAATGACCACCACCCGGTCGCCGTAGAGTTCACGAATGATCCGCTCTCCTTGCGGCGTGTTTGTCAGTGTTACGATGGCATCTGCATGGGTATGATCCACATATTTAAAGGGGAGAACCGCATGCAGGATCGCCTCTACCGACGCCGTTGGCGCGGCGGCCAGGGTTTGCTGGGTTTTCAACTGGTTGATCATTTCGCTGTCACTGAGTGACTCGAGCTGAGCCAGTCGCAGCAGATGGTCCATGCGGACGGGGGTGAAACCTTCACTTTCGATTGTTGCCAGGTCCCAGCCACTACCCTTGACGTAGAGGACCTCCTGCTGCTCACCGAACAGGTTTGGTTCGCTGATTTTTACCGATGTGTTGCCGCCCCCATGCAATACCAGCGATGGATCTGCACCGAGCAGGCGGGAGCTGTAGACACGTAGATCCAGTTCACTCTCGCAGGCTGCTGCTTCGACGTCATTCCAAAGGCTTTTCATCAAATAAGTTCCGGGTTATTTCACTCGGTTGTTGCAAGCATACACACGTCCTGAAGAATCAGAACTTCTTTCATTCACCATATCAGACCGACCACCGTACCGGTGAGAAGGGTAGCCAGTGTGCCGGCGACAATCGACTTGATGCCCAAAGCAACAATCTCGCTGCGACGTTCCGGTACCATCGACCCCAGTCCACCGAGCATGATACCCAAGCTGCCGAAATTGGCGAATCCGCAAAGGGCGTAGATGAGAATCAGGCGGCTGCGCTCACTCAAGGCGTCCGCCGGTAAGCGGATAAGATCAATATAGGCCAAGAGTTCATTGAGGACTGTTTTGGTACCCAGCAGTGAACCGGCGGTGATCGCCTCCGACCAGGGGATGCCCATGAGCCATGCCAACGGGGCCATCAGCCAGCCCAGGAGGCGTTGCAGGCTCAGTGGCTCCCCTGCGATATCCGGCAGCAAGTCAAGCATCTGGTTGAGAAGGCTGACCAGAGCGACCAAGACAATCAGCAAGGCGACAATGTTGGCCAGCAGTTTCAATCCCTCGATGGTTCCATTGGTGATCGCCTCCATACCGCTGCTGAACGGCTGCATGTCGAGCAGCTCACCAGCCGTGCCGGGCTGGGTTTCGGGCACCATCAGCCGGGAGATCATGACGGCTGCGGGTGCGGAGATCAACGAGGCGGTCAGCAGATGCCCGACGGGATTGTCTATTACGCCCTCGAGGAGGCTGGCGTAGAGTACCAGCACGGTGCCGGCGATGGTTGCCATACCGAGGGTCATCAGGCTGAAGAGTTCGCTGCGTGTGAGTTTGCTCAGGTAGGGGCGGATCAACAGGGGCGATTCAACCATGCCGACAAACACATTGGCTGCCGCGCCCAGGCCCAGGGCGCCTCTGATACCCAGGCTCTTCTGCAGCAGCCATGAGAAGAATCTCACTACCAGCGGAAGTATCCGCCAGTAAAAGAGCAGGGCTGAGAGGGCGCTGATCACCAACACCAGCGGGAGGGCGCGAAAAGCGAGAACGAAGCTGCTACCGCCATCGCTCGCCAGAAAAGGGGATTCGGCACCACCCAGATAACCGAACACGAAGCCGGTACCCGCTTCTGTCGCCTGCTGCAGTGCCAGCAATATCTGATTGAGTTGGATAAACAGTGCCTGGAACAGGGAGAGTTTCAGCAACAGCAGTGCGAGAATCAGCTGAAGGATCAGTCCGGCAACCGGCACGCGCCAATCGAAGGCCTGTCTGTTTTCACTGATCAACCAGGCCAGCAGGGGGATGAGGAACAGACCGGTCAATCCCTGCAACATGGCCATCGGCCGGAAGGATCAGAAATTGTCGGTGGAAGTGAAGAGACCGACACGCAGGTCCTTCGCGGAATAGATCTCACGGCCATCGACCTTCATCACCCCGTCGGCCACACCCAAAACCAGCTTACGGGCTATCACCCGCTTGATGTTGATGTGGTAGGTAACCTGCTTGGCAGTGGGCAACACCTGGCCGGTAAACTTCACTTCACCGACGCCGAGCGCCCGACCGTGTCCCGGATTACCAATCCAGGCGAGAAAGAAGCCCACCATCTGCCACATGGCATCGAGTCCGAGGCAGCCCGGCATCACCGGATCACCGGGAAAATGGCAATCGAAGAACCACAGATCGGGTTGGATATCGAGTTCGGCCAGGATCTCGCCCTTGTTGAATTTCCCGCCGTCATCCGTGATTTTGATGATACGGTCCATCATCAACATATTGGGTGTCGGCAGCTGAGCATTGCCTGGACCAAACATATCACCATGGCCGCAACTCAACAGCTCATCGCGGTTGTAAGCGTTTTGTCTGGTCATCTTGGTTCTGCCTCTCTGTGAAATCGCCCGGTGCGGGTATAAAAGCGGCATAGTTTCCCCGCTTCAGCGGTAAGCTGTCAAATCCCCGTCCCTGTTCTTTGCGGTAGTCCTATAGTTATTACTCCGCAAAACCGCTAATGGACGCCGATCACCGCCAATGAACGCAAATGTTATCCCATATTCAGGTTCACCGAGTCTCCGCCTGTTCTGAAAAACCTTCAATGGATAGCTGGCAGCGCGTATCAAAGGATCCAGACCTCTAACCGAAGTTAAGTGCCAATCCTATTGATCTATAAACTGCACGCTAAATAATTTTTCCCCGTACTTTGGCTTTTGTTGTTTGATTGCGGTGATCGGTGTCCATTCGTGGGTTGATTTATATCTCATCGATCAAGGATGAATCCGACAATCTCCTCGAGGGGAATAAAGCTGTTCTCACTCTCCTGGCGTCCCCGGTACTCCACCTTGCCTCCGTCGAGGGATTTTTCACCTACCACGATGCGGTGGGGGATGCCGATCAACTCCATGTCGGCGAACATAAAACCGGGACGCACGCTGCGGTCGTCGAGCAGTACCTGGATGCCGGCGGCCTGCAGATCGGCGTACAGCTTCTCCACTGTCTCCCGTACCCGCTGGGATTTGTCCATCTTCATGGGGCAGAGGGCGACCTGGAAGGGGGCCAGGGCGGTAGGCCATGCGATACCCTTGTCGTCGTGGTGCTGTTCAATGGCGGCCGCCACCACGCGGGTGACGCCGATACCGTAGCAGCCCATGGTCATTACCACCGCCTTGCCATTCTCGTCGAGAACGGTGGCATTCATGGCGTCGCTGTACTTCTTACCGAGCTGGAAGATGTGACCCACCTCGATGCCACGGGCGATAGTGAGTATGCCCTGACCGTCGGGGCTGGGATCGCCCTCCCGCACGTTGCGAAGATCGGCAATCTCCGTCGGCTCCGGCAGGTCGCGGCCCCAGTTGATACCGAAGTAGTGTTTGCCGTCCTGATTGGCACCGGCGCTGAAGTCGGCCATCTTGGCCACCGTGCGGTCGACGATATAGGGAATCGGCAGCTTGACCGGACCGAGGGAGCCGGGGCCGGCACCGATGGCGGCGCGGATTTCCGCCTCCTCGGCGAACTGCAATGGGGAGGCCGCCTGGGTCAGCTTGTCCGCCTTGATCTCGTTCAGGTCGTGGTCGCCACGCACCAGTAGGGCCACCAGTTCGGTATCCATCTCCTCCGATGCTTTTACTACCAGGGTCTTGACTGTCTTCTCGATGGGCTGGTCGAACTGTGCCACCAGCTCCTGGATGGTCTTGGCGTCCGGGGTGTCGACCAGGGTCATCTCCATGCCGGGTGCCGGACGCTCCCCCACCGGTGCAACCGCCTCGGCCAGCTCCACGTTGGCGGCGTAGTCGCTGATGGTGGAGAAGGCGATGGCGTCCTCGCCCGATTCGGCCAGCACGTGGAACTCATGAGAGCCGCTGCCGCCGATGCTGCCGGTATCAGCCGCCACCGGGCGGAAATCGAGGCCGCAACGGCTGAAGATGCGGGAGTAGGTTTGGTGCATCACCTCGTAGGTCTGCTGCAGGGAATCCTGGTTAAGGTGGAAGGAGTAGGCGTCCTTCATGAGGAACTCGCGGGCGCGCATGACGCCGAAGCGGGGGCGTATCTCATCCCGGAATTTGGTCTGGATCTGGTAGAAGTTGACCGGCAGTTGTTTGTAACTGCGCAGCTCGTTTCGCGCCAGCTCTGTGATGATCTCCTCGTGGGTGGGGCCGTAGCAAAACTCCCGCTGATGGCGGTCGTGCAGGCGCAGCAGCTCGGGGCCGTACTGCTCCCAGCGGCCCGATTCCTGCCATAGTTCGGCGGGCTGCACTGTCGGCATCAGCACTTCCAGGGCACCGGCCCGGTCCATCTCCTCGCGCACGATGTTCTCCACCCTGCGCAGTACCCTCAGGCCCAGGGGGAGCCAGGTGTAGAGACCGGCTGCCAACTTGCGGATCAAACCGGCACGCAACATCAACTTATGGCTTGCGGTCTCGGCATCGGCGGGTGTCTCCTTGACGGTGTGTAGAGGGAAGTTTGAAGTACGCATGGGTCTGGCTCGGCCTGGTAGTGAAAAGGCGTGATTCTATCCCGCTTCGGGTGGCGGGTCACGGCCGGAGAGGTATTTGATTGTGTATGTAGGCAAATAAATCGAACCGTCGACGATCCCTAGAAGGTCGAGGAGTTCCAGCCCCATTGATGGCGTTCAGCGGCGCTGAACTCTATGTAAACCCTGTCGGGAGATATGGCCAGTTGCCGCTCCATCAGCTGACATAAGGCGTTGGATATCTGTCGTGTCTGATCATCCGGAAGGCCAATGCTTTTCAGCTCCAGATAGGCCAGCGCGTCACGGCTGCCCGCAAACAGCATTTGCG
Organism: gamma proteobacterium symbiont of Ctena orbiculata; assembly: GCA_003058525.1. Lineage (GTDB taxonomy): Bacteria > Pseudomonadota > Gammaproteobacteria > Chromatiales > Chromatiaceae > Thiodiazotropha. The sequence continues at coordinate 8,750 of QBVD01000009.1, read as the reverse complement.
GGTTGTGTTCGATGCTGACCATGACATACCGCTCGGGCTTACCAAGGATGGCCGCCACTGATTCAGAGGCATGCTTAAGCAACTGGTCCAGCCTGTCCCGGTCGAGTGGCTGATTTGTGGTGATCTTGAGCAGCGGCATCTATGGTTACCTTTTGCAGTGCTCTTTGATCTGTTCCCTCGCCTGCTGCATCTTCTTTTGGCGATCCTCCTCGGTCAGGCGGACATAGCCAGCCTCGGTCTTGTACAGACGGTTCCCCAAGGCCGTGAGCTGCTCCAGATTCTTTCGGGCAGTATTACAGTTTTTCCTGTTTTCAGCTTTGATTTCAGCCTGCTCTTTCTTCTGCGCCTTTTTCAGTGCCCTGTCCTCGGCACTGTCCGCCAGTCTTTGACGCAGTTCTTCAAGTTGCTTTTTTGAATCGACGCCACTGCCCGCGGGTGTAGTCCTTATCTTCACGGTTTCGGCTTTGACATCCGGTGGTGGCCTTTGTGAGTAGGTTACCACGCCCTCTTCGTTGACCCAGCGATAGGTTTCCGCCAATAGTGGTTGCGAATACAAAATGGTCAGGCAGACAATGATGACATATCTCACAGTAATATCCTTTACAGGCAATCGTTATATATAGTTAAACCCATTATGGATAAAGCGGATTGAAGCGCAAGGTTTACCGGTTGGAGAAGTGTGATGGAATGACTGTTTAGGGAAATAGGCACTCCTTACCTGTTAACTTTCGTAAACACGTCCGTTCATTCGCCGGGCTATCCGCTTTCCCGTTTAATCGCTGATAACGCATGTATCATATTGTATATACTTAATATTGGTAATGAGCATCTATTCGTTATAAATTTTATGCACAGACAGAATAGAACCAGAATTTTGCGTCAGTTTTTCTGGCTATCTGCGCTCTTCTTCCTGGGAATGATGCTGCTTCTGGTTTACTTCTACAAAAATCTCTCAGTCAGTTTACTGCATGAGCATGAGCGAGATGCCCAGGATATCTCAGAAATTGGCATGGGGGTCATCCGATACTTCCATAGACTGCAGATTGTCGGTGATCTCTCAGAAGCCGAAGCCAAAAGATTGGCGGCAGAGGCCTTGGAGAACGCAACTTATGTAAAAAATGGTTATTATTGGATAAATCTCGGTAACGGCAATCTCTACATGCAACCCCATACGCCTGAGCGAGTGGGCGTTAACCAGATCGACTGGACCGATGTTAAAGGCAAACCGATATTCCAGGAGTTTATCAGAGTGGCGAAGCAGGGTGGTGGCTGGGTTGAATATCACTGGCCTAAACCCCATGGGACTACAGAATTTCGAAAGGTATCCTATGTTGATTACTTTGCGCCCTGGAACTGGATTTTAGGTACAGGAAAGTATCTTGATGATATACGACAGGAGACCGGCGACGTCTTGTCACGAGCCTCCACCATTGCTCTTGTTCTACTGTGCATCTTCATCGCTTTTTCCATCTTTTTTGCCAGGCAATTGATTAATCAACTCAATCAACTTGCTATCCATGATTCGTTGACAGGGCTCTACAGGCGGCAATTTCTGATAGATAGCATTCCAACCATATTGAAGCAGCAGAATCGAAATAAGAATCGTCTGATGGCGATCGTTTTCATGGATATCGACCACTTCAAGCGGGTTAATGACAGATACGGACATATGGCTGGAGACAAAGTGCTGTCGACGATCGCAAAGGAGATTATGGAGCACTCAAGACCCGATGATCTCTGTATCAGATACGGTGGTGAGGAATTTGTCGTGGTTGGTCTGTTCGATGGCGAATCGGCGATCATGCAATTTGCGGAACGCCTGCGGTCATTTACCTCATCCGTTGTCTTCAAACAAGCGCACGAAAGCTTCAGTGTCACGCTGAGTGCCGGTGTCGCCATCTTCCGAGCGGGGGAAGAGAGCTTCGATGAGGCGCTGAAACGGGCTGATGGTCATCTCTACCAGGCAAAGGAGGCCGGGCGGGATCGGGTGGTTATGTGACGATGATAATCAAATGAGAACAGGGCCGTTACACTCTTTACCACATTTTCACACACCCATTCATTTCATCTTTTGAGTCCACAAACCTTGTGCATTGTAAGGTCGAGCTGCGATCCAGGGGTAAGCCTCCTTTCCACTCAAGCTGGTTTTTATAGGCCCGGAATCGATAAATATCCCCAATCGAGTGTCGGATATGGCGCTTGGCCGAGATAAGCGCTTGACCAATATGGTCGATATTAGTATTTTGCGCTGTTCCTATTTTGTTTTTCCGGCCAGTGTGTGAGCTGGCCTGATTGGAGGCGGCAGACGTGGAACTCAGCGGTGGCGAGATCATCGTTCAATGTTTGAAAGATGAGGGTGTGGAGCATGTGTTCGGATATCCGGGCGGTGCGGTACTGCATATCTACGACGCAATTTTCAAACAGAAGGATGTGAAACATATCCTGGTGCGCCACGAGCAGGCGGCGGGACACGCGGCCGACGGCTATGCGCGCGCCACCGGTAAACCGGGCGTCGTTCTGGTGACCTCGGGTCCTGGGGCGACCAATGCGGTGACAGGCATTGCCACGGCCTTCATGGACTCAATCCCGATGGTGATTCTTACCGGACAGGTCCCGACGCCGGTGATCGGCAGTGATGCGTTTCAGGAAGTCGATACGGTTGGCATTACCCGACCCTGCGTGAAACACAACTTTCTGGTCAAGCGGCTGGAAGATCTGGCCGAGACCATCAAGAAGGCTTTCTACATCGCCACCAGCGGTCGTCCCGGGCCGGTCGTGGTCGATATACCCAAGGATGTGACGGACCCTGGAATCAAGATTCCTTATAAATATCCCAACAAGGTCAAGATGCGCTCCTACAATCCGGTGATCAAAGGCCATCTTGGGCAGATCAAGAAAGCGGTCAAGATCATGATGGAGGCGGAGCGCCCGGTCTTCTATACCGGTGGCGGGGTGGTGTTGGACGATGCCGCCAAACCGCTGACCGACCTCGTGGACAAGCTGGGGTTTCCGATCACCCAGACCCTGATGGGATTGGGGGCCTATCCGGGTAGCGGCAGGAACTTCCTCGGTATGCTCGGCATGCATGGCACCTACGAAGCGAATATGGCGATGCACGAGACCGACGTGCTGATCGCTGTCGGCGCCCGTTTCGATGACCGGGTCACCGGCCATGTAAAACAGTTTTGCCCGGATGCAACCATCATCCATATCGATATCGATCCTTCATCGATCTCCAAGAACGTCCGTGTCGACGTACCCATCGTGGGTCCGGTCAAACAGGTGCTTCGGGACATGCTGAAGGTGGTCGAAGAAGGTGATGCGCAACCCAGGAAGCAAGCCTTGAAACAGTGGTGGGAGCAGATCGAAAAATGGCGCTCTATGGATTGTCTGAAGTATGACCAGAAGAGCGAGCAGATAAAGCCGCAGCATGCGGTCGAGATACTGCACAAGGTCACCAAGGGAGACGCCTATGTGACTTCCGATGTGGGTCAGCACCAGATGTTCGCAGCGCAATTCTATCGTTTCGACAAGCCGCGACGTTGGATCAACTCGGGAGGGCTCGGCACCATGGGTTTCGGCCTGCCCGCGGCGATGGGGGTTCAGATGGCCTTTCCGAAGGCCGAGGTGGCGGTGGTCACCGGCGAATCGAGTATCCAGATGTGTATCCAGGAGTTGGCGACCTGCCTTCAATACGAGCTGCCGATAAAGATAATTTTGCTGAATAACGGATATATGGGCATGGTGCGGCAGTGGCAGGAATTTTTCTACGAGAGCCGCTACTCCCAGTCCGGCATGAGCGTGACACCGGATTTCGTCAAATTGACCGAGTCCTACGGCCACGTGGGCATGCGTGTTGATAAAACGAAGGATCTGGAGGGAGCGATGAAGGAGGCCTTCTCTCTCAAGGACCGGCTGGTCTTCCTGGATGTGGTGGTCGATCCCTCGGAGAATGTCTATCCGATGATTGCGGCAGGCAAGGGGCATCATGAGATGTATCTGTCACCCGGGAGTGAGTTGGTCTGATGAGACATATCATATCTATTCTATTGGAGAATGAGTCCGGCGCACTGGCACGGGTGGCAAATCTGTTCTCAGCGCGCGGCTACAACATCGAATCGTTGACGGTGGCGCCCACCGAGGATCTGAGTCTCTCCCGCATGACCCTGGTAACCAGCGGTAGTGACGAGATCATTGAACAGATCACCAAGCAGTTGAATAAGCTGATCGACACGGTAAAGCTTGTCGATCTCACCGAAGGCAGCCATATCGAACGCGAGATGATGATGATCAAGCTGCGGGCGGAACGTACCCAGCGTGAGGAGATCAAGCGCCTGGTGGATATATTCCGCGGCAAGATCATCGATGTCACCGATACCAGTTACACCGTCGAGCTGACGGGTGCGGCGAGCAAACTGAATGCCTTTATCGAAGCGGTGGACGAAGATCTGATCATCGAGGTGGTGCGCACCGGTCCCTCGGGCATCGGCCGCGGACCAAAGGGGCTGGGGCTCTGAGGATAGTTTGTCATCTGCGACTTTCCAGATGCGGTGCGGCAAGCCGCACCCTACCGGTGAATGAGGCGTAGGGTGCGGCTTGCCGCACCGTGTATGACGTTCATTTGCGGCGTAAGACCAGAATATAAAACACTACATTTTCCGAAGGAAACAACATGGCTATCAACGTTTATTATGACAAAGACTGCGACCTGAGCATCATCAAGGGCAAGACGGTCTCCATTATCGGCTACGGCTCACAGGGTCACGCCCATGCCAACAATCTGCAGGACTCGGGTGTGAACGTCGTCGTCGGTCTGCGTGAGGGCTCTCCTTCGGCCATCAAGGCACAAAACGCAGGACTGACGGTGAAGTCGATCGAAGAGGCGGTGCAGACCGCCGATGTGGTCATGATCCTGGCCCCTGACGAGTTCCAGGCCAGGCTCTATCGCGAACAGATCGAGCCCAATATCAAGGAGTCTGCGGCGCTCGCCTTTGCCCATGGTTTTGCGATCCACTATAACCAGATCGTGCCGCGGGAGGATCTTGACGTAATCATGATCGCGCCCAAGGCGCCCGGCCATACCGTACGCAGTGAATATCAAAAGGGTGGTGGCATACCCGATCTGGTTGCTATCTATCAGGATGCCTCAGGCACGGCCATGGATACTGCCCTGTCTTATGCCTCCGCCATCGGCGGTGGTCGAACCGGAATCATTGAAACCACCTTTAAGGATGAAACCGAGACCGATCTGTTTGGTGAACAGGCGGTGCTGTGCGGTGGTGCCGTGGAACTGGTCAAAGCCGGTTTCGAAACACTTACAGAAGCGGGTTACGCACCCGAGATGGCCTATTTCGAATGTCTGCATGAATTGAAATTGATTGTCGATCTGATGTATGAGGGAGGCATCGCCAACATGAACTACTCCATCTCCAACAACGCAGAGTATGGTGAGTATGTGACCGGCCCCAGAGTGATCAACGATGAGAGCCGCAAAGCGATGCGGGAGGCTCTGCGCGACATTCAAAGCGGCGAGTATGCCAAGCAATTCGTTTCTGAGGGCGCCCTTGGTTATCCATCGATGACCGCCTACCGCCGACTCAATGAGGCTCACCCCATCGAGCAGGTGGGTGAGCGTCTAAGGGCCATGATGCCTTGGATTAAAAAGATCGTGGATAAGTCAAAGAACTGATCCATATTCAAGTATCCGGGTGGGGTGCGCTCTGCCGCACCCTGAACCATACGAGCCGTACGAGCTTTCGCGTACGACCGCTACAGTAAATTGCTTTCAGGTTCTATAGATGGATGGTGCGCCAAACTGTTCATGGATTTGATTGCTGACCTGAGGCGAGATTCGGATCGCCTGGGCAAGACTGTGCAGATATTGAGCTTCCGCCTGACTGTCTAGATCTATGGCCATCAGCGATATGGCATAGACTTGTTGCTCCAACCCTTGCGGTATGGAGCGAACGAATCCCTCCAGATCCAACGGCTGTGCAAGTTCATTGCGAACGAACTCGATCTCGTCCTGGGTAACCTCACCGAGCTTACCGAGAATCTTCTGCTGTTCTTCCTTGTCGACCTTGCCGTCGGCCTTGGCGGCATTGATCATGGCGCGAATCATCAGGGCCGCCTGATCCGTCGCCTGCTGATAATCCATACCCTGGGGCAGATGATCGCTGGACTTGAAGTGGGTCACAGGCTGGGCGCCCTGCTGTCCGCCGAATTGGGACATGGCGGCACCCAGCAAACCTCCCAATCCTGCGCCTCCGGCGCCACCGCCAAGCAGACCGCCAAGCAGATCAGTGAGATCACCGCCGCCAGGCTGGCTGGATCGTGTCCTGCTGCCACCGCCCAGCAGGTCTCCGAGACCTCCTGTTTCCGTTTGAGCACCCCCGCCACCCAGAACGCTGCCCAGGATATTGCCGAGTCCACCACCAGTCGAGGTTTGGCCGCCTCCCATCATGGATCCGATAACCGAACCCAATATGTTGGAGCCGGAACCGCGGGACAAGACACCGCTGTTGAGTATGCTGCCAAGCAATTTAATCGCATCTATGTTAGCCATTATTCATCATCCCATTTGTAGCTGTCATTACTCAGGTGGTTTCCGATATGCACAGTAAACGAACTGAGGCTGTAGCGACTGTATGATAGTACCCTGAAACCATGAAATAACGCTGATGCCGGTTATAACCGAAGTGAAATTCTCGAGAGCCTGTGAGCAAAGCCTTGGGTCGCTCCGCATCAATTCATAGAGATACGATACACCTTGCCGTGTTGTGAGTCCCAGGGTGACATCAAAGTTAACAATTTAGCGCGTCTTGTCGATGAAATAAAACCCGCCTGGGCAAGGGTTTATTACATTCCGCGCGTAACGCGGGGAGATGATGAAAGTCTGGGGATTTTGATCAAATGTCGCAGAGTGTCATTGTTCGTAGTGGAAAATACGCCTGAATTTCGACTCCCGAATTGACGGCGGCAGCGATTTCCAGTTTGCCGTTCACCGATTCCACCCTTTCACGCATGCTCATTAATCCCAGGCCAAGCCCTTTGTGGATAGAGGCAATATCGAATCCTATGCCATTGTCAATGACACTCAAGTGGACCGATTCATCTTGCAGGGAGAGTGTGACTCCGATTCGGCTTGCACGGGAGTATTTCAGGGCATTGTTTAATGATTCCTGTACGATGCGGTAGATTGCTGTTCTGTAAGCAACGGGTATCTGGTCCTCTTCAATCCTGTAATCGGTCACAATCTTTAAAGATGGGGCGGCCTGAGAGATCTGCCTGCATTGCCAGGAGATGGCCGCCAGGACACCGAGGTCATCGAGGATGGAGGGTCGAATGGCGCTGCATATGGACCTGACTTCACCAATCGCTTCTTTCACCATCGTTGAAATCTGTTGTAACGAGGCTTTGTGGTCATGTGGTGACAGGCTGGGGAATGAATTGCTGTCGTAATGATTCAGGCATTGTTTTACCTGCAATCCTATCGTAGTCAAAAGCTGTCCCAAGCCGTCATGCAACTCTCGCGATAGTCTTTTTCTCTCCTCCTCTTCATTGATCGAAGATGAAGAAGAACTCTTCTGCCGCGTAGGAATTTTGTTTGTATCCGGTAATTGAGAGTGAGTGAAGGCGTCACGAATTGTATTCTTTTTAGCTACCGACATTTTTTTCTCTTATTAGCGAACTTGAGCGGATCTACAGGTTCGAGGGTATTGCAATCCAATATATCCATTGGTTGATCAAATACTCTTTAACATGATGGATATAGCGTTTGTCCATTTAACAGCTTGAGTGATCTGTTAAGTTAATTCCTTAAACAGGGCCGATGTTATGATCTGCTTATTGGTAAAGGTATTTTGGTGTTTAGTGTTGAGGAGTATAGATAATAGGAATAGTCATCTTATTCGTAATCTAATTGATCTAAATCAAGAGAGTTTACAATTTCGTTTAAGCGCGTACAGGTTTACGCGATATGAGAATTATGTACCGAGGCGCTTTTCCTAGAGCCTCTCATGCTTAACCAAGGGATAGATATATTCTCATGGAAGAACTGCGGCAAAACCTCAACTACCTGATAATCGACGATTTTGACCAGATGCGGGTCTCCTTTAAGGGGATGCTTACCAGTTATGGCGCAACCGATGTTACAACCTGTGCTTCAGGTGAAAAGGCTCTGAAGCTGCTGGCAAACAACAGTTATGACGTAGTGATATGTGACTATAACCTGGGTGATGGAAAAGACGGGCAGCAGGTTCTTGAAGAGGCGAGGTATCTCGGGTACCTGGGTCATGCGGCCACCTTTTTCATGATCACGGCAGAAAGCAATATGCCGATGGTGATGAGCGCATTGGAGCATCAGCCTGATGACTATATGGTGAAACCGATTAACCGGGAGGTGTTGCATCATCGTTTGACAGTGGCCTTAAACAGAAAACGTCAATTGAAGGCGATTGATGACGCACTTATTCGTGATGACAAATTGTGTGCCATAGATCTACCTGATTACCCATAAACCTCAGCCATTCTCAGGAGGCGATAAGGCATCGGCGGAGTACGCAAAGCAACAAAGAGCAACCGTTCAATCATTGAAGGAAGATTGAAGCGGCGATTGAATCGATACTCGAATTCAGCCAAATAGCGAGGCACATGTTTTTCTCGTATAGCATGAAAAGTACCCAGCAAAGAATTCTTGACGTTCCCAAGCATGGTATTCACCCATTTGAAGTTGGAATGTCGGGCACTTT
>QBVD01000029.1 GCA_003058525.1 gamma proteobacterium symbiont of Ctena orbiculata | reverse complement strand
CGAGGACGGCGCCAAGGGACGTCCTCGTAACCAATACTGCGCCAGTCGGCCAGCTGGCACTCTTCTCGATCCATTGTGGCACAGCCGGTTAAGATCAATCCTATTGTAAAAAAAGCAAGATAACGAATCATTGAATCAATTCCATATTCTGGTAGTTAGAATTCGAGTTGCAGCGACTATTTGTTGGCAATTTTACCAATTATGCATGACCTAATTGTAGATTGGGTGAGGGAGTATATCATAGGGTGAAATTCGCTTTTTCCGCTAAGGCTGAACGTAAAAACTACTCGCCTGCATAGGATCAAAGGCGTAGTGATGATATAGGTCACTCTCTGCTTCCGACCATCCGCCGAAGTCGAGAGTCTCTCCCCTTGGAAGATAGTCCGCAAATTCCGGGATAAGAAATCGCAGTACCGCATAGTCGTATCCGGGACCGCCCTCTCCCAATTCACCGTCGGCGTGTCCCAGGTGATGGTGTATGTCGCCATCGGGGAAACCATAATTTGTATAGACGAAGGGTGGTATGCCATATTCGAGGGAGAAGGCAAAAAAGATATCGATGCCGTCTATCCCTTCACCACCGGCACCTGTGCCGAGATCATTGTCCGAATTGAAATTTACGCTTATGCCCTGGCCAGTGACCGTCTGGGCCTCTACTTCACCTGTGGCGACGACAGGATTCTCAGAGGTGGGGATAACGCCGGCAAAATCGAAACGGATGTAAAGATAGTCTCCGTCTATTCCCATGGAAAGTGCGATCAGATCCGCCGGTGGGTAGTCAATCGGTTCGCTGTAGGGGGGCGCGCCACCCGGGGCGATTTCGGAATCGCCGGAAGATTCAACACTGGTCAGGCTGTAAACCGCATTGATATCATCGGGCCAAGGGTCTGAAAAAACGACGGAATTGAGATAGGAGTCAGAGTCAGTGCCGTCTCCACCACTGCCTCCGCCACAGCCGAAAATCAAGCTGGTGCAAAAAATGATGGCTGGAAGTTTAAAAGCAGCATGCATGTCGGTTCTCAGGATAATACTGCTGAAGAATCTACTCTCTTTTTCGGCAAAAAAAGACGATGCTTGAGCCGAATCAAAATCGTAAAAGCGATCGGCGAGACAGTACTTGTTTAGCAAAGCGGCGGAATGATTCTAGAGGCGGAAAAAAACGACCCGTCAACACAGGCGAAAGTAGGGAGCGCCTATTATTCACTGCTGCTTGATTCCGGTTCCTACTTACCCTGGATTGGCGGGTGTAAGGATATTTAGGTTAGAAGCCACTTCTCACTGCTCTCTTCTCGAATGCGGGACCCAGCGAGAGATAACCTATCCCAAGTGCCGCACCGAGGCCGGTATTTACACCGAGGGCGATAGGTTGCAGGCTGATGTTACGTTTCCCTCCGCCGACGAGTATGGCGGCGCTTGCACCAACAGCGATGGTCGCCGAAGCCTGTGCGCCCAGATATCTACCCGAAAGACTGTATGCGGCAGGATCCAGGTCACTGCTTCCGCCGATGACCGCATAGGCCATATTCTCGGTTGCACGCCAGTTCAGATCCAAACCAAGGCCGATACCGGCAATGCCTTTATAGTGCTCCTGACCCTGTGTATGGTTGAATGTGCAATCGACGCCAACGGTATGGTGTATTACATAGTATCGATGGGTACCGGGGATCGATTTACAGGTCAGCACACCCAACTCGATGCCGCCATCTGCACTTGCCGACATCGGAGCAAGCAGTGAAAAAGTAATTGCCGTACCCAGCAGGGTGTTTCTTATCTGTCTTGTTGCTTTCATATCATCCTCCATTGATCATGCACCTGATTGAGGGATCTGTTTCATCCTGGTCAGTCTTGGATGGGACAGATTTTGATACTGCTTTTTTCGTCTGGATTATTCAGCAGTAAAGAGGAGTTGAGGCAGAGTAGCTTCCTCAACGCAAGAACCAAGTGAGAATTCACCTGGTGTGCGCAGCTTCACTTCTATATACGTACAAGAAACGAATCTGGTTTTTACAGAGTTATGGGATTATGCGATGTCAAAAAACAGATGGAGAACAGATTTGTCGTCCGCTCCCTTCACTCCCTGCCGGTTGCAAGATCGGCGATGATTACATGAAGGGCCACTTCGGCATTTTCAAAGGCGTCGGCCAGGTCGTCTATGGTCGTTTCCCCTGACCTGGCGCCATTCAGGGCATTTGCGATTTCTGTCATTAAGCCGGCCACGGCTGTAAGGGCATCATCGCCCCCACTGTCGTGAACCTGGGTAACGGCATCTGTTATTTGGTCGTTTATAGCAGTGGGAAAAGCCATGTGATTACCTCAAAAATCGATATTTGTCTTGATTATTAGATGGTTCAATTATGTACATCATAGCGTGATTGGGGATATGTAAACCTATCTTTCTGTCGGCTTTGAATAGGTGGATATTCACACTCTATTTTAGATAATAGTTTTAAAAAAGCCTGTTACCTATCAATCAATTCTCCTCAAAAGAAACGGAAATCCAAAGGAAAAACCGGGCGGTGGCTGCTGCACCGCCCGCCTGCAGAAGCAGGAAGTGAGGAGAGGTTGAAAAAACACGCTAGGGGTATCGAAGTGCCTGTCGTGCGAAATGCCCCGATTGCAGGGATAGATAATCCTTCCATTGATCCAAAGTCCTTGTCACCAACTGCGTACGTCCACACACAGGACACTCATATCTCGACTGCTCAATCCGTTCATCCTTTTGCGTCTCGATTACAGCCATCAGCGAGGAACAGTGTGAGCAATGCATTTTTGTGTATACCCCTGGAAATTAGTATTTTGTCGTTCGTGTTGAGTTGTGAGTATTCGTAGTGCGCCGAGGCACTTGGTTGCTAAAAAGTCATAAGCACAGATCAATCATTCGCTCAGAATCCAACATGCTGTATTCATCGATCCGACGTCGGCAGTGATCACCATCCCCATCCTGTTCGGCGCCGCCCACAGTGGACCGATGCCGCCGACCAATTCTCTAACAAATATAGTTTTTTTCTATTAATTACAGTCAGTTGGATAAATCCTTCATAATGTCCACTACACGGCCTTTGAAATACTCTTAAAAAACAACGAGTTAGCATTTCAAGGTTACAATTGATCGATATGGACCTGTTGACTGTTAAGATTAGTCCATAAGACCGAATGCTACAAGATATTGTGCAAAAAAAATACTACAAGCACTATATCTTGGTTTTTTTCAATTAAAATAGAGATGTACCGCAATTCAGCGAGATAGCCGGTTTTAGTGACCCCTATTGTTAGCTTTTGAGGGTATCTTGTTGATCGGGAGTAAGGATGCGGGCAAGGGGACTCGCAGTTGCTGGGGAATGATCTGATTGGATCCCTGACGGATCCATGGAAGATTACTTTACACAGGGGCTGGAATCGCCAATATCTTCGATTGGTAATATTCACCTTATAAAATAATTCATGCTGTATATAGTGAGGGAATTGGAACTGCAAACTGCTGAATAGGGTTGAGAGAAAAGCGTTTCCAGCGCTATTCATGCCGACTGAGTGATTGGATCGAGTGATACCCAGTAAGGAGAGCAAAGCCGGTTCATCATACCTTTGGAAAATGAACCGGCTAGCACGAGAGGAGGATTGAAAATGACTATCTTGAAACGAGCCGCGTTATTCCATGCGGTTTTGGCAACAACACTCTTTGTAACCGGTGAGACTGCCCTGGCAGCCTGCAACGCAACCGTGAATGGACGTCCAATGACCCAGCAGGAGTGTGCCTTATCCATGCAGGTCTATGGTTATGTGGTACCGGGAGACTATCTGATGGACGACTATGGCAACTGGGTCAATGCCAACAATCCACTGCACCGGGGTAACACCTTCCGGGATGCGCAAGGTTCACGCGGCGGTTCCTGGGGCGGTCGTTCCTATGTCAGTCCCAGCACGGTCTACGACTCGGGCGGTGGTTGTGAAGGTGGTGGTTGCGTCAATATCATCGATTAACAGCGGTAACACCTCGTCCGGCCGG
>QBVD01000010.1 GCA_003058525.1 gamma proteobacterium symbiont of Ctena orbiculata | reverse complement strand
AATCGGCTCTGTTGTGTCTGAAAATGCGCCAATCAAGGCGCGAGGAGTGAGGTTTGGTGATTCCAAATGAGCGACGAGCAACGCCGAGTGGCGCATTTTCAGGCACAACCCGAAGGGCTGGGGCTGTTTTTCCACCCAGCGGCGTTATCATTCGCTCATTTAGCACGGCTAAACCTCGCTCATTCTGCCTTGCTGGGTAAAAAAACAGCTCCAGCAGAGTCGATTGGATTAGTGTTAACAGGCCCTAGACACAGTCAGTTGAAAATATAGACATACTGGAATTCTTCATGAATATGGCCACGAAATGATTAATAAGAATATATCAGTAAAAATCTATAGTATTAATGAAACAAATTCCAGTAAATGGAATAACTATCTAAAGAACAACGATCAAGCATGCTTATATCAACTATTTGAGTGGCAGATTATAAATAAGAGCTATTTCAAGCACTCTGTATATAATATTGTTGCAGAAAGTAACAATCAGATAGTGGGGGTGCTCCCACTGGTATCAATAAAGAGTAAGATATTCGGCCACATTTTATGTTCGATGCCTTTTGTTAATTATGGTTCCAGTTGTGCGAACTCCACTGAAATTAATAAGAAATTAATGGAATATGCATGTGAATTAACAAATAAAATTGGTGCGAAATATCTTGAAGTGAGAAGTCAAAAGCCTTCAGTTATAAATATGAAGGAATCAAAAAATAAAATATCACTGACAATAAAGCTGGATGACGATTATGAGAAACTGTGGAATGGATTTAAATCAAAACATAGGACAAACATACGTAGAGTATATAAGAACGGTATAACAGTTAAGAAAGGCGGTGTTGAATTATTGGAACCATTCTACGAGATTCTATCAAAGTCCTGGAGAGACCTTGGAACACCTATCTATTCTATTCGGTATTTTAAAACGATAACTGATTATTTTAAGAATGATTATACTATATTCATAGCTTACAAAGATGATGTGCCAGTGGCTTCTGCATTTAACGGCTATTATGATGATGTTGTTGAAGGTATGTGGCTTGGTTTGGATAACCAATACAGACAATATCAACCCAGTTATGTTTTATATTGGGAAATGATAAAAGATGCCTGTGAAAGAGGTTATAAAACTTATCATCTCGGAAGGTCGAGTACAGACTCAGGTGGTGAGTCTTTCAAGAAAAAATGGAATGCAGAAAAAAAACAATTATATTGGCAATACTACTTGAATACTATCGATAAAATACCAAATCTAAATCCTTCAAATCCCAAATACAAGCTTTTGATAAAACTATGGAGAATGTTGCCATTGAAAGCAACACAGATCATTGGTCCATTGATATCAAAAAACATCCCATAAGGAATGTTAAGTGTTCAAGTATTTCCCACCAAGTGGCTCACCGATTACAACAAAAGAAATACTGTATTGGTTAGCCTGCAATGCTTTTTTTGTAGATAAAAGAAAGGATATTAATAAAAGTCTGAGGGATAGGTTTAAAGTTGAGTACAGTTATCTCTTTACTACAGGGCGTGGTGCTATGACCGTACTGCTCAGGTCATTAAAGAAACTGAGAAATAAGGCAGAAATAAATGAAGTAATTATACCGGCATATACATGTTACTCTGTTGCAAGTTCTATCCAGAATGCGGGTTTAAAAGTCAGACTTTGTGATGTGGATCCAGTTACACTTTCTTACAATCTGGAAAAATTGCAAAAAATGCCATTTAAAAATGTATTGTGCATTATATCGGCGAACTTATATGGTATTCCCAATCAATTGCAGGAGATAGAGAGTATAGCGAACAAATATGGTTTTTACATGGTTGATGATGCCGCACAATCATTCAATGCAAAATATCAAGAAAGAGAAGTGGGTACATTCGGTACGGCAGGCCTGTACAGTTTTGACAAGGGAAAGAATATAACATCAATTGAAGGTGGGAGTATTATTACAAACAACCCGGAGCTGGCAGAAATCATTGACAGTAATTACAGTAAAATGTCAGGTAATTCTGTTAAAGATAACCTGCTGACCGCTATTAAGGTGATTATATATTATCTTTTTCTCAACCCATTGCTCTACTGGATTCCAGCCTCACTGCCTTTTCTGAACCTTGGTAAAACGAGATACGAGGAACATATTGAGATAAAAAAATATTCGCGCATGGTAGCACCAATAGCATTAATGCAAATTAAAAGGTCTAACCAGATCGCAGAAAAAAGGATAGTGAACGGATTATGGTACAAAAGCAATATTACGGAGAATAATACAATAAACAAAATTAATGAATCAGATCAAGGGAAGCCTGTTTATTTGAGATATCCAATAAAAGTGAAACAACGGGAAAAAAGGGAAGCTATCCTAATTCATGCAAAAAGGTACGGAATAACGAAATCCTATCCAAAATCACTTAATCAATTGAAGGAAATAGAGAAAATACTAGTAAATCCTGGTGAGTTCGAGGGTGCTGAACAGATTTCAGCACAGCTAATTACATTACCAACGCATACATTTATCAATTATAACGATAGAGAAAATATTAAGATTATCATTGACGATATGACAGCGTGACTGATGTATAACAAGAAATAATACATCAGCACTAGCAGCAAGATATCAGCAAATATTAATCCGAATATTATTGTTATGAAAAAAATAAGAAATATCTTAGTAACTGACGGAAACAGCAGGGCTGCACTGGCGATAACAAGATCTTTGGGTTCTAAAGGTTATAAATTATTTGTTGGAGAAAGGGTCAAGCCATCATTGGCATCTAGCTCGAAGTATTGCAATGAAGCTGTTCTATATCCGGACCCTGTAAACGAATATGATAAATTCTGTAAAGCAATAAAGGAAAAAATTGATATCTTAAAAATAGACTTGATAATCCCAGTTACAGATATTTGCATTTTTCCCATCTCTAATATGGTGAAGGATGGTGTAATCGAAAATAAAACGCAATTGGCAAATGATGATTCGATGAAGTTGGCGGCAAATAAAAGCGAGCTGACAAAGCAAGCAGCAGAGTTGGAGGTTCCTATACCACTCTCACATATAATAGAGTCAAAAAACAACATAGCACTACAGAATCTGAAAATTCCCTATCCAGTCGTTGTAAAGCCATCACGTTCAAGGGTCATGATAGATGGGAAGTGGATATTTAACAGTGTAACTTATGCCGGCAGTTATGAGGAACTGCGATTAATTCTAGAGAAAACGAATAGCGAAGTATTTCCCGTAATCTTGCAAGAGAGAGTTAGAGGAAAGGGTATCGGTGCATTCTATTGTTACGATAAAGGAAGGTGTATTGCTAAATTTTCACATCGAAGAATTAGAGAAAAGCCGCCATCTGGAGGTGTAAGTGTTCTAAGGGAAAGTGTGGAAATAGATCCGGATATAGATAGATACAGCCAAATATTATTAAATAAAATAAAATGGCATGGTGTGGCAATGGTAGAATATAAATACAATGATGAAAAAGGTATTCCCTATTTTATGGAGATTAACGGCAGATTCTGGGGATCTTTACAACTGGCAATTGACGCGGGTCTGGATTTCCCAAATATCCTCGCTGATATTTCTCAGAATATAGATATTGGTGACGCAACGAACTATAAGATAGGTGTGAAAACGAGATGGTTGTGGGGAGATTTAGACTTATTGTTAATGTTGCTTCTAAAAAGCAGAAGCCAATTAAAACTACCCGACGATTATGGTCCTAAATGGAAAGTTATAGCTAGCATACTCAATCCATTTGGTAAAAACCTGCATTATGAAGTGCTCAGCTTTAAGGATATAAAACCCTGGTTTCATGAGAGCAGGCAATGGATAAGTAATTTAGTAAAATAAAGGGTTAATAACAGTAGAATTAATCGTCTAAGGAGATAGCATCCTTAAGTTCAATATTAGATAATTCGCCTTCTATTCCTTGTGTATCATAAGCGGCTATCGCAAAAAAATAACTTCCAGCAGTTGGTACACCAATACGGTATTCATCCATTCCAGTACCTTGAATATCGACAAGAAGTTTTAGATTGTCATTATCATCTCCATAGTAGACCTTATAGCCGGCAATGCTGGTTGATAAGAGATAGCTACCATCTGTTCGTGTTTTAGGGGATATCCATGAAAGATCTGTGTAGGCAGTAAAGGTAACCGGGTCCTGCGTGCCGCCGCCAGAACTGCCGCCACCGCCGCCACAGCCTTGAAATAGCATTGCAAAACTAAGCATACTTATGAAAATAAAAAGCTTGTGATACATGCGGTAAAGCTCCCTTGATTCTATACAGACATTAATATCACATAAAATGTCCGTAAATCAGTGAAATATATCCTAATAGTTAAAAAATATCGGTTAAAGGTAATAAACACATGCAAAAAAAGGATATAATGAAAATTAGTGAATACTAAAATTCTGCTTGTACATATTGTACGTTGATGACACGCTGAATATGCGCTACATAGTTTAAAAAATGCATAATGTAATAAAATATAATGTAGATTAAAGAGTTATATTTCACATAATTACTCCAACATTTTCTCTACGACTGCGTTTTTCAGGCAATTCAATCTCTCTTCATCCAAGATTGGTTGATTATCCCTGTCTGTAATAAAAAATATATCCTCTACCTGTGCCCCGAGTGTGGTTATCTTGGAGTGCTTTAGTCTGATCTTGCACTCTGCAAAAGCCTGACCAACATTCGACAAAAGGCCTGGTCGATCCAATGTGACCAGGCGCATAGTTGTTCTTTGCAGCTTTGGTTCCTGGGTAAAATAGATAAACGTCTCGTGGTCAAAATGCTTGTTTTTTCGGGGAATGCGCCGAGTTACTTTGAATGGCTGGGTACCTTCCAAGCGAAGGCCATCAGAGAGTGTCTCAATGATTTCTCCGCTGCGTTGACCAATTTCCACCGGACTGCCATCCTGCTCCAGTACAAGATAGGAATTAAGTGAATGACCGTCGGATGTACTCATTACCCTTGCATTGACAATTGATAGTGCCAGTTGATCAAGCAGCATAGTCGTAACGGCAAATAGATTGTCTCTGTCCAAGCAATAAATCAGCACTTCACTTCCGCCACGCTTTTCCGTCTGGCGCATCTGTATTAATGGCAGTACACTTTTTGGAGTATCAATGATTGCCTTCGTATGCCGTTGTATGGCATTTGGAGAGTGTGTGAGGAAGTACTCTTTGGTAAAGGTCGCCCATAAATCGCTGATAGCTTCGTCTGAAATACTCTGTAACGTCAATTGATGCAACGCTGCTGATTTCTTTTCTTCTATCAACTCATCCTGTGCAAGTGGATTATCCAGTCCCCTGATCAGAGCCCGGTGTGTCGCATTGAACAAGTCACGCAATAGTGAGTCTTTCCAGGAATTCCAGGCTGCAGGATTTGTCGCTCTACTGTCCGCAAAGGTAAGCAAGTACAAATAAGTCAATCGGTTGAGATCGCCTACAAGTGACGCGAACTCCTGTACCACCTCTGGATCGGTGATATCTTTGCGTTGGGCGGTCATAGACATAACCAAATGATTACGTACAAGCCAACCGACCAAGTGGCTGTCATATTCACTTAAATGGTGTAATCGGCAAAAATCATAGGCATCGATAGCGCCCAGCTCTGAGTGATTGCCACCCCGTCCCTTGGCGATATCATGAAATATTGCCGCCAAATAAATAAGTTCTTCTTTTGGAAGGGTGCTCATCAACTGGCTGCAGAGTGGGTACTCTTCAGCATACTTTTCCGTGGTCAAACGCCGCAGATTTCTAACCACCATGAGGGTGTGTTCATCAACGGTATAGACATGAAAAAGATCATACTGCATTCGGCCGACAATATTTTCGAATATCGGTATGTAGACTGCCAGTATGCCATAAATATTCATGCGCCTAAGGGCGCTGGTAATACCAAACGGTTGGCGCAGGATCTCCATAAAAAGGCTTTGTGCGCGAATGTCTTGGCGGAATTTTTCGTCTATCAGATAGGTATGATTGCGTACAAGGCGAATAGTGCTGGCTCTGACTCCTCTCAACTCGGGATTTTCCTGCATTATCAAGAACAACTCCAAAAGGGAGGTAGGATATTTCTTGAATATATTCTTATGGGTGACTTCGAGAAAGTAGCCGCGTTTTTGAAAGCGTTTATTGATGGAAACCGGTTCACCCAGTTCACCCTTGAAAAGAATATCCTCCTGAAAATGCTGCAACAGCATTTCATTGAGACGGCTCAACTCCATTACGGTACGATAGTAGTCGCGCATGAAGCACTCGACCGCCATGTTGGCATGGTCTGCATCATAACCCAGATAGGAAGCGAGTGTGCGTTGATGATCGAAAAGCAATCGGTCGTCGTGGCGACCGGTAAGCAAGTGGAGCGCGAATCTTACCCGCCACAAATGCTCCTGTCCCTCGATCAGGGTATGATACTCGGCTTCCGTGAGGAAGGCGTGTTCCACCAAGTCATGCAAACTCTTGGTCTTGAAATGGCGTTTCGCAACCCACCCAATCATATGAATATCCCTCAAACCTCCGGGACTCTCTTTAATGTTTGGTTCCAGGTTACTGATAGTGTCATCGTGTTTGGCGTGGCGAACGCGTTGCTCGTTCCATTTGGCCTCGAAGAAATCATGGCTGTTCCACATCCGACCAGGTCCGGTGGCCTCCAGCATTTCACTGAACAGCCGCGCCGAACCAACCAGGCGACGGGATTCGATCAGATTGGTCATAACAGTGATGTCCTGGTCGGCCTCTCGAACGCAGTCGTCAAGAGTTCGAACACTGTGGCCGACATCAAGGCCGATGTCCCAGAGCAGGGTAAGAAACTGTGTGAGAGGATCCTTGAATGATTCAAACAGATCCTCATGGTCTAGTAGGACTAACAGATCTATATCAGAAGCCGGATGTAACTCACCACGCCCATATCCCCCAACGGCAACCAGGCAGGCTTCAATGGAGATGTCCAGATAGCGATTCCAAGCACGGACCAGGATTTCATCGATCAGCTGAGCGCGTTCGGCGACAAGCTTGCTGATGGGGGTCTGTCCGGTGGAGAAGCGTTCTTCAACGCCTTCCTTATAGTGCTTGAGTATGACCTTGCATGGCTGAATGGGAGAGCCATCTTCTGCGAATGCCTGATTCAGTGACGCGAAGTCGATCATTGTTCAGTCAGTTTGATCCCATGGAAGGGATTTTACCGCGCTCTTCATCTCGCAGTGTGAGTACTTCAAAACCATTATCTTTGACCAGTATGGTGTGTTCGAATTGCGCCGAGAGACTGCGATCCTTGGTTACCACTGTCCAGCCGTCGGGTTTGAGTTTCACCTGTTGTTTACCGGCATTCACCATGGGTTCGATGGTAAAGCACATCCCCGGCTTAAGTTCGACGCCCGTCCCGGGTTGCCCATAGTGGAGAATTTGGGGGTCCTCATGAAACTCACGTCCGATACCATGCCCACAGTACTCACGTACAATTGAGTAATTGTAGCTCTCCACATGGGTTTGGATGGCATGACCGATATCACCCAAATGGCATCCGGGTTTGACCTTGTTTATACCGATCCAGAGCGCCTGCTGCGTCACTTCAATCAAACGTTTGGCCAACACCGAGGGTTGACCGATACAGAACATCTTGCTGGTATCGCCGTGGTATCCGTCTTTGATGACAGTGATGTCGATATTGACGATATCCCCCTTTTTCAGCCTCTTCTCTCCGGGTATGCCATGGCAGACGACTTGATTCACCGAGGTGCAGATCGATTTGGGGAATCCTCGATAATTGAGCGGTGCCGGGATGGCGTCTTGTTCATTTACGATGAATTCATGACAGATGCGATCCAGTTCCTGTGTGGTCACGCCAGGTTGGACATGAGGAACGATCATCTCCAATACCTCAGCCGCCAGTCTTCCGGCGATACGCATCTTTTCGATCTCTTCGGCGGTTTTTATTGTGATACCCATTTGAAAATGCTAAAAAATCCGGGGAAATGAAGGGGCTAGGGGGATTCTGCGCGATTGTCGCAACAAGCAGGTTATGGTATAAAACGCCCCGCCGAATCGCAAACGCTTCGGCGTACTAAATCCGCTGTAAGACTTAGGGTATTAACGGCGGCAAACGACACACACATATCGACACATGGGCCTGGGTGCCGGAAGATGTCGTGATTATAAGTAATAATTACTTATTAATCAGTCTCTTATGGTTGGGCCATGGGATATGTGGAGGTATAACCCGATACAATTAGGAGTCACTCATGAGTGAAGTATCAATGCGCCAAATGCTTGAGGCTGGCGTGCACTTCGGGCATCAGACCCGTTATTGGAATCCCAAAATGGGTTCCTACATCTTTGGTCATCGCAACAAGATTCATATCGTCAATCTTGAAAAGACCATGCCACTGTTCAAGGATGCGATGAATTTCATCGGGTCCCTCTCCGCCAACGGCGGTAAAGTTCTCTTCGTAGGAACCAAGCGTGCGGCACAGAATGTGATTCGGGAAGAGTCAGATCGTTGCAGCATGCCCTATGTCAACCATCGCTGGTTGGGCGGTATGCTGACAAACTACAAGACCATCAAGCAGTCAATCAAGCGGCTGAAAGAACTGGAGTCCATGTTTGAAGACGGAAGCGTTGAGCAACGCTTCAACAAAAAGGAAACCCTGGGATTGAGCAGAGAGCTGGAAAAGCTCGAGCGGAGCCTGGGTGGCATAAAGAATATGAATGGCCTGCCTGATGCGCTTTTTATAGTTGACGTTGGCCACGAGAAGAATGCCGTGGCCGAGGCGCGTAAATTGGGTATACCTGTTATAGGTGTGGTTGATACCAACAATGACCCTAATGGTATCGACTATGTGATCCCCGGCAACGATGATGCAATTCGAGCAATTCAGCTTTATGTGCAAGGGGCTTCTGCAGCCATTCTCGAAGGTCGTGCGAGTGCCGCAACCATGGTTGGCGGCAATGGCAACGAAGAGTTTGTAGAGGTATCGGAAGGCAGTTCCTGAAGCTGTGACTAAGCTCGGGGATGCCGGCTGGCGATTGGTAGATGTCCATATCCCAGCCTCCGCAATTAACAAATTTCAGCTTAATTATTTAAGGTAGACAGACTATGGCGATTACAGCCTCTCTGGTTAAGGAGCTGCGCGAACGTACAGGCGCAGGCATGATGGAATGCAAAAAGGCACTGGTTGAGACCAATGGTGATATCGATGCCGCTATTGAGCAGATGCGCAAATCCGGGCAGGCCAAAGCGGCCAAAAAGGCCGGGCGCATTGCCGCTGAAGGGGTGATTGTCATCAGCTTCAGCGAAGACTGCGGCCAGGCAGCAATGGTTGAGGTCAACTGCGAAACAGACTTTGTCGCAAAAGATGACAATTTCACTTCATTTGCAAAGGCGGTTGCCGAGCGGGTATTGGCTGGCGGTGCAGAGGATGTTGCGGGATTGATGGAACTGCCGCTGCACGAGGGCGAGGACACCACGGTGAATCAAGCTCGCGAAGCGCTGGTATCGAAGCTCGGTGAGAATATGAACGTACGTCGTTTTTCCCGTATCCAGGCCAGTAGCGGTAAGCTTTCCAGCTATCAACACGGTTCGCGCATCGGTGTCGTACTGGAGCTCGATGGTGGGGATGAGGCACTTGGCAAGGATCTGGCTATGCATATTGCGGCTACCAATCCAATCAGTCTCTCTGCTGAGCAGATGCCACAGGATCTGCTCGACAAGGAACGCGATATCGTAACCGCTCAGGCAAAGGAGAGTGGAAAGCCGGATGAGATCGTTGCCAAAATGGTGGATGGTCGTATGCGTAAGTACCTGGCTGAAAACACATTGCTTGGTCAGGCCTTTGTCAAGGATCCGGATACTACGGTGGAAAAATTGCTGAAGAGCAACGCCTCCTCGATCATCCAATATACCCGTTTCGAGGTTGGTGAGGGAATTGAGAAGAAGCAGGAAAACTTTGCGGAAGAGGTTTTGGCGCAGGCAAAAATGTAGCCCGGATAAGGATATAAATGACTGATCTGATTTGCCAGCGCATTCTCCTTAAACTCAGTGGCGAGGCCCTCATGGGCGGAGGGGATTTCGGTATCGACCCTGCTGTCATTCGACGGGTTTCAGAAGAGATCATGGAGCTGGTGAATGCAGGCATTCAGATCGGATTGGTGATCGGAGGCGGCAATATCTTTCGCGGTGCTGGCTTGGCGCAGGGTGGTTTCGACCGGGTGCGCGGCGATCACATGGGAATGTTGGCAACCGTCATGAATTCTTTGGCGATGCAGGATGCACTGTCACGGATTGATGTCGATGCTGTGGTGTTTTCTGCGCTGCAGATGCCTGATGTGTGTGAGATCTTTACTGCGAGAGGTGCGCGCTGTGCACTGGATGAAGGTAAGGTGGCGATTCTGGCGGCCGGTACAGGCAATCCCTATTTCACGACCGATTCGGCAGCCAGTCTCCGTGCTGTGGAGATAAAAGCCGACCTGATGATCAAGGCGACCAAGGTCAATGGCGTCTATTCAGCTGATCCGGTAAAGGATCCACAAGCTGTCTTTTATCCTCAATTGACTTATGATCGGGCATTGGCGGAAAACCTGCAGGTGATGGATGCAACGGCAATCGTCCTCTGTCGGGATAATGAGGTGCCACTTCGCATCATGAATATTAATGATCCAGGTGCTCTCATGCGCTTGATGCAGGGAGAAGAGATCGGTTCACTAGTGGTAAAAGGCGGCTGACATGATAGACGACATTAAGAAAGATGCTAATACCCGTATGGGCAAGAGTGTTGAGTCTTTGGTGCATGAATTAGCCAAAGTGCGCACAGGAAGGGCTCATCCCAGTCTGTTGGATCACATTCGTGTAGATTATTACGGTTCAGACGTTCCAATCAGTCAAGTTGCCAATATCAATGTCGAGGATGCGCGAACATTGACTGTCGTTCCTTGGGAAAAGAGCATGGTGGCTATTGTTGAGAAGGCGATTCTTACTTCCGATCTAGGCCTCAATCCCATGAGTGCCGGCACTGTCATTCGGGTACCTATGCCCCCCTTGACCGAAGAGCGGCGTAAAGACCTGATACGTGTTGTACGCCATGAGGCCGAGGGTGCCAAAGTGGCGATTCGGAACATCCGTCGTGATGCCAACCATGATCTTAAGGATTTGGTGAAGGAGAAGATGATTTCCGAAGATGACGAGCGACGGGGTCAGGATGTAATCCAGGGTTTGACAGATCAGCATATCGGGCAGGTTGACGAGCTGTTGGCTGAGAAAGAGAAAGACCTCATGGAAATTTAGCCGGGGCCTGTGCAACGGTTTTTTTGGCATAAATTCTGTTTAAGGTCCTAAAATCTGGTTCATCCAACAGGTGAATTCCACCTATACTGAATCAATGTTCATGAATTCAATGCGCACAGGACAGAATTTACCAATCCCAACCCTCATAAAACCTTATTCAACGAGCCGCTGTGCGGCTATCCACGGCGATACGCCGGTAGTAACACTCAACCGGGGATTCTAGGGTAATGACTAACGGCACGACAAAGGAATCTGTACCTGTCGAGAAACGACTACCGAGGCATATCGCAATAATCATGGATGGTAACGGTCGTTGGGCTAAGAAGCGCGGCCTTCCGCGCTATGCCGGTCATCCTGCAGGGGTGGAAGCGGTTCGTGGGGTGGTTGAGGCCTGTGTCGAACTGCAGATTCCGGTACTGACTCTGTTTGCCTTCAGCAGTGAGAACTGGCAGCGGCCTCAGAAGGAGGTCAACCTCATCATGGATCTTTTTTTAAGGTCGCTGAAGAAAGAGGTTCGTCGTCTCGATCGGAATCATGTTAAGCTCAAAGTGATCGGTGATCGTAGCGCCTTCGCCACCAATCTGCAGGCGCAGATTGACGAGGCTGAACAGCAGACCGCATCCAATCAGGGCTTGTTGTTACAGGTGGCAGCCAACTACGGTGGTCGCTGGGACATAACACAGGCTGCAAAACGGCTGGCTGAACAGGTACAGAGTGGAGAAATATCGCCAGATCAGATCGATGAGGAGCGTTTTTCCCAAAATCTCTGTATTACCAATCTACCCGAACCGGACCTGTTTATCCGTACTGGCGGTGAACAGCGGATCAGCAATTTTCTATTGTGGCAATGTGCCTATACGGAACTCTATTTCACCGACCTGCTTTGGCCTGATTTCAACCGCAAAGCCCTGGATGAGGCACTGCACGATTTTTCCTGCCGACAGCGACGCTTCGGCCGCACTGGTGATCAGGTCCAGGATCAGACCGCAGAGGCCTCTTAAGGCCTTCGATATGAAGTATCGGTCAAATGTCGGTAGCCAGCTTGATACCAGGTCGACATGGGGTGCAGTCTACTGGCAACTAACAAGCAAAATGCCGTTCAATCGCCCATGTTGAAACAGCGCGTTATCACCGCCCTAATACTTGCGCCATTGGTTGTCGCAGCGGTATTACTGCTGCCAAACCATTACTTGGCGCTGATCGTCGCCTTGGTGGTTTCAGTCGGAGGCTGGGAGTGGGCTCGGCTGAGCGGCATTGAAACCTCATTCCTGCAGATAGTCTATTCAGGTTCGCTGGTTCTCTGTCTGGCTGCACTCTATTATCTGCTACCGTCGGCATGGGTACCGGGAGTGATGTTGTTCTCTGTGGTGTGGTGGTTACTCGTCGTGTGGCGCTTGACTCGCTATCACGCCGACCAGCAACAGTCCGACAGATTACTGATGCGGGCAACTGAAGGTTTTGTCGTACTGCTACCTGCCGGGTTGGCGTTAGTCTCGATACATCGTATACACACCACCGGTCCCGGACTTCTGCTGTTTGTGCTGATCCTGATCTGGAGCGCGGATATAGGTGCCTATTTTGCCGGGCACCGTTGGGGGAAACATAAGCTTGCCCCCCAGGTAAGTCCGGGAAAAACCCGTGAAGGTGTCTATGGTGCTATGGCGAGCGCCTTGCTTTGTGCGGTTTTTCTCTCTTTTTGGTTGGCTGGCAGTTTGGGCCAATCCCTGTTGATCGTCTTACTCTGTCTGATCACCATGCTTGCATCAGTGGTGGGGGATCTTTTTGAAAGCCTGACCAAACGTCTACAGGGTGTCAAGGACAGTGGGCAACTGCTACCTGGCCATGGCGGCATGTTGGACCGGATAGACAGCCTTACAGCAGCAGCCCCTGTTTTTCTGTTTGGATTAATCCTTCTGGGAGAGGCGTGATGAAGGGTTTAACCGTACTTGGATCCACCGGCTCAATAGGTGTGAGTACCCTGGATGTGGTTGCCAGGCATCCCGAGAAATATCATATCGTCGCCTTGACGGCCAAAAGTGATGTGGAGGGCATGCTGCATCAGTGTGAACGTTTCAAGCCTAAAATAGCGGTGATGGCAGATACGGAATCCGCAAACCTGTTGGCTAAAGGCTTAAGTCAAAAAGGTATATCAACTGAAGTATTATCCGGATTGCGAGGGCTGGAGATAGCAGCCGCTATACCCGATGCCGAAATCGTAATGGCAGCTATCGTTGGTGCGGCGGGGCTGTTGCCTGCACTGGCAGCGGTGCGCGCTGGAAAGCGTTTGTTGTTAGCGAATAAAGAGGCGCTGGTGGTCGCGGGTAGTCTGTTTATGGCGGAAGTGGCGGCCCATGGCGCAGAGATTTTGCCGATCGATAGTGAGCATAACGCGGTTTTTCAATGCCTGCCGCCCGGAGTGGAAGAGAAGTTGACCGCAGGCGGGGTAAAACGCATCCTGTTGACTGCCTCTGGCGGGCCTTTTCGTACCATGCCGATTGAGCAATTGGCAAGTGTCACTCCGGCACAGGCCTGTGCCCATCCGAATTGGGATATGGGACGGAAAATCTCGGTTGATTCCGCAACCATGATGAACAAGGGCTTGGAGGTTATAGAGGCACACTGGCTGTTCGGGGCCGATGCAGAAGAGATTCAGGTAGTTCTGCATCCACAAAGTATCATCCACTCCATGGTTGAGTACGTCGATGGTTCAGTACTCGCTCAGCTTGGCAATCCCGATATGCGAACGCCGATCGCACATGCCCTGGCATGGCCTCAGCGAATTGAATCGGGTGTCGACAGCCTCGATCTGTTCCAGGTTGCACGGCTAGACTTTAATCAGCCTGATCTGCAGCGATACCCTTGCCTGAAACTTGCCTATCAGGCAATTCAGGCGGGCGGCACGGCGAGTGTGATCCTGAATGCGGCGAATGAGGTGGCGGTAGAGGCTTTTTTAGCGGAGCGTTTGGGTTTTATCGATATTGCCTCGGTGGTTGATGAGACCTTACAGCGGATGCCGGTTGAAAATGCCGAGGATCTAGGCGCTTTGCTCGATATCGACAGGCAAGGGCGTGCCATCGCGGAACAAGTCGTATATAACAGGGTCATAACCAGCGGTATAGGCTAATCATTTATCCATGGACTCACTACTCTTCACCCTCGTTTCATTTATCGTTGCCCTGGCAATCCTGATTGCAGTGCACGAGTTTGGTCACTTCTGGGTTGCGCGAAAATTGGGTGTCAAGGTGTTACGATTCTCGATCGGTTTCGGCCGAGCCCTGTGGCGACGCACCAGCGGGGCTGATGGTACCGAATATGTGATTGCCGCCATTCCCCTGGGCGGTTATGTGAAGATGCTGGATGAACGCGAGGCGCCGGTGGAGGCCGAGGAGCAGCATCGTGCGTTTAACCGCCAGTCATTGGGTGTGCGCAGCGCCATTGTTGTGGCGGGCCCGCTGTTCAATTTCCTCTTTGCCATCCTGGCGTTCTGGCTCATTTTCGTTACCGGCGATACGGGCCTCAAACCCATAGTGGGTGAGGTTGAGGGCGGCTCGATCGCGGAACAGGTAGGATTTACCCAAGGTGACGAGATACTGGCGGTGGCGGATCAGCCTACACCGACCTGGGAGAGTGTCGTCTATGTGATGTTGTCAGAAGCGCTCGACACTACCAACCTTGCTGTCAGAGTGCGTAGTCAGACGGGCGTGGAGCACATCTATCGAGTGGCAAGTGATGGTCTCTCCGGGCTGGCAGAGGATGGTTTGCTGTTGCAGAATCTCGGACTCACTCCCGATCGACCCACCCTGCCACCTGTCATCGGTGAGGTGTTGGATGGAGAACCGGCTGCATTGGCCGGCCTGAAACCCGGAGATCGTATTGTCACTGTCGACGGTGTCGATGTGGTGGATTGGAGTGATTGGGTCAATTATGTACGCAAGCGACCGGGCCAGAGCCTCGATCTGGAGGTCGACCGCAATGGGGATTATATTGTATTGAGCGTCACCCCTTTGATGATTGAGGGGGATGGGGAGAGCTATGGTCGTATTGGCGCAAGTGTGGATGTGCCCGATGATTTGATGGATGACTACCGGGCTGTTGTCAGATATGGACCGATCGACGCAATAGGCCAATCTCTCTATAAGACCTGGGACCTGTCCCTGTTGATGTTACGGATGCTGGGCAAGATGATCATCGGCGAGGTTTCTGTAAAGAATCTCAGCGGCCCGATATCAATTGCGGATTATGCTGGTAAATCAGCAAGTTACGGTATCAGCTATTTTCTCAAATTTCTCGCGGTGGTGAGTGTCAGCCTGGGCGTGTTGAACCTGTTGCCGATTCCTGTTCTGGATGGCGGACATCTGTTTTTCTTCCTGATAGAAGGGATTAAAGGCCGGCCATTATCGGATCGATTTATGGAACAAGGCCAAAAAATCGGATTATTGATCCTATTGGCGATTATGAGTCTCGCCTTCTATGTCGACATAAACAGGTTTCTTGGGTAGATGTCGGCAATTATCGAAGAGTTTGGGTTGTACTGCCGCATAAAGGCTTTCAGTATCCTGATCAATTAAGATCACTTATACTAACGCGCTGTTTCGCCGCCGTAGTCGTTCTGAGTATGAATCAGCAGAACGGATAATATGAAAAAACACTGTTGTAATTATAGATAATGTCTCTATTTTCCCGGACTTTGATCCTCATGGCTCTGATGGGTGGACTGCTATTCTCCCAGCAGGCCACCGCCTTCGTGGTCGAGGACATACGGGTAGAGGGTCTGCAACGGATCTCGGCCGGCACGGTATTCAATTACCTGCCGATAAAGACTGGGGATGAGGTCGATGCAGGCAATTCTTCCCATATTATCCGCACACTCTACAAAACGGGTTTTTTCAAGGATATAAGGCTCGAACAGGATGGGAATGTCCTGATTGTATTCGTCCGTGAAAGACCTGCTATCGCAGAGATAAATATCACTGGAAACAAAGAGTTGGATACAGAGCCATTGATGGCAGGATTAAAGGATATCGGTCTTGCCGAGGGCCGGGTTTTTAAGCGGGCATTACTGGAAAAGGTCGAGCAGGAGCTCAACCGCCAATATTTCGCGCGGGGTAAATATGGGATCAAGATCCAATCAAAAGTGACTCCGTTGGAGAGAAACCGTGTGGGTCTGGATATCGAGATATCAGAGGGCCTGACCGCCAGGATCAAGCACATAAACATTATCGGCAATCGGGCCTATGAAGATGACGAGTTGTTGGATAAGTTCGAATTGGGTGTGCCGTCCTGGTATGCCGTCTTCTCCAGCCGCGACAAATATTCCAAGCAAGCGCTCTCAGGCGACCTGGAGACATTGCGCTCATTCTATCTTGATCGGGGTTATATCGATTTCAAGATCGAGTCCACCCAGGTATCCATAACACCGGACAAGAAGGATATCTACATTACCGTGGTGATCGACGAGGGTGATGTTTTCACCCTCAGCGATATCAAGTTGGCCGGAGACCTGGAACTCAATCCGGAGGAGCTGTTTCCTCTAATCCACCTCAAACGGGGGGCGGTCTTCTCCCGTAAAAAACTGACAGCCAGCGCAGACAGGCTGAACCGGCACTATTCCGATGTGGGATACGCCTTTGCCAACGTCAACACCATTCCCGATATTGATCGTGAAAAGATGCAGGTGGCCATCACATTCTTCGTCGATCCGGGAAAAAGGGTCTATGTCCGCTATATCAATGTATCGGGTAATACCAACACCCGTGATGAGGTGTTGCGTCGGGAGTTGAGACAGATGGAATCAGCCTGGTTTTCCGGTGAGAAGACCCGGCTCTCAAGGGAACGCCTGCAGCGTTTGGGCTTTTTCAGTGAAGTGAATATGGAGACCCCAGCAGTACCGGGCTCCACGGATCAACTAGATGTGAACCTTGCTGTGACCGAGGCTGCATCCGGGCAGTTCAGTGCCGGTGTCGGGTTTACCCAGACCCAGGGAGTGATCTTCAATGCCAGCATCAGTGAAAACAATTTTCTCGGTACGGGGAACCGCTTCAGCGCTGGCTTCGATACCAGTGATGCAACCAAAAAGCTCTCCTTATCCTACACCAATCCCTACTACACCATTGACGGTGTAAGTCAGGGTTATGAGCTGAGTTACCGGGAGACCGATTTCTCAGAATTGAATATCTCCAGCTATTCCACCGACGTGGGGCGTCTGGGGGTCCATTTCGGCATACCCCTGACGGAATACGACCGCTTTAGATTCAGTCTGGCCTACGAGCATACGACCTTTTTTCTTGGCTCATCCCCTTCCGATGAGATCGAGGAATTCATAGAAACCAACGGAGATAAGTTCAGCGATTTCGAATTGGTGGGCAGCTGGATTCACGACACCAGGGATCGCGCCATATTTCCCAATCGAGGTAACCGGCAGGTCTTCACCATCGAGACCAACACCCCCGGCAGTGATCTGCAGTACTACCGTGTTAGATACTCAAATGCCCACTATTTCCAGCTCACCAACTCTCTGACCTTGAAACTGAACGGGGAGCTGGGATATGGCGATGGTTACGGGGAAGATGATGAGCTGCCGTTTTTCCGTAATTTCTATGCCGGTGGTATCGGTTCGGTCAGGGGATTCGAGGAGAATACCCTGGGACCGCAGGACTCCCAGGATGATGCTTTGGGAGCAAATGCTAGAATCGTGGGTCAGATGGAGTTACTCTTTCCCGCCTTTGGCGATGACTTTAAGGACACGGTGCGTGCCGGTTTCTTTGTTGATGTCGGCAACGTATTCGATCTGGCTGGAGATGAGAAGGTCGAGTGGGACCTGTTTAGGGCTTCCACCGGTCTGATGTTATCCTGGTTCTCGCCAGTAGGAGCCCTCTCTTTCAGCTGGGGGTATCCGATCAAAGAGGAAGAGGGTGATGATATCAAGAACCTTCAATTCAGGATTGGTAGTGGTTTCTAAACAGTTAGGGAGTGAATGGGTGAATTCGCTAAGACATATATTACTTGCTTTGACCCTTGGGTTTTTCGTGACCGGCAGTGCTGTAGCCGAGGAGTATCGTATCGGCTTCGTGAATGCCACAAAAGTCTTCGAGGAGTCGCCGCAATACAAATCAGCCAGGGAGCGGTTGCAGACCGAGTTTTCCCGACGGGAGAAAGACCTGCTCGCCTCCCAGAAGCAGCTGAAACAACTCGAAGAGAAGCTGCAGCGGGACGGATCGGTGATGAGCGAGTCCGAGGTCAAACGGCTGGAGCGGGATATTCTCAGTCGCAGCCGCAAGTTGAAAAACGCCCAGACCGAGTTTCGTGAGGACCTCAACCTGCGCCAGAACGAGGAGTTCAAGAAACTTCGCCAGCAGGTGCGTGAAGTGATCCGGGAAGTGGGTAAGAGTGAGAAGATAGACCTTATCGTTTCAGATGGCGTCGTCTATTTCAGTAAAAAGATCGACATCTCAGATAAGGTGTTGGAAAAACTGCGTCAGTTAAAAGCTGAATAAGGTGGTATCAAGATCATCTGGATCCAGTCTCGGGGACCTGGCGGATGCCGTTGGGGCGAAGCTGCTGGGTGATCCGGAAACGATGATCAGAGGGATTGGGACGCTGCAGAGCGCACAACCCGGAGAGATCAGTTTTCTCAGTAATCCCTCCTATCGTAGATACCTTTCAGCAACACAGGCCTCGGCGGTGATCCTATACGAAAAGGATGCCGCCGATTGCCCGACTTCAGCGTTGATCTCCGATAACCCCTATCTTGCCTATGCCAGGGTGGCAACAAAGCTGTTTCCCCGCACAGCCGTTACGCCCGGTATCGATGCCACTGCGGTTGTGGGTCGGTCATCGTCGATCGACAGCAGTGCCTGGATCGGGCCCTGCGTTGTGATTGGGGAAGGTGTGACTGTTGAATCCGGTGTCTGTATAGGTCCGGGTTGTGTGGTCGAGGACAATTGCCGGATCGGTGCCGATAGCCGGTTGGTGGCGAATGTGACCCTGTGTCACGACACCCGCCTGGGTCAGCGTTGCCTGATTCATCCAGGGGCGGTGCTGGGTGCGGACGGCTTCGGCCTGGCAAATGACGAAGGGCATTGGGTCAAAGTGCCGCAACTCGGTCGGGTACGGGTTGGGGACGATGTGGAAATCGGCGCCAACACCACCATCGATCGCGGTGCGCTGGAAGATACGATCCTGCATGACGGGGTTAAGCTGGATAATCTCATTCAGATTGCGCACAACGTGGAAATAGGCCGGAATACGGCGATGGCCGGTTGCTCGGCGGTTGCCGGATCAACAAAGATTGGAGGCCATTGCACCATCGGTGGACAAACAGGTCTGGTGGGGCATTTGACGATAGGTGATAATGTGCACTTTTCGGCGGCCACCCTGGTTACCCGCTCATTCACTGAGGCGGGGTACTACAGCGGTAACCTGCCCGCCATGGAAAATGGCGCCTGGAAACGCGTGATTGCCCGGCTGCGAAATCTGGAGTCGATGGCAAAAGAGATGAAATTTCTGAAAAAAAACCTGAACAACCAATAAAAAGCCGTTGAAATGAATGGCATGAGTAACTGGAGGACAGTTTGATCGCAATGGATATCAACAAGGTGCTGAGCCTGCTGCCGCACCGCTATCCTTTCCTGCTAATCGATCGGGTTCTTGAATACGAAAAGGATGCACGCCTCCTGGCGTTGAAAAATGTCACTTACAATGAACCCTTTTTCAACGGTCACTTTCCCATTCAACCGGTGATGCCGGGTGTCCTGATTGTCGAAGCGATGGCGCAGGCGACCGGTCTGTTGGCGATGGAGTCCAATCCGGAAACAGTCAATGAGACGACCATCTATCTTTTCGTCGGCATCGATAAGGCTCGTTTCAAGCATCAGGTGGAGCCTGGTGATCAGCTGATCATCGAAGTCGTTCAGACCAAAATGAAGCGAGGCATCGGCTTTTTCACCTGTTCCGCGAAAGTCGAGGATAAAACCGTAGCGACGGCGGATATCATGTGTACGGCACGGGAGATAGGCAGCTGATCGACCCACGTGCAGTTATCGATCCGGATGCCGAGCTCGATGAAGGGGTCAGTATTGGTCCCTTCTCCATCATTGGCGCCGGGGTCAAGATTGCAGCAGGTACCGAAGTCGGCCCCCATGTGGTGATCAAAGGGCCGACCCACATTGGCCGGGACAACCGGATCTACCAGTTCGCCTCGGTTGGGGAGAATCCCCAGGACATGAAATATGCCGGCGAGCCGACCATACTGGAGATCGGCGACCGCAACGTTATCCGTGAATTCGCCACCCTGCATCGCGGCACCGTGCAGGACCAGGGTGTGACACGGATCGGCAATGACAATCTGCTGATGGCCTATATCCATGTCGCCCACGATTGTCTGCTGGAGGACCATATCATCATGGCCAATGCCGCATCCCTGGGTGGCCATGTGAAGATCGGTAGGCACGCCATCCTGGGTGGATTCACGAAAGTGCACCAATTCTGCCGGGTGGGCGCGCACAGCTTCTGCGGGATGGGGTCGGCTATCAGCATGGATCTGCCACCCTATGTG
This sequence comes from gamma proteobacterium symbiont of Ctena orbiculata, assembly GCA_003058525.1. Taxonomy (GTDB): domain Bacteria; phylum Pseudomonadota; class Gammaproteobacteria; order Chromatiales; family Chromatiaceae; genus Thiodiazotropha. Next base: position 18,004 of record QBVD01000010.1, on the reverse strand, counting down.
ATGGCATCGGGGCATCCGGCGAAACCACATGGTATCAACCGGGAGGGGTTGAGCCGCCGTGGATTCAGTGATGAAACTATTCAGCAGATCAAACGTGCCTACAAACTGCTATACCTTTCCAAAAAGCGTTTGGAAGAGGCACGGGAGGGAATCGACGGGATGTTGAATGAAACCCCGGAGCTTGAAATTCTTTCCGATTTTCTCAAACATAAGGGCCGGGGTATTCTACGTTAGGCCCTCCTACCCTGGCACAGGGGATCCACCAGTAGAACGCGAATGTCTCTATCCCCGTCTATGCAGAACACGCAACAACAGCGCCCGCCGAGGATTGGCATCCTGGCCAATGAAGTGTCAGGCGATCAGCTGGCAGCGGCATTGATCGATGCCCTGCATGCCCAACGGGCAGATATCGAGTTTGAGGGCATGACAGGACCGTTGATGGAGGCTGCGGGATGCCGCTCCCTTGCCAAGATGGATCCGGTAATGGGGTTTGCCGAGGTGATCGCTCATCTGCCGGGATTGCTGCGCAGCCGTAGAAAACTGGTGGCCCATTTTCTTGATGATCCACCCGATCTGGTATTGGGTGTCGATGCTCCCGATTTCAACCTGGCACTGGAGGCGCAACTCAAAGCGGCCGGCATCCCGACAGCGCATTTTGTCAGCCCAACGGTTTGGGCGTGGCGGCAGGGAAGAGTGAAGAAGCTGCAAAAGGCGGTTGACCTGATGCTCTGCATCTTTGATTTCGAGGTCGATTTCCTGTTGCGACACAATGTGCCGGCGGTCTATGTGGGACACCCCCTGGCGGACCAGATCCCGCTGCAACCCGCCGACCCCGGAGTGATTCGGGATGGATTGGGCCTTGATAGGGAAAAGTCTGTCGTAGCGCTACTACCCGGCAGCCGCATGAGCGAGGTAAGCAGGCTGGCTCCGTTATTTCTGCAGACAGCGTTGTGGCTGCAACAACATAAGCCGGATCTGCAGTTTATCGCGCCCATGGTGGATCAGAAGGTCAAACAGCTTTTTCAGGAACAGATAGAATCGATCGCACCGGAACTGCCGATTATGTTGTTGAACGGCAGGCCCAGAGAGGCGATCCGTTCTGCGGATACAGTGTTGACCGCATCGGGTACGGCTACCCTCGAGACCATGTTGTTGAAGCGTCCCATGGTGGTGGCCTACCGGCTTTCTCCCCTCTCGGTCTGGTTGATTCGTCGCTTTAATCTATTAAAAACGCCTCACGTGGCGTTGGCAAATCTGCTTGCGGATAACCCCTACGCGCCTGAATTTATCCAGGAGGCGTGTAAACCTGATTCCATGGGCAGGGCCTTGCTGGATTTTCTCGATAACCCGATAAAGTGTGGGCAGATAGCAAAGGCCTATACCAAGGTCCACCAGAAATTACGCCAAAACGCCGCCCATGCAGCCGCCCATGCAGTTCTGGAGATGCTGGCAGATAGTTAGGATCTGTCAATGCGGGCATCACTCATCAATTGATTAGACAGAGAGAGGTTTTTTTGCTCTTATTGTCACATCCGGAAAATCATATAGAACGCATCAATTTTCAGCGCAGGGATACCGATAGTTAGCGATGGCTGTACTACTCCATGATCTGATCTTCGAATCGGCCACCCGCACTCCGTCAAAGACGGCCTTAAAGTACAAATCGACCTCGCTGACCTATGCCGAACTGGCGCAACAGGTCGGCCGCTTATCACGGGCATTTGTCGACATCGGTATCGAGAAACAGGATCGCATTGCGATCTATCTGCCGAAGTGTCTGGAGAATGTCATCGCTATCTTCGCCGCAGCCGCAGCCGGTGCTGTGTTCGTACCGATCAATCCAGCCCTTAAGTCCCACCAGGTGTCGCATATTCTGCTGGATTGCGATGCCAAGGTTCTGATTACTGTACAGGGCAAGAGCAGGGCCTTGAATACGGCTCTCGGTTATTGCGTCGATCTGCAGACCGTGGTTCTGATCGATGAAGTGGACAGCGAAGAAGAAGGATTGCACGCCCAGCGTTTGCTTGCCTGGGATGAGCTGATCGCCAATCCTGTCGCTCCTCACGGCCATCGCGTGATCGATTCGGATATGGTTTCACTCATCTATACGTCAGGCAGTACCGGTGATCCGAAGGGCGTGATCCTCTCCCATCGCAATATGGTGACCGGTGCAAAAAGTGTCGCCCAATACCTGAAAAATACCTCATCAGACAGGATCCTGGCCGTACTACCTCTCAGTTTCGACTATGGTATGAGCCAGTTGACAACCGCATTTCTGGTCGGTGCCACTGCCATATTGATCAACTATCTGTTGCCTATGGAGGTACTCAACACCCTTGCCCAGGAAAAGATTACCGGGTTGGCGGCGGTACCCCCGTTATGGAATCTGTTGGTCGAGCTGCCCTGGCCGACTGAGGTCGCATCGAGCCTGCGTTATATCACCAGCTCCGGTGGTGTGGTGCCGGTTGAGACCACAGAGCTGTTACGTCAGGTACTGCCCAATACTGAGATCTTTCTCATGTATGGCCTCACAGAAGCGTTTCGATCGACCTACCTGGCACCGGATCAAATAGATAAAAGACCCACCTCCATCGGCAAAGCCATTCCGAATGCCGAAGTGCTGGTGTTGAGAAGTGACGGTACCCCTTGTGCCGTGGATGAACCCGGCGAACTGGTGCATCGGGGATCGTTGGTGGCAATGGGCTACTGGAATGATGTCGAGGCTACCCGGCAGCGTTTTCGGCCTATCCCCAATCGGTTTGATGGCTTACCCGGCGATGAGCTGGCCGTCTGGTCGGGGGACATCGTCAAGATGGACGGCGAAGGCTATCTCTATTTCTTACGAAGAGATGATGAATTGATCAAAACGATGGGCTATCGGGTAAGTCCGAATGAGATCGAAGAGGTATTCTACCGCACCGGCCTGGTATCTGAAGCGGTTGCATTGGGTATTCCCCACACCACAATGGGTCAATCGATCGTTCTGGTAGCAATCCTCAAAAACGGTTCGGAAGTGACGGAAAAACAACTACTCGATAACTGTAAGCAGCGATTGGCGAACTACATGATGCCGGCCGAAGTTATATTACGTACCATGCTGCCGACGAATCCCAATGGCAAGGTCGATAGAAAACAACTTAGATTGGAGATAATGACGTCAATATCCGAATGAAGTAAATGTCCAATCGATTCCTGTCTACACAATGAAATTGGGCCTTGGTTTGTAACTCTATATTCAGTGAGTTGGAGCATGTCAAAAGCGTTTGCCCTGGTTGCGGGTGTTGATGAGGTAGGGAGAGGACCCCTGGCGGGACCGGTTGTCGCAGCTGCGGTGATCCTTCATCCGGAGCGACCCATCGAGGGACTGGCCGATTCCAAGAAGCTGAGTGAAAAACGCCGGGAACAACTCTCCCAACTGATCAGGGAACAGGCCCACAGTTGGTGTTTGGGACGGGCTGAAGTGGAAGAGATCGATCGGATAAATATCCTGCAGGCAAGCCTGTTGGCCATGAAAAGGGCGGTCGAAGGGCTCCCATGCATGCCCGGTCTGGCCATGGTGGATGGCAAGCATGCCCCGCGACTGGCCTGCAGGGTGGATACGGTGATCGGCGGGGACGCCCTTGTCGAGGCGATCAGTGCAGCCTCGATCATCGCCAAGGTGGCTCGAGATCAGGAGATGGTGGAATTGGACAGTACCTATCCCGGCTACGGGCTGGCGCACCACAAGGGCTATCCTACCAAGCGGCACCTGGAGGGTTTGCGAACCCTGGGTATCACACCCATCCACAGGCGGTCTTTCGCGCCGATCAGGCGGCTGATCGATTGGGCAGATTCGGAAAAAGACGTGTGAGTTGTGGCTGACTAGTGAGGGCTGAAGGTTTTCGGATCCATTGAATCGGTCGGATGCGCGAATGACGCTCGGGTGGTGTGGCGTATTCGAACTAAGTGTTTGTGATCTAGTCAGCCTTGGCTTTGGACAGTTCCGCCAGTTTTCCATAATCCATTTTCAGTAATCTGTCCGCCACGTGGAAGTATTGATCATCATGACTGATGACAAACACGATTTTTCCCTTAACTTTGAGTTCTTCGAGTAAAACAGTGTAAAAGAGTTTTTTAAACGCGGGATCCTGGTCGGCGGCCCATTCGTCGAAAACATAGATAGGTCGATTTTCCAGATAGGCTATTAGCAATGCCAGGCGTTTTCTCTGCCCCATGGATAGCTTGGTGGTCGAAAACTTCCCATCTTCGATCTTGACTTTTTCATCGAGTTCTAGCTTCCTTAGATAGGATTGTGTAAGGCTTTCGATATTATTATCCGGCATCCGGTTTTGTAAGCCGCCGATATTCTCGAAAAGGTAGTAGTCTGAGAAAAGAACGGTGAAATGCTGCCGGTACCAGTCCATATTGGATTCGTCTATCGATGTATTATTGATCGATATACTACCGTTTTTAGTCTGATACAGACCGACTAATACTTTTGCGAAACTGCTTTTGCCGCTGCCGTTTCCTCCCGTGAGGAAAATGATTTCCCCCGGAATCAAATCAATATCCAAAGGACCCAGTTTGAATCCCTCGCCGTTTTGCTGCTCATATTCGATTTCTATATCACGCAAGCTTAATAGATCGACCTGTGTGATGCCGGGTGTAAGAACGGACTTTGACTGTACGGTGTCTCCCAGAGAGGCGCCCAGATCGGTGATTTTGTGTAAAGATATCTTAGCCTGAATAATGCTGGGGTAGGTGGATAGCAATACCTGAAGCGGTCCGATAAGGTAGAGAATGACGATGACATACCCTCTTAACGCATCCGATTCAACCACGAAGGATTGAGGTGCGACGAATATCAGTACTCCGATAAGAATAAAGAACAGAATCATGCCAAAGTTCCGTGCGAGTATAAAATATAGTCCGCTGCTCAGATTCAGGCTATTTATTTGGCTGACGACTGTTTTCAGATCTGAGTTGAGGAAATGATCCCGTCGGAGATAGTGCATTTGGAGCTCTTTCACACCGTGGGTGACACCCTGAAAGCACTTGTACAAATGGTCATGTATATTACGAGTCTCTTTTACGATCACTCTCGCTTTGTTTGATAACGTGATATAGATTGAGAGACCAATCAAGATGAAGGAGAAAGTGAGTATCAACATTTTCCAGGATAGAGTGCCTAAATAGATGAAGCAGGATAGCAAGATAATGGCGCTGACTCCCAGTGACGGAACACTCGTGATAAAACTGGTCAGTGTGCTGATATCGCTGATGAGGTTTGCGAACATTTTCGATGTACCGAGTTTTTCTAGTGTCTCAAAGGGCGACGTGATGATTTTTCTACTCAGTTCAAGCCGCAGTTCCATTGTGACTCTTTGCGCCATTTTTAAGAGCAGCAACTCAGTAATGATTTTTGATACCAGAACGATCAAGCAGAGTGCGGTAAAGCTTAGGGCTAACAGTGTTAGGCGATCACCATCACTTCCCAAGGCGCCGAGGCCTTTGTTTACGGTTACCAGCAGCAATGTGGTGCTGATGCCACTGATTAAGCCTGTCAGGAGAGTCGTTGTGATAAGTGGCCAGGATCTAGAAAAAAAATCGATAATGAAATTCATGTATCATCCTTAATACGGTATCGTAAAGCAGCTGCGGTAAGATAACCTGTCGGCAGCATAGCCTGTGATTGTTACGAGTGCGCCTGACCGGCGTGTTACAGAGCCTTCGTACATTGGTGTGGCCATAGAGAAACATAAGCGAGTCTTGTTTAGTACCGCATACTTGATCAAGGCATACTGTCGTTGGCCGAGAGCGAGAATGTAAAAGGAGATCGTGCATCGTCTACTGACATTTTACAAAGAGTTCGTCATCGTTATCCAGAAGGTCCGCAAGTGTGTGTTCTCCATCGGGTAAGAAATAAGAGAGTGTCCTTGTTCTAACAGCGACTGTTTTATTCACCCAACGTGTCATTGTGGTTAAAAAATGAGAACGGTGAGAGATGCCATTCGGGTCGACTAGAGCATGGTCAGCATGTCGATAGATGCAAAGCGTGAGATTGCTTTTCTGTCGTTTTTCGAAATAATCATGCAAGGCAATCGCCGACTCGATCGGGACATTATTGTCTGCTTCGCCTATGCCGACAAAAATAGGAATATCGAGAGTAACGTAGAATTTCATGGGATCAACATAAGCGACGGAATTCCAATATTTATAGGTTTGTCCATATACGGTCTTTTCAATATTCGTAGGGTCTTTGACAATAGTGTTGAAGACATCATCGATATTTGCATTTACCCCTGATTTCTTGACAAGAAGTTTCAGTTCGTCAATTTGTTTCATGCCGCCGCTTCCCAGGATGGCAAGGTGAGAAACAACAGGCGTACTGGCAGCTATAGCAGCTGCGACATTCCCACCTTCGGATACGCCAAGCAAGACAATGGTTTTATTCTCAAAGTGAAGAGTACGGGAAATCTCCTCGACAAAACGCTTGTTGTCGATAACCCACTGGGTGAAGTGATCAGTGTCAAGAAACGCCTTATCGCAATCAAAAAGTCCCATATTATTGTTTTCAAGGTTTCGTTTTTGAAGGGCATAAACGTGAACAGAGCCTGTTAAATGAGACAAATATGGCTTCAGATAGTACTTTAAACTGGTGCAGCCTGAGCCTGGAATAAAAAAAAGTATGGTATCGGGTTCGCCTTGGCCAATCTGGTAGGTGTAGTAGGAGGAACTTGTGTTATTGTCCAGCTTGATATATTTGACTGCCAGAGGATTGGCGATGCTGGTCACCAGATAGCCGATTTTGGTGGAACACGCGCTGCTCAAGACGGAAAAAAGTACGACAGCACAAATCGTCAAAAGCTTGTGTAAGGAAAATGTGTTGAGAGCAAATGTCATCGCGTTGTGCAGTTAAATACTCGGGTGTAGCAAGGTTAGTGTAAGCATTTTGACTCCAAAACGATATAGGTAATCAATAGTATTCTTAACAGTGTTAAAAAAACTGAACGTATTGATAATCGATGTTGGCCAGTTAAAAAATTATGAATGTTTAATTGTTATAGTTGACATAAACGTATTATGTATGATGCAGTCGTATGGCGAAGTGAGGCGGCAATTTATATTATCCGCTACAGTCTTCGTGCTATCAATTAAGATGGAATTCTGCATAATGGAGAAAAACTCATGGAAATCAAAGTAATCAACAAAAAGGCATTGGAAAACTATCTGACAGAAATGAGTAGCGGTGATAACAGGGAGGATATTCTAGCCTGCGACGGTGGTTGTTCCTGTGATACCGGTAGCGATTGGGTCAACGATATCTGTCCGAATGAATGGGTTGTCGGCTGGAAGAAATCGACTTGCTGACAATGCACTAGGCTGAGTCGACGTGGCGGGGTATGCACTCTATGTAAGTGTCTCTAAATAGGATTGCATATCCTGCCGCAGTAGAATTAACCAAAATGCTCTACAATATTTATTAAAGCTTACCGTAATCAATGCGGTAATCAGCTCGATCAGTACTGATGGCTGGAATCGAGTAGTCGCCTCAGGGAAGAAACAAACAGATGAAAAGGATTGAAATCGTATTGAATGTTACGAATGGCTGTAATCTCGACTGCCACTATTGTTATTATGCAAGTGAGATGAAAAACCGCCCCTCTAACATGAGGATAGAGACGGTTGAAAGCATTATGCGGAATGTGGCGAATTCGGATGCTGAGTCAATCCATTTCTCGATTCACGGCGGCGAACCTCTGTTGCGCAAGTCACACTATCTGGACAATATCTTCAAGCTGCAGCAACGCTACTTGCATGATAGAGATGTTCGCAACTCCATTCAAACAAATGGAACACTGTTCGATGAAGAGTTTATTGCTGATTACAGAGCCATTGTAAGGTTGGGTGTCAATGTGGGGTTGGGCGTTTCGCTCGATGGACCGAAATATATCCATGATTCGTCTCGCGTATACAAAAAGAATGCACACGGTTCCTATGAAGATGTGATGAGGGGCATTGAGCTCTTAGCGGAAAATAACATTGAAATAGCACTGTTATCCGTTGCTAATCTGAATTATGCGGCACAATCCCATGAATTGTATCCCTTTTATAAATCGTTAACAAATGTACACTTTCTCGACTTGCTTGTTCCAAGAAAGGATTCGTTTCCCACAGCGAAAAAAGATAGTCTGAGTATATTATTCAATCGTGTATTCGATGATTGGTTTTACGATGCCGACAGTCGATTCGAAATAAGATTCTTTTGCAGTGTGATCATTGCGCTACTGACGGAGAAAAGCGTACTCTGCACATTTCAGAATAACTGCGTTTTAAATCAAAATATGATTTCGATTGCCCCGGATGGCGAGTCGTCATTCTGTGACTCATTTCCTCTAGTAAGCTTGGGTAACATTCTGGACGACTCCTTGGATGCGCTGATCGATAGAAGCAATAAAACAAGAATGAAATGGTCAGTCAAAGAAGAGCAGCGCATGGAGCACTGCCTATTTTGCAAATACTACAAGGTGTGTCATGGTGGCTGTCCTGCAGACTATTCGACAGAAGGGATAATCGGCCCTTTCTTTTGTGATCAGTATAAGAAAATATTCAATCATATCGAAATCGCCATGTACGAAACGGGTATAGATAGAGAACATGGACTTTGTGAAGAAAACATCCTGAAATTACCTAATCCAGCACTACAAAGCTATCTTATGCATAGAGGTATGGGTAATCAGTCAATAGATAACAACACGCGTCAAATCAAATCTGAAAAAGCAACATTATCAATAAATCAGCAGGGAATTAACTGATAGAGAATGATATCGCATCAATGATAGATGGAAGGAGATGCACCACACTGCTAGCAGTGATGAAGAAGTATCCGCACAGTATCGATAAGCCCGCGTTATCGGTTGTTCTACATTGACGCAGAAGACTTGGTATAGACGTAATGGATGGTAATGCAATGGAACAAGATAACAGTAAATTATTGGAACTCGAGAGTCATGGACATAGGTATATCTTTTCTGGTAATACTGGTTTAATTGTGGAAGTGGACGACCAGTTGAGTGAAAGGTTGCAAGCACCCGATGAATTGGACGATGAAATCAGAATGTGCCTTTTTGGTGATGGTGATTATAACAAATCGTTGCGGATCTTGCCTGCGAGAGAGACGGCGCTGCAGAATATAACTGTATTTACATCAAATCGGTGTAATCTGGATTGTTCATATTGTTATGTGACGAAAAACAATGCAATGAACGATGAGAAGATGTCTATCGATACGTTCAAGTCAGCTGTCGATAACTTACTCACTGAATTTGATACAAGTAAGCGTATCAATATTCTCTTCTTTGGCGGTGAACCATTACTCAATATCTCTTTTTTGACTGAAGCTATAGGCTCTCTGAAAAAGATCGAGGCAGAAGGTAAGACGAAATTTTCATTTTCACTCACGACTAATGGTACGATCCTGAGTGATAAGATACTCGATTTAATACTGCAATACGACATCAGTATCGTAATCAGTATAGATGGATCACAGGATGTCCATGATGCGATGAGACCCTATAAAAATTCCGGACGAGGATCATACGATACAATTGTCAAGAATGTTCGCAAGTTAGCCGAATTTAAAAAAATAAAGGCAAGGGTAACCTTATGTGACGTAGATGTCGATCTGGTTGAGATGTATGAACAACTGAAAAGTGCGGGATTTTGGGATGTCCACCTCGCCATCGTCGCAGACGAAGAGACTGACACCACAAAATTGAAAGAAAAAATGGATATCCTCAGGCGAAGGATAGGCGAGATGGAAGCCTATATAATTAAAAATATGAATGATGATGTACTAGTCAGGTTCGGAGATTATTTAAAGTATCTGAAAAAAATCCACCTCGGATTTACACCAGAAAACAGGCCAATGCGCTTTCCGTGTACGGCGGGACATAGCAGTTTTAGTCTGGCCACAACGGGTGATTATTATTTATGCCATAGATTCAATAATGTCGACGAATACAGGCTCGGCGATATCAATCATGGAGTCAATCCGGAAATCAGGGACAAGTTTTTGCAAGAACACAATGTCTCTTCAAGAGTTGGTCAATGTAAAACATGCTGGGCCTCTACTATGTGCGGAGGAACTTGCTACCACCCAAGCTACACCCACAGTGGAGAAACCAGGTTAGTCAACGAACTTCATTGCAAATATACACGTGAAATGGTGCAAAGTGCATTGAGGGTGTATTTGGGAATGAATCTGAGTAAACGATATCTTTTAGAGAATATACACTGAGTTGGCAAGTAATAGCTAATGGATATAGCCGACCTTACCAAACTTGCACGTGATTATTTAGTCAATAAGCATGGACGTGGTATGGGACACTATCGGTACTTAGTGCAAAATGAAAGAAACACAATAATAACAAGAGACTGCGTACTGGATTACAGGATACAAAAAAACGAATTTAGACATACTTATTTCAATATATTTATCGAAGATAATCTTCAGTCACGTTATGTGGGGAATATGACCATATTTTCACTCAGCAATTCACATTACAAACTGATAAATTTCTGGAAAATTGATAGAAATCGACAAACGGGAAGTAACTATTTACAAAAAGTAAGTCTTCATGACTATATGGCAGGACGAAATGCCGATGGCGTCATAATGCATGGATATGTTGAAAGTCCGCGGTATAAAACAAAAACAGTATATACGGACTATTACACCGCATTGGCAATGCGATACGTAAAGTTCGTAGCAGCGTTGGAAAAGTTAGGAAAAGAAAACAATACGCCAATGCTAATCGAAACCACCGGGCTTTATCAATTGTCGGTCGAGCAGAGGGCGCGACAAACAATCAATCTGATGGAGTTAAATCAGTCTGCGCGGTCAAATGTAGGTGTAAGTCGTGAGGAGAGCATTGCCAGCAAAAAACTGGCAAAACATCTCGGTTTAATTGAAATACCTGACACATATAATGAACGAACGCTTGGTAAGGTATATATCTCGCAGATGGGATATAACAACGGATAATGACTGCATATAATACTGGCAGTCTGCGCATGGTAAATAATAGATATCGAAGATAGGCATAAACACATCGAATAGCAAAATATGGATGCATATAACCTGTTGGATCACAAAATCCTACGTCCCATATGGAGAGTGGGCACATTGTGGAATGTGCTTATAAGTAGGCCGATAGCATGGGCAGCCTTTCTTTATGACCAGCTGTTCAATGGCAAATTGTCTGTCAAGCGCACGATGAAACTGTTACCGGAAATGCAGAAATCAATCGGACCTGAATGTACAAGTTATAGGTTTTCCTATTTGAATCATTACTACAGCATTCTTGCATTGTTTAATTATGGATGGCTGCTCTATACAAGGCCTCAAGACATACGAGACAAAATATCAGCTGTTAAAATAAAGGGGATAGACAATCTATACAATGCGGTCAAGCGTGAAAAGGCTATAGTGGCGTTTTCAGCGCATATCGGGTGTTTCTTTAATATTTTGTTTAGCGATAGAGTTCTTTCAGCTATCGATGAAAGAAGCGTCTGTTTGCTCGTGCCAAGTACAAAAGATTCAAGAAGAGAACAAATGCAGGCGCAATTATCTGATTATGGAAAGACATGCCAACTTATCGATATCACAAAGAAAACAAGTGCCATACGAATAATACGTGCACTGAAATGTCGATCGATAATAGGATGCAACTTGGATTATGCCTATCCCTTCACTAAAAATAAAAGTACGCCATTTTTGGGAAGAGTCGTCGATATGCCGGTAGGTATACTCGAGTTGAGTAGAAAATACGCCGCTACTTATTTGCCTGCATACAGTTATATCGACAGTGACGGTATTGTCATCGAATTTCAAGAACCATTTGACGCTTATTATACTGACAATGCAGAAAGCGATATAACAAGGATCGCCAAACAAATAAACAGCGCACTGGAAGAAAAGATCAAGGAAGTGCCTGAACAATGGGGTTTTTGGGCAAGACTGCTCAATGCACCATCAGTGGAATTGTCGGAGGGCAAGGTATAGTTAGGAGTGAGATGTCTATACCGAGCGTAAGCAGTGTGTTCAGCATGACAACGAAAAATCAAAAGACAGAATATGCGGATTCGGCAAGCAATGTGCAAGAATTGATAAATATCATACAAGAAGAAAAAAAATATTGCTTCAGCATCATAAAACAATATGTCCCAGTGCAGCGAGAGCCGAAGGTGCATATTGTTGTAGGAGAACCGGACTTGAAATTCTCGGATGGAAAGCGCTATCCAACATGGATTAAAGCTTTATCGATAAGAGACAACGTATATTTGCTGGTAGACAGAGGTATGTGGACGCGCAGTATCACGATCAACACGCTTATCCATGAATTACTGCATTCAGCAATATGGATCTATTACGGGACTTCAAAATATATACCTGTCTGGTTTAATGAGGCGCTTGCGCACTGGATAACAAAGGTCGAAAACATCAGAGACAGCCATTACCTGGATAAAACCGAAGATAAGCAAAAAAAGGACATAACGAATGTGCATGGTGAACAATGGTTCGATAATTCACGAGTCAATGCACAGATAGAGGTGATGGTTTCCTACTTGTTGAGTTCAGATACACAATCTAAAGACATACATAATCTCCTTCGAAGTGTCAAGGAAGGCGAGGAATTTACATCGGCGGCGAGGCGGATATTGAACCTGAATATTCTCCAAAATATGACGGTTTCATAGGACCGAATTGAATAACAGCAGCAGTATTACAACTGTGGATCATTTGATGAACGTTTAGCGGTGGCCAGCTGTCTACATAGCCAATAAAGTGAAAATAGCAATTCTAAGCATGCCTGGAGGTTCGCCCTTTTCGCCTCCACTCAGTATACTAGCCCTAGGGAGTTACCTGAGACAGAACGGTATCGACGTTACAACCATTGATGTATCCCCCAGTTATTATCATTACACATTAAACCCTGAGTTATTTCGAAAGCACTATGAAATAACGCGCAAAACGCTAAAAGGAATAAACGATAATATCACCATCGCTTCGGATTACGCGACTGTATCGAAATTTCTCGAAAGGTTATGGACGCCGGATGATTATAACCACAACACGCTTGTATCGTTTCGCGAAGCCATCGCTCTTATCAGCGATGCAAGGAAAATATTAGAACTACCCTATCACCCGGTTAAAATATCAGCGGAAATCGCTTCTTTACCCAGTCGATTACGCCCGATAAATTGGTCATTCAGAAGATATTGGGATAGGAGTACTGAGACGATAAAAAGCGGTCATCCCCTATTGCGATACTGTGAAGAGTACCTTATCCCAAAACTCAAAGCGATAAATCCTGAATTGATCGGTGTGTCAATCAGTTATTCCGAGCAGGCTCATCACAGTTATATTCTAATCGACCAAATAAGCAAAATACTGAATACGCCGATCGTCGTAGGCGGCACCTATTTTCACGAACTATTTGAGGGGAGGCCGACGGTAATTACAGCAGAAAACGAAAACTACGTGAAAATCGCACCCATGTTGCAGCCGTATGGGATTCTGGGTGAAGGGGAGAAACCGCTGTTGCAGTTGTGCAATTGCGTGGCGACTGGTCAATCGATTGACAATATTCCCGGTCTCTTTTACCAGCAGGGGCAGAATATCCTGTTGCAGCCAGAAGGGCCGCCTATAGAAACAGATGAGCTACCGGCCATCGATCTCAGTCTGCTGCAAGATTATAAGAAGTATTTATCGCCGATAAAGATAGCGCCCCTCATGACCGCAAGAGGGTGTTACTGGAACAAATGCGCATTTTGTGATCATTCCAATACACTACAAAGTGGCTGGAGAGAATTGGATGCATCGCTTGTCGCAGAAAATATGCGCCGCTTTAAAGAGGAGCATCATGTCGATTATGTGGGTATATGCGACGAATCGACTTCACCCAGAATGTTGGAGCGGTTGAGCCGTGAATTAAGTAAGACGTCAGATCAGATATTTTTTGGTACCATGGCGCGTTTTGAAAAGAAAATCATAAACTTAATTGAGCCGTTGGTGAAGGCGGGTTGCCGTTCCCTGTCGTTTGGATTAGAGTCAGGAGTTCAGCGTGTGGTCGATACAATGGGAAAAGGCTACAAGTTACAGGATGCAGTACGGATACTGGAGCTTTGCGAGGAGTATGGCATCTCTGTCGAGTTATTCATTATGTTCGGCTTTCCGACAGAACGCCTGTCTGAAGCATCACAGACAATAGAGTTTCTCGAAACACACCAGTCGAAAATCGACTCTTTCAGGGCCAATCCTTGGTACTGGAAAAATGACAGTCCCATAGGAAAATGCCCGGCGCAATTCAGTCAGGAGGTGGACAAGGCATCCTGTCCAACCGCTGCAGTACATAGACCCATAGAAAATACAACAGGCGTGACGAAGCGTTTAGCGATGGAACTGGTCAGGTCTTTGGCGGAGCATGGCGCGTTGAGGGATAAGATTATCCACCACTCGCCAGGTGAATTACGCCAGGAAGAGTACTATGTAATCGCCAGATTCTGTGAAGGCAACATCCAACCATCTGTCGATGCAGGATGAGAATAATCGACTCACTGTGTGACCAAGGCAAAATGAAACGATTAATAAGTACACTCATTGTCCTCGCCGCTTGTGTCAGTCTCTGGAGTTTCATGTCTTATCGCGGCGACTCTGCGATATCAGTAAAGACCGGCCCGGTAGAGCAAGGGTCTATATCAACCTACCTATCAGTGTCAGGCGTGGTCAAGGCCGCTCGCCGCGTCGATGTTATTTCACGTATTCCTGGCCATTTGACCTCGGTTCTGGTTAACGAGGGGGAGCATGTTGCGAAGGGGCAGTTATTGGCGCAGCTGGATGATGCTGAAGCGCGCGCGCAAGTGCTGCGCTCAAAGGCAATCATGGAAAGATCCAAAGATAAAATTAAGGAACTTAAACGGAAATTGCGAAGAATAAGAGAGGTAAAGTTAACCGGCGGTGAATCTCTACAGGCCGTTGAAAATGTAGAAGCGGAATTGAGCGACGCTCAATCTGAACTCAAAGTCAATCAGGCAGACTATCAACTGCAAAACATAAAACTTGATCTCCATCGTGTATCGGCGCCATTTTCAGGCGTCGTCGTGCATCGAAACGCAGAAGTTGGGCAGGCGGTTCAACCGGCGTTAGGCGAGGCCACGACGCTGTTCACCGTCGTTGACGACTCGGCTCCCTACATCGAGGCGCAAGTGGATGCGGGAGACAGCGGTCTTATTTCTCAATCAAGCCTGATTCAAGTGATGACAGATGCGTGGCCGGATATCGTTTGGGACGAAAAGGTGATCTTCATCGCGCGGGCAGTGAACAAGCAGGATACCGATGGCACCAATACCTTGAGTGTAAAAATCAGTCTAAGCAGGCATGCGCAGGAATTGCTGATAGGGCAACAGGTGGATTTGAAAATCCGTACAGCGCACCGCGACAATGCCATTAAATTGAAACACAATCTCATCATCGAAAAAGAGTCCGGGCCGCATGTGGCGCTAGTCGAAAACAACCGTATTTCCATGCAGCCTATAACAATGGGTATTCAAAGCATTACCCATACCGAGGTTGTTTCAGGGCTGTCAGTCGATGATCGGATCGTCTTGCCGGAAGGACACCATTTGGCGGACGGCGATCGCGTCCTGCTTGAACAATGATCGAATTACAAGCCGTTTATAAAAGCTACCATCGTGAAAAAGTGGTTATACCCGTATTGCAAGGTGTGAGTTTCCGCATCGAGCCATGTGAGTTTGTTGCATTGATGGGGCCGTCAGGTTCAGGCAAATCGACACTTCTCAACATAATCGGCTGCCTCGACCACTTCGATAGTGGAACATATATGTTTGCAGGGACGGATATCAGCAATTTGGATGACGATCATTTGACTCGGTTGAGGAATGAGAATCTCGGTTTCGTTTTCCAATTGTTCAATCTCATTCCACGGATAAGCGCGAGACGCAATGTAGAACTCCCAATGCTCTATCGAGGGATTCCGCTAAAAAAGCGCCACTCGCTCGCGCAGGAGGCGCTGGAGCGAATGGGACTGAGCAAATGGGCGGATCATAGTCCAGCTGAATTGTCGGGAGGTCAACAGCAGCGCGTCGCCATAGCGCGCGCGCTGGTCAACAGCCCGCAATTGATTATTGCCGACGAACCGACGGGTAGTCTTGATACAAAGACAGGGAATGAGATCATGGCCCTATTTCAGGAACTCCATCATGCAGGCACGACAATTCTGTTGGTTACTCATGAACAGGGGGTGGCCAAATATGCACAGCGCACGATCCACTTAAAGGATGGGCAGGTAGTCGGTGGTTAGGAATTATACCTATGTCATCAGCATATTTTTCGAAGCATTAACGGCATTAAGGGATAATAGGCTTCGAAGCATTCTCAGTATTTTTGGTATGGCGGTCGGTGTGGCCGCAATCATTGCCGTCAGTGCGATCAGTAGTGGCGGGCATTTCCTGGTCTTCAATGAGTTAAAAACATTCGGGTTGGAGTCTCTATGGGTGTTCAGGCAAAAGAATGATAAAGATCCAAACAAAGCGCTGCGTAAGGGCAGTGGGATTGATGAGACAGACTACCAGCTGATTCGGCAAGGCTGTTGCGATAAGTTGAAGAATATAACGCCACTTGTTTACAGCCAAGGGCGCAGGATCGTCGTTCGCAGAGGCGACCGCTATAGCAATGCGGAAATTCGGGGTGTCGGCGTAGATTATTTTCAGATCAATAACGACCAGCTGGTGGATGGTCGCTATTTCACCCTCAGCGATGAACAGCGAAACAGGGGGGTTGCGATCATTGGCCCTATCGCAAGGAATGATCTATTTCCTCCCTATGCGACAGTCGTGGGTGAGCATATACGCATCCAGGGTAAGAAAGTCATGGTGATCGGTGTATTGAGGGAAAAAAGCCGTGACTTCCTCGCCAGCATCGGCTCCACCGGAGGGCGCGATGTCAACAATCGCATCCTTGTCCCTTATACCTACCTGCAAATGCTCAAAGGCAAAGACCACGCAAACGCTATCGACGGGCTGCAAGGGGAAGCTGTCAGTCTGGAGGCGGCGGAGGAAGCCGCTGAACAGGTCGAGTCGTTGCTACAACGGAATCATAGTGGCCGGTTCAACTACAGGCATGAGACCATGGCCCAATATATCGAAACCGCAAACAGAATATTGAACGGTGTTTCAATTATTGGTTTGGTGGCGGCATTCGTCTCGCTTTTGGTTGGTGGAATGGGTGTGATGAATATAATGAGTACGTCTGTGCTGGAACGTACCAGAGAGATCGGACTCAGGCGGTCAATCGGTGCTCGCAAGTCTGATATTCTGTCCCAGTTTCTTGTGGAAGCGATGATGATCGGATTGATAGGCGGCGGGATCGGTCTAGTCGTGGGAATCGGTGCCAGTTTTATATTGTCCTGGTTGAGTGACTTTCCACTGCAACCCACCTGGCTCATGGTGACTGTCGCCCTGTGTGTATCAATCAGCGTTGGTCTGTTGTCGGGTCTGGCTCCAGCGATCCGGGCCGCCAATCTAAGGCCGGTAGTCGCGCTTCGGTATGAATAAGCCGCTAGGATTGAGGCGCTTATGGACGTCTTGTTGAGCGCCGCCCGGGACATGATCAGGGGCTCGTACAGATAATCTGACTGCAGTTTCCCGCATTATCAATTGGTTATAGTGGTCGTTGAGGTGGCCGGGTGGCATATGCATATTCTGGCCGAACGTGAACACTGATTCTGAACGATCATGAACACCTATTCTGATTCATCGTGAACACTCATTCTGGTTGATCATGAACGCTTTTGCGTTGTTTCCAGAATCACCGTTCACGATGCCAGAATCCCATCCCACGCATTGATTTTCCACTGCTAACCTAACCGATTTTGCCTATCGGGAACGGTGATGCCAACGAAGAGACTATCGATGCGACAATTAAGAGAGATATTACGATTAC
>QBVD01000011.1 GCA_003058525.1 gamma proteobacterium symbiont of Ctena orbiculata | reverse complement strand
TGAATTGTAAAGGTGGCTTCGGACCCTGATATACAGTTTGGCTTTCAAGCCAGTTTTCACAACTTTATTAACCTACAAAGAACTTATGACCATCAGCACAACTGGCTGGCTCAATATGTCTTGGATCATCCTGGACCTTGCCATTGTGGCCATACTGATCCCCACAATTCTGCTGCAACGCAGGGAGTCAGGCGCCACCCTGGCTTGGATTCTTGTGATCGTGTTTATTCCCTTTATCGGGCTTATTGCATTCTGGCTGCTGGGAACAACTCGCCTGCATCTGCGACGTAGAAAACGCCATAAAGTAGAATCCCTTCTCGCTCCGGAAATTGAGCGGCTACAGACACACGCCGAACACAATGCAGAACCCGACCTGGCGCCACCATCCTTGATTCATCTGGCGCGACAATTCGATGGCAACGGTCCTCTGGCCGGTAACCGGATAGAGATTTACAGGTCCGGTCAGTTACTTTTCGATCATCTGCAGATGGCAATCGACAAGGCCGCACAACATGTCCATCTCGATTACTATATCTGGCAGACAGACAGTATTGGTGAAAGCGTTCGAGATGCCCTGGTGCGCGCAGCAGATAGAGGGGTAGAGGTTCGATTGCTGATTGACGATGTAGGCTCCCGCGCTGTCAAACGCGCATTCTTCCACCCGTTGCAGTCCGCTGGAGGACGCATCAAACGTTTCCTGCCGGTTAACCCACTGAATCGACAACTCGCCCTGAATAACAGAAATCACCGTAAACTGGTAATCATCGATGGGGACCAGGCTTTTATTGGCGGCATGAATGTTGGTGATCAATATGCAACCAAATCAGAATCCTGGATAGACCTTCATGCACGTGTAGAGGGTCCGGTTGTGCACTCGATACAAGAGACCTTCTGCCAGGATTGGTTTCATGCCACAGCAGAGGATCTGGTCAGTCGTGACTATTTTCCAGCACTTGAACACTATGGACCTGTTCACGCTCAGCTTTTATCCAGTGGACCAGCCGACGAACGCTGGAGAAGCATTCACCTCTTTATCTTTACCGCAATCACTCTTGCACAACAGAAGGTATTCATAGAAACACCCTACTTTGTTCCGGACCAACCGATTCTGCTTGCATTGCGAACCGCTGCCCTTCGGGGAATAGATGTCCGGCTACTGCTACCCAGCCAGTCCGATCATCCGCTAGTGCTCCATGCAGGGCGATCATTTCAGGATCAGCTTCTGCAGGCAGGGGTAAGGATATTCGAACTGAAAAGCAGTATGACCCACGCAAAAACCATGACCATCGACGGTTACCTATCCACCATAGGCTCGGCAAACATGGACCAACGCAGTTTCCGCCTGAATTTCGAATCGAATCTGTTTTTCTTTGATGAGTCAATAACCGAACAAATGGAAAGGGAGTTTCTGAAACTTTGCGATTCAGCCGGCGAGATTCAACTGGTTGAAAGAAAAACCTTACCCAGATCAAGAAAAATGGTTGAATCTGTATGCCGGTTGTTAGCGCCTTTGCTGTAACTGGTTAGGGGTGAAAGTACCCTTCCACCCCTACCCTAAACTTAGTCGGCTACCGTCTGTTTATAGGCATGCCAACTGGCATGTCCCAATAGAGGCATAATGATCAGCAAGCCGATAAACGCGGTGAACATGCCCAGGATTGTCAGCAGTGCAATGATGAAGGCCCAGCGAAACATCACACCTGGGTTCTTGGCAACCGCACGCAGACTAGTCATTGCTGCGGTCACTACATCAACCTTCCGATCAATCAGCATCGGTATAGAGACGACACTGAGACTGAATACCAGTACTGCCAGCACAAAACCCACCACCATATAAAGGGCGATGAATTCCGGATCGGTCAATGCCTGCCAGCTCAGGAGGTCACTGAAGGGACCGATTACAGGTAGGGACAGGGCAACCAGCAGACCTGTCATTCTGCCCCAGGCCACCATCACGACACCCAACACCAAGCCGAACAGCAGTACCGACCATCCATGATTCTTCCAGCTGTATATCAGCGAGTTAAAACCAACAGACTTCCCCTCATGGATTCGTCTGCTCATCGCATAAAATCCCAATGCCAACGCAGGCGCCACTAACAGAAAGCCGGTAACAAAGGTGATTGTTAACAGCGGCATGTTCCAACTGACGGACACCAGGACGTAACCAGTCATCACAAAGAGAAGCCCAAGCGTCAGGCTTGGCAAGGTTGCCTGACGAAAGTCCTTCCAGCCGTTTCGTAACCACTCATAAGGTGCAGTCACGCTCAAGGTCCGGATCTCCGGAGCTTTCTCACTGCGATGTGTCTCAGCATATGTTGTATCCATTTTCTCCTCCGACTCGCTTCATCTGCGATATCAGTTTGATATATCTTACTCACATCTATATTGACTCTTTTTCTATTATCCTGGTTCTTCTGCAATGAATCGGTTTTCATGGCTAAAAGTTTCGATAATTTCGATCATCATGCTGTATAAATCTACAACTATTCAGGTCCTGCTCTTTGCATTTTCTAGAGCGGAACTCCAGGAAGTTCGTTACCTAAGTCTTCGAGAGTTACAGATATGGCTGATTCAAATGATCAGCTGAGACAGACATTCCCAATGAGAAAGGGAATACAATCAAAACCGGGACTATATGACCGCTGATTAATCCATCATTCCGGCGAATGCCGGAATCCAGGTGCTTTATTTTCCAGGCCCCGGGATTCATCAGAGACCGAAAAGTGAACTAATCGGAAGTTCTTCAGGTTAGCAGGCTAAAGGTATGACGACCTTTGATTACTATATACCTTAGAGTAAATAGTCTTACCATGATCCTGCCTGTCCATACTCAGGAAGAGTTGACCAGACAGGATTATAATAAGCAATCAACATGGGGTAGATCCGACGTCAGGTTTAAGGCTTATAGGCCCCTTGCAACCTGCAATCGACCGGAATTTCTGCGTAGTTCGGATCCATCGAGCCTGGATGAGCAGCACGCATCGTCCCCCTGACAAGCAGTAGTAGTCCAAAAGCCACCAGCCACACTTTCAGTACAATCAGACTACCGGTTAAGGTGAAAAAAAGCATTGTAGTCAATGTCATGGTATAGACCTCCTATTCGTTATTCCCAGCAGAAACCTGTTCTGCGACTATGCTGCCGTCTTCAAACCACATTTACGATTAGCCGGTACCGCAATATCCATCATCCTTGGATTATCCAGTTTCAAACTATTCATCAGTTCAACATAAGCCTGTTTATCCGACACTTTAAGCCGCGGATTGTAATGCTTCTCTTCCCAGAGTGTACTCACCGTCATGCCGTGATAATCATGGGCCGGATAGACCAGTATCTGCTCAGGAAGCTTCAGCAATTTATTGAATAGACTGTCATACTGAGCTGCTGGGTCACCGTTTTGAAAATCAGTGCGTCCGGTACCACGGATCAAAAGCGTGTCACCTGTAAAGACCCTATCCGGCAATACGAAACTGTATGAATCATCCGTATGTCCCGGGGTATAGAGAATATCCAGATGGAGATTATCGACCCGGAGTTTTTCTCCCTCCTTGAAGTGAAGCGATACACAATCGGCTTTGGTCATTTCGCCCATGGCACTGGTGCAACCGGTACTCTGGCGCAGAACACCGAGACCTGTTACATGATCCGCGTGGATATGGGTATCCACAGCCATCACCAGTTGAAGATCCATCTCATTCACCAGCTGAATATACTGGTCCACATTGGACTTTACCGGATCGATGAGTAAGGCTTCTCCACCCATTCGCGCAGCCAGCAGATAAGTATAGGTGGACGATTCATGGTCGTAGAGCTGACGGAATACCATTTTGTGATTCCTCTATTGTTTAAATATCTCAGTTAAACCAATGCCCTTTCAGTACAATTGTTATTGCGATTCCAGGGCATCATTGCAACCAACCGGGCCATCCCGCACCAGCGGGTAACCCCAGCCATGATCAAACCCAACCCAATCAAGGCGCCTGCCAGGAAGAACAACTCATGCAGGGTAAATCCGAAGATCACTTTCAAAAGCAGCAGGCTTCCGATGGTGATCTGCACCTGCCGCTCCATTGAAATCACCCGGCCACAACGTTTCATCGGCAGACCTGCCTGTTCCCAGCCTTCTGTACCGCCTTCCACAAGCACCAGATTTTGATATCCAGACTCATACAGCTGTTCGGCTGCCTGTTGTGCACGAAATCCACTCTGGCAAGTGATGTAGATGGAGGCATGATCCCTTTCTTTCGGATCACCAAGATGTTCAATGAGGCTTTCGTCACTGATTTCATCGAGTGCCAGCAATTTTGCTCCGGGGATATGACCGCTGCCGTACTCCATGCCAGTGCGCACATCAAGCAACTCAATCTTCTTGCCCTGATTCTGCATTACATAAAGATCAGAAGGTGAAATAGTTGATACATTCGCGTTTTCCATAATCAGTCACCTTGGAGTTGGTTATCTACTGTCTTGAGAAGATAATATGGCCTGCCATAACAATTTAATATTCGTTTCTCTGTGTAATAGATTCGAAAAATCCGAACCAAAGCTGATCAAAAGGTCTTTACCCTAATTGAATTGTGGAATCCTGAAGATAGAATCCATAACTGATTAGAAGTAATGATTGCTGGAGAATTTCTGAACCTGGAGACACCCGGCAGCCATTACTCAGCACAATCAAACATTAAACCGTTGCAACTCATAGGGACGATCAACATGCTGGCACGCGAACTGATCGGCACAAAAGTCTACGCGATCGGGGGCGGCTGGAATGGATAAGGCAAACCCTACCTGGAATCCTGCAAGCTGAATGCCCCGCGGGCGGTTTGGGAGGTGTTTTCCGCCGCCAGCGGCGTGGCCCAGGAAGGGTTCGGCCAGCCCGTGTTGTTGACCGATTTGGAATAGCCCACCTGCCATAACCATGACCTTGCCCCCCGACGCGGGAGCTTTTCGTATGGAAGGGCTATTTTTGGATATTTATGGGTATTTTTCTGGATAATTTCGATTAAGTCTTGCCTTTATGGATATTTATGGGTATTTATATGGGTATGAGTTTGAACACTGACACCCTCAACATTACCCGTGAAGTACTCTCGCTGATTGCCGAGCTGGATGAGTTCAAGGGCGCGTGGCGCGCCCTGGGAACGCTCGCCCCGGAGCGGCTGTCGGCCCTGCGCCATGTCGCGACCATCGAGAGTGTCGGTTCCTCAACCCGCATTGAGGGCAGCAAGCTATCCGACCGGGAGGTCGACCGGTTACTCAGGAACATCGAGGTTAAAAAGTTCGAAACCCGCGACGAACAGGAAGTTGCGGGCTATGCCGAAGTCATGGAAACGGTCTTTGCCCACGCCGATGGCATTGACCTCACAGAAAACCATGTCAAACAGTTGCACCGCGACCTGCTCGTCTACAGCGCCAACGACGAACGCCATAGGGGTGAATACAAAACCAATACCAACCATGTGATGGCGTTTGACGCCGAGGGCAAAGAGATCGGCATCGTGTTCGAAACGACCACGCCTTTCGACACGCCCCGCCTGATGACGGAACTCGTCGCCTGGACAAGAAAGGCACTGGAAGAAAAACAGCTTCATCCGCTCCTGATCATTGCGGTCTTTACTGTTGTGTTCCTGGAAATCCACCCCTTCCAGGACGGCAATGGCCGCCTATCCCGTGTGCTCACATCGTTGCTGCTCCTGCGGAGCGGTTATGCCTATGTGCCCTATAGCTCACTGGAAAGCGTCATCGAGCAAACCAAAGAAGGCTATTACATGGCGCTACGCGGTACGCAAGGCACGATCCGCACCGCCACCCCCGACTGGCAGCCATGGGTCATGTACTTTCTGCACGCCCTGCAAAAACAAAAAGCGCGCCTGGAAACCAAGATCGCGCGCGAAAAAATCCTGGTCGACAAACTGCCGGAACTCTCCGTGCAAATTCTGGAACTCGCCAAGGCGCACGGACGTCTGACCATCGGCCAGATCGTCGAGATCACAGGGGCCAATCGCAACACGGTGAAAAAGCACCTGCAAGTACTCGTCGCGGCGGGACACCTAACCCAGCACGGAATTGGCAAAGGAACCTGGTATGGACGTGGATAATCTGGTCAAAGAGAACGAGCTAAACGCACCCAATACAGATAGGCGCCTGAGAATTCAGGACACCGTCTTAGACATTTGCCCAACCCTTATTGGCGTTCTCCCGACTCCTCACCTATCTCCCACTTCTCGACATGCACTTCGATCACTTTCCCACTGATTGCATCCACTTCGACTTTGAACTCTGTACCCGCCTCATCTACAACATCGATTTCGTAACTTGCGTCACCATTGGCCTCGATTTCGTATTCGATCTCTTCAATCTTACCTGGATAGAGTTCCAACACGGCTTCACTGGCTTGCTTGACGCTGATCTTCGCATGCTTTTTGAATAACGGATGGTCAGCAGTGTCTACCTCCTGCTCTATTTCATAGATCAAGCCACTGCTTGCATCGCACATAAACTCCCACTCCTGATCTTTGGGGGTGCGCACTTCGATTTCATAGGTAGGACGACCCTCTGCCGAGGGATTGAGGTATTCTACTTTGATAAAATCACCAGATTTAATCTGGCTGGCAGCGCTCAAACATTCTTCAAGCATGCCAGCATAAGAGTTTGAGCTTACTAAAGCCACACCAAATGCCAAAGCTACAGGCAATACAATATGTGTGGGTTTACGATAGGTATTAATCATGGCTTATCTCTCCTTTACAAGTTTACATATCTAATCGCCTACCGGACACGGGATAATCTACACTGTGTATTCCCAATAATACGACTGGCTACTAAAGAATCAATGGAAGAGAAATGGTATTTGATTTTCTAAGAAACACCTGATTCCTCCACAATTACGACCTCTTTGCCAGCTTTATTGCGTTTCTCTTAAACCGGGAGGGGTAATAATCCTGGTAAGTGCCTGAACAAGCGGTTGCGCAGCATCCTGTTTCTCCCATGGATCAAGGAATGCGGATACGCTCTCCATGCGGCAGGGGGTAAACCCCACCTTCCATATAACATCTAGGGGTGTGCGGACTTACAACAGAAAGCAGTTATCCCTTAAGAATCACAAGAGAATCATCTGGAGAGTCTTCCGGTACATGAGCCATGAACCTGGCCCTGAAGGCATCAATATCGGCTTCTAAAGGTCCATTTTTAATTGTCATTCCTTTGACAGGCCCGTAGGGTCGTGACTGTACTAGTTTGAAGCTCTGCTTTCAGCGGTCTAGAACCTACTTGGGAGACTTAATGACGATAGAGTAGGTCACAGTGTGGTCACAATCTGGACCCTACTCCTTAAAATCTCCCCTAGTTTCCACTGGTAACTCATTGAGAAAATTGGTGGGCCATGAAGGATTCGAACCTTCGACCAATGGATTAAGAGTCCACTGCTCTACCAGCTGAGCTAATGGCCCATGAGCTGTTGCCCCCATGTGAAATGGAGTGCTTGCGATAATGGGGTGGACGATGGGTCTCGAACCCACGACCGCCGGAACCACAATCCGGAGCTCTACCAACTGAGCTACGTCCACCATTGACCGTTTCTATCCGGCTGCAATACTGCAACCTGTCCCGCAGATTTGGCACGCCCGGCAGGACTCGAACCTGCTACCCTCGGCTTAGCTTACCAACTACGTCTTTCGACGCCCCCGCAGGGTTTGTGGTCTGGACTATCTCTTCACCGTCTCAGGTGTCGCACGTATAGTCTCTACGGATCCCCTCTGCATCTGTCGTAACCCGCGGTCACAGACAGATCCGGTTGCCTATCCAGCATAATATGGCTGGTTCAACCAAAGGTTTCCTCGGGATTGCCATCAGCACAACCTGTTAAGGTTTCCCCGATACAGTGCGATCCACTTTATGAGTTGCATTCCTCATAAAGGCTCCTGATTGCACATAACCTGGGCCATGTGCGCTCAAAGGCCGATGCTCTATCCAAATGAGCTACGGGCGCAGAAAACTGGTCGGGGTAGAGAGATTCGAACTCCCGACATCCTGCTCCCAAAGCAGGCGCGCTACCAGACTGCGCTATACCCCGAAAATCATCCCAAAAGTATATCCCTACACCCTGGGTGAGCAAAGGGGGGGAATAATACTGACGATGCCCCTTCAGGTCAATGGTGGCGGGCATTGCGCACTGACAGTTGGTTCAGCTTTCTGTATCATCCCCATCCTGATTTCAATAAGACACCCGGGAACACCCATGAGTGCGCAGATTCTCGACGGCAAGGCCATCGCGGCCGATCTCAGGCAACAGATCAAACGGAGCGTTGAACAACGCGTGGCGGCGGGTTTGCGCCGACCCGGTCTGGCGGTGGTTCTGGTGGGGGACAATCCCGCATCCCGGGTCTATGTAAGGAATAAGCGAAAATCCTGTGACGAGGTCGGGTTCCACTCCGTCTCTCACGATCTTCCTGCCTCGACCACCCAGGACGAACTGTTGGCGCTGATCGACCGGCTGAATGAAGATGAAGCGATCGACGGTATTCTGGTGCAACTACCCCTGCCGGAACAGATCAATGAAGAGGCCGTCATCGAGCGCATACTGCCGACCAAGGATGTGGACGGTTTCCATCCCTACAATGTCGGGCGCCTGGTGCTGCGCATGCCCCTGCTGCGCTCCTGCACCCCCAAGGGGATCATGACCCTGCTGGCGAAAACCGGTCAGAAACTGGAGGGACTCGATGCGGTCATCATCGGCCAGTCCAACATCGTCGGCCGTCCCATGGCGCTGGAACTGCTGGCGGCGCGCTGCACCATCACGGTCTGCCACAGCCGCACCAAGGACCTGGCGGAGAAGGCGCGCAATGCGGACATCCTGGTAGTCGCCATCGGTCGCGCGGAGTATGTGCCGGGGGATTGGGTCAAACAGGGCGCTGTCGTCATCGATGTGGGCATGAACCGCAATGAGGACGGCAAGTTGGTGGGGGACGTGGATTTCGAGTCAGCGAGTGAAAGGGCCAGCTGGATCACGCCGGTACCCGGCGGGGTTGGACCGATGACCATTGTGACCCTGTTGGAGAATACCCTTCAGGCGGCGGAGCTGCACAGCTCAACAAAATAGCTTCATCATGGCCAAACGGTGCGGCAAGCCGCACCCTACGATCCTTGCTAGCGTGTAGGGCGCGGCTTGCCGCACCGATTTATTCAGCCACTGTTCCCATGTCCATCTCGACTTGGTCTGGTCTACCCCAATCCATCGGATAAACACCCTGCCTCACATAGCGGTGAAAGCTGGACCAGGGCCAATCCAAAACGCAATCCACTAGACCATGCTTAACGGGATTGAAGTGAATGTAATCACAGTGCCTTATGAAATCACATTCATCCCGAATGTGATGCTCCCAGAAACGGCGTTGCCAGAATGCCAACTCTCTTCGAGTCTGCCTGGATCTGTTTGATACTAAGAAACCTTCTACTTGCTCTCGGTATCTTCTCGAAAAATTACCTTTAATGGCTCTCCAGCGTTGTGAATAATTAAAATCACCTTCCGGTAGAGTCCAAATTGTATGTATATGATCTGGAAGAAGACAGAAGGCATCGATTTTGAATGGTTGGTTATTTCGAACAAGAGATATTGCCTCTCGCAATACTTCTCGCGCCATCTCATCGATTAGCATTGGCCTTCGATTGTATGTAACAACGGTGAAAAAATAGGTGCCGCCCGGCATCAGGATTCTTCGATAATTCGGCATTGTCGCCCTCCTTGGCAATTGTGGGATTGGAGCTGTGGAGCTTCATAGCTCAGTAAAGTGGAATCAACGCGGACTATATGGTGCGGCAAGCCGCACCCTACGATCTTAGCTAGCGTGTAGGGTGTGGCTTGCCGCACCGATAAACTTATCCCCTACGCCAGGTGGTACCTTGGGGTCCGTCTTCCAGAATGATGCCGGCAGCTTGCAGGTCGTCGCGGATACGGTCGGCTTCGGCCCAGTTTTTCTCCGCCCTGGCATCGATACGCGCCTGGATCATCGCATCGATTTTGTCGTCGGATAGGGTATCGTCCCCCGCTTGTGCACCGCCCCGCAGATAGTCCTCGGGATCGTCCTGCAGAATGCCGAGCATCCCGCCCAGTTCTCTCAGTACACCGACCAGACTGGCGGCAGCGCTCACATCGTTATCCTTCAGGCGATTGATCTCGCGCGCCAGGTCGAACAGCACAGCCAACGCCTCGGGGGTGTTGAAATCGTCATCCATGGCATCCCTGAATCGACTGACATAACTTTCACCACCGGCAGCCGGTGCATTAGGAAGCCCCCTCATTGCGGTATAGAACCGGGTCAGTGCGGCACGGGCGTTGTCCAGATGTTCGGTGTCGTAGTTGAGCGGCGAACGGTAGTGACTGGTAAGGATGAAGTAGCGAACCTCCTCGGCCCGGTAGTGCTCGAGGATCTCTCTCACAGTGAAGAAGTTACCCAACGATTTGGACATCTTCTCATCGTTGATGCGCACAAATCCATTGTGCATCCAGTATTTGACGAAGGGATGGCCGGTCGCTCCCTCGGATTGGGCGATCTCGTTCTCATGATGCGGGAAGGTGAGATCCGCGCCCCCGCCGTGGATATCGAAGCTGTCGCCAAGGGCCTTGGTGGACATGGCTGAACACTCGATGTGCCAGCCGGGACGTCCGCGCCCCCAGGGAGAATCCCATGCCGGCTCTTCCGGTTTTGCCCCCTTCCACAAAGCAAAATCGAGAGGGTCCCGCTTGGCATCCCCCGGTTCCACCCGGGCGCCGGCGCGCAGATCCTCGACCGACTTACCGGAGAGTTTGCCGTAGTCGCTGAAACTCCGCACATCGTAGTAGACATCGCCATTATCCGCGCTATAGGCATGTCCATTCTCGATCAGGCGGGTGATCATCGCCAGGATCTCCTCCATGTGCTGGGTCGCCTTGGGCTCATCCGTGGGCCGCAGCACGTCCAATGCATCGGCATCCTGGTGCATGGCCTGAATGAATTCCTCGGTAAGCTCGCTGAAGGGCACACCCTTCTCATTGGCCCGGTTGATGATCTTGTCGTCGATATCGGTGATATTGCGGATGTAGCTTACCTCGTAGCCACTCGCCTGCAGGTAACGATAGACCACATCGAATACCACCATCACCCGCGCATGTCCGAGATGACAGAGATCGTAGACCGTCATACCACAGACATACATGCGAACCATACCGGCCCGTAGGGGTTGAAAGGTCTCTTTGCGGTTGCTGAGATCGTTGTAGAGCTTGAGCATAGTGGTTCACATCAACAGGGGAGTAAGTGCCGCGCATCTTAACGAAAAGCGGCGTTTTCCTCAAAGCTCGACAGCCGGCCCCATCCAAACGCCGGAAGCTAAAAAACCGTTAACAAATCCACAGTGAAACACTCTGACAATAACCCTGCAAAGTGTAAACCTTCTTTCCAGTAGGGAATTAATCATGCAATGACCGCTACCACATATAAACGGATATTCAATCAACCGAATTCACTAAGCCAATGAAAATAAGCAATAAAGAAATTCCGGCACATATATTGCGGGTTATGTGGCCTTGTCTCTAGCAGACTGCAGCACCCTCATCGCCTCATTAGATAACCGGAGACTGACAGATGGCAGCGCACGATTTCGATTTTTCAGCAGTGGAGAAACGCTTGGGCGTATCACGCAGAACCTTTCTCAAGTTCTGTACCGGTGTAGCGGCATCTCTCGGCCTATCATCCAATGCCGCCATGGCCATGGCGCAGGCGGTAGCCGATCCGAAAAAACGCCCGCCTGTCATCTGGCTGCATGGGCAAGAGTGCACGGGACCCAGCGAGGCCCTGTTGCGTTCCGAACAACCCTCTCTGGAACACCTCATCCTCGACCTGATCTCCCTCGACTATCACCAGACCCTGGACACCGGTGCCGGACATCAGGTGGAGGAGATCAAGAAAAAGGTCATGCAGGAGAACAAGGGTCAATACCTGCTGGTGGTGGAAGGCGCCATCCCTCTCGCCAGCGACGGTATCTTCTGCAAGATCGGCGGCGAGACCATGGTCGACATCACCCGGGAAGCGGCTGAGCACGCCGCTGCCATCGTCGCATTCGGCTCCTGTGCCAGCTGGGGTGGCGTCCAGTCGGCAGAACCCAATCCCACCGGCGCGGTGGGTGCGCCGCAATTTCTGTCCGGCAAAACAGTGGTGACCATCCCTGGTTGCCCACCCAATCCGGCCAACTTTATCGGTACGGTACTCTACTTCGTGACCTACGGTAAGCTGCCACCCATCGACGAGAAGGGTCGTCCGAAGTGGGCCTACGGTCGCTTGATCCATGAAAATTGCTACCGCCGGCCCCACTTCGATGCCGGCCGCTTCGCCGAGGAGTTCGGTGACGAGGGACATCGTAAGGGCTGGTGCCTCTACAAACTCGGCTGCAAGGGCCCCGAGACCTACAACAACTGCCCGAGCCTGGAATTCAATAATGTGGGCGGCGGTGTCTGGCCCATCGGCGTCGGCCACCCCTGTTTCGGCTGTTCCGAAGGGGGTGTCGGTTTCAACAAGCCCCTGTTCAGCCTGGCCGACGTCAAGACTCACACCCCACCCAACATGTTCCCCGACATCGAGGACCGCGAAGGCAACGCCGGCTTCTCTCCCGGCGCGGCGGCCATCGCCGGTGCCGCTGTCGGCCTGGCGGTCGGCGCCACCGCCATGGCATCAAAGAAGCTGGACGGCAAAGAGCAGGACGGGGAGTAAGGGGGTAACATGAAACGCAGAGACTTTCTCAAGGCCTCCCTTGGCGGCGGCGCAGCCCTTTTGGGCGCCGGCAACGCCGAGGCCCGAGGCAATCTGGAGCCGGCGGAAGAGGCCATCGGCATGCTCTACGACTCGACGCTGTGCATCGGCTGCAAGGCCTGTGTCAGCAAGTGCAAGGAGGTCAACGGCATGCCTCCGACCCCGCTGGGCGATGAGACCGCCTGGGACTCAGCCTACGACCTGTCTGCTCAAACCCTCAATGTGATCAAGGTCTACAGCGACGGCGAGGGTGAACTGAAGGATGCGGTGGAAAACGGCTACGCCTTCGAAAAACGCAGCTGTATGCACTGTGTCGATCCGGGTTGTGTCTCGGTCTGCCCGGTGACCGCCATGCGGCGCCATCCGAAGACCGGCATCGTCACTCACCATCCCGATGCCTGCATCGGTTGCCGTACCTGCATGGTGGGCTGTCCCTATAACGTGCCCCAGTTCGACTACGACAATCCCTTCGGTGAGATCCACAAGTGTCAGATGTGCAATCAGGCCGGGGTCGAGCGCATCGACAAGGGTCAGATGACCGGCTGTGCCGAGGCCTGCCCCACCGGGGCCACCCTGTTCGGTTCGCGTAAGGCTTTGCTGGAAGAGGCCAAGCGTCGTATGACTTTGAAACCCGGTGAGATCTACAACTATCCTCGCGGTGATGTGCGCAGTCCCGACAGCCATCACGAAAAGACGGTGCCCGAGTACCGGCAGCATGTCTGGGGCGAGAAGGAGGCGGGCGGCACCAACGTCCTGCACATCTCCTCCATCCCCTTCGACAAACTCGGAATGCCGCCGCTGCAGGAACGCTCCTACGCCTCCATCTCGGAGACCGTACAGCACACCCTCTACAGCTATATGGCTCTGCCCGCCATCGCCCTGGCAGGGCTCACCTATGTGGTGCGCCGTAACACCGAAGACGAGGAAGGAGACGACTCATGAGTGCATACCAACCCCTCAAACGGCCGGTCGTCACCCTGCCATTCATCATTCTCGGTATAGTGGCCCTGATCGGTAGCTACTATCTGGCCCTGCGCTTCATTCACGGCATGGGGCTTGTCACCAATCTCAACGGCGGCTATGCCTGGGGCGTGTGGGTAGTCTATGACGTGGTAGTGGGCACCGCCCTGGCCTGCGGCGGCTACGCCCTTGCCATCACCGTCTATATCATGAACAAGGGCAAGTACCATCCGCTGATGCGTCCCGCCCTGCTGGCCAGCCTGCTCGGCTACGGCCTGGGCGGCATCGGTGCCATGATCGACATGGGCCGCTATTGGCAGTTCTACAACATCTTCACCCCCTGGCACATGAACTTCAATTCGGTGATGCTGGAGGTCGGCCTCTGTGTCGCCACCTACATCCTGGTGCTCTGCATCGAGTTTGCCCCCACCCTGCTGGAGAGATTCGGCGCCAAGGGGCTGATCAAGACGTTGAACAAGGTGCTCTTCATCTTCATCGCCCTCGGCGTGCTGCTGCCGACCATGCACCAGTCCTCCCTCGGCTCCATGCTGATCGCCATGGGCTACAAGGTGCACCCCCTCTGGCAATCGCTGCACCTGCAGCCCCTGCTGGCCATTCTTACCGCTCTGACCATGGGCTTCGCGGTGGTGGTCTTCGAGGCCTCCTTCAGCAGCGTCGGCTTCCGGCGTCCCTCCGAAACACCCCTGCTGGCGGGTCTGGGCAAG
Source organism: gamma proteobacterium symbiont of Ctena orbiculata (assembly GCA_003058525.1). Classification (GTDB taxonomy): domain Bacteria; phylum Pseudomonadota; class Gammaproteobacteria; order Chromatiales; family Chromatiaceae; genus Thiodiazotropha. The sequence continues at coordinate 24,479 of QBVD01000011.1, read as the reverse complement.
GGGATTGTCGGTCTGATCGCAGTCTACCTTGGGTTCCGCTTCGGCGAGATCCTATTGAACGGCAAGCTGGGGTTTATCTTCGCCGGTGACCTGGGCAGCCTGATGTTCCTGCTTGAGACGGCCCTGTTCGTCTTTCCGCTGATGGTGTTGAGTTCGGCCAAATACCGGGGACACGGCCCGCTGCTGCTCTGGGCCTCGGTCTCCATGCTATTCGCCGGCTCGCTCTACCGATTCAACGCTTTTCTCATCACCTACGATCCGGGTCCGGGCTACAGCTACTTCCCCTCTGTCCCGGAGATCATGGTCACCGCCGGCATGGTGGCCCTGGAGATCATGGTCTTTCTGTTCGTGGTGAAGAAATTCCCCGTGCTACACAACGCAGACTCTGCAAGATCCTGAGGAGATTCCATCGTGACAACACGTATAACTGTCGACCCGATAACTCGCATCGAAGGCCACCTGCGCATCGATGTGGAGGTGGATGACGGCAAGGTCAGCAAGGCCTGGTCGTCCGGTCAGATGTGGCGCGGCATCGAAAAAATCCTGGTTGGCCGAGATCCCCGTGAGGCCTGGACCTACACCCAGCGCTTCTGCGGCGTCTGCACCACGGTTCACGCCATCACCTCGGTACGTGCGGTGGAGAACGCCCTCGACCTGGAGGTGCCGGTCAACGCCCAGCTGGTCCGCAACATCATCCAGACCGCCCATGCGGTACAGGACCACATCGTCCACTTCTACCACCTCTCTGCGGTGGACTGGGTGGACGTGGTCTCGGCGCTGGATGCCGACCCGGTGGCCACCGCCAAACTGGCGGAGAGTCTGTCGGACTGGCCTCTCAACGGCCCCCATGAGATGAAGGCGGTACAGGAGCGGCTCAAGACCTTCGTCGGCAGCGGCCAGCTCGGTCCCTTCGCCAGCGGCTACTGGGGCCATCCGGCCATGAAGCTGCCCCCCGAGGTCAACCTGATGGCGGTTGCCCACTACCTGCAGGCGCTGGATGTGCAGAACTACGCCAACAAGGTCGTCGCCATCCTCGGCGGCAAGAGTCCCCATATCCAGAATGTGGCGGTGGGCGGGGTCAGTAACTCCATCGGTCACGACGCTCCCTCGGTACTCAACATCGAGCGCCTGATGCTGATCAAGGGTTTCATCGACAAGCTGGATCACTTTGTCAAATCGACCTACCTGGTCGATGTGCCCGCAGTGGGCGCCTTCTATCTCGACTGGGCCGGCATCGGCGGCGGTGTCAACAACTACCTGACAGTGCCTGACTGTCCCCAGGACGCCAAGGGCACGGCCTTTGACCTGCCCGGCGGTTACATCGAGAACGGCGACATCAACAGCCTGAAGCCGATCACCACCTTCGGCGATGCTTACTTCCGTGACGGTGTGGCGGAGAGTTCAAAACATGCCTGGTACCAGGGTGGCGACGCACTCCACCCTTGGGTGGGCGAAACCGAACCCGAGTACACCGACTTCCAGGACGAAGGTAAATACTCCTGGGTCAAGGCCCCCACCTTCTACGGCAAGCGGGCCGAGGTAGGTCCCCTGGCAGACGTTTTGGTGGGTGTGGCCAGCGGCCACGCAGGCTACAACCAATACCTCAATCAGGCGCTGGACATCCTGAAAACGGTCTCCCAGAACCCGGATATACCGCTCTCCGCGGTCAACTCCACCATCGGCCGCCATGCCGCCAGGGCGGTACGCTGCGCGGTGATGATGGATACCTTGAAGTCACAGTGGCAAAAGCTGGTGGACAACATCGGCACCGGTGACCTGGACACCTTCAACGCCCCGGTCTTCCCCAAGGGCGAGATCAAAGGCGTCGGCTTCCACCAGGCGCCCCGCGGCACCCTCTCTCACTGGGTGGTGATCGAGGATGGCAAGATCAAGAACTACCAGGCGGTGGTGCCCAGTACCTGGAATGCCGGGCCCCGCGACGCAGATGGCGAGATCGGTCCCTACGAGTCCTCTCTGATGGACAATCCGGTGGCCGATCCGGAGAAGCCCCTGGAGGTATTGCGCACCGTCCACTCCTTCGATCCCTGCATCGCCTGCGCCATTCACATGGTCGACACCGAGCAGCAGGAAATCGTGCGGGTCAAGGCGCTGTAAGCATTTCAATGGGAGCGTTTGCGCTATGAGAAACAGTGTAAAAAAGACCCTTGTGATCGGTATGGGCAACGTATTGATGCAGGATGAAGGCATTGGTGTCCGCGCCGTTGAGGAGCTGGTGAACCGCTACCATATCTCCAGTGGCGTCGAGGTCGTCGATGGCGGCACCACAGGTATGGAATTGTTCGAACCGATGCGTCGGGCGGATAACCTGATTATCGCCGATGCAGTGAATACCGGGGCACCCTATGGCAGCCTGATACGCATAGCCAACGATGAGATTCCCGCCTTTTTTCAGACCAAGCTTTCCAACCATCAGCTCGGTGTCTCCGATTTGCTGGCCCTGCTTTCCCTCAAGGGCGAAACGCCGCAGCAGGTCACCATCATCGGTATGGTGCCGCATTCCCTGGAGAACCGGCTCGGGCTGACTCCGGAGGCCACAGCAGGCCTTGAGGCTATGGTGCAGATGCTTGTGGACGAGCTGGCCTCGCTGGGCATCGAACTCGAATCCCGATCCCAGGCGCGCAGCGGGCACTGGAAACGTGAGGCTGAGTTCGAGGCTTCTGCGGGTCTAATCAGCTAAGTTTTTAGTCCGCAAATGAACGCGAATAAACGCAAATGTTTCATATGCAGAGTGCGGCTTGTTACAAGGTAAATGGGAGGGCAGAATCCCAGCCCACACTCTAAATATTTGTGTTAATTAGCGTTCATTTGCGGACTTATTCAAGTTAAAGAGGAAACATCTATGTGCGTAGGCATCCCGGCACAGGTGATCGAGGCAGGTGATTTTATCGCCCGCTGCCGCACCCGTAACGGCGAGGAGCAGATCAACATGATGTTGACCGGTCCGCAGCCGGCCGGCACCTGGCTGCTGACCTTTCTCGGCTCCGCGCGAGAGGTTATCGATGAAGAGGATGCTCGCAACATCGACAAGGCACTGGACGGACTCAGCGCCATCATGACTGATGACGCCGAGATCGACGTCGACCACTATTTTCCCGGACTGGCAGAATCCTGACAGCCGACGATTCATCGGGGTGAACACCATGCACGATCTACAACAGCTGACCTGCCTGATTGAAGAGACCTTTACCCGTATTCAGGAGGAGCAGATGCAGGGTATTCCCCTGCTCAATCCCATGCTGCAAGTCGCGACGGTTGGTTTTCAACACTATCAGGGCCGCAGCATCGGCATCGTCATCACCCCCTGGATGATGAATTTGATTATGTTTCCAGCCGAAAACGAGGATTGGAGCGAGATGGAACTGGGCCACAAACAGCCCCACCGCCTCCCTGCCAATCAGTATAAATTTATGGTCAATGAGATTGACGGTATAGGTCGCTGCCAGACCCACTCGCTCTATTCACCGATGCACGAGTTCGTCAATCAGCAGCATGCAGAGGCAGCCGCCAGAAGTTTCATGCAAACCTTGATGGTCGAGGTCGAAGAGCCTGATGAAGATCCCTATGACGAGGAGCTGCTTGGGCGAATTCTACGTGGAGAAGAGGAGGTCGAGATCGACGTAGACGGTTATGCCGTCGCTGAACAGGTTTCGGAGACAGCTGAAGAGAGTCGGGAGTCGGCGATTTCCCGTCGAGAGCTACTGCGCGGTATCACGCATCGGGAGACCTAACCCGGCTTTCGCCGGGCGGTCCCGATACTACCCATCAAACCTTGAACTGATCGACTATCTTATCCAGTTGGGCGGAGATCCGCGCCACCTCTTCACTCTCCTTGAGTGTACGGCAGGTCCCCTCGGCTGTCTGGTGGGATACTTCGTTGATGGCGATGATGTTCTTGTTGATCTCACTGGCCACGGAGGTCTGCTCCGCAGCGGCAGTGGCGATGACCGAATTCATATCACTGATCGACTCCACCGCGTTTGCGATCTGCGCCAAGGCCTCACCGGCCCGGTCGGAATCAGTGACACTTTGATCAGCCTCCTTCTTGCTCCCGTCCATCACCTTAACCGCCTGGTTGGAGGCGGATACCAACTGCTCAATGATATCCTGAATCTCATGGGTCGCCTCTTGAGTGCGCTGAGCCAGGTTTCGCACCTCATCGGCAACCACCGCAAATCCGCGACCCTGTTCACCGGCCCGTGCCGCCTCGATAGCCGCATTCAGGGCGAGAAGATTGGTCTGTTCCGCTATGGCTGTGATTGATTCGGAGACCTGGCCGATGCTTTGCGTACCCTCAGCAAGCTGACGTACAACTACCGCGGCATCATCCACCCGATTCGCCAGTCGCTTGATGGATTCGGATACCTGGGCGACCACATCACTGCCGTCTCCCGCGTTGGATCTCGCCTCAACCGCCGCCTGCTCGGCGCCGGCTGCATTCTTCGCCACCTCTTCCGCGGCAAGGGTGAGCTCACCAATGGCCACGGTCAATTGACTCGTCTCTTTTTCCTGCTCATCGACCCCATCACGGGTCGTTTTGGTGACATGAGCCAGCTGCTCGGCGGAGTTCGCCAGACCGTCCATTGTCTGCGCCAGGTCGGTGATTGTGGGTTGAAACCTGTCCAGCATGGTATTGACGGCCGTGCCAACCTGGTGAAACTCATCATTGGCTCCAAGGGATACGCGTGGACGCAGATCGGAATCCGCACCGATCTTTTCCACGGTCTTTTTCAATCCATAAAGTGGTTTGATCACCACCTTACGCATAATCGTGTTTATGATGACCAGACCAGCCAGTAATACCATAAAGTTGATAGCGGCGCTGAACAACAGCTCATTCTCGATCGCCTTGTCCCTTTCAGCCAGAGAGAAGGTCAACCTGCCAGCACCCAGGACCGTCCCTTCCGGTAAGGCATGGCAGGTAAGGCAGTTGGTGCCATTGCGGTCCGCTACCGCGGCAAAAGGCTCAATGATGGTAACAATGCGATCACCCTTGATCTCTTCCACCTGGATGATCTGTTCACCATTCAATGCCCGTCTGTCCAGGTCATCCAAGGGTTTTTCATGATCGAATCCATCGCCGAATGTCTTGTTTACCGCCTCTCCGCGCAACATACGCACTTCGAGTACCCCGTCCCGCTTCTCGATTTTCTGCTTCAACATCTCCCTGTTACCCATGGTCCCGGTAAACATCATGGCATTCATACTGTCGAGATAACCGTTCAATACGTCGAATATCTGATTCTCCGTCAACCTTAACAATCGATCCTTTTGCTGTTGCGCAGAATAGACGGTGACAACCGACATAATGAGAATGAAGATCAGGGCCATCGGAGTGAGAATTTTCCACTGAACCGAGATGTACTTACTCATGGTCAAACCTATTGTCAAATGAAATTAACTGTCTACATGTCTCTATTTCTCGGCAATTCTCAGAAACTCTTGAGTATTTTTAAAAAGGCTACGGATATATGGCGACGCGGTACCTATTTTAAGGCGTACTTCTATCAAAAACTCTCACAGGCACATGAAAATCAAAGTAAATCAGAAAACTACTCACATCCCTTTGTGACACGGCATACCGCAGTTGTGGGTTTTAAACCATGCCGTCATATACATTGCTAAAGAATCCGGGAAGTCTCCCGACACAGTGTATGTGGATTAAGTAGGGTCATCTGCCGGAGAATCGTATCCCGGTGAGACCGGTAAAACAGTTTTGGAGTTTTCTGATGCGCAAAATCGCTATTGCTTCAATGATAGTGGCAACACTCTTCACCCATGCCGCAGCAGCTGATCAAACCCTGGCCATGCGCTCAGGGTGTATGGGCTGCCACAAGGCCGACGCCAAGCTAGTAGGCCCCGCCTTCAAGGATGTGGCCACAAAATATGGCAGCGAAGCTGGTGCCGTCGACCGGCTTGCGGCAAAGGTAAAGGCTGGAAGCACCCCTGGTGAAGCTCTGATTTGGGGTACTACCGCCATGCCGCCCAGCCAGGCGAGTCTGGATGATATAAAAGGTGTACTCAATTGGGTGATGGGAATGAAGTAGGCGAGGTGTTTACACGGATTCACTCATCATGCACATGGTAGTATGCAGTTGAAAATTGTCTTCCTGATACTGGAAGAGCAGTGTCCAAGATATTATTTAGGTTGGATATACAGAAGTGGATCACTGTGTCTGTAAACAGTTGATCCTATAAATTTCTCATTAAGGAGCAGATCAATGTCTAGAAGCACGACACTCTTACTTTCATCAACACTCTGCACCTCCCTGTTGATGGGTTGCAGCGCCGGACCGGCCCCGGTGAGTTTCAAGTCAGAGGTCAAACCATTGGTTGAAAAGTATTGTACCGAGTGTCATCTACCCGGGGGAGCAGGTGCTGAAGCCAGCGGTTTTATCACCGATAGTTATGAAAACCTGATGAAGGGAACAAAATATGGACCCGTGGTGGTAGCCGGCGACCCACTCTCAAGCTCATTTTATCGCCTTATCGCAGGGAAGGTCGATCCATCGATCCGCATGCCCCACGGCAAGGAGGCGCTTAGTGAGGTGGAGGTCGCCACTGTGGAAAACTGGATTACCCAAGGGGCAGGTAACAACTGATCTCTTATAACCCATTGTTCGACACGTAAAAAGCCATGCCAAGCCGCATGGCTTTTTTTATTTGCTGCGGCGAAACCCTGCCCGGTCATGCAAACACTCCCCTGCTCACCCCCTTTTTAAGCTGTCATCGAACCGTTATGATGCACCGACCGGAGAGCACTTACCATGAGGATTCCATGAAAAAATCACCGTATACTCCACTACCCTGGCTACTGTTTATGACCTTGTTATCCGTCAACGTATGGGCTGACAATGTACTGGTATCGATGAAGACATCAATGGGCGAGATTGAACTGTCACTCAATAAGGAGAAGGCACCAAAGACCATTGAGAATTTCGTGCAGTATGCAAAGGATGGTTTCTATAACGGCACAATCTTCCACCGCGTCATCAAGGGCTTCATGATCCAGGGCGGCGGTTTCACCGAAACCATGCAAAAAAAGCAGACCCGCGACCCCGTTGAAAATGAAGCCAAAAACGGTTTGAAAAACAGACGCGGCACGATCGCCATGGCCAGAACTTCCGCGCCGCACTCAGCAACCGCCCAGTTCTTCATCAACCACAAAGACAATGACTTCCTCGATTATCCCGGACACGATGGATGGGGTTATGCCGTGTTCGGTGAAGTCACCAAGGGGATGGAGGTAGTGGACGGCATTGCCCAACAACCCACCGGCGTCACGGGTGGCATGCGAGACGTGCCCAAAACACCCATAATCATCGAGCAGGTTACTATTCTCGAGTAAATCATTTCTCACCCAAGTTACTGCAAACAGGACATTTCATGATCACATTAACTACAAATCTCGGTCCCATCGTCATTGAATTGGACGAAGAGAATGCACCGAAAACCTGTGAGAATTTCAAACAATATGTGCAGGATGGCTTTTTCGACGGTACGATTTTCCACCGTGTAATCGACAACTTCATGATCCAGGGTGGTGGATTTATACCCGGCATGATCCAGAAACAGACCGGCGAGCCGATTGAAAACGAGGCCAAAAACGGCCTCTCCAACGAGATCGGCACCATAGCCATGGCACGTACCATGGAGCCCCATTCGGCTACCGCACAGTTCTTCATCAATGTGGCCAATAATAAATTCCTCGATCACCCCGGTCAGGATGGCTGGGGCTATTGTGTTTTCGGCAAGGTAAGCAGCGGCATGGACGTGGTGAATCAGATCAAAGGGGTCGCCACGGCTACCCAGGCCGGACACCAGGATGTGCCGGTAGAGGATATTGTCATCGAGAAGGCTGAAATCACTGAGTGACCCAACAGCTGTTTATCTCGGATCTGCACCTATCCGCCGAACGGTTGGATACGGTGCAGTTATTCATCCGCTTCCTCTCGGAAAGAGCGCCCAAGTCCGACCATCTCTATATCCTCGGCGACCTTTTTGATGCATGGATCGGAGACGACCATGAGGCGCCACCGATAGCCGAGATCAAACGGGCCATGCATCAACTCAGTCAAGCCGGAACCCGGTTGTGGTTGATGCATGGCAATCGGGATTTTCTCATTGGTGACAGTTTTTGCCGGGAGACAGGGGCCGTACTCATGCAGGACCCAACCCTGGTGGAGCTGAATGGCAAGCCGACGCTGTTGATGCACGGCGATCTGTTGTGCACCGACGATCAGGCCTATATGAAGTTTCGCCGGGAAGTTCGTAACCCTGACTTTATCAACCGTTTCCTCTCCCAATCGATTCAACAACGGTTGGACCTGGCGAAGACCTACCGGGCCCAAAGCGGGGAGGCCAAGTCACTGAAACCGGAATCGATCATGGATGTCAACCAGGACACTGTGGCATCCTACTTCGTTGAATATCAGGCTGATCATATGATACATGGCCATACCCATAGACCTGCTGACCATGTCATTGAATTGAAAGACAAACGCCATTACCGACATGTTCTGGCAGAGTGGCATCATGATCATGGCGAACTGGTTTGCGTGACCCCTCAAGGATTCCGCAGAGAGACATACAGCTAGCGCAGTTTTAAGTCCCCGTCATTCGATGCCCGCCATCGGCTGCCGTTTATACTCCGCAGGCAAAAGAAACAGGCTGGAATCGACCCTATGCTGATTGGAGAAATTCAACAGGCGTTGCTGATTGCCCTTTCGATCCCATACATGGACGGGGAGTCCCTTCTGCAAAAACAGGGTCGGCGCGAAGACATGGATTGCATCTTCACAGGGGTCGCGATACTCGGCTGGAATGGCATTCAGGCTCAAGTAGTGCTGGTTTGCCAGGAGAGTCAGATAATCCTGATAGACCATCAAAGCCTCTGTCATCAGGCCCGGCGCGAGGATTACATTACGGCAGATTTCACTATTCACAATCAGCTGCCAGTGTTGCGGTTTGCTGTCACCGATCTCCGGCCCGTCAAAGTCGACTAGCCGTTCGATTTTCAATCTCATCTCATGAGGAGTCTGCATACTGCCGGATTGCGGTTGAATCACCAGAATCGACTGCTCTTCCGGGGTAACGCTGTAGATTACGTCCGCTTCCCGGTCATAGAGTATGTATCCGTCAACTCCTTTTTCCTGTTCGATACGCAACATCTTCGGCGTGATCAGCAACCGGTTCGTCACTATATCGCCGTTTGCCTCACGGGCGGCATAGAGCAGAAGCCCGACTTGAATCTCATCCGCTGACGTCCCCTTACCTTGTAACAGCGCTGACATCAGTACCAGCCAGACCAGGAATAGTGTAATCAACCACCTGCGCATAATGCCTCCAGACGTTGCAACTCCTGATTGCTGAAACCGGCCTCCCGTCTCGCTTCATGATGCAGTGGGCATCTGATTTCGCCGTTGAGGAAATTTTCCAGCAGGTCGAAATAGGTCTGTTCCGGTTCCAGCCCCCGTTGCTCACAAAGATAGTGAAACCATCGGCTGCCGAACTGAACATGCCCCACCTCCTCGCGCAGAATGATCTGCAGTACCGCCGCTGTTTCATGATCACCGATGGCTTCGAAACGGCGCATGATCCCGGGTGTCACGTCCAGGCCCCTGGCCTCCAGCATGCGCGGCACCAGGGCCATTCTGATCAATGGATCGTGAGCCGTTCTCCGCGCCATCTCCCACAAGCCGTCGTGGCCTGCAAAGTCACCATAATCCGCACCGCCGGCACGGAGCCGCTGACGAAGCAGGCGAAAATGGTAGACCTCTTCCCGTGCTACCCGAATCCAGTCGTCATAGTAGTCACGGGGCATCTCCGGGAAGCGCTGCACCGCATCCCAGGCCAGGTTGATGGCATTGAATTCAATATGGGCAATGGCATGGATCAACGCCAGACGGCCCGCTTCATTTCCCAAGCCGCGTCTCGGTAACTGGCTCGGATGAACCAGTTCCGGTCGATGCGGACGACCCGCATGAGTGATTGTCTCACTGGGCGTCCAACCCTCTGTGACCAGTTTACCGGACACCCAGGCATCCGACGTCACCTCTGAGAGCTGTAGTTTCTGATCCACCACATCGCATAAAAGACACTGCCTGGCCCGCTGAAAAAGAGACTGCTCTAAACCCATTTCACACCCGTAAACCTATCACCAGATCCATCACATTGGTGCCGGTGGGGCCAGTAGAGATGAGATCTCCGCTGACCTCAAGAAAGCGCCCCGAATCGGCATTCGCAAGTGCACGTTCAGGCGTCTCTCCATGCAGTGCAGCCCGTGCCACCGTTCCACCATCCACCACTGCCCCGGCATCCTCGGTCGGACCGTCGCTGCCATCGGTACCTGCCGCCAGCAGATAACAATCCTGGGTACCGGCCAATTCCCGGGCCGCAGCCAGGGCAAGATGCTGATTTCTGCCTCCCTGCCCAGGATTCGGCGGCAGGGCGACCGTCGTTTCCCCTCCCCATATAACAATCCCGGGCGGCCCCTGCAACAGCTCTTGCGCCAAAGACTTACCCCGGTCGGCGGCATCCCCGCTGAGAAAACCTTCCCGCCGTGAAACCCTGTAACCCAGGCCGGAGGCATATTCGGCAGCCGCCTCCAGGGCCATCCGCAGATTGGCGATGATTTCCAGCCTGGGTTGCGATGCGCTCATTATGATCCGCGGCCTCTCACACCGCTGCAGTTTATCCTGCAGCCAGGATGGCAGGGATAGCGCCGCCAGACGCTCCGCCAGACCCTCATCCGGGGTAAGCAATCCCGATCCGATTGTGGCCGGATCATCGCCAGGCACATCTGAAATAACCAATCCCACCACCTCGGTCTGCTCCAGGAAGGCGAGCAGCCCCCCTCCTTTTATGCGCGAAAGAGCCTTGCGTATCGTATTCATCTGCAGGATATCGAGACCACTACCCAGCATCCAGTCATTAACCCGTGCCAGGTCTTCCAGGCCTACCCCGTCGATTGCCATCTCCACCAGACTCGAGGCACCACCCGAGATCAGAAACAGCTGAGGCAGTTCAGATCCGTCCGCAATGAAATCCAACAGTTTCCGGCCGGCCTGCAGACTGCTCTCATCCGGTATGGGGTGTGCGGATTGATGGGTAAAACAACCGTGCTGCCGGCACCAAGCCGGGTCGATATGCCCTTGTTTGGAGATGATCAATGACTGATCGATCCTGTCATTCAACTCATCATAGGCGCCGTAGAGCATCGATTGGGCCGCCTTGCCGATGGCGATCACCCTCAGTGGTCCCGGAAATGGGTTTTGCTTCAACCATTTCGATACCGATGCCCGGCCTTCCACCCGTTTCAATGCAGCCTGATAGATCGCTATCAATGACCTGCGATGATGTGCTCTCTGTTGCAGTGATGACATTTACAAGCCCCTCGAGAGTGGCGGAAAATGGAAGGATTTATGGCGAGGTCCACTTGGCTGGGGTACACTGTCACACCTGAAATCGCGGGCCCACAATGGCTGATTTTTGCAAGTAATTGATTCAAATAGCGGAAAAGATCGAAAACTGTTGTTGGATCGACACGCATCTTTTTTTTCGCAAACTGAGCATCAACACTGCAATCCATCCCATTGACCTCGCCGCATTTAGTGACTGATAACAAGATTCTATATCGCCGGGAGCAGAGCGTTGGGAAGCATACAGTTACGTCGAAACTTCAGCCGTAATATCCTGATACGGATGATACTCCTCTCCGCTGTGATCGCAGCACTCATCGTATGGAAATACGAATTCATCAACGATGTCTATTTCCGCAATCAACTCACCAGCACCGGGTTGATCATCAACGGCACCATCATCGGGCTGTTCGCCATCGGTATCCTGCGCATGATCACAATCTTCCTCCATTATGTGGCGGAAGAGAACGCCCTGATCCGATTCCTGCGCAACCTGCGCGAAGGCGAGCAGGACCCGCTGGAGCGGATCCATAAAAAGGCCATCATAGCCAACCGCTACCGGACCATGCTGGGATTGCACAAGGCAAACTGCCCGATCAACCATGGATCCCTGGCATCCACCCTGGTGGCAAATGAGAGTACCCGTAACAGCCTGCCCAGGTTCATCAACAACATTCTTATTCTGACCGGTGTCTTCGGTACTATCGTCTCTCTGTCGATAGCCTTGATCGGCGCCTCCGATCAGCTCGCCACCTCGATCAATGTAAGCGGTATGGGCCTGGTGGTCCACGGCATGTCCACGGCGCTCTCAACCACCATTACCGCGATCATATGTTTCATCTTCTTCGGTTATTTTCATCTCAAACTGGGTGATGTCCAAACCAATCTGATCAGTGCGGTTGAGCAGGTCACCGTGAATGAGCTGATTCCACGATTTCAGGTTCAAACCGACAGCGCACTGTATGAATTCACCGGCCTGGTGCGCTCCCTTCAGGAGCTGGTCAACCAAATGGAACAGTCCCAACAGACCTTTGAAACCGTTGAACAACGCATCCTGGAAACCCTTCAAGGCTACGAAGAGAAGAGTGATACGCTGCATAACGACATGGCGGAGATAAAACACGTACTGAAGCGCGGTTTCCGCCTGCATGAGGATGATTGATCCCGATGGAAAATAACTTCATCGATCTCCGTCTCAATCAGCAAGGCAATCAGGGGGAAGACAGCTTCTGGCCCTCTTTCACGGACATCATGACCGTTATCGTGATGATTTTCCTGCTGGCGATGGTGATCCTGTTGTTGCGCAACATGGAACTACTCAGCCAACTCAGGATGTCCATCGCTTCGGAGCAGGAAGCATTGGAGCTTGTGCGCACCACGGACGAACAGAACGAAACCCTGGAAGAGCGGTTGATAGCCCGTGAGCATGAAATCACCATGTTACGCATGCAGCTGATGCGGATGACCGAACGCTCTGAAGAGCAAGAGGCGGCGATCTCAAGCCAGCGCTTCCAGATAACCAACCTCAGTCGTGAAAGGGATGAACTCGATAACAAGACCAAGGTGCTGACACAAGAGCGTGAGCTGTTAACCACCCAGGTGACACGGTTGAACCAGGAGACCAGCCGGCTGCAGAACCAGATCAGTGAATCCAACCGCAATATCGAACGTCTCCAGCTCGACCTGGAACAGGCCACTACCCGACAGGAAAGTACACAACAGGATCTGGAACAGATACGCCTAACACTGCGGGAGAAAGACCAGGAGCTACTGGCCGCCCTGACACGCACCCAGGAAACGGATGAGCAGTTGATCGACCTCAAACAGGACTATTCACAGCTCAAGATTCAATACAATAAGTTGTTACGACCGGCCCGTACCGCAAAAGGCAAAACGGTGGTCGAGGTACGCTATACCAAATCCGGACAATATTTTCGCATCGATTACAAAGGGCCTGAAGACAGAAAATTTTCGTCGATATCCCGCAAGCAACTGGAACAAAACCTCAGTCGTTTGAAACGGCAGGAAGACAATCTCTACGTCAAGGTCATCATCCCCAAGAACAGCGGTCTTTCGTACAACGAAGCCTGGTCGTTTACCAACCATATGCATCAAAACTACGACTACTACTACCAGGAAGAAGCGGAGAAGGAGCGGATTGTGGAGTAACACTGGATGATATCGACTCTCATCTGTGACAATTGACCCCACCTCATGATCGCTACAAGGCCGGCCAAGACTCGATTGATGCAGATTTGACTGAAAGGAATTTAATCATACACACAGAGTCAAACCGATGTAGACACCCCAATGCCATGGCTAGATGATTTACATCATGACCAAACGCTACAGACTCATGCCCCTTGGCATCCTCGGCATTATCCTGATAACGGGGTGCGCCTCTCATGTCCCTAAGGTTATCGGCACGCCGCCGGCGGGAGATATCCGCGTGGACGAGGTGCAACAGCATAAACAGCAGTTTACGAATGCGAAGATCCGTTGGGGTGGCGACATCATCTCGGTCGAGAACCTGGCGCAGGAGACCCGGATCGAAATCCTCTCACGTCCGCTCGATGATGAGGGCAAACCCAAAGACGACAGCCGCAGCATCGGCCGTTTCATTGCACGCATCGAGGGATACCTGGAACCGGAGGAGTATCCGAAGAACCGGGAGATCACTATCACCGGCAGTATTGTTGAAGTTGTGCAAAAACCTGTCGGCGACTACCCATATCCCTACCCGGTTGTCGAGGTAGAGGCCTATTACCTGTGGCCGGAAGAGAGGGTCTACAATCATCCCTACTATTACGACCCCTTCTACGATCCGTTTTATTATCCCTATTGGCGTAGATACCCCTACTACTACTGGTGATAGACCCGATGCGCTGGTTTTTCATCTTGATCACAGCGACCATACTGCATGCCTGCAGCAGCAAACCGGCCATTCCTGTTGCCGACCGAAGCATCACCCCACTGAAGGCCGCCTCTTCTCAACCTTCAGACAGCAGCAACCTCCTGCAGTGGGGTGGTGTCATTATCGAAACCAGGAACTTGCGTGAGACCACGGAGATTCAGATTCTGGCCTATCCCCTCGATGAAGACGGCCACCCCGATACGGACGCCAACTCCATCGGTCGCTTCATTGCGCAACAGCCCGGCTATCTCGAAACGGTTGAGTATGCCGTTGGCCGGTTGGTAACGGCTACCGGTAAGTTGTCGGAAGTCCGCCAGGGCCAGGTCGCTGACAGCCGTTACCCATTCCCGATATTAGAATGCGATGAGATCACACTCTGGCCCGAGCATAAATCCAGGCCAAAGCCTCGCATACGCTTTGGTTTCGGTGCCAGTTCCGGTGGGGGAGGCTTTGGCAGTATCGGTATCAGCTTTTAGGATACCCGATAAAACCCATTGATCGGCAGGAGATCCCTTAAAAAATCACATCTTTTTGGCGACCTGGTTACGCAGATAGACCGGCAGCGCAAGCTCCGGCGCAACGGCCAACCCGGCAAGGTAATCCTCAGCCGCCAGCGATGCGATATCACGGGCACTGCAGTGGATCTCGGCTTTGAAACCCAATAAATGAGCCTCCAGGCGCTGTTCCAACTGTTCACTATAGGCGCCCCACCCGGAACCGACGCCATACCACTCGCCGCCGTCTGGCATCTCAACCTGTTGCGCGGATCCCACCTGCTCCGGTATTGCGGGTACCACCAGCTCCTTTTCAGCAACCCGGTAACCGGCCCAATAGAGTTCTCCCATCCTGGCGTCGAAGGCAGCGAGCAGATTTCGCTCCCCCTTCTCCCGGTAGGCCCGTTGCGCCAACGCCGCCAGGGTCGAAACGCCGACCACCGGCAAGTCCGCCGCAAAGGCGATCCCCTGAATCACGCCCGTCGCAATCCGAACACCGGTAAATGAACCGGGACCGCGTCCGAAAGCGACTGCATCCAGGGCCGTGGGCGACAGACCGGCTTCCCGTAGTAGATCGTCAACCATATCGAGGATCAGCTCACTGTGACCCCGGGGCATGATTTTGTAGCGGATTGACACCTCACCGCTGAGATATAGGGCCGCCGAACAGGCTTCGGCAGCCGTTTCTATCGCAATCAATTTCATCTTTTCTGAAAACTCTTACACCTCAATGCAAATATCTGACTTTTTGTAGGAGTATTATTCCCAATCAGTCGCTAATATGTGCATAATACATTGTTTTTAAATGAGTTAATGCGCATACAGGCAAATGTCGGATTAGTTTACACTAACATATTAAACAAATAGCAGAAATTCATATCATATTGAATTTATTAGGAAATATATTTTTGGCACGGAATCTGTATTAATAAAGGCAGCAACAGTAGTTTTCAGGATTAATTTGAGGATCCGTCATGAACATTAAGCAGACTCTACTCAAGACAAGTGCAATAATAGCTCTGTGTGCCTTCAGCACCACATCGAGCGCCACCGTCATGAGTATCGGTGACATGGTTTCCTTCAGCTTCAGCAGCAACGACTCAGTCAATGATTATTTCACAGGTACAGATGAACTAGGAAATAATATCAGGACAGTGGTCAGAGACGTGCAGACGGTCTCGATGGATCGGTTCGACGGCTCACTCGGACAGTTGCTGGACGTGGATATCTGGTTTGAAACGGATTGGGATCTCGGTTCCGTGGTCCGTTCCTATGACAGTCGCTTCAGAGGCGCCGCCTCAGGTGCCGGCCGCTCTGTCAGCAACCAGGCGATTCGCCTGATTGATCCGAACCGGGAAGTGGAAAGGAACCATGAGGTTACAAGGAACAGCTGCCAGGATCTTCTCAGCTGTGCCGACAGCAGCGAGGAAAGCGGTACGTTCAACGATGCATTCGATCTGGCAAGTTTCAGCTTAAGCGATTTTGTCGGACCTGACCCCCTGGATTTCAGGCTTGTTCGGACTTTGATTGCGGATTTGACCCGTTGCGGCCCATATGACAACTGCTTACAACGTACCAAATTCAATTCCTGGAGTGGCAACATCTTTGTCAGCTATACCTATGATGACGCACCGGGACCCATAGATGAGGAAGTCGAAGTTAATGTACCCGAACCCTCAACCCTGGTACTGCTGGGAATGGGACTGCTAGGTATCGGCGCCACACGCCTTGGCAGAAAAAGAAACGGCTAACAGAGTTTTCTTTCCTCTCGATCATGACGCCCGCTCGATGCGGGCGTTTTTTTATTCCACAGTTTTTTCACCCGCGATTTCTTGTTTATGAAACCGCTCCTGAAAGCCCTGCAGAAGATCCCACAGAACAGGAATGATAAACAGTGTCAGTGCGGTAGCCGTGGCAAGACCGGTGACAAAAGTGGATGCCATGGTTCCCCAGATCAGCGAGTAACTGGGAAACCCTATCGCCATCGGCAACAATCCCAGGGATGTCGTCAACGTAGTCAGCAGAATCGGACGCAAACGGATATGGACACCCTCGATAATCGCCGCACGACGGGATAGCCCCTTGCGATACCGTTTGTTGATGAAGTCGATCAGTACCAGGGCGTCATTGACCACAACCCCGGCTACGCCGATCACAGCAATGAAACTGTTCACCGTAAAGAGTGATTGAGTCACCAACTTTCCGAATACGACTCCAATCAACGCAAAAACGACAGCGGACAAAATAATCAGAGGCTGCAGATAGGATTGAAACTGCGTTGCCAAGATCACATACATCACCAGCACCGCAATGATGAAGGCATATGCCAGAGACTCGAATGATCGCTGGGTATCCTCATGCTCACCGCCAAAGGTTACCGTCGCACCCGGATAACGATCACGAATCGTCTCGAAGCGATCCCTCACCAGGTTGACAATCGCGGGAGTCGATGTGGGCGCACCTTCTCGAATATCCGCCTTCAGACTGATCGCCCGTTGACCCTGATAGCGCTTGATCTCACCGGGTTCATTATATGCCTCCACTCGCACCAGGTCCGCCAGATAGACAGGGTGTTCAGCATCCTCCACTACGGGAATATAGAGTGCATTCTCAGGATCCTGTAACGCATCAGAATCGATCCGGAGTTTCAGGTCCACCTCTTCATCAATATGCCGGTACTTACCCAGGTAACGACCGTCGAGCACGCTTGCCGCAAGTCTTGCTACCTGGCTGTTGTCCAATCCGAACTCAGCCACCCTCTCCTGTTCGACCCACAGACGGAATACACGTTTGTGAACCCCGCGATCATCATCAAGACCGATCAAATGTGGGCCGATATCCGGCGATTCGAGCATATAGGTCAACAACTCTCCGGCCAGGCCTGAGACCGCCTCCACATTCGCTCCCACTACCCGCACATTGATATCCTTGCCGCTTGGAGGACCGTCATTTTGCGGATGGACATGAAGTGTATAACCATCCGTCTCATGGATCGGCTTCAACTTCTCCCGCATACGATCCAGGTGGGCAAGTGGATCGTCAAAGCTCTGTTCGGAAGCACTGGGCATGGTTACCATCACCGAACCATGATTATTGCCATACACGGGTTCATAGTCCTCGTTGAAATAGAGACCGGCCAGTCCCGCGGCGGCGCTCGCCATCCCCGGTCCATCCTCCATGACAGTCTCCGCGATACGCTTGACGCGCTCATCCACCTCTTCAATCGCAATATTGCTGGGCCCTACGATATCGACGTAGTAGAGCTTGTAGTCGTCAGGAAAAAATTGAATTTTAATCAACGGCACCTTACCACTCGCGGAAAGTGCAAGGATCATTACCGATACGGCAAACAGCAAAGAAACAACCAGTACGGACAAAAGGCGAAACCGCAGTGTCAGTGACAACAGCCAGTCGGTAAACCGTCGCACAACCCGCATCAAGCTATTATCCCGCTCCAGCAAATCAACAGCACTCTGCTGACGCGGCCCGAAATCCAGGTAGTGAATAGGCAGAATCAGAAGGCACTCCACCAGGGAGGCGATAATGGCGAAGCTCACTGCCTTCGGCACCAGTGCAAAAAACTGCCCTGTGGAACCCGACATGATCAACATCGGTAAAAACGCGGCCACGGTGGTCATGGTGGCCGAGATCACCGGCAGCGCCACCTCAGCCGTTCCGTTGATTATCGCTTCACGAAGAGGCTTACCCTCCTGCACGTGACGATAGATGTTCTCTGTCACGACAATGGCATCATCCACCACGATACCGGTCACCAGCACGAAGGAGAACAGGGTGATCTCGTTCAGACTGTTACCGGTAAGATACATGATCAGCATGGTGATCATGAACGAGAACGGGATACCGATAGTCACCAGGCCGGCATTCCGAACACCCATGAAATACCAGATAATCAGTGATACCAGGATAATACCGACCAACATGTTCATGCCCAGTGTGGTCAAGCCATCCTTGATATAGACGGTCGAATCCTGAGTCAGCACCACATCCACACCCTGAACCTCCAACGGAGGACGGAATTCATCGATCAAGGCAACCACCTGATCGCGAATCTCCATTGCGTTCCCTTGATCTGACTTGATCACCTTCAATCCCAATGCGGGTTTTCCATTCACAGATGCAATCACAATCGGATCGCGATAACCCATACCCATACGGGAGACCAGATCCTGGATACGAACAAGACTGCCATCCGCATCTCTGCGAACCACGGTCGATTGCACCTGATCAAGGGAATGAAATCGTTCGTCCAGTTTTATCAGGTATTCGCCACTGTCGTTGGTGTACTTCCCAGCCGGGATACTGAGATTGGCCGCATGTAATGCCGACGCCACCTGATCGAACCCGATACCGACCTCACGCAGTTTCTGTGGATTGAGATAGATATGAAACTCTTGCTTCTGTTTGCCGGAGAAATCGACCTGCTGCACATGGGGAATCTTCAGCAAGCGAGTCTTTATCTCCTCGCCCATCAATGCCAATGCGCGATTGCTGTGATCACCCACAAGGTTGATGGTTATAACCGGCAGCCAATCCTGTACCTTGGCATTCAGCAGCGAAGGAGGATCAACACCCTGCGGCAACTCACTGACGATATTGAGTACTTCGAATCTGACTTCGTTATAGAGTGCGTCGTAATCGGAATCGTCTACGAACTTAAGACGAATATTTGAGCGCCCATTGAAAGATGTGGAACTGATCCACTCCACATCATCGACCTTTTCCAAGGCATCCTCGATTTTCCTTGTCACCAGACTCTCAACTTCCACGGAAGAGGCGCCCGGATAGACAGTGGAGATGATGACCTCGCCAAACCCGAAATTCGGATAACGTTCTGCGGGAAGTGCGAACAGGGAGATGAAGCCGACAACGATCAACACTACAAACATCAGATTGTAGAAAACACGCTGTTTAAGTGAAAAAGCGACAACCTGGCGCATGGATCATTACTCTTCGTTAAGCTAAGTACTGATCCTCCCTGCTAAATGCCGGACCAGCCATATGCGTCTATTCCTCACCGCCGGTACGCCGAAACAGACTAGCCATATCACTTCGCCGTTAGTCTATATCAGCCTGTAGCGGCATAACGTATCACTCACCGCGTATTGAGTGACCCATCGCCGATTATCCGATCATTATCGACCATGCGGAACACTATATTATCAACCGGAAGATCAACATGATTAAACTTGTGGCGGATAATGACAAAAACATCACAACCCCTCTGATATCCAAGGTATTTTGTCGAATCCCAAGATACCCGCCATGAGGTATATTCCTTATTGACTGTAATTTAGATATGAAAATTTGGCTATACAGTTCTTTACGAGTCAGGGCTGCTTAAGCGAATACCCCACATCATTGACAGTTACGCATAGTTAAAAAATGAAGCTATACTGTTACAGCCAACAAAAAATTAACAATCATGAATGGCCACTGCAATATTGAAATGGTATTGCAGACATCAACAACTGCAGATTAGAAAAGACATCACAACTGCAGGGAGCTTGGAGGAGCTGTATATCACTGGATAAGATCAAACATCGCTCTCTGTCTGTGGATCGGGCCATCATGAATGAGGTTAGGAGGAGAGCATATGTGGATCTTTTATAAACATCTCCCACGCGGGGTATCCACCAAGGAGATCAGGAAAGCCACAATGAGGGGCACCCGATCCGGTTGGTCTCTGATACCGGCAAAAAAGAAGAGTACCATCAAACGATCTAAAATTATCCAAATCATGGATTTAGATACGGAATTATTGGAGTATCACGCAATCGTGCAGGTAGAGTCGCCCAAACTGGCCAACACCATCATCGAAAACCTGGACGGTAAAACCGTGAATGGCTTGTTCCTCAAACCCCATCGCTACCAGCGGAGATTCCCCAGCCGTGACAGGCGTAGCCGTAGCCATACACAGGCTTCGAATCAGGGTGAAGAG
The DNA here is from genome assembly GCA_003058525.1 of gamma proteobacterium symbiont of Ctena orbiculata. GTDB lineage: Bacteria > Pseudomonadota > Gammaproteobacteria > Chromatiales > Chromatiaceae > Thiodiazotropha. Next base: position 3,674 of record QBVD01000011.1, on the reverse strand, counting down.
CGACGAACAAGTGACAGACGCAGGAGTAAAATCATCATGCGGGTAGTGGAGATTGTATAGTTATCCAACTCCAACCGCTCATGCTGCAACTATCGACTTAAAACGCCGCTGTACCTCTAAACCAAAACTGTCATAGTTCTGCCAATAGCTCCACCAACACTTGGCCATCCAATGGCTGCAGGGCATGGCTGACGGAGAACAGCCGTGTCTCCGATCGCCCGTTCAAGGCTTGAATATTGTTCATGTCCTGGCTGAAGGCGGGGACCAGTTCATCGCCCATACCCACCGGACCGGTACGCACTATCGAGACATAACGGATCGAGGGATGGGGCTGCCGGTTCAACCAAAACAGCAGATTACCCGGCCGCTCAGGCACCAGGTCCAGCAATACCGCCCATGAATCGCGTACCACGTCATAGAGTTCACCGGCGAAGAACTCTTTGATGGTGCTAATGGGAAATGGATCGTCGGTCTCATCCAAAGCCTCGACTGCACGCACAGTACCCAGATGGGGAGATGCGATGGTAATCAATGCCTTGGGAGCGTCCATGCCTCCCTGCACCAAGGCCATTCTGGCGATCACACCACCTGCGGAGTGCCCGACCAGGATGATCGGTTCGTCAGGATGTTGTTGAGCCACCAGACCCAGCATGCTTCGCAGCATGTCAGCCTGCAAACCCACCGGCCCCATCGATGGCAGCTCAACGGTATAGAATTTATTCGCCGCCGATCCGACAGGTGCGGGCAGCAACCCTCTCGGCGTGATAATACCGGCCGGTTGCCAACCATGGCTTGTCAGTGCCGCATTCACGCCACTATGCTGCCAGGAGTAAGCACTGCCCAGATAGCCGTGCACCAACACAGCCACATCTGCCGGGAGAGGGAGACTGGTTAGACTTAGTAACAGTGACAGGATCAATCGTTTCATATCAACCTCCGAATGGAATATTCCATCAAGCCATGCTGTGACGGCAAATATACGGAAATCACTAATCTTATTATATTAGGCTTTTCTGAATTTCCATGCCAGGCCAAGGCTATCAATATCCTTTGGGGGAGGGCTAACTGGATTTAATGGAGGCGTGGTATGACGCTGGACAGGTATTCACCCGGGTAGAAAAGGCACCCAGCCCGGCAATGCCTCAATTCGCTCAAGCCATCCGCAAACGGCGGGATAGGGCTGCACAGAGACCTCTCCTTCAGAAGCCAACGATACATAGGGATAACAGGCGATATCGGCAATGGTAACATTTCCACCCGCCAACCAGTCGACACCCGCCAGCCGCCCTTCCATCACCGCCAGGCCGGCCCGCCCATCCTGTTGACACTGCGCCAAATCGAAGGGCCGGCCTAACACCAGCGTGGCACGCGCCCGCGCCAGACCGTAAAGCAATTCATTTTCCGACACCGCCAACCATTGCATGACGCCGGCCTCGGCAACAGGATCAGTTGGCAGCCAGTCCCGGTCGCCATAAAGCCTGGCGAGATATACCAGGATCGCCATCGAATCCCAAACAATCAGGTCGTCATCCTGCAATACCGGTACTTGTCCACGGGGATTGATCTGTTTGAATTCAGCCGTCAGTGTCTCCCCCTTCAGCACATCGGTGTCGATTCGCGCATAATCGAGACCCAACATGGAGAGCAGCAGCCGCACTTTGTAGCAGTTTCCCGACCTGGGATAGTCGTACAGTTTTAATTCAGACATGGCTATGTAATCTGCAGTTGTGGGTTTGTTTAGTTTAGACACTGTAAGACCGAACAACAGGCATACATGCAAGATAATACTTGATCGATCCAGGAATGACTCCGTGGTCTCGTTGCCGCTCACTTAGCGCTTGCCGATGCGTTAGATGTCAGGGGGAATTATTCTCGTCGATTCTTGAGCGCTCCAGGTCCAACAATACCCGCTTCCTGTCAACTCCCCAACGATAGCCACCAAGCTTTCCGTCTCCCCGCAATACGCGATGACAGGGAATCAGTACGCCGATCCGGTTCGCCGTACAGGCGGAACCCACTGAACGCGCTGCCTTCGGCTTATCGATTTTCGCGGCCACTTCCGTGTAAGTCATTACCTCCCCTGCATGAATGTTGAGTAGAAAGCGCCATACCTTCACTTGAAATGCGGTACCGCGCAGGTCGAGCGGCAGGTCGGGACGGGGCGCGCCAACACTGATATGCGCATCGAGCGCCTTGATCCAGAGATCGAGTTCGGGTGCATCTTCGGCGGGTGATGCGACGATCTTCGCGCAAGGAAATTCCTCGCTCAGTTGATCCATTAAGGTACGCTCATCCTCACCGAATTCCACGAAACAGACACCGCGACGAGTTGCCGCCATCAACATTGGACCGATAGCCGTATCACGGCAGGCATAATAAACAGTTTCTCCCGTGCCGCCAGACCGGTAGGTCTTGGGTGTCATCCCAAACTGATGCGACGCTGCACCGTAGACACGACTGACCGAACCGAAGCCTGCGGAATAGATGGCGCTGGTGACGCCCTTCCCCTGCTTGAGTGATCTTTTCAAATGCCTGACACGGACTGCATCCTGGTAGGCCTTGGGTGAGACCCCGAAAGCCGCCTTGAATCGACGTTGCAAGTGCGATGGCGATAAACCGACCTGATTCGCCAAACCTTTCAAGGTCAGACGCTCATCCGCATGTTTCTCTATAAACCGGGCAATATCACACAGCCATTTCATGCTGTTTACACCATCCGTTGGCCGGCAGCGCTGGCAAGGCCTGAAACCCGCATTCATAGCCGATGCCGCATCGGTAAAAAAGCGAATATTCTCAGCTCGCGCACGACGACTCGTACAAGATGGCTTGCAGAAGACGCCCGTCGTGATCACGCCATAGAGAAAGCGGCCATCGTAGGATTTGTCCCGTTGCGCAACCGCCCGATGCATTACTGTTTTTACCGGCAATGTCATGCCATCGCTCCTCATGACTCTTCTGTTTTATCCATTAGAGCTCAGCTGATCGAATTCATCCATCCGATTCTTGTTGTTCAATCCGAATCATCCCGGCGCTTTGAGAATCTGTGTTCGTATGATCTTCTAAACTGTCTTGGCGGGACCCTGCCCCGCCATTGGAAAGAGAAAAATCGGCTATACCTACTCCATCCTATGATGCTCTCCTCAGAATATGCCATTCTACCCAGAGAACATGTGTTTATTTATCCATCAACCACAGCTGGCATGAATACCCAACATATCGCTGTAGGCATGAAAGCATTGAGCCTGGTCGATCCGCAACTCAAACAGGCATATGCTGAACTGGGTCCACCATCCCCCCGCATCCGTCCAAAGGGGTTTGAGACCTTCCTGTCGACGATTGTCAGTCAGCAGATTTCAACTGAAGCGGCACGGGTGATCATGGGTCGGTTGAAAGATTGTCTGCCCGAGTTATCCGCCGCCGCACTGTTAGGGCCTGTTAACACTAATCCAATCGACTCTGCTGGAGCTGTTTTTTTACCCAGCAAGGCAGAATGAGCGAGGTTTAGCCGTGCTAAATGAGCGAATGATAACGCCGCTGGGTGGAAAAACAGCCCCAGCCCTTCGGGTTGTGCCTGAAAATGCGCCACTCGGCGTTGCTCGTCACTCATTTGGAATCACCAAACCTCACTCCTCGCGCCTTGATTGGCGCATTTTCAGACACAACAGAGCCGATTG
>QBVD01000012.1 GCA_003058525.1 gamma proteobacterium symbiont of Ctena orbiculata | reverse complement strand
ATGGCGCATGCATGGAACATCGGGGTACCGCTTGAAGTCGTCCGTTTTGCGGCAGCGAACAGACTTTGTGTTGACCTTGAGTATAGGGATGCGGAAGGTAGGCAAACAGGCCGGTTGATTGAACCATATTCATTACGTCGGACACAGGATGGGAATATATTACTCTATGCAGTACGCCATGAAGATGGTCAACCTCGTTCATATAGAGTGGATAGAATTCAAGATGCGACAGCAACGAATATTTCTTTCAGTCCGAAGTATACAATCGAATTAACTTCTTCAGGCCCATTGCATGCGCCGGAAACAGAACGAATATCTACCCGTCGGATGGGCGGTTTTGGTAGGGTTCGCAGAGGAAGTGGCGCCAGTCCAACTTACGTGGTGGAATGCTCCTATTGTGGAAGGAATTTCAAAAGAAAAACAAGCGGTACCACCCTAAAAGCGCATAAAGATAGAAATGGATATCCTTGCCCGGGAAGGCGTGGCCATTTGGTAGATACAATTTACTAGGACAATTATGAGCGCATCAGAAATAGTAAACAAAGTCTGGAACTACGCCCACGTATTACGTGACGATGGCGTGGGCTATGGGGATTACGTGGAACAGATAACTTACCTTATCTTCCTCAAGATGGCCGATGAGCGGGAAAAGGCAGGCCAGGAGACTAAAGTACCCAAGAAGTACAACTGGTCGAAACTGGTCAAACTCGACGGGGATGATCTGGAAAATCAGTACCGCCATACTCTGGAATCTCTGGGTAAGCTGGGAAATACACTCGGCACCATCTTCCGCAAATCCCAAAACAAAATCCAGGACCCCGCCAAGCTGGAACGCTTGATCAAGATGATCGACAAGGAGCAGTAGTCTACCTTGCCGTCGGATGTGAAAGGCGACATCTACGAAGGTTTATTGGAACGCAATGCGCAGGATGTGAAAGGCGGTGCCGGGCAATACTTTACCCCGCGCCCGTTAATCCAGGCGATGGTGGACGTGATGCAACCCAAGCCCACCGAGACCGTGGCCGATCCCGCCTGTGGTACCGGCGGCTTTTTATTGGCCGCCCACGATTACATGGCCCAACACGCCACCTCCAAAAAAGAACAACGCCATCTCAAAGAACACGCCTTACGCGGTAACGATATTGTCGATAGCGTGGTGCGCTTATGTGCCATGAACTTATACCTGCACGGTATCGGAGGCGATGAATGCCCGATTACTGCTAATGATGCCATGGCCAAAGAAGTGGGGGACGATAAGGTCGATATGGTCCTGGCCAATCCGCCCTTTGGTAAAAAGAGCACCATTACCGTCATCAACGAAAAGACCGGTAAAAAAGAGCAGGAAAAGCTAGTTTATGAGCGCGAAGACTTTTGGGCCACCACCTCCAACAAACAGCTCAACTTCGTACAACACATCGCCAACATGCTCAAGATCGACGGAAAAGCCGCTGTGGTGGTACCGGACAACGTCCTCTTCGAAGGCGGCGCCGGCGAAACCGTACGCAAGAACCTGCTCGAACGCACCGACCTCCACACCCTGCTGCGCCTGCCCACTGGCATCTTCTACGCCCAAGGAGTGAAGGCCAACGTCATCTTCTTCGACGCCAAACCCGCCTCCAAAACCGCCTGGACTAAAAAACTCTGGGTCTACGACTGCCGCACCAATGTGCATAAGACCTTGAAGCAGAACAAGTTGTCCTTCGACGATTTCGCCGAGTTCATCGAATGCTACAAACCCGAAGACCGCAGCAGACGCCGTGAGTCAAAGAAAAGAGAGCGTTGGAAGTCCTTCACCTATGACGAACTCATCGCACGGGACAAAACCAACCTGGATATCTTCTGGATGAAGGATGAGTCGCTGGAGGATACCGAAAACCTCCCTCCCCCGGATGTACTGGCACAGGAGATCGTCGAACAGCTCGAAGCGGCGCTGGAGGAGTTTCGCAATGTGGAGGAGATATTGGCTAACGGTAATGGCAATGGCTCTGGTTGATGTTGGGCCATGAGCGCTTCTTGTCTCCTGTCACCGGTATGCATTCCCACGCTGGAGCGTGGGAACGAGAAAACAGGTGTAATAGAGCAACGAATCTTATACTCCCGCAGATATGCGTTCCCACGCGGAGCGTGGGAACGAGGCCGAAACCACCCTCCCCCGGAGGTACTGGCACAGGAGATCGTCGAACAGCTCGAAGCGGCGCTGGAGGAGTTTCGCAATATGGAGGAGATATTGGCTAACGGTAATGGCAATGGCGCTGGTTGATGTTGTGCCATGAGCGCTTCTTGTCTCCTGTCACCGGTATGCATTCCCACGCTGGAGCGTGGGAACGAGAAAACGAGAAAACAGGTGGAATAGAGCAACGAATCTTGTACTACCGCAGATATGCGTTCCCACGCGGAGCGTGGGAACGAGGATGAATTCAACCATCGCATACTATTTCAACTTATGCTGCTATTTGAAATAGTAGATACTGCTGCTTCACAATTTGAATTAGCATCATTGAAAAAAGTACAGCAGGGTAAATACGTCACCATTTCTACTGTCAGTGAAAAGGCTCAGACCTTCACCCCAAGATCTCTGATGCCAAAACCGAATATCGAGTAAAACCCCTCCCCGAGGGTAATATTTGAACAGCCACACCTCACATTTAGAGATCAATTGTAAAATTGACAATATATGTTATTCTTTATTCGCGAACTGCGAATTTTGAATAATATGCTACTCAAGCCACAAGATATCCTGGTCCTGCTTAAACTGGTCGTACTCGGTAACCGGCCCTGGTCCTATAATCGCTTGGCGATAGAGCTGGATATGAGTCCTTCCGAGGTCCATGGAGCCATCAAACGCGCGATCACAGCCAAACTCGCCCTGCAAATCGACAAGGAGATCCAACCAAATTTCAGAAATCTGGAAGAGTTTCTAATCCATGGTATCCGCTATGCATTCGCACCGGATCGAGGAGAGATGACACGGGGCATGCCGACCGCTCATGCAGCCCATCCACTATCAAAGAAGATTGTGCCTGACCAGGAACCGCCACCGGTATGGCCTGATCCGCAAGGTGAGATACGTGGTATGATTTTTTCACCCCTCTATCGCTCGGCCCCTGAAGCGTCAAGGAATGATCCAGCCCTCTATGAATTGCTGGCACTGGTCGACGCGATACGAGGTGGCAAAGCCAGGGAACGGAATATCGCAGTAAAGGAATTGACAAGGAGGTTCAATCGATATGAAAAGGGAGCAAAATCCAAACCAAAAAATCCTCACCCAAGCCGTAGAGCGGCTGGGGGCACTAAGTGATGAGATGGTTTTTCTGGGAGGCTGCGCGACGGGTCTGTTGATCACCGATAAGGCGGCTCCTCCGCTTCGGGTCACAAAGGATGTGGATACAATTGTTGCAGCCGCTACGCTTGCCGCCTATCAACGCTTCTCTGAGAAATTACGCAAGCAAGGATTTCGCGAAGATTTCAGCGATGGCGCCCCACTCTGTCGCTGGCTTGCCGATGACGTGATTCTCGATGTGATGCCGACCGACAGCCGCATTCTTGGCTTCGGAAATCGCTGGTATGAATCAGCGTTGAAACACGCTGAAGTTACGACACTACCATCCGGTCGCAATATTCGCATGGTTACAGCCCCCTATTCCCTCTCAACCAAAATGGAAGCCTTTGATGGCCGTGGCAGAGGCGACTATCTGTTGAGCCATGATATCGAGGGTATGATCGCTGTACTTGATGGCAGGCCTGAAATTGTCAATGAGGTTCAAACCGCTGATCAAGAATTGATTGAGAATGTTCGTGCGCGATTTGATCAACTGTTGAGTGATAATAGGTTTATTGCTGCTTTGTCCGGTCAAATGCCGGGAGACCAGGCCAGCCAGGCACGTGTTGGTCTGGTGATAGACAGGATTGAAGCGATCGTTAAAGGATAACGGTGCGGCGAGCCGCACCCTGCACTCGTCTCAATGGTGTGGCTTGACTTCAGCATCCATTGTTTCCACCATGTCCCTGCGGCCGGCGCTCCGAGCGGTTCCGCGACTATGGCATGCCAAGGTCGCCGAACACTCCGGGGCTACCCCGGGGTAGCGTTATAGCCAACATTTCCGTTGCTGGTACCACGTTGCGCTTCACGCAAGATGGTACCAGCCATACGAGCAGGGTCGGAGGCCGGTCGCACTTGGTTACACGGTATGCTCGGAGGCTTTCGATCCGAGCCTTCTGATTGGGGAATGGATTGTCCTGTTTCAACAACAATCTACGTTTGCTGACGCTTTCCATTCTTGGCGGTGTCTGGGAAAAGCACGCCCTATGCGATCGCCTGCAGCGCACCCTTGAAGGCGGTCCACCCGATCCCGGGCGCTTGGCCGCACGCTTGATTTTCCATTTCGATGAGGGGCAGCCCCCTTCTCATAAGCAACTCGTCAACTTTCTTCATGCCGACGATGAACTGCACCAGCGGTTTGAGAGACAGGACCGGAAAGAGCAGCCGGTTATTCTGCTCGATTCGCCGGTCATGGGCAGACCGCCTGACAAACTGCTCACCTTTCCCCTGCCGTCACTGTCGACCGTCAAGGGTCTTCAGCAGTGGCTCGGCCTGTTCGATCATGAGTTGGCCTGGTTCGCCGACCGCGAGCGGCGACAGTGCAAAGTCACGGAATCCAGACTGCACCACTACCGCTATCGATGGATCGAAAAGCGTTCAGGTCCACCGCGCCTGATCGAGATCCCCAAGCCCCGCCTCAAGATGCTGCAACACCAGATATTAAGGGAGATCCTCAACCGGGTACCGCCCCATCCCTGCGCACAGGGATTCGTTCGCGGCCGCTCCATCAAGCACTTTGTCGAACCCCATCTCGGCAAAGAGGTTGTCCTGCGGTTGGACCTAAAGGACTTCTTTCACACGGTTCCAGTTTCCCGCATCGGTGCGCTGTTTCACCGTCTCGGTTACCCCTGGAGCGTCGCCCGTCTGCTTCAGGGATTATCCACCCATGCCAGCTCTCCATCGCTTGCCGGCAATACCTTTCATAGGCTTCCATGGGCGATGCAGAAACGGCTCAGGGACAAACACCTCCCCCAGGGCGCCCCCACATCACCCGCCCTCGCCAATCTTGCTGCATTTCGATTCGACTGCCGTCTACAGGGTGTCGCCAACCGTTTCTCCCTCGACTACACCCGTTACGCGGATGACCTCGCCTTTTCCGGCAACAGGGAACTGTTGAGACTGGCGCCGTTCCTGAAGGGACTGATCGGCGCCATCGCCATCGAAGAGGGATTCGAGATCAACCATCGCAAGACACGGGCTCAGACCCAGGCACAATCCCAACGCCTGGGGGGTATGGTGATCAACCAAAGGCCCAACCTGCCCCGAGAGGAGTTCGATCGGTTGAAGGCGATACTCCACAACTGTGTGCGTTGGGGACCCGAGAGTCAGAACCGTGAGGGTGTTGACGATTTTAAGGCACACCTGGGTGGCCGGGTTGCCTATGCTGTTTGGCTTAATCCTAAAAAAGGTAAGCGATTGAGATATTTATGGAAACGCATCCAGTGGTTAGACTAAATGAGAAATGAGTTGTGATGCTGGGGTATGCATTCCCACGCTGGAGCGTGGGAACGAGAATGGATGTGGGAGTGTGGGAACGAGGAAAATGAGAACTGAGTTGGGATACTGGGGTATGCGTTCCCACACGGAGCATGGGAAAGAGAATGCTCTCCATCTTGAAATGACTCAATTTCATCTCATTCCCACGCTCCAGCGTGGGAATGCATACTGCAGGTGGAATAGAGTAACGAATCTTATACTCCCGCAGAGATGCGCTCCCAACGAGAAGTTATGTGGGAGCATGGTATGAGAAGGGAAGCTGGTGTGTGAGAACGAGGATTGAATAAAAATCACATGGAGGTGGTAATGGGAAGAAGTCGTTATAAGATCATTGATCCTGCGCATCCACATTTTGTGACCTGTACGGTACTCCACTGGATACCCGTCTTCACGCGCCCCACGACCGTGGAGATAGTCCTTGAGTCACTGCGGTTTTTACAGAAAGAAGGGTTAAAGATCTATGCTTATGTGATCCTCGAGAACCATCTTCACATGGTGGTACAGAGCCGTGATCTGAATCGTGATATGGCACGCTTCAAGTCGTACACATCTAGGCAGTTGTTGGACTATTTGATACAGCAAAATGTCAGGCAGATTTTGGACCAATTGGCGTTCTACAAGAAGGCGCACAAGGGTGATCGGGAGTATCAATTCTGGCAGGAAGGGTGTCATCCTGAATCGATACAGGATGATGTAATGATGCGGCAGAAGATTGAATATATACATCAAAATCCGGTTGATCACGGGTATGTGGACCGGGCGGAGCATTGGCGCTATTCCAGTGCGCGGGATTATGTGGGGATGGGTGGGTTGATTGAGGTTGACAGGATTTGGTGAGTGAGGGTATGCATTCCCACGCGGGAGCGTGGGAACGAGAGCGAAATCCGGTTGATCGCGGGTATGTGGACCGGGCGGAGCATTGGCGCTATTCCAGTGCGCGGGATTATGTGGGGATGGGTGGGTTGATTGAGGTTGACAGGATTTGGTGAGTGGGGGTATGCATTCCCACGCGGGAGCGTGGGAACGAGAGCGAAATCCGGTTGATCGCGGGTATGTGGACCGGGCGGAGCATTGGCGCTATTCCAGTGCGCGGGATTATGTGGGGATGGGTGGGTTGATTAAGGTTGACAGGATTTGGTGAGTGAGGGTATGCATTCCCACGCGGGAGCGTGGGAACGAGAGCGAAGAAGGCGCACAAGGGTGATCGGGAGTATCAGTTCTGGCAGGAAGGGTGTCATCCTGAATCGATACAGGATGATGTAATGATGCGGCAGAAGATTGAATATATACATCAAAATCCGGTTGATCGCGGGTATGTGGACCGGGCGGAGCATTGGCGCTATTCCAGTGCGCGGGATTATGTGGGGATGGGTGGGTTGATTGAGGTTGACAGGATTTGGTGAGTGAGGGTATGCATTCCCACGCGGGAGCGTGGGAACGAGAGTGAACCCCGTAGGGTGCGCCTTGGCGCACCGCTAAATCCCGGGTTAACCTCCTCCCCCCATTCGGGGTAAACTCTGCCGTCTGATCCACGGCCGCACTACGGGTGGCGGTTTCTCATTAAAGCAAGCACGAAACGGATAACATGACTGAACTGAAAATTCTCTGCGAACACCGCCCCTCCGCCATGAAGCTGGAGATCCAGGGGGTCTACGACTGGCCGATCTGGGAGAAGGAGGTCTCGAAGTTCGATTGGGAGTATAGCCAGACCGAGATCTGCTACATCCTGCGCGGCAAGTTCATCGTCATCCCGGAGGGTGGTGAGCCCCAGGAGTTCGGCCGTGGCGATCTGATCACCTTTCCCGCGGGCATGAAGTGCACCTGGGAGATCACCAAAGACGTGGAAAAACACTACACCTTTGAATAGTTGTCGTCCTGCCTGATGACCAAAGCCACAAAATCCCAGCAGCACACCCCGATGATGCAGCAGTACCTGCGCATCAAGGGGGAGCATCCCGATATGCTGCTCTTCTACCGCATGGGGGATTTCTATGAACTCTTCTTTGCCGATGCGGAGAAGGCGGCGCGGCTGCTCGATATCACCCTGACCAAGCGGGGTCAGTCGGCGGGCAAGCCGATCCCCATGGCCGGTGTTCCCTACCATGCCGCCGAAGGCTACCTGGCGCGCCTGGTCAAACAGGGGGAGTCGGTGGCGATCTGCGAGCAGGTCGGCGATCCGGCCACCAGCAAGGGACCGGTTGAACGCAAGGTGGTGCGCATCGTCACCCCGGGCACCCTCACCGACGAGGCGCTGTTGGAGGAGCGGCGGGAAAACCTTTTGCTGGCGATCAACGAAGGGGATGATTACGGCCTGGCGGCCCTGGACCTGGCCAGCGGCCGCTTTACCATTCAGCAGCTCAGCGGCCTGGAGGCCCTGAGCGGTGAACTGGAGCGACTCAGCCCGGCGGAGATCCTGCTGGATGAGGATTCCACCCTGCCTGAGACCCTCGCACTACGCAATGGCGTAACCCGGCGCCCCGCCTGGCACTACGATCTCGACTCCGCCCAGAGGCTGTTGTGCAAGCAGTTCGGCACCCGTGACCTGGGCGGATTCGGCTGCCAGGAGCAGCCCCTGGCCGTAGCTGCCGCCGGCTGTCTGCTGCAGTATGTGGAGGAGACCCAGTTCGGCGCCCTGCCCCACATCCGCGGCATGCGGGTGGAGCATCGGGATCAGAGCGTGATCATCGATGCGGCGACCCGGCGCAATCTGGAACTGGTCCACTCCCTCTCCAATCAGCCGCAACATACCCTGGCGGGGATCATGGACCGCACCGTCACCGCCATGGGCAGCCGCATGTTGCGGCGCTGGATCAGCCAGCCCTTGAGGCACAGGGAGGCGGTGGCTGAGCGCCATGCCACCATCGAAGCCCTGCTCGCCTCCCGCCTCTACCATGAACTGCGGGAGATTCTGCAGGGGATCGGCGATATCGAACGCATTCTCGCCCGGGTGGCCTTGAAGAGCGCCCGTCCGCGGGATCTGTCCACCCTGCGGGAGGCCCTCGGCGCCCTGCCCCAGCTCCAACCCCTGCTGGCGCAACTCGACAGCCCCCTGTCGCCCGCCCTGGCACGACAGATCGGTGAATATCCCGCAACCCAGCAACTGCTGCGGGGCGCCATCATAGATCAACCGCCGATGCTGATCCGCGATGGCGGGGTCATCGCCGAGGGGTATGACGCGGAACTGGATGAACTGCGCGCCCTCTCACAGAACGCCGACCAGTTTCTACTCGACCTGGAGAGCCGCGAGCGTGAGCGCACCGGCATAGCCACCCTCAAGGTGAGCTACAACCGGGTCCACGGCTACTACATCGAGATCAGCCGCGGCCAGTCCGACAGGGCGCCTGAAGACTATATCCGCCGCCAGACCCTGAAGGGGGCGGAGCGCTTCATCACACCGGAGCTGAAGAAGTTCGAGGATCAGGTGCTGAGCGCCCGTGAACGCGCCCTGGCACGGGAGAAGTATCTCTATGATCAGCTGCTCGATCGGCTCTGCGGGGAGCTGACGCCTCTGCAACAGTGTGCCGAGGGACTGGCCCGGCTGGATGTAATCTGCAACCTGGCGGAGCGGGCCCAGCAACTCAACCTGGTCTCTCCGCAAATGGTGGAGGAACCTGGCCTGCAGATTACCGACGGTCGTCACCCGGTGGTGGAACAGGTCAGCAGCGACCCCTTTGTTGCCAACAGTGTTACCTTCGACGACCAGCAGCGGATGCTGATCATCACCGGCCCCAACATGGGCGGCAAGTCGACCTTCATGCGCCAGATCGCCCTCATCGTACTGCTCGCCTACAGCGGCAGCTTCGTACCCGCTGCCGCGGCGAGGATCGGGCCCATCGACCGTATCTTCTCCCGCATCGGCGCCTCCGACGATCTGGCAGGGGGACGCTCCACCTTCATGGTGGAGATGGAGGAGACTGCCAACATCCTGCACAACGCCACCGCCCAGAGCCTGGTGCTGATGGATGAGATCGGCCGCGGCACCTCCACCTTCGACGGGCTCTCCCTGGCCTGGTCCTGTGCGGTTGAACTGGCCACCTGTCTGCGCGCCTATACCCTCTTCGCCACCCACTACTTCGAACTCACCACCCTGCCGGAGGAGTATCCCGGCATCGGCAACCTGCACCTGGACGCAGTGGAACACGGCGATACCATTGTCTTTCTGCATGCGGTGCGGGAGGGACCGGCCAACCAGAGCTATGGCCTCCAGGTGGCCACCCTGGCCGGGGTGCCTAAGCCGGTCATTCTCAGGGCGCGCCAACGCCTGCTGGAGTTGGAAGCCAGCGCCCAGCGCCATGCGGAACAGCAGCAGAGCCAGCTACCCCTGTTCGACACAGAAGCGCCCTGTACGGAAGCGTCCGCGGTTGAACAGCAGTTGCGTGAAATCGATCCCGACGAACTGACTCCGAGAGAGGCGCTGGAGGCCTTGTACCGGTTAAAGCAGAAACTTGAAGAATAATTTTGAATTGTTGTGCTCCCCTCTTCCTGAGGTAGAGGGTATATGTTGATAGTGAGTTGTATAGGTAAGCCGCGAATACTCGCGAATGATTGTTATGTCCGCAAATGAACGCGAATATATTTATTTGCTGTACAACAGAGTGTGACTGAGAATGGCGGGTAACCAGCTATTTTATTAAACCGATTGCGCACACAGCACACACAACAATTCAAAACTCAACTTTAAAAAAAACCGGAGGTTTTTTATATGTCCGATCACGTCTACAAGAAGATCCAGCTGGTGGGTTCATCCCAGACCAGCAGTGACGATGCCATCCGTAATGCCATTGCGCGCGCGGGAGAGACCATCGACAACATGAACTGGTTCGAGGTTGTGGAAACCCGCGGTCATATCGATAACGGCCAGGTGGCCCATTGGCAGGTCACCATTAATATCGGTTTTCGGCTCAATGATTGAACTCAATCTCCTGAGCACTCGGTAAAACCCTGATCAATATTGGGATTATTCCCCATACAAAGCAAACGAGTGTCCGCCTACATTAAATGTGACTGAATCATGACAGGGGCATGACAATGGACGCTCGCAGAAGCCCTAGAACGAAAACATCGCTTCAAGTGATGCTGGCATCGAAGGCCGGGGGTGTCGAGCAGGTAAGCATTGTCAGGGATCTCAGCGAAACGGGCTTCTATGCTACATCCCTGGCCACAGCCAAGGTAAATGATGGTTACCGGGTCTCCATCAAGAGACCGGGGCAGCATGAAAGTCAGGAGTTGTCGGCAAAAGTCATCCGAGTCGACAACCCGGGTTGTGGACTCGCCTTCGATCAGCTAACACCTCACGAGAGTCAGTTCCTGACCGATTTGATCCATCCGAAATGGGATGGCAAGGATCTGCTGGAAGGTGTGATCATGCACGGCATACTTGAAGACACCGCCAGTTTTGCAGCCTGCATGCGACTGACATCACTATTGGACAGCAACTACAAGCACGGCAACCGTGCTGTATAGATATCGCCAGGAATGCGGCACACTCGGCTTGATATCTTAATTAAGAAACTCCAGGGATAGATCACCCAGGTCGATGCGGTCGCCGTCGTGCAGTTCCACGCCACCCGCTTTGATGGGCTCACCATTGATCATTGGCGGATTATCGCCGCCAACTTTGAGCAGAAAGAATCCCGATTGACGCTGATTTATCAGCACCAGATCACCACCGGGGTTGCCCACACTGAAAAAGGCCCTATCGACCACTTTCACCTTGCCCTTATTTTCACCGTCAAGGAAACGCACCCTGGGCCTATCCTTAACAGGCGTCTCAATATCCGGTTGTGTACTCGATTCCGCATCGGCCGGTTGAACTCCTGCAACCTCGGGTGATGATGGCTGAACAGGTTTGGGCGCTCGCGGACGCAATACCACTGTCTTATCGGGATCATCCATATCTTGGGGTGGCGCCTGGGTGATAAAGCGAAGATGGTATTTGCCGACCTCGATCAGGTCACCGTGTTTCAGGAAACGCTTTGTAACGGTGTTGCCATTGACCCGAGTGCCGTTGGTGCTCTGTTCATCCTCAATGGAATATCCACTGAAGACTTTTATTATCGTGGCATGGTGGCGGCTGACTGAACGATCCTTAAGACAGACTTCGCAGCTCTCGTCTCGTCCGATCAACATGCGTTTGCCGATAAGTGGAAACTCTTGCGGTGACTCATCATCACCCATAACAACGAGTTTTTCCATATAGCTCTCTACCCAGGTACCTTAAATTTATTTAACTATCATTCGCCATGGCGCGAACCAGAATAACAGAGATGTTATCCACGCCCCCCATCCTGCAGGCAAATTCGACAAGCTCATCGGCCTGCTGCATAAGATCGAGATTCATATTTTCTAGGATACTTTGGATTTCATCATCCGTCACCATACCTGTGAGACCATCGGAGCAAAAGAGATAGAGATCACCATTATCGATCTCCGTCTCGCTCAGGTCGATATCCACTATCTCTTCGGAGCCTACTGCCCGTGACAATACGTTGGTTGGCACACCTGCCATGAGTGCCTGCTCAAAACTGGCGAAATCCCCAAGGTTGACCATTTCCTGGATGATTGTATGGTCCGTGGTCATCTGCTCAAACAGACCGTCCCGCAGGCGATAGAGCCTGGAATCCCCTACATGTGCGTATAGCAGGCTATGCTCGGTGAATAGCCCGACCACCAGGGTCGTTCCCATGCCCTGATACTCCGGCACCTGCTGCGAGAGCTCTTGTATTGCATGATTCACATCCTGGATGGCATTCAGCAGTCGCTCCCTCCCTGTTTCCGCATAACCGGCTTCACTGGCGCCGGCCAACTGACTCGTCAACATCTCGACCGACAGGCTGCTGGCGACCTCACCGGCGTTGGCGCCGCCCATACCGTCAGCGAGTATCATAAACCCGCCATCAGGATCACCACCGATGGCATCCTCATTATGCTCCCGTACCACCCCTTTGTCGGTACGCATTGCCACATCAAATTTCAAGCTAACTCCTGAAGTGAACAGTACAGATCCTTAGATTAACTTACATTGCACATTGATTCCCGATACGAACCGGGAAACAACAGCTTTCACTATCACTTCTGAGACTGATTCTTCTCCAACTCCTGTAAAATAGCACTCAGGCGTTGTGCGGGAATATAGCCGGGCAGCAAATCTCCGCTTTTCAGGAATATGGCCGGTGTTCCGTTCACCCCCAGGCTCTTACCGAGGGCCCAGTGCTGTTCGACCGGATTGTCGCACACTTTTTTAGCCAGCTTCTCACCCGCCTTGGAACGGGTCATGGCATCGTTACGATCGTCGGAACACAATACGGTTATCGCCTTATCGAAGGATTCACTGCCAATGCCGGCCCTGGGAAACATCAGGTAGCGCACACTGATACCCAGGTCATTATAGTCTTTTATTTCACTATGCAGCTTCTGGCAATAGCCGCAATCTATATCGGTGAATATGGTGACGGTGTGCTTGGTCTTTTCCGGCGCGAAAACCACCATATTGGCTTCACCCACCGCCTCGATCGCTTCAGCTTTGGCATGGGAAACCTTCGGTGTGGTCAAATCCTCCCGGGTTTCGATATCGTACATGTTTCCACTCAAAAGATACCTGCCGTCAGCGGATACATAATAGAGTTGCGGACCCACCATGACCTCATACAGGCCGTTGATCTTCGAGGGGGCGACACTGGAGATATTACCCCGCTTGAGTATTTTGTTGACCCCTTCGCGTACCTTCTGGATCTCGGCGTTTTGCTTGGTAGGCTCTCCCATGACGGGTCCGACCGTGAACAGAGTGGCTATCGGCAGTAACATTAAACCCCTGCGCAGGGCAGCTTGATATGTTCGTTTCATAGATGATTAGTCCCGAAAATTTTGAAATTGCAGGGGAAGGCCGTAGTCGGCATCCCGAATAAGCGCGATAGCCTGCTGCAGATCGTCCCGCTTTTTCCCTGTCACACGGATCTGCTCACCCTGGATCTGGGCCTGCACTTTCAGTTTGCCGCCCTTGATCTGTTTGACCATCTTTTTTGCCAAATCGCTCTCGATACCCTGTCTGACAACCACACGCTGTCTCGCATTATGCAGGCTTGTCTCGGCATCTTTAATGTCCATCGCAGCGATATCAACCTTACGTTTGACCAGTTTCTGGCGCAGAATATCCATCATCTGATTGAGTTGGAACTCCTGCTCCGCACGTAATTGGATCTCGTTCTCATTCTGCTCGAAAGCGGCATCGACACCTTTGAAATCGAATCGTGTCCCGATCTCCCGGTTGGCCTGATCGACTGCATTTCTGACCTCCTGAAGATCCACTTGAGAGACGATATCGAACGATGGCATATAGGCTCCTGCTCACATAAACACTGGGATGGGACTTTACCATAACCTGGCCCCACTCACATGCGTTGCTATCTGTAATTGACCACTCAACCCCGGGGATGGTGAGTGGCGTGCAGTTGTTTCAGCCGCTCCCGTGCCACATGGGTGTAGATCTGAGTGGTGGACAAGTCACTGTGTCCCAACAGCAGTTGTACTACGCGCAGATCAGCGCCGTGGTTCAACAGATGGGTGGCAAAGGCGTGGCGCAGGGTATGGGGCGAGATGGAATGAGTGATTCCCGCGCTTGCCGCATGCTTTTTGATCCGGTACCAGAAAGCCTGCCTGGTCATACCCTGGCCACGCCGGGTCGGAAACAGATGGGAACAGACCCTCTCGCCCAGGAGCTCAATCCGGGCACCGGAATAGAAGCGTTCTAGCCAGCCCTGGGCTTCATCACCCATCGGCACCAGCCGCTCCTTGCCGCCTTTCCCCAGGATACGCATCACCCCCTGGGACAGATTCACCTGCTCCGGTCGCAGATCAACCAATTCCGAAACCCGCAATCCCGCTGCATAGAGCACTTCCAGCATGGTTCGGTCCCGCATACCCTCCGCATCGTCTATATCAGGGGCATTCAGCAGCGCCTCAACCTCTCCTTCGGAGAGTGATTTCGGTAACGGTCTGCCGAGCTTGGGGGAATCGATACGAACACTGGGATCGGCACTCAACCAGCCTTCCCGCAAACTGAATTGATAGAACTGTCGAACACAGGAGAGCAGGCGCGCAGTGGAGCGTGGCTTCCTGCCCTGTTTTACCAAGTGCGCCAAATAGGATTGCAGGTCGGCCCGTTTGGCCTGGAGCAATCCATAACCCCTGTTGTTGTGCAACCAGTCAGCGACTTTGCCTAAATCGGACTGGTAGGCTGAAAGTGTGTTGCGGCTTAGCCCTCGCTCCATCCATAGGGCATCGGAAAACGATTCGATGAGCGCAGCATCCTCACTGCCCCCTTTCACAGGGCACCCTCATGTTTCAACAACCAGCGCTTGATTTCCAGCTTCTCACCACCCCGCTCACCGGCAAACCCTCCCAGGCCCGCCTTACCGACAACCCGGTGGCATGGCACAATCAATGGACAGGGATTGTCGCGACAGGCATTGCCCACGGCCCTGGCGCCACTGCCGATCTGTCGCGCCAGTTCTCCATAGGTCAGGGTTGAACCGGAGGGTATCTCCTGCAGCGCCTGCCAGACACGACACTGAAATGGCGTACCTTCGAGTAGGAGTCCCAGATCGAACGCTCTCTTTGGGTCGTCCAGATAGGCCTGAATGGCATCGATCACGGCATTCAGTCCGGATACATTATTACGGTACTCGTGTTGTGGTCGAGGCAGGTATTCGAGCGCTTTCAGTCTACCCTTTGAGAGGATGATGCCAACCGGTGCAAACGGGAAATTCACCACTGCCTGATAGGGTTGGGTCGTTCCGCTCATGATGTTTGCTCCATGCATACGATAGACTGAATATTCAATAACCATAACTGCTGTGACGAAGTCTCGAGGCGTATGCTCAACTCTACCCTTGATTATGTCCACAGAACTTGTGGATAACTTTGTGAGTAAACTGAAGGTACTGAGCTGCAGCCCTTGATCCTGTTACCCTCTTTTTAAATTGTGTAATTTCTGTACAATTCATTAATTACATTATATTTCAATAGATTAGTGATTATTTCGAACCTAACGTCACAGGAGTTCCCCTTAAGCTATCAATCTCTTATTCAGAGTGATCCGGATTGTGCATAAAAGCCATTGACAGTTGCCTGGATACATGATCTTAAGAAAGCCTGTCACTCGGATATGCCAGGTACCCGCAGTTTGCAGAATCGCAGCACCTGAACACCATGCTACTTGCCTCACTTATAGTGATATTATCCCATAATGGTCCTTACCGAATCCCCATTCTGGACTACCACGCCACTTGAAGCGATGTCCCGCGAAATGTGGGAGTCTCTCTGCGATGGCTGCGGGAAATGCTGCCTGCAGAAACTGGAGGACGAGGAGACAAGGGAGATTTTCAACACCAATATCGTATGTGATCTGCTCGATCTCGAAAACTGCCGCTGCACTCACTATGCCCAGCGTTCTAAATTGGTGCCCAATTGCGTCACCCTGACACCGGAAGACCTGAATGACCCCTACTGGTTACCCCAGACGTGCGCCTACCGCCTGTTGGCGGAGGGAAAACAGCTTCCCGACTGGCATCCATTGATAACCGGAGATCCCGAGAGCGTGGAACATGCAGGCCACTCCATCCGCGGCAAAGTCATCAGGGAATCGGCAGCTGACGACTGGGAGCATCACCTGGTCGATTGGATATAGTGATTGCCGCAAATGAACGCAAATAACCTCCAAATATGCGCAAATAGAATTTAGTTGATGTGGCCGATGATGACTGTGTTAAGAAGATACAATCCATCTATAAGTCCCTGTTTTTAATATTTGCGTCAACTTTGCGGTTGTTTGCGTTCATTTGCGGCTAACTGACTGTTCTTTAAGCAGATGTACTACCCCTTTAGAACCTGCAGATTAATCTAGGCATGTATTTATGAACACCATCGCCACTCTGACTGAATTCATTGAATCCGGCGGACTCTCCCTGGATTTTTCAGATATGGGTCGGCGGGTCAGTAGCCTTCCCAGGGAGCAATTCGTTGCATTCGAAAATGCTGAGATCGCCTACCCGCTACCGTTGCAACAGCAGGCGTGGTTTGCCCTGACCCTGGCCGATCCGACTCAGCGGCAGATTGATCCCATGATCTGGTTCATCCGCTTTCCGCTGGATGAACAGGGTAAGCTGTCATTGTCTGCCAGGGATGACTTCATGCATCACCTGGTAGAGAGCTTGGGGAGCAAACCCGATACGGACGGCATGGAGACTGCGCTACAGGACAACCCGTATGCCTTTCAACCCAAACAGGAACGTCTGGCCATATTTCATGCACGCCTGACCCGCAATCTGAATAAACCGGTGTCACGCTTCTACGACCATGCCAAAGCCTATTTCGACGGTGATTTGGGGTGGGAACAGTGGTCATTCATCGGCTATCAGGGAATTGCCGATCTCGCCGCCCGTCTCGATCAGCAAGGCAATACCCAGCGTATCGCCAAATCGATTCCATCCCTGCCGCCCTCCCCCCTGGAGGCATTGTGCCACTGCCTCGAAAACGAGATCATACCCCAGACTATCGCTAACGCACTGGCTCAAAGGGGCCTGTCAAACCTACAACAGGATATGCCTGATCCACAGGTGCTCTCGGCTGTTGTGCGCGGTCTTTCTCAGAGCAGCAAGACAGCCATTCGTAATGATTACATTCACCGGCTGCTCGACCATTCCATCTCCCACCGCAGTGATCTGCTGGCGGCAATTGCAGGACGTGCCTGGGAAGCACTGGAAGACAGCGCGATGCGCCATCGTTTTCTTGAGCAGCTGGCGGACAATGAGGAGGGCCAGGGATTCTTCAATGGTATCTTAAGCGACCTGCTCTATTTGCCCGCTACCCGGCAGGCTATGCAGGCAAGCCTGCGCGATCCTCTTCGTACCGAAAGACTGAGTCAGGTGATCGGTACTTTTTTCAGTCAGATCAGAGGAGAGTAGAGAACGGCGGTGAATGCGATGGTCGCCCGGTTACCGCATCCTTGCGATAACCGGGATCTGTTCACTACATCATACCGATCATGGCATCGCCGAACGCTGAACAACTCAGCTCCTGAGGATTGTCCATCAGCCTTGCAAAGTCGTAGGTAACGGTCTTTGCCGAGATCGTCTTGCCCAGGCTGTTGATGATCAAATCCGCTGCCTCGAACCAACCCATGTGGCGCAACATCATCTCGGCCGAGAGGATCAGCGAACCGGGATTGACCTTGTCCTGCCCGGCATATTTCGGCGCGGTGCCATGGGTCGCCTCGAACATGGCCACTTCATCCGAGAGGTTGGCGCCCGGTGCGATACCGATACCGCCCACCTGGGCCGCCAGGGCATCGGAGATATAGTCACCATTCAGGTTCAAGGTGGCGATCACACTGTATTCCGCGGGCCGCAACAGGATCTGCTGCAGGAAGGCATCGGCGATCACATCCTTGACGATGATCTCCTTGCCGCTCTTGGGATTCTTGAAGCTGCACCAGGGACCGCCATCCAACTCAACCGCACCGAACTCATCCTTGGCTAACTCGTAGCCCCAGTTTTTGAAGGCGCCTTCGGTGAATTTCATGATATTGCCCTTGTGCACCAGGGTCACCGAGTCGCGATCGTTATCGATGGCGTATTGGATCGCCTTGCGCACCAGGCGCCTGGTGCCGTCGCTGGAGACGGGTTTTACCCCGATACCGGACGTGGCCGGAAAACGGATCTTACTGACGCCCATGCTCTCCTGCAGAAAATCGATGACCTGCTTTGCTTCATCGCTGCCGGACTCCCACTCTATACCGGCATAGATGTCTTCCGAGTTCTCGCGAAAAATCACCATGTTGGTCTTTTCGGGCTCTTTCAGCGGGCTGGGAGTGCCATCGAAATAGCGTACCGGCCTCAGGCATACGTAGAGATCGAGCTGCTGGCGCAGTGCCACATTGAGGGATCGGATACCACCACCCACCGGCGTGGTCAAAGGACCCTTGATGGAGACGACAAAATCCTTCACCGCATCCAGGGTCTCCTGAGGCAACCAGGTATCGCTGTCGTAGACATGGGTCGCTTTCTCACCGGCATAGACCTCCATCCAGGCGATTTTCCTGTTACCGCCGTAGGCCTTCTCCACTGCGGCATCGATCACTTTTTTCATCACCGGAGTGATATCCACGCCTATGCCGTCACCCTCTATATAGGGAATGATGGGGTTGTCGGGTACATTCAGCACCCCATTCGGGCCAACGGTAATCTTTTCCCCAGCAGAAGGGATCTCAATCTTGTCATATGCCATGGATATTTCCTGTGTCTAGAAAAAACAGTCCAGTTATCGTATAGCCGAAAACCAGGTCACTCGATTGTATGCTCAGGGCCGGTTAACACTGATCCGATCCGCCCTGGTAAAAGTTGCAATTGTAGCTGTGTTTCGGTGAATGTTTACAGACCTATTGCCTTTAACACAGATAATTCGGCTTAAGAAGTCATGATAATGCACGCTATAACGGGTTAATAAATACCTAATTCTGTAGAATATTTATGGTATTGACCATTCCGATTGAGTCCCCTCACACTGTTACAGGGAGGTTTGATGTCTGATTCCAACCGTAAAACAGCGGGTAAACTGCTCCGATCACTATTGCTGGAATGGGAAAAAGCCATAATCGGCAAACCGGACACCCTGCGTCTGGTGATGATCAGCCTGCTATGCCGTGGACACCTGTTGCTGGAGGATCTGCCCGGACTGGGTAAAACCACCCTGGCCAAGGCCCTGGCAAAGAGTCTGGACCTGACCTTCAAGCGGATTCAATGCACCCCGGATCTGCTGCCGGCGGATATCACCGGTATCACTATTTTCGATCAGAAGGCGCAGGGATTCCGCTTCCTGCCCGGACCGGTGTTCACCAATATCCTGTTGGCGGATGAGATCAATCGTACCTCGCCACGCACACAATCCGCCCTGCTCGAGGCGATGGCGGAGAGGACGGTCACCGTGGACCGCAAGACCCGCAAACTGCCCACCACTTTCATGGTCATCGCGACCCAGAATCCGATCGAATTCAGTGGCACTTTTCCCCTGCCTGAGGCACAACTGGATCGTTTTTTCATGCGCGTCTCCCTGGGCTATCCCAAACTGCAGGACGAGACCCGCATCATGCAGATGAACCGAGGCGAGGATCCTCTCGACCGGATCGAAGCAGAGATCGACGATGAGACACTGCAAAAACTGCAGCATGCAGTGACCAAGGTCCAGATCGATCAGAAGATCGTCGACTATATTGCTGCACTGATCCACGCCACCCGGAGACATAAAAAGATCCGTCTCGGCGTCAGTCCTCGTGGCTCCATTTCCCTGATGAAGGCGGCGCAGGCGAGTGCATTGCTGAACGATGAAAGCTTTGTCACACCACTGCGGGTTCAGGAACTGGTGGCGCCTGTACTGGCCCATCGCATGTTGTTGAGAAGCAATAACGATAATGATAGGAATCTCCTGCAAGAGATCATCGATGCCACACCGGTTCCCGCCATGCCGGAGATTAAGGGTGACAACCATACAACGGAGACTGTTCTCGAACTCGCGGAGTAATTGGGGATGAAGGAGCAGGCTCTGCTGTCCAACAGGCTGTCGCCTAAAATCACTGCCTGGCTGCAACGTTGGTTCAACTTGCATGTTGTTATCTGGCTGCTCTCCCTGGCCTGTTTTTTTGCCGCCTGGAACCGGGGACTGGCACTGCTGTACGGTCTCTCTTCACTCTGCTTGTCCCTGTTGTTGATCTCGCATTTGCTGCCCAGGCTGCAAATGCGTGGCGTCCAGGTAACGCGCGCCCTGATTGGTGAATTGACCGCGGGCAGCGAAGGCGAGTTGGCCTACCTGGTCACGACAAAGGGTCGACGTTATCACCTTCAGTTGAGCGACGACCTTCCTTTTTGTGAAACCGAACAGAACCTTTTCATTTCCCGCTGCGATACATCGATTCGCAAACAGGCAACGATCTACTGCGAACGTCGCGGCAAGTTTCAACTGCGACAGCTCACACTCTCCTCCTCCTATCCATTCGGTGTGGTAAGACACAGCCGGCCTCTGACTACCGATAGGCTTGATCTCCTGGTACTGCCCCGGGTATACAACCTGCAGCGCATCCCTATCCCTGTTATCGCGGATGCCAACAGCGATGGCGATCTGCGGATACCACAACAGGGCGGCCAGGACGAGTTTGCGGCGGTGCGCGAATACACCCAGGGCGACACGCTTCGCCACATCCACTGGCGTGCCTCGGCCCGACAACAGCAACTGGTCGTCAAAGAGTATGAACGCAGTGACCGGCCGGTACTCCTGGTGACACTGGACAGCAGGCCGGTCTTTAATCAGGGTGAGGGTTCGAGATCCACCTTTGAATATGCGATATCGATCGCCGCATCGATGATTCGTTTTGCCAGCCGCGAGGGTATGCAGAGTATCCTGGTATTTGAAAACGGCGACTGGCACGACTATGTCGTCCCGGCCTATAGCGCTGACCTCTACGATCTCTATGCCTTACTGGCAACCCTCGAAAGCAACGGCACCCAAAGTTGCAGCGATTTGATCGAGCAGGCCGTTATCAGGTTCCCTCAGGCCAACCTGATTGCCGGATTTCGTCTCCAGGATGACAACCTGCTACCGATGCTCACGCCCTATCTGACCCATATCGATATCGAGATGGATGCAGAGAGTTTTCTGTTTCCCATGCGGAACAGCCCAACCACCGATCACCATCGGGAGGGCAACCGCTTGATCTATCCTGTGAATGCCCTGTCCCCGTTACAGGAGCTTTTCCAGTGAAGCTCGAATCGGTCAAGGTCGTCTATTGGTACAGCCTGGTATCCGCAGTCGCAGCGGGGGCGGTCCTGTTTGCCTACCTGGGTGTAATGCCCGCACTTCTCGGTGCGATTATGACAGTCGCCGTCACCCATTTCATACTGGTGCTGGTGGGCCGTAGCGATGAGCAGTCCAATCCCTATCTGAAGATCTCGGAACAGATCGCCGCCATGGGCATTATTCTCTTCCTGCCCCTGATGATAGTCTATGGCCCCCTCCCGGCGCTTTTGGTCTTCATAGGATTCGCCCATCTTGCACTGCTGTTTCAGACCCATGACTATCGCCGACTCTATATGGGGCTGGCGGTGGGTTTCACCGCGCTGATCGCCGGTGCGGTCGAATCGAAATCGGGCCTTTATCTACTTTTTTTTCTCGCCTATTCAGTGACCATCAGCATCACCCTGGGCTATGCCTATATCGAACCGCTGAGTCGCAACCGTTCCCAATGGAATCCGCTCGACCAGTTACGCGCCGCTTTTCTGCTGATTGGCCTGGCCCTGATTATCTATCTGATCGTGCCCCGGTTTCCGGCGGGCAACCTGGGCGCCATTCCCGTATCCGACCACTTCTATGAAAATCCCGAGTGGGAACAGGAATCGGAACAGGCGAATGGCCGAGGTGATGGAAGAGATCCTGCGGGATCACTTCTCCATGAATTGGTAGAGAGGTTTGATACGGAAGGGTCACGCAGAAACTCCGACCGTTCAACCGGCGGTGAATCCACATCGTCATCCTTCCGCTATCGTGGTTTCGATTACGAGATGGAGATCGATAATCCCGATGATCAGGGCGACCGCTTCAGCAATGACATCGTGGCGCATGTCCGGGCGGATCGTCCTCTCTACCTGCGTGCGCGTATCTTTGACCGTTTCGATGGCCTGCGCTGGTACAGTTCCGCACAGCGCTTAAGCAAACTTCAACTCTCCCGCGGGGAGATCGAATTACAACCTGCATCGGATAGGACGTCACAAAACGTGACTGAAAACTATGAGGTCTTTATCGAGCGGGACATGGGTGACTATATCCCGGCAGCCGCGGTACCCGTCAAGGTCAACTTCCCCGCAACAGTCATCGCCCTGGATGCATTCGGTCAGCTCCACTCCCCAGGGGCGTTGCAGAGCGGTACGGCCTATTCCGTTACATCACTGCGTACGGTCCACAAAGGCCGCACTTTCGCCGAAACCGACTACGTTGAACTGCCCAATTTCAGGCAGTTGCCGGAGGACATCGATCCCCGCATTTCCCAGTTGGCCAACCAGGTCGCTGAACCATACGACAGCCAGTTTGCAAAGGCCATAGCCCTGGAACAGCATCTGCGCAAAAACTATGCCTACGACTTCGATTCGATATTCAAATCACAACAACACACCCCTTTAAGTCAGTTCCTGTTTGAAACCAAGAAAGGGCATTGCGAGTACTTTGCCAGCGCCCTGGCCATCATGTTGCGCACCCAGGGCATACCCTCACGCCTGGTCACCGGCTTCTCCGCAACGAATCAAAACCCGATGACCGGTTATTACGACATCTATGCCTTGGATGGTCATGCCTGGGTGGAAGCCTATGTTGATAATGTGGGTTGGTTGGAATTGGAACCCACTGCCTACTACGACGGCCCTTCGGTTGAGAATGAAACCCTCTCCGCTGAACAGATCAACGACTATGTGGAGCGTCAGTTAAGGCTGCAGGAAGCGATGGGCGAGACCGATTACACCCTTGAAACGGTGCTGAGTGCAAGCTGGCAGGCAGCCTATCTTCTGGTTACCTGGGTGGGCGCTTACCTGAAACTCTTCTTTATCAATACCTGGCCCTTGCTCAGTGGGCTCGGTGCAATCCTGTTGTGCCTGTGGATTACATGGCCATACATCCATCCCAGATGGCGGGCATTCCAAATCAAACGCAGGCTCAGTGCGGTTCAGGCGGCCACACCAGATGAGGTTATCACCCATCACCTGCAGGCGATTGATGACCTGTTGCACAATGCCGGATATCGCAGGCCTGCGGGATTGACCATAGAGAAAATGCTCGACAGACTGGCCGCACTGGATATCCCTATGCACGCAAAAAATATCTCGCGCGAGTTCAATCATATCCACTATTCGGATAAACCGGTCAAAGTGACTCTATCTCACTATCGCAGTATTTTTGAAACGCTTTACTCGCTTGGTCATACGGAATTGAAACAGCGTGTTTACAATCTACAATAACCACTACTTAAGAGTACCGTTGATAGGGCCTGTTAACACTAATCCAATTGGTCCTAGGGCCTGTTAACACTAATCCAATCGACTCTGCTGGAGCTGTTTTTTTACCCAGCAAGGCAGAATGAGCGAGGTTTAGCCGTGCTAAATGAGTGAATGATAACGCCGCTGGGTGGAAAAACAGCCCAGCCCTTCGGGTTATGCCTGAAAATGCGCCACTCGGCGTTGCTCGTCGCTCATTTGGAATCACCAAACCTCAATCCTCGCGCCTTGATTGGCGCATTTTCAGACACAACAGAGCCGATTGGATTAGTGTTAACAGGCCTAAGTTGAATCCTGCAGTAATTCACAAAATTTCGCTGCAGGGACAGCTCTGGAAAAGAAGTAGCCCTGATAATAGTCACATCCCAGATGCCGCAGTTTGGCCAGCTGCAATGCAGTCTCAACCCCCTCTGCCGTCACATGCATATTCAGATTGCGCGCCATCGCGTGAATGGTCGATACAATTTCCTCACTCTCCTCCTCGTTCTGCATTTTATTGATGAAGCTGCGATCGATCTTCAACTTGTCAATGGGAAAGCGGGTCAAATAGGCCAGGGATGAATAGCCGGTACCGAAATCATCGATTGCCATCGTCACTCCCATTTCACTGAGCTGTCCGATTTTCTTAATCGATTGTTCCGTATCATGCATCAACACGGTCTCGGTGAGTTCAAGTTCCAGCCTCTCACCCGAAATATTGAATTTACTCAGATTGTCAGCGATTTCTCTGATCAGTCCAACATTGCGGAATTGGTGGGGCGAGAGGTTCACAGCCACCTTGAAGGGGTACGTATCCGGCAGTTCCCAGGAGACAAGATCTTCACAGACCTGGCGCAGTATGACTGATGCTATCTGGTCGATCTGTCCCGATTCCTCCGCAATCGGAATAAATTTTACGGGCATGATTGGTTCACCACCGTTCCTGTTCCACCTGGCCAATGCCTCCGCACCCGCTATTTTTCCATCACTGACACGGACAATGGGTTGATAATAGGGAATGATCTCATTGGATTGCAGCGCGTTGTGCAATTCGGATTCCATGCGCAACCGCAGCCTGGCTTTCTGAGTCAGTTTGGGCGTATAGAACTTAAAGCTGTTTCGCCCGGACTCCTTTGCCAGATACATCGCGGCATCGGCATTCTTGATCAGGTCTGTGGCTGTCTCACCATTTTGTGGATAGATACTGATGCCGACGCTGCCGCCCACGGAGAAATCGTGACCCTCAATGTGAACAGGTTCCTTAATCTCATCCAAAACCGACTGCGCAATATCGGCAATTACCGCCTCCGTCACTACATCCTCGATGAGAATGACAAACTCATCGCCACCGATGCGTGCAATGGTATCCCCTCCGCGCAGCCTTTTTGTAAAACGTCCCGCGAGCAGTCGCAGCAACTTATCCCCGGCAGGATGCCCGAGGCTGTCATTCACGACCTTGAAATTATCCAGATCGAGAAATAGCAGCGCGACCTCACTGCCATTGCGACGCGCCCGTTGCAATGCATGATCTATCCTGGAAAAGAGCAGGATCCGGTTCGGCAGTCCCGTCAGCGGGTCATAGTGCGCCAAGTGTTCGAGTTGCTGCTCCGATTGCTTCAAGGCGGAGATATCCGAGAACACCGCAACATAGTGTGTCGTCACACCGTCGTCATCCTGGATGGCGCTGATATTCAGCCACTCCGGATAGACCTCTCCGCTCTTGCGGCGATTCCAGATCTCCCCCTGCCAGTTTCCCGAAGTAGTCAGCTGGTCCCACATCTTGCGATAAAAATTTTCATCATGCCTGCCGGACTTCAGCACACTCGGATTGTGCCCCCAGTACCTCGTTCTCCTGATAGCCGGTTATTTCACAGAAGGCGCGATTGACTGCGATAATATGAGGACCGGTGTCGGTTATCGTCACAGCCTCCTGGGTGCTTTCGAGCACGGCGGCGGCCTGTTTCAGCTTTTCATCAATACGTTTTTTCTCTATCAGTCTCCATAGATCGCTTACCAGCATGGTGACTTGCTGCACATCGAGATCGCTGTAAGGCTCTATCTTGTTGCCGACGCCGATCACCAATCTCACTTTGTCGTCATCGATGACCGGTACGGAGAGATGGCGCAGCAGATGAATATGCCCCTCAGGATAACCCTTACGGTTGTCCATAGCTTGATAATCATTGTGAATTTGCGGCTTACGCTTACGTACGCAATCCGCCCAGACGCCGGCCTTACTCAATGGGTAGTGAGAATCAAACGCGGCGTTGCAATGCAACAGTGTCTGTTTCGACCAGGTCACCAGTTCAATCGTCTCCTGGTCATCATTGACGAAATGGAGATAGCCCATACTACTTTGCGTCAGCTGGGACGCCTGCTCCAAAGCAGTCTGGATAATCTCTTTTTCACTCACGCTCGGCGCCTGTTTGGTAAGTTCGAGCGAAGCCTCGAGTCGTCGCTGAATCAAGGCACTGGCGGCTTCCGCCTGCTTGCGGCGATTGATATCGATATGCACGCCGAGAATGCGGACAACA
Source organism: gamma proteobacterium symbiont of Ctena orbiculata (assembly GCA_003058525.1). Taxonomy (GTDB): domain Bacteria; phylum Pseudomonadota; class Gammaproteobacteria; order Chromatiales; family Chromatiaceae; genus Thiodiazotropha. The sequence goes on along the minus strand of QBVD01000012.1, from coordinate 13,029 downwards.
GTATTCTCGCTATCCGTCACGGCAGAGCCTCTTGCCATCATCCATATATAGGCGCCATTCTTGTGCCTGAGCCGGAACTCCTCCCTCCAGATGGGTTCAGGTGAAGCCAGATATTGTTCAAGATGCTCCAGAACCCGCGACTGATCGTCGGGATGCAGTCGATCCTTCCAGGTGTCTAACTGGTTCTCCAATTCATGATCCCGGTATCCCAGCTGCATTTTCCAGCGGGGGGACAGATAGAGTCTGTTGTGCTCAAGATCCCAATCCCAAACCCCATCCAGGCTCGATTCCGTCAAGAGCCCGTAACGCTCCTCGCTGGCCTTCAGGGCAGATTCGGCTTCAACCTCATTGGTCACATCTTCATAAACCGCGGTGACATAGCCACAGGGCAGTCTATAGACATGATTCAAGCGCCAGCCACGAATGCGCTCGTCGTGATACTCGGTGGGACCGAAGGACTCACTGACGCCACTCTTCATGACCCGCCGCATGACATCCAGTAGGCCGAACTCCTCCACCCCCGGAAACACCTCAGTTAAACGACGACCGAGGAGCTCTTCGCGTTTCACCTTATCCGTTTTTTCTACCGCGGGATTGATGTCAACAAAGATGAAGTCCCTGCCATCCTCGATGGGTTGGTAGACCGCCACACCGAAATCGAGCTGTTGAAACAACTCATGGGGATACTCATCGCACTGATAATGCCGTAGCTCATGAGACTGATCGGCATGCTTGTTTCGAGTCACATTGCTGATCCTGGCAAGGATTTTATTTCTTATGGTGTAAGGACAGCTGATCTTCCCGTCCTATTTGTTAACTATGAGAGCCTGCTCTTTGCACACGCCTGCTCGATGACATCGGCATGATATATCAACAGTGTAAACCATAACTGCAGTATTATTAGGTTAGGGCCTGTTAACAGTAATGCCAGGTACCCCTTTGGAATGTGCTGTAATTGAACACACAGCTGAAGTTATACTTGCCCTTACGATTGCCGGAACAACTGTTTTGGCGACAGATTGTATGGGGGAATTCAACATGCATGGTTGTACATTTCGCTCTCTTGGTCTGGTCTTGATCGCTGCGTCAATCGGCGGATGTGAAAAGTCCCCACCACCCGATATCAAGAACGTGATACGCCCGGTAAAGAGTTTTGTCGTTGCGCAGGCAGGCTCTTCCGATGTGCGATCATTTCCGGCACGGATCGATGCCGGCAGAAAGGCGGAACTGGCTTTCAGGGTTGCCGGCAAGGTCACACAACTCTCAGTTAAAGAGGGTGACCGCGTGGAAGCGGGCCAGTTGATCGCTTCCCTCGACATCACCGACTACAGGATCGCCTACAACAACCGCAAGGCGAATTTCGATAAGGCGAAAAAAGACTACGCCCGCGCCAAGGAGTTGGTTACAAAGGGGCACATTTCAAAGATGGACTATGACCGCCTCGAAGCCGATTTCAAAAGTGCGCAATCGGCTTTGGAATCGGCCCAGCAGGAGCTCAATTACACCAAACTGACCGCCCCATTCAACGGGGTTATCGCCAGGCGCCATATCGAAAACTTTGAAGAGGTGCAGGCCAAGCAGGTGGTGCTGGACCTGCAGGATATCACACTACTCGAAGTGAAATTCGATGTCCCGGAAAGTCAGCTTCGCGAACTGCAACCGGACAGGGAGTCACCGCAGGCGAAGCGTAATCAGATCCCTGTCAGTGTCAGCTTTCCCGATCTGCCGGGCAAAAGCTATTCCCTCACCTTTCGTGAAGTCAGCACCAAGGCCGACGCCAAAACCCAAACCTTCCAGGTCACCTATACCATGGCGCGGGCCGACGACGTCACCATACTGCCAGGTATGACCGCCAACGCGACTGTCGACCTGAGCGGATTCCTCAACAAGAGCCAACGGCATCTGGTACCGGCCACTGCGATAGCGGGCGATAGCAACCTCGACCCCAAGGCCTGGGTCATCGACGAGCAGAGCATGACCGTCAAATCCCGCAAGGTGACAATCGGCCGCCTGTTGGGAAGCCGCATTGAGGTCCTCGAGGGCCTCAAGGCGGGTGAACGAATCGTCAGTGCCGGCACCCCCTTTCTGCTTGAGGATATGAAAGTCAGGCTCCTGCCCGACCGGGAGCAGGCGGAACCCCGTACACGGCGCCAGAACAGTCAGTGATAGCTGATCAGGGCGCAAGAACAATAAGGGACATGGGATGAATATCGGCGAATACTCCGTTCGTACACCTGTTATTTCATGGCTGTTGGTCATCATCATGCTTGGCGGTGGGCTGTGGGCATTCGAGCGAATCGGCAAACTGGAAGACCCAGCCTTCACCATCAAGATGGCGAAGATCATCACTTATTATCCCGGGGCTTCTGCCAAACAGGTTCAGGATGAAGTGACCTACCATGTTGAGGATGCCATTCAGCGCATGGAACAGGTCAAGCAGATAAAGATGTCGATCTCCAGGCCTGGGGTTTCCGATATTCAGATTGAATTCAAGGACCAGTACCGAGCAGAGGATTTCCCCAACATATTTGACGAATTGCGGCGCAAGATCGCAGACATGAAGGGCCGACTGCCGCCAGGGGCCCAGAACCCGATCGTCATCGACGATTTTGGCGATGTCTTCGGTGTCTACCTGGCACTGACGGGAGAAGGCTACAGCTGGCGTGACCTGTGGGATTTTGCAGATGCCTTCAAGCGCCAGCTGGTACTGGTACCCGGCATCCGTAAAATCAGTATCGGCGGTGCACAAAAAGAAGTTGTCTACGTGGACGTCTCGCGTGCACAAATGGGTGAACTGGGGATTTCACCGAGCCAGATATCGCAGATCCTCGAATCACAAAATGTGGTCGTCACCGCAGGCAATGCCAGTGTCGGTAACGAGTATCTGCGTATCGAACCAACCGGTGAATTCGATTCGGTGAAGGCGATCGGGGATGTAATGATCGGATCCGAGGACAAGAAGCTGGTCTATCTCAAGGATATTGCCGAAATAACCCGGGCCTACGAAGAGATCCCCAGCCAGATGTACTACGTCAACGGCAAGCCGGCATTGACACTGGGCATCTCCATGCAGGCGGGCGAGAATGTGGTTGCGGTGGGAGAGAGGCTGCGCCAGCGCGTGATGGAACTCATTCCCACCATGCCTATCGGAATGCAGCTGGTCGAGATCTACAACCAACCCGCTGAGGTGGATAAGTCGGTGGGCGGCTTTCTTGTCAGTGTCGGCCAGGCAGTTGCCATCGTGATCCTTGTGCTGCTGCTGTTTATGGGATTGCGCGTGGGCCTGATCATCGGCTCTGTGCTGCTGATTACAGTGGCCGGCACACTCTTCATCATGTATCTGGATGGGATAGAACTGCAGCGCATCTCACTGGGTGCGCTGGTGATAGCCCTCGGCATGCTGGTGGACAACGCCATCGTGGTGGCCGAGGGGATGCTGGTCCGTATCCAGGCCGGCATGCAGGCGGCGGATGCGGCGCGGGAGACCGTCGGCAAGACCATCTGGGCCCTGCTCGGAGGAACCATCATCGGCATCCTTGCCTTCTCAGCCATCGGCCTGTCGCCGGACAGTACGGGTGAGTTCGCGAATTCCCTGTTCTGGGTGATACTCTACTCACTGCTGCTCTCCTGGGTTACCGCCATCACCACCACGCCCCTGCTCTGCGCACTCCTGCTTAAACCGGGACAACCCGGCGGCGAGCATGCAACAGATCCCTACAGCGGCCCGATCTTCACAATCTTCAGGCGGGTTGTAGACCGGGCCATCCGTTTGCGTTGGATCACTGTCGGCGTGGTGATTGCACTCTTTTTCCTCGCTGTATTCGGTTTCGGCAGCGTCAAGCAGGCCTTTTTTCCAGAATCCAACACCTCGCTCTTTTTTGTAGATATCTGGGAAATCGAAGGCACGGATATCAGAAAGACCAGGCAGGACACGCTCCGTGTGGAAGCGTTCATCCGTGAGCAGGAAGGGGTGGTACAGACAACCGCGGCAATCGGTGGCCCCCATCAACGCTACACCCTGGTCTATGATCCACGGGAGGTATCGCCGGCCTACGCCCAGATAATCGTCAAAACCGATACCCTGGAGCAGATCCCTGAAATCTGGAAAAAAGTCGAACGCTATATGCGGGAGCAGCTCCCCTGGACCGATCCGATCATCAAATCGATGCGTATCGGACCCGGCAGGGACAGCAAGATCGAAGTGCGCTTCCATGGCCCGGATCCGGCAGTATTGCGCAGACTGTCGCAGCAGGCTCAGGGCATCATGCACGCCGACCCCAGATCGAAGGATGTACGGGATAACTGGCGGCAGCCGGTCAAGCTGTTACGCCCGATCTTCAATGAACAGGTGGGCAGGCAGTTAGGCATAACCCGGGAACACCTGGCCACTGCCCTGCAGTATGCCTACGACGGCACCCCCGTCGGCCGCTACCGCGACGGCATACGCATCCTGCCCATATTGATGCGCGCGCCGGAAGCGGAACGCGAGGATCCCGGCAACCTGCAGGACATCACTATCTGGAGCCCGGCCCTGAACCAGTCGGTTGCCGCCGCTCAGGTGGTCAGCGGTTACGAAACCCTTTTCGAAAACACGATCCTACGCTCCCGTGACCGCATCCAGACCATCACCGCCTCATGCAATTCGATACAGGAGTTGGCCACGCCCCTGTTCAATCAGTTGAAACCGCAGATCGAGGCAATGCAACTGCCGCCGGGCTATAGCCTGTCATGGGGCGGTGAATACGAGGATTCGAGCAAGGCCCAGGGCGGGCTGATGCGTGCACTGCCGATAGGATTCCTGCTGATGATACTGGTCACCATCCTGTTGTTCGGCAGGGTGCGGCAACCCCTGCTGATCTGGCTTACGGTGCCCTTGGCGGTGATCGGCATTACCGCCGGGCTGCTGTTGTTCAACGGCGCCTTCGACTTCATGTCCCTGCTTGGGGCGCTCTCATTGATCGGCCTGCTGATCAAGAACGCCATTGTCCTGATCGACGAAATCGATCAGCAGAACTCACAGGGGAAAGCGCACTACAGTGCGATTCTCGATTCAACCGTCAGCCGCCTGCGGCCGGTCGTGCTTGCCGCGGCCACCACCATACTGGGACTGATTCCCCTGTTACAAGATGTCTTCTTCGTCAACATGTCGCTGACCATCATGGTGGGACTGGGATTCGCCACTCTGCTGACACTGCTGTTCGTGCCAACCCTGTATGCGATTCTTTTCAGTATCAAGCCATCGTCGGGATAAGGCAGGCTGGCTATAGCTCACAAGCGGTGCATAAATCGATGTGGCCGCGGCAAGTAGTGGTTTTCATGATTCAGTGAGAGCAGTACATGGCGTGCTCTGCCGACAATCTCTTGTCTCGGCACGAACCCGATCACCCTCGAATCCGCGCTGTTGTCCCGGTTGTCGCCCAACACCAGATAGTGACCGTCCGGCACCTTGACAGGTGGAAAACCGGACAGCCCGCTCGCTTGATCCAGCCACCTTACCCAGTGCTCAACACCATCAAGATTCTCGATTCTGTCCTGCCAGGCCGCAGCTGTTTCAGCATCACTGTAGCCAATCTGCTGACCATTGATCCAGAGACGGTTGTCATGCATGGCAATCCAATCACCAGGCAATCCGACTACACGTTTGACCATACGCTTATCGGCAGCCTCCGAATCGAAAATGACGATCTCCCCTCTCGCAGGATCAGCGTGTTTGAGCAATGAAATATGGGTAAAAGGCAGACGCAGATCGTAGGCCATTTTGTTGACCAGGATACGGTCCCCCTCGAGTATGGTAGGTTTCATGGATCCGGTCGGGACCACATTCCAATCTGCGATAACGCTTCTAAACGCCAGCAGCAAAACAACAAAGATAATGAAAGACCTGTTCCCTTTCCAGAGAGAGACGAGACGTTGCCTCATGAATAACTCCTTTTGACTATCCCACTTCTACGACCGCAACGCATTGCCTTGAGTTCATACCGGCCTTATCGCAACCCGCGCTTCCCCTACAATGCCAGGGTTAATAAGTTGTGCAATATTCACAATAATATTATTCATAATCTCATATAAAATATAGTTATCGCTTATGGAAAAACGGCTGCTTGAAATGAGCCCGAAGATAAGCACAGGAAGGTGTACCGGGGAGAACGGCCATGGCTAACATCTTCATCTCTTACCGGCGCGAAGACAGTGCGGATGTTACCGGCAGGATACACGACCGCCTTGTCGAGCATTTTGGAGAATCGGCAGTCTTTATGGATGTCGACGATATCCCCCTGGGCGTCGATTTCACCCGGTACATTGACGAAAAGGTCGGCCAGTGCGAAGTCTTGCTGGCCGTTATCGGACGCGATTGGCTCAATGCCACTGATGAAGAAGGCGACAGACGCCTCGATCAATCCGGTGATTATGTTCGAATTGAACTCGAGTCCGCACTGAAACGGAAAATACCCGTCGTTCCATTGCTTGTTCGGCGTGCCTCGATGCCAGAGGCGGATGAGTTACCCGAGAGCATCCGCGATTTCGCCAAAAGAAACGGCATGCAGGTCAGGGCCGATCCGGATTTTCGTACCGACTGTGATCGATTGATCGAGGGCCTGGAAAGGGACAGAACAGGAAAAAGGCCAATCATCTCAACTCGCAATAAGAGAGTAGCGAAAAAACCGAGAGGCAAGCACAAGGCACTCATAATCGGCGTTCTTGGGATTGCAGTCGTCAGCACACTCATCGGTCTCTTCACATGGTACGCAAGCCGCCCGGGCCCGGCGCCAAGTATCGTTGAATTTCAAGCCGACCCAAACAGGGTCGAACAGGGATCGACTACAACATTGAGGTGGATGACGAAGAACACCGAGAAGGTGAGTATTCAGCCCAATATTGGCACTGTTGCCGTCTCCGGTTCCAAGGTTATCAGGCCGAGGGAAAACACAACATACACCCTGGTCGCAACAGGCTCGGATAATAGGCATGCAAAGCAAAGGCTTTCCATTCAAGTCAATTCTCAACCTGTGGCCACTATTCCGCTATCAAGACTCTCAGTAGCGGAAAACACAATCGAGTTGGGAAAGTCCACAACCCTCAGCTGGCGAACCAGAGACGCAACTGATGTTGAAATCAAGCCAGGTATCGGTTCTGTTGAAGCTAACGGATCCATCGAAATTTCGCCCAGGCGTAATACAACCTACACCCTCACAGCAAAAAGTCCCGCGGGAACAGCTACATCAAATATTCTGGTCAGGGTCGAAAGAACAGTACCCCGCACCATCATCACTCGGCCAGCGATAAGATAGCGTCAGTAGCCTGGTAATAACGGGTTGTGAATGTAAGCCGCAAATTCTCGCGAACGATTTTTAGTCCGCAAAAGAACGCAAATATGACATATTAAATAGCCTGTACAGGGCCCATGGACAGCATCCGCAGCCTGTAAAGCGTGTCAAATAAAAAGCCGTTGGATAAGGGTCGTGTTGTGCACTGCTGTAGCGCACACAATCAAGGAAGCACCGAATTCATCAAAAAATAGCTTATGTGGATCCTCCGAAGAATTTGTTGGTAGACTTCACTGATCCCGTCATTCAGGCGCAGACCGGAATCCAGATGCTCCAACCGATAGTCGATCGTCTCTCTTTCAGCAAAGAATACTGCTCGTCAAATCAGCTCCGGATACAAATCCCGCCAACGTGGGTTCAGCGCTTCAATCATCTCTAACTTCCACGCCCGTTTCCGATGCTTGATGGCTTTTCCCCGCACAATAGCGGATGCCATCGTCTCATGCATCTCATACCACCTCCCCGGCATTCTCCCTGGATTCCGGACCGCGCCGGAATGACGTGATCATAGGATATTAGCTTGTCTGTTACTTAGGCAGCGTCATGTAATCAGAACTGACTGATAAAAAAATTACTGCTGATTCCAATATTATGCCGGTCTTTCAGAATGTTAGTGACATTTATCATTCAAAGCCACCCACAAGTTTTTCTGAAGATCCTCTTATATTTGCGTTCATTTGCGGACTCATTCTTCTCTCCAAGAACTATATTTGTAAGTAGGAAAGGAGGAGATCGGCATGTCTATCAGACGACTTGTCAGTGGGGCTACGTTAATTGCCTTTGCCAGCTTCTGGGCATGGTCCACGTACGCTGCCGACACCTACAGTGCGGCCAGGGAGCAGATGATAAGGCTGATCGAGCAGGATGTGCGGGAAACCAGTATCTATCTGGAAAAATCAGCGCTTGATGAGCGGATCCTGAAATCGCTGAGCGAGGTGCCGCGCCACCAGTTCGTACCTGCCGACGTCCGCAGCCGTGCCTACGATAACCGTCCGCTCCCCATCGGTTACGGCCAGACGATCTCTCAACCCTATATCGTGGCCATCATGACCGACCTGATTGCTCCCAGGGCAGAACATAATGCACTCGAAATCGGTACCGGCTCCGGTTACCAGGCTGCAGTGCTTTCTCGCCTGGTCGAAAAGGTCTACACCATGGAGATCGTGGAGCCGCTGGGTAAACAGGCAACAGAGCGGCTGAAGCACCTCGGCTTTGACAACATAGAGGTCTCCATCGCCGACGGTTACTATGGGTGGAAAGAGCATGCCCCTTTCGACATCATCATCGTCACCGCTGCCGCCAGTCACATTCCCCCTCCTCTGATCGAGCAGTTGAAGCCGGGGGGCAAGATGATCATTCCGGTAGGCAGCCGTTTCATGACCCAGCAGCTGTTGCTGGTGGATAAAAACGCGGAAAAAGAGATTACGGTACGTCAGATTTTACCCGTTAGGTTTGTTCCGCTTACGGGAGAGCATTAAATAATTTTGAATTATATATATGTGCGCTGCGCGCGCATCTTGTTTTAGATAAAAAAGCGAGCGACGCCTGCATATTAATTCAACATTCAAAATTGCTATGATTCGTCCACCCTACCTATCGATCGCCATTCTCTCAGCATCGGCGCTGGGATATGAGATTCAGCTGATGCGGCTCTTCTCGATCATTCAATGGCACCACTTCGCCTACATGATCATCGCACTGGCACTGCTGGGTTACGGCATCAGCGGCAGCCTGCTCTCGACCATTCAACCCACAATCGCCCGCCACTACCGATGGCTCTTCCCGCTCTCCCTGCTGCTATTCGCCCTTAGCGCCCTGGGAGCATTCCTGATAGCACAGTCGCTCAGTTTCAACAGCGAGGAACTGTTCTGGGATTTTCGCCAGGCCCTCAACCTGGCGATCATCTGCCTGCTGCTTGCACTGCCGTTCATCTTCACCGCCAGTGCAATCTGCATGACCTTCATGGTATACAGCGAGAGACAGGTCTCCGCCATCTATGCCATTGATCTGCTGGGGGCAGGCATAGGCGCATTGGGCATAGTGCTCATCATGTTCCTGCTGAAGCCGGAACAGATACTCGTCGCAATCACCCTTGCCGGCCTGGCCGCCACGACCATTGCGATATGGGAACTCAATCTCCCCTCCAAAGTCCGGCTCTCTCTTCCGCTCATACTCACCATGGTGCTGCTGCTTATTGCCGTACCCCGGATCACGCTCAACATCTCCCCCTACAAGGGCCTGATGCAGACACTGCAGATCAAAGGCACGCGCATTGTGGAACGATACTCCAGTCCCCTGGGCCACCTCACCCTTGTCGCCAGCGATGAGATGCCGCTGCGCCACGCACCGGGTCTGAGCCTGCTCAATCCGCGGGAACCGCCGCAACAGTTGGGACTCTTTACCGACGCGGACAACATGTCCGCCATCACCCGCTTCAGCGGCGACCTCGAATCCCTAGGCTACCTCGACCGAACAACCTCGGCTCTCCCCTACCACCTGCGGAAACCGGATGAATTGCTGGTGATCGGCAGTGGCACCGGCTCCGACCTGCTGCTGGCGCGCCACCACCAGGTGGAATCGGTGGATGCCCTGGAACTCAACCCGCAGCTGGTTGAGCTGCTAAGGCACGACTATCAAGGGTTCGCCGGTAAGATCTACGACAATCCCTACACCAGGCTGCATATCGCCGAGGCGCGGGATTTCCTCGGCCAAAGCGATAAAAAGTACGACCTGATCCAGCTCGCCTTGGTTGATGCGGCCAGTGCCTCGTCGTCAGGCCTCTATGCCCTGAACGAAAGTTATCTCTATACCCGGGAGGCGCTGGCCCTCTACCTTTCACACCTGGCGCCGGATGGCTATCTCGCCATCACCCGTTGGATCAAAATCCCTCCTAGGGACACCCTCAAACTCTTCCTCACCGCACATCAGGCGATGGAGTCCCTGGGGCTGGATGAACCGGATAAACGCCTGCTGCTGATTCGAAACTGGCAGACCGCAACGCTGCTGGTAAAGAACGGGGCCTTTACTTCAGAGGAACTGGACCGTGCTGGGGTCTTTTGTCAGGCCAGGCTCTTCGATCAGGCCTACAGCCATCGCCTCAGCGAGGATCAGGCCAATCGTTACAACCGCCTGCGCGAACCCTATTTCTATCGGGCAAGCAAACAGATCGTCTCGGGTGATAAGGATCAACTCCTGGCGAGTTATAAATTCGATCTCCAGCCCGCTTCAGACGACCGACCCTATTTCCACCACTTCTTCAAGTGGGAGAGCTTTTTCGAGGCATTGAAGCTAAGACACCAAGGTGGTATGCCGCTGATCGAGTGGGGCTACATCATCCTTATCCTTACCCTGGTGATCACCGCACTGCTGAGCGCCTTGCTGATACTGCTGCCCTTGAGCATCATCTCGCGCAGCAGAGGAACTGCGGACGATAGGATCAACCGCTGGCGTGTCTTCTACTACTTTTTCGGCATCGGTTTGGCATTCCTCTTTATCGAGATCGCTTTCATTCAGAAATTCATACGTTTTCTGCACCATCCCATCTATGCCATCTCGATCTCCCTCGCAGGATTCCTGCTGTTTGCGGGCTTTGGCAGTTATGTCAGCGAACGCCTGGCGCAAAACCGTTCACACTATCGCATAGCAACCCTGTCGGTCCTGGTCATCGCATTCGTAAGCATCGGCTATCTGTTTCTGTTGGAGCCGTTGTTCGAACTGCTGGGTCATCTCGCCATGGCGTACAAGTTCGTGATCTCCACACTGCTTATTGCACCTTTGGCGTTCTTCATGGGGATGCCTTTTCCGTTGGCCATCTCCTCACTGAAACAGCAATCCTCCAATCTCATCCCCTGGGCATGGGGTATCAACGGTTATGCCTCGGTGATCAGTGCAGGATCAGCGACGCTGATCGCCATTGATCTTGGGTTTACTGCGGTTATCCTTGTCGCAACCCTGCTCTATCTTTCGATATTGCTGACCTTTCCGAGTTTGAATAATGAGGCCAGAGACCATGATTGAGTAACCACAATTGAAATTGGCCGCTAAGGTAATGAAAAGTAGTATGATAATTAATCTAACAGGAAGATTGTTCAATATTAATCCCAATCTCCCAAACTTAAATAGTATGCAAGTTGTACATTTTTACTTTAGTACGGATTGCTTGTTAACCACTGAAATTAGAGTGATGGCGGGCTGACTGCATAGTTAACAATAAAAAAACACTGATTGGCGGCTCAGTCCGACAGACATTTATCTGCCGTGCTGCCCACTGCAAAAAACAGCGACAATCGATGTGCTGGCCCTCTCAGGGTTGGTAAGCATGCTCATTTTAACGTTAATTACCGATGCAGTATATATTCATCTTGATGTCCAGGAGGGGTTGGTATACATCTATGTTCCCTTATACTGTGGGCAGGTTTGCTGTTGTTTTCACTAGTAATTATATTGCTTTAATAAGCTTAAAGAATAATGCATGACAAATCGTTCGCTATCGCTCACCGGAAAGCTCCACTTCGCTGCGCCCCATTAGCCAGTTGTGATGAATTGTAGAATCCCATGACGAATTGGAATCTTACAGAAACCTATACCTTTGAAGATCGCTACGTAAAGTTTGGAGTTAAGGGCAATGGGCCACCGGCCATAGTGCTGCATGGTACACCCTGGTCCTCTTACAACATGAGGCACATTATCGATGCTCTTTTAAATAGCTTCACTACTTACTACTTTGATTTAATCGGTTACGGTCAATCCGATAAATCCCATGGCGATGTGTCCCTCGGCATACAAAACACAATTCTTCATCAATTAATCAAATTCTGGGGGCTAGAAAATCCAGCAATAATTGGGCATCACTTCGGTGGCGCCACGATATTGCGCACCCATCTACTGAACAAACAAGATTTCGAGAAAATAGTCTTAATCGACCCAGTTGCAATTTCACCATGGGGTTCACCGTTTTTCCGGCATGTGCAAACACATGAGGCGGCATTTGCAGGTGCGCCGGATTACATACACGAGGCTATCGTACGCGCCTATATTAAAACAGCGGCGGTTATGCAAATTCCTGATGAAACAATGGATAATACTGTTCAGCCCTGGACCGGCATGTATGGAAAGGCGTCTTTTTACAGACAAATAGCGCAGGCTAAAGTGAAATACACCGATGAAGTACAATCTGTCTATTCACAAATATCAAAACCGTTAATGATATTATGGGGTACCGATGATAGCTGGATCCCGATCCAACGCGGGAGGTTATTGCATGAGTTGATACCTGGCTCATTATTTTTTGAAATTCCAAACGCCGGACACCTGGCAATTGAAGAACAACCATCCCTACTTATAGAGAAAATCAGGCCTTTTTCGGCGAATGAAAAAATCACATCGCCATAAACTGCATAAACGAAATACCCATCCAAAAAAACCCGATAAAACCCGGGGCAGAGAGCAAATCCTTTCTAGGGCCTGTTAACACTAATCCAATCGACTCTGCTGGAGCTGTTTTTTTACCCAGCAAGGCAGAATGAGCGAGGTTTAGCCGTGCTAAATGAGCGAATGATAACGCCGCTGGGTGGAAAAACAGCCCCAGCCCTTCGGGTTGTGCCTGAAAATGCGCCACTCGGCGTTGCTCGTCGCTCATTTGGAATCACCAAACCTCACTCCTCGCGCCTTGATTGGCGCATTTTCAGACACAACAGAGCCGATT
>QBVD01000041.1 GCA_003058525.1 gamma proteobacterium symbiont of Ctena orbiculata | reverse complement strand
CGCCAATCAAGGCGCACCCCAAGGGCACTTCCTTCGGGGCGCGAGGAGAGAGGTTTGGTCACTTCAAATGAACGACGAGCAACGCCGAGTGGCGCTTTTTCAGGCCCAACCCGAAGGGCTGGGGCTGTTTTTGCACCCAGCGGCGTTATCATTCGCTCATGTAGAATAACTACACCACGCTCATTCTGCCTTGCTGGGCACAAAAACAGCCCCAGCAGAGCACATCTGATTAGTGTTAACAGGCCCTAATTCAGGATCGTGTGAGTGGTGAGATGGAATGTTACGTATTAGCCTGCTAAATAAGGGTAAGCTGGACGAGCGCCTTGCTCTATGAGTAGTGGGCGACACAGAATAATTAATTCCTCAACGCAAAAAAAAGCCCGCATCAGCGGGCTTTCAAGTCTGAAGTTGGATCGCCTTATTTGTTAGCGATTTCTTCAAGTTGCTTGGCAGGAATCACCTGGCCGTTGAGGGCGGCGTCCGCAGCGCTGCGGCCGAAGGCGATGCTCATCAACGTGGAGTAGTAGACCACCGGCATATTGAACTTGGTGCCGTAGGTCTCGTTGATGTTGTCCTGATAGATCTCTACATTGGCCTGACACAGCGGGCAGGGGGTGACGATCATATCGGCGCCGTTGTCGTAGGCCGCCTCGATGATGCCTTTGATCATCTCCTGGGACTTCTCCGGTTCGGAGAAGGCCAGCGCCCCGCCGCAGCACTGGACTTTCTTTTCGTAGCCGGGAATTGACTCGGCGCCGACGCTCTCTACGATTTTGTCCAGGTACTGGGGATTCTCGAAGGACTCACCGGCGATGCCGAAGGGGCGGTTGGTCTGACAGCCGACGTAACCGGCGATCTTGAGGCCCTCGAGGGGCTTCTTGACCTTGGATTTGATGCCGTCGAAACCGATATCCTCGACCAGCACTTCCACCATGTGGCGGACGTTGGACTCGCCCTTGTATTTCAGGCCTGCCTCGGAGAGGGCGGCGTTGGCATCCTTGAACATCTGCTCGTCTTCGTGCAGGCGCTCTTTGGCCTCGCGGGTGGAGAGCCAGCAGGCGGCGCAGGTGGCGACGATCTCCTGGCCCGAGTTGTGCTCCTCGGACAATGCGATGTTACGGGCGGAGAGGGCCAGACGGGGCAATTCGCCGCCACCGCCGTAGCCGATGGAGGCGCCGCAGCAGTTCCAGTCGGGGATCTCGTTGAGTTGGATGTCCAGCTCCTCGCACATGGTTTGTGCGGAGACTAAATAGTTGGAAGAGGTGGCTCCCTTCTGTGAGGAGCAACCCGGGTAGAATGAGAGTTCTATCTTAGCCATGTCGGTCTGTTCCTCACTTCGCGTCTTTCAGATTGCCTTCTTCGATCTCCTGGGCCTTCTTCACCATGTTCTGGAAGCCGGAGAGATCCTTCACGCTGTGTCCGCCAAAGAATTCCATGGCGTTCATGCGCTTGGCCTTCATCATGTTCTGGCCCAGTTTCTGATTCGCCATGGCGTTCTTGACACCCTGGCCGAAACCGTCCTTGAAGTACATGGAGAGACCGAGTTTCAATTCGTTGACGCGACCCTTCTTCATCAGGTTGTCCCAGAAGATCTGCGAGAACTCTGCGGTGGGCTGCTTCTTCTGGGTCAGGCCGAGACGTTTCGAGTAGACCGCCAGGCCGTGCATGATGTGGGTGATCGGCAGGCCGCGCGGGCAGCGTGCGATGCAGTTGTAGCAGGAGGTGCACATCCACATGGAGTCGGTGCTCAGCACCTCTTCACGCTTGTTGGCGCGGATCATCATGAAGATCTCCTGCGGCGGATGATCCCAATGCTTACCCAGCGGGCAGGAGCCGGAGCACACGCCGCACTGCATGCACATCTTGACCCATTCACCCTCCTCCACATTCGCCTCAACCTCCTTGAGGAAGTTGCTGCGGTACTTTTCAATCATTGCGGTGTTTAAATCACTCATTTTTACTCCCCTTTGTAGGGTGTCCAGGGTGGTTGGCCAAGTCCACCCTACAAAAAGTAAAGTTGTTCAGGCCGTCCTTTCAGCGCAGGGCCTGCCGGGGCAGGCCCTTGTCACCGTCGATTAGAACTTGAACGGACTCAGGCCGATCTTCTCCACGGTCTCCGCCATGTCGTTGATCAACTGGGGCGCACGCTCCACATCGGTGATGGCAACCTCATGCAGGATCACGCGTTCCGGTTCAAGATTCAGCGTATCGAGGGTGTCACCCACCTTGCTCATGCGTTCCGCCGCCATGGCTGAGCCGCGTACAAAGTGGCATTGGTAGTCGTCATCGCGACGACAGCCCATCATGACGATGCCGTCATAACCGTTGTTCAATGCATCGGTAACCCAGGAGAGGCTCACAGAGCCCAGGCAGCGGACAGGTATGACTCGCGCCCAGGGATTGATCTCCACGCCTGCCTGAGCCGCCTGGTCGAGTGCCGGATAGGCATCGTTCTCACAGGCCAGTACCAGAATGCGTGGTTTCTCGTCCCACTCTTCGGGGATCTCGACGTTCTTGATCTGCTGGTTGACGGTCTCCACCGAGTAGTTCTCGAAGGAGATGACGCGCACCGGACAGGCGCCCATGCAGGTACCGCAACGACGACAACGGGATTCGTTGTACATCGGATAGCCTTCCTCATCCTCGTTGATGGCGCCGAAGGGGCACTCGACGGTACAGCGCTTACACTGGGTACAGCCCTCCTTGCGGAAGCTTGGGAAGGAGAGATCGCCGGAGCGGGGGTGCGCGGCACGTCCCAGTCCGGCGTTCTCAGCTGCCTGAATCGCCTTCAGCGCCGCGCCGGTGGCATCGTCACGGGCCTGCTGGGCATCCATGGGACGACGCACAGGACCGGCGGCATAGATGCCGGTTCGACGGGTCTCATAAGGGAAACAGATGAAGTGCGAGTCGTTGAACCCGTTCTTCAGATGCGGCAGGTCGGTGCCCTGACGATATTGCAGGTTGAGGATCGAGGGCGGCGCATTATCAAGGATCGCCTGGGCCTTCGCCTTCTCCTCTTCATCCTCCGCCTCATCCACCATCAGCTGGGCATAGGGGTCGGGACCGGAGTTTGGCTCCATGCCGGTGGCCAGGACCACCAGGTCACAGACCATCTCGGTCTCTTCGTTGAGGATCTTGTCCTCGAATTTGACGGTCAGGCTGTCACCGGGCACAACCTCGGATGCGATGCCCTTGGAGAAGGTGACCATCGCCTGTTGACCGGCGCGGTAGAAATCCTCGCCGCCGGCGCCAGGTGTGCGCAGGTTGTCGAACAGGATGGTGGTATCGCAATCCCCGTTCAACTCTTTGAAGTACATCGCCTGCTTGATTGAGACCAGGTCGGTGACACCGGAGAAATAGGAGAGATGGCCCTCCTTATCCGAACACTGGCCTGCGTTCTGGATGAAGCAGACCGAGGTCACCTCTTTGCCGTCGGAAGGCCGCTTGATCGGACCGCCGTTGGCAGCGACCGCCAGGGCCTCCAATTCGTGGTTGGTGACCACGTCCGCCGATTTGTCATGGGCGAACTCGGGCAGCTGGCTGGCATCGTAGGGCTTCCAGCCGGAGGCCTGGACGATAGCGCCGATGGAGAGAGTCTCGCTGCTGCCGGATTCGGTGGCAACCTCGACACTGAAGCGGCCCGGTGCGCCTTCGGTCTTGGCGAGGGTGCTGTTGAGGTGGACCGTGATCCTGTCGTCGGCCTCGATCGCCTCGATCATGCCGGGTACAGGATTCTCCGCCGGGGCGTCGTAGGGTGAACGGGTCGGGATGACCTTGTAGTAACCGCCCAGTGCGCCACCCAGCTGACCACTCTTTTCCACCAGGTGGACCGGGTAGCCGGCTGTCGCGGCCTCGATGGCCGCCGTCATGCCTGTGACGCCGCCGCCCACAACCAGAATATTCTTGTTGAGGGTCTGCTCGCCGGAGGCGGAAGGCTGTGTCATCGACTTGAGTTCGGCGCAGGCCATGCGGATGTAGTCTTCCGCCATCTCCTGGGTGGTCTCGCTATTCTCGTCCGTATCGGGACGAACCCAGATGACGCCCTCACGCAGGTTGGCGCGGGTCAGGGCCACGTCGGTAAAGTTGAAGGCCTCGACTTTGGCGCGCTTGGAGCAAGCGGCGATCATGACGTGGGTGACATCTTCATTGGCGATGTCGTCTTTGATTATCTGCACACCCTCGGCGGAGCAGAGCATCTCGTGCTGTTTGCAGCTCTGCATCTTGCCGTCACGGGTGGCGATGGTTTCCAGCTGACCGGCGTCCAGGCGCTCGCCCAGACCACAGCCGGTGCAGACATATCCAGCAAATTTCTTTTCGTCAGCCACTCTCTTAACCCTCCGTCGCTGCTACGCGATTGACCACTTGGATGGCGCGCAGGGCGGCGCCAGTGGCGTGTTGAACGGCGCGGTTGACATCCAGCGCATCAGACGAACACCCGGCGGCGAAAACACCGCCGTTCTCCGGTGCGGGTTCGATGAAGCCCTCTTCGTTGATGACGATCTCCACCGGGAAGCTCGCCTTGTCGACGCTGGGCTCCATGCCGACGGCCAGGACCACCAGGTCGTGCTCGTTGGCGTAACGGTTGTAACCCTCGGTATCGACACCGTGCAGGGTCGGATTGCCGTTCTCCTTGTTCTCCACAATGGAAGCGACTTTTGACTTGATGAAGCTGACGTTATCCTTAACCTTGACCTTCTGATAGAAATCCTCAAAACGGTCGATGGCGCGGATGTCGATATAGTAGATGGAGATGTCCACCTCATCCGCCGGGTAGGTGGCCTGCTTCAGGGAGGCCATGCAGCAGATGCGTGAGCAGTGCAGCAGGTGATTCTTGTCGCGGGAGCCGGCGCACTGAATGAAGGCCACCGATTTGACCTCTTTGCCGTCCGAAGGACGCACCAGCTTGCCGCCGGTGGGGCCATTGGGATCGGCCATGCGCTCGAACTCGACGCTGGTGATCACGTTGGCGATGCGATCGTAGCCGTAAGGCTGAATCTTATTGGCATCGTAGGGTTTCCAGCCGGTGGCCCAGACGACCGCGCCGGCCTTGAATTCAATGGTCTCTTCCTGCATGTCCAGATCGATGGCGTTGACCTTGCACGCATCTTTTGCCTTCTGGGCATCATCGGTGCCGATGATTGCCGGATCGAGCACATAACGCTGCGGATGGGCCATACGGTGGGGCAGGTAGGCGCCTTTGCGCTTGCCCATCTCATAGTTGAATTCATCGTCGAATTCAGTCTCCACTGCCTTGGCGCAATCACCGCAGGCGGTGCAGTTCTCATTCACGTAACGGGGGCTGATCTTGACAGTGGCGGTGTAATTGCCCGCCTCACCCTTGATGTCCGTAACCTCGGCCATGGTGATGATGTTGAGGTTCGGGTTCATCTTTGCCCGGCGCTGATTGATCTCCAACCCACAGGTGGGAAAGCAGAGCTTGGGAAAGTATTTATACAGCTGGGTGACGCGACCGCCGACATAGGGGCGCTTTTCAACCAGTACGACCTGCTTTCCCGTCTCAGCGGCCTCCAAAGCAGCGGTCATGCCGCTGATGCCGCCACCGACCACGAGAATAGTCTCATTGGTTGCGATTACTTCCGTCATGGATTTTCCTCCGTTGCGGAATGGCTTTATAAAACTTAAAAAGTAAACCTCTGACAGGTTATTGTTGACTTGCCAGCTTGGTTATTTCATCATCAAGGGTCGCCTATGCCACCCAAGATTCTGGACCCGATACCTTACTCGTCTTCTTGCGCGCCTTCTATATCCCAGCTGGGAATAATCCATCGAATTTTTGAATGAGATGATAGAGTTGGGTTATGGAGTATAAGTCTTTGCTAATGAATAGCGGGGCCGATTGGATGCGTATCAACAGGCCCCAGGTCTTATCTTCCGTAGTTGGAGAAGTGGTGGTGGAAGGTTCTTCTGCCCTCGAGCAGCATCTCCTCGAAGGTCTCCGCGGGCACCGGCGGGCTGTAGAGATACCCCTGCCCCTCCTGGCATCCCATTTTCTGTAGTAACGACTGCTGCGCCATGGTCTCGATACCCTCAGCGGTGATTCTCAACCCCAGGTTCTTGCCTAATGAAACAATCGCTTGGGTGATGGCGACGGCATCGCTGTCATGGGGCATGTCGCGGATGAAGGAGCGATCGATCTTGAGTTTGTCGATCGGCAGCTGTTTCAGGTATGAAAGGGAGGAGTAGCCTGTACCGAAATCGTCGATGGCGATGGAGACCCCGAGTTTCTTGAACACATCAAGCACCGGGACCGAGTGTTTCATCTGTCCCATGAATATGCCTTCAGTGACCTCCAGCTGCAGCATGTCCGGCGGGCAGCCGGATTCACCGATGATCTGCTCAAAACGCAGGATCAGGTCGGTCTGCATGATCTGTCTGACCGAGAGGTTGATGGCCATGCGCCCATGAAAGAGCCCCTGTCGATGCAGGTAACGTGTCTGTTCGCAGGCCTCTTTCAGTACCCAGTTACCGATTTCATGGATCAGGCCTGACTCTTCAGCGAGGGGAATGAAACGTGCCGGCGGGATAATGCCGAGACGCGGATGGTGCCAGCGCAGCACTGCTTCCGCACCGGTCATCTCCCCGTTGTGCAAGGATATCTGCGGCTGATAATAGAGTAACAACTGATTCTGTTGCAGGGCACTGCGAAGCTCTGTTTCAAGCAGCAGCCTTTCGAATGCTGTCCTTGTCAATTCCGATGTGTAGTAGCGGTAGCTGTTACGGCCCTGTTCTTTGGCCTGATACATGGCGGCATCGGCGTTTTTCGTCAGGTCTGCCACATCTTTGCCGTCTTCAGGGTAGATGCTGATGCCGATGCTTGTCGTGACATGGAGTTCCCGCCCCGCAATCCTGAAGGGGGCCTTGAACTTTTCCTGGATCTTGGATGCAACCACGGCCGCCTGGCTCGGGTCCTCGACGTTTTCCACCAGGACAGTGAATTCATCACCCCCCAAGCGTGCGGCGGTATCGTCATCGCGCAATATGTTCTGCAGCCGCGTGGCAACCTCTTTCAGGAGTTCGTCCCCCATCGCGTGGCCGAGGCTGTCATTGATGTTTTTGAAGCGATCGAGATCGAGAAACAGCACGGCAAGCTGGCGCTTTTGACGTTTCGCCTGGGCAATCGCGTGTTCCAGGCGATCCTCGAACAGCAACCGGTTGGGGAGATTGGTGAGGGAGTCATGATGAGCCAGATGTTCAAGCTGGGATTGGGTCTGCTTGATACTGGTGATATCGGAGAAGACAGCGACGTAATGGACTATGCTTCCCTGTTCATCCTGTACGCAACTGATGGTCATCCAGGCCGGATAGATCTCTCCGTTCTTACGCTGATTCCAGATTTCGCCACGCCAGGATCCCGTCTGAATGACTTCGTTCCACAACTCATCAAAAAATTCGGGCGAGTGCTTGTCGGAGATCAATATCCGCGGATGCTGAGAGATGATTTCTGTCTCGGAATAGCCGGTAATCTCACTGAAGGCCGGGTTGACCGAATCGATCATGCCCTGATTGTCGGTAGTCAGTACACCCTCCATGGTGTGCTCTATGATCTGTACCGCCTGTTGCAGCTTCGCATCCGAATCCTTACGCTGGGTCACATCGGTAAAGACAAGTTGCGTGGCGGGCGCGCCCTCGTGCTCTGCCGGACTGACAAAGACCTCAACCAGAATGATGATACCGTCGGCACGCCTGAATGCAGCCTGGTAGGGCCGGCTGTTGTGATTGCGCAACAGCTTCAGCTGCGATTCCATCAGCTCGGGAGGGCCGTCATGCAAGAGCTCGCTGACGGATTTGTCTATCAACTGTCCCAGCTCGGATACAGCCAGCGTCTGTTTTGCGGCCTTGTTCAGAAAGACGATCTTCTCGTCTTGCAGCAGCAGAATCGGCGTGGGCGAATCATCGACCAGTTGACGATAGCGGTTTTCGCTGCGATGCAGTGCCTGTTTGGTCTCTTCGGCTTCGCGGCGTACCGCAGCCTCTTTAAGTTCACGTTCAATCGCAGGTACCAGGCGGGTAAGATTCTTGAAATTGACGAAATCGTTCGCACCCGCCTTCAATAGCGTGACGACTTTTTCTTCACCGATATGATCGGATACCAGGATAAACGGGATATCAAGGTCATGCTTTTGTAGATAGTCGAGACTCGCTTCCGGGGGGCAGTCCGTAATATCCGTTGTCGCTAGGATCAGATCCCATTCCTCGGATTGCAAGGCATTCTTAAAGGAATCCAGAGAGTCTATGCGCAGGGTAGATAGATCCAAGCCGCCACGATGGAGGGTTTTACGCAACAGATTATGTTCATATTCGGAGTCTTCGATTACAAGAGTCCGCAGTTGTCCTGACATCAACATTCCCTGAAATGTTTCGTAGATTTGACAAATACAGACAAGTGGTTAGACCTCATTTAAGCGATCAATGGTCCCTGTTTGCAATTGTCAACAGCGTCACCCTCTGCCGTTATGCGGCTTGGCGCAAGTTTAACAACTGTTCCAGTCTGGAAGTATAATCAGTATACCTCTCAGTTGTTGGGTTAACTTGCTGATTATTGGGCTTTGATGGACCCAAAACTCCTGTTTTGTTGACTGCTTAACACTCTCGATGTGCATAGATGACGGATAAAAGTCCCTTATAAGCCTATGGTTTATTAGGTTGCGATTATCGTCCGGCCCAGTTAGCTTTTACGGCCGTTATCCAAAATACTTGAAACTTAAACATTGAAACCAGAAGAGTACTATTTCGAAAATGAGCCTTATTATGAACAGGTCAATGACGAGATAGCTGTTTTTGAAGCCGCTTATCTAAATCAGTTGCCTGTCCTATTGAAGGGCCCTACCGGCTGTGGCAAGACCCGTTTCATGGAACACATGGCATGGCGTCTGAAACGTCCTTTGATCACTGTTTCATGCCATGATGACTTGACCGCTTCGGATCTGGTGGGCCGGTTTCTGGTGAAGAATGGCGAAACCGTGTGGGTGGACGGTCCCCTGGCCGCGGCGGTGCGTGCCGGTGGCATATGTTATTTGGATGAAGTGGTGGAGGCGCGTAAAGATACGACGGTTGTCATCCATCCGTTGGCCGACGATCGACGCGTATTACCGATGGAGAAGGTGGGAGAGCTGCTTGAGGCGACGGCGGATTTTTGTCTCGCCATCTCCTTCAATCCAGGTTATCAGAGTGTACTCAAGGATCTAAAACAGAGTACGCGTCAGCGCTTCGTTGCGCTGGAATTTGACTATCCCGAATCAGAACTGGAGAAAAAAATCATTCAGAACGAGGCGGCAGTCGATGCAGAGATGGCGGCCAGGCTGGTTAAGTTTGCCCATATGACGAGAAACCTCAAGGGCAGCGGATTGGATGAGGGGGCTTCGACCAGGTTGTTGGTGCACGCAGCGAAACTGATTGCCAGTGGGGTTGAGCCGGTGGTGGCCTGTCGCGCATGTGTCGCCCAGTCGTTGACGGATGATTCGGATATGCTGGCGGCGGTGAATGAACTCAGCACCTCTCTTTTCTAGTGTTGTATCTCATCTGATGTTTGATATCAGACGCACACCAAGGCCTCAAGGCGTCGCGGCGGTATGAGATCACAACTCGATCAAATGCAGATTCAGTCACTACTCGATGATTACTTCGAGGTTGAATACAGTTTCCGCAATACCCGGAAAATAAGCGAGGAGCTTGCCGGACTGCCAACAGAGGAGCAGGCATATATTCTTGACTGGATAAGACGCACCGCCAGTACCCATATCGAGATTGCCTATCAGTTTGCACAACAGGCGCCCGAGGCGCTTCGACAGATGGACGAATCGATGATCGAAGCCTGGCTCGTTCAGTCGATGGATCTGTACGATACTTCCGGGCTGCATGCCGCGCTGGCGACGATCAGGGATATGGATGTGTTTGTTGAACAGGGGCGTGAACGGGCTGCCGGGTCTGTGTTTGATGAGCAGGCTGGTGTATTGCTTCCTTTCGTTCAGGGATTATCCGGCAGAAAGCTGAAGCTTGAAAAGGCCGATTACCTCTATACCGACGGTGAGGTGATATTCCTTCCCGCTGTGATGGCCCATCTGCCGAACGTCCGGGATAATTTTTTACTCTATAAAGCTGCTGTGGCCTATCATTGGGCACAGGTTCGCTTCGGGACCTTCCGCGCCGATTTGATCCCCTATCTGGAGGCGCATCCGACGCCGGAGAGGGCGCTGCGATGTTTTCATGCAGTTGAAACCGTACGCCTGAATGCCTGTATCGAACGGGAACTGCCGGGACTCTTTCGCGAGATGAAGGAACTCTCGAATAAGTTGAATCCCGAGCCGCTCCCGGAAGGGTGGGCAAAACAGGTGGCCTTTCTGCAAACGCGCCAGGCCACGGCGCAAGACTCGCTTGATCTTTGCAAACGTATCATCGGCAATAGGTTGCCGAAGGCAGCTCTTTTTCACGGCCAATTGAAACCGGACCTGGTGCTGGCGGTTATGCTGCGACGGATCGAAAGGGAAAAGGCCAAACTGCGCGTGGCCTTGAAGGCGATCGCCGATGATCTGCAACAGTCAGGCGATGATCAGGAACCGATTGATCGTTTTTCTCTGACACCCTTGGATGATTCCCCGTTTGTGGAGGAGATGCAGTTTGAATTGCAGGTAAACGGCAAGTCAGTCCCGTTCTCTGAAGAGATCAGAAATCTGATGACATCGATTGTTCAGGATCTGGGAGACATTCCCGAAGAGTATCTTACGCCTGCCGGACCTGGAGAGTACGATCTGAAGGACACCGAAGAGGAAACGTTGAAGCCGGAGGAGGTGTGGAGCGGCACCTATCACGAAGACGGCGCTTTTCTCTATCAGGAGTGGGACTATCGGCGCAAACACTATCGCAAGAACTGGTGTGTTGTCAGAGAGATGCCCGTCAGGGAGGAGTACGATGATTTTGTTGCCGGGGTCATGTACAAATATCGTCGTTTATTAGCGGGTCTGCGCAAGACATTTGAGGCGCTGCGTGATGAGGACAGGTTACTGAAGCGCCAGGCATATGGCGATAGCGTGGATATCGATGCCTTTGTCGAGGCCTGGGCGGATATGCATACAGGATTGGAGATGACGGATCGCCTTTTTACACGCATGCACCGGGAAGAGCGGAATATCGCGGTGATGTTTATGGTGGATATGTCCGGTTCAACCCAGGGTTGGGTCAACGAAGCAGAACGAGAGGCCTTGATCCTGCTGGCAGAGTCGCTGGAAATGCTGGGTGATCGCTATGCAATCTATGGCTTTACCGGGATGAGCCGCAAGCGTTGTGAAGTGTTTCCTGTAAAAGGCTTTGATCAGCCCTATGATGATGGGGTAAAGGCAAGAATCAGCGCTATGCGTGCCGGAGACTACACCCGTATGGGCGCCGCTATCCGCCACTTGAGTCATCTTCTCAATGAAGTGGAAGCAAGAACCAAGTTGCTGATCACGTTGTCTGATGGCAAACCGGATGACTACAATGACGAATACCGCAGCCAATACGGTATTGAGGATACCCGGCAGGCCCTGTTCGAGGCGAGACGCCAAGGTATTCACGCGTTTTGCATTACTATCGATGAAGAGGGACAGGACTATCTGCCTCATATGTACGGTGCGGCGAACTATACCGTTGTCAACGAGATCGAAAAACTACCTCTGAAGGTTTCCGATATCTACAAAAAAATAACTACTTGATGATTGCGTGGGGTTTGATCCATTGCGGAAGTCATCTTTGTGTATCGATAGAAATCAGTAATTATTTCACCAGGTACTAAATGATTTTCAAGTTGTTTAGATTCACGGTGAATGGTGTGCATTCACAGTAATGGGTTGAATCCACGGGTAGACATCGGCCAAGCCCGGGATGGTAAGACTTCGGACAGATGCTGTATCGGAGGTATTCAAATATCAACCTGCTGATATGCTTGATTTTGCGATCAGCAGTAGGCACTCTCACCTGGAGGACGCAAAGACGTTCCAATCACCCTGACGGAGGAGATATGAAAAGAGTATTAATGGCCATTACCACATTGAGTCTGTTTGCTGCATCGGTGCAGGCAGCCCCTGGTTACAACTACCCGGCATCGCGACTACAGGCCCCTGTGTACCAGGAGGTGGGGCCCGATACCCTGTTGCGCGAAGGGATGACGAAACTGCTGAGATTTCTTCGTACATCGGATAGCCCCCAACCACAGCAGATTTCGGCGTTTCTGGAGCGTGAAGTTGCACCCTATTTTGATTTTGCCTATATGGCGACCTGGGCGGCGGGTCCCATGAATCGGCATATGAATGATCAGCAGCGCCAGGCGTTGGCTCAGAAGATTAAAGAGATGCTGCTCGGTACCCTCAGCAAGAGACTCTCAAGCTATGATAATCAGGATGTACGTTTCTTTCGGCCACGGCGGGTCGCTGATAATGAGGTGAAAGTAAGGGTTGGTATTTTGCAGGCCGGCGGTTATCCGGCATCGTTGGATTTTCGTTTCTACCGCAGTGATGCCGGCTGGAAGGTATTTGATGTGTCGGCCAATGGCAACAGTGCGTTGGCCTTTTATCGGCGTCATGTCGCCAATCAGTCACGCGCTCTGGGCGGCAGCAGAAGCTACCGTCGTTAACCGTTTATCAACACAATATAATTGGTTGCCGGACTAAAAAATGACACGGCCCCTTGCCTCAGGGGTAATACGTCAAATGAGTGAACGTCAGAGGTTCGGACGATGGATGATTCTGGCTGCCTGGCTGCTGCTGTTGTTGTTATTGACCCTGTTGTTTTCACAGTGGCTCGATAAGCGGAAAAATCCAAACCGGGATCTCAAGGTCACTACTTATGACGGTGGGAAAGTGGCAGTTGTCCTGCAGCGAAATCGTGCAGGACACTATGTTGCACCTGGCCGCATCAACGGTATAGCCGTGACATTTTTGCTCGATACCGGAGCGACATATGTCGCGGTCTCATCCGCTCTCGCGGACAAGGCGGGGTTACAGCGGGGGATAGCGACGCAAAGCAGAACTGCTAACGGTGTCGTGCGCAGTTGGTTGACGAAGATCGATCAACTGCAATTGGGACCGATCGAGATGCGGGATGTGAAGGCTACAATCCTGCCAAGCATGCCGGATGATGAGGTGTTGCTCGGTATGAGTTTTCTCAAACATCTCAGCTTGAGACAGCAGGGTCGAGAGTTGGTGATATTGCCCCAGTAGTAAAAGTGTGCCGTAGATACGGCATTCGGTGGAGGGTTTGCTGTAGGTGAGCGAGACTGAATATGTGAGTTGATGCTGCCACTACAGGACGTAGTGGCAGCTGTAAGGCATTAACCGATCTTGTCTTTCAAGGCTTTGAGAGCAGTCACCTTGACGACGGTCTTGGCTGGCTTGGCAGCAATCTTTATGGCTTCGCCGGTAGCGGGATTACGGCCCATACGTGCCTTGGTTCGAGGTTTGATAACCCGGCGTACCTTGATGCCGGTGTCTGGAATGGTAATCTCGCCAGAACCCCGGCGCTGCATATGACGCGTAATCAGCGAATCCAACGAGCCGAATACTGCGTAAACATCCTTTTTCGACAGACCTGTGTCTTCGGCGATAGCGCCGATGATCTGGGTCTTTGTCTGTTTGGTTGCGATTGACTTTAAGCGTGGTGCTGCGACTGTTTTCTTTGCAGCTACTTTTTTCTTTGCTGCTTTCTTTGCAGTCTTTTTGGTGGTTTTTCTGAGGGCCATAGGGTTTGCTCCTTCTTATGAAAATAGTTGTGCGTGTTAAAAATAACACAGATTCTAAATAGTTAAATACGAAAATACAGTTTTTTGTATAGTTTTTTCATGATCTCAGTTAATTTCCCCCTAATTGACGGTAATTCCGCCATGAAGTGACAGATAACTGCAAAGCATGTTTGGCAGCCCGGCTACATACTAAGCTATGATTGATTCGCTTATCGAGAGAAATGTGTGATCGACCCGATTGAAGTCGATACAGGCAAAATATAGGTGGTTGGTGGTCACGGATGTCAAATTTACGATTTCCGTACTACGCAACAACGATAGTCATGCTGTATATGTCCATCCCGGTATGATGGGTTCGAGTAGCTAACGGCAGCCTGATTGGATCATTGAACAAAGGATGAATGAATGATGCGACAAATTGTATTTACCTGTCTGTTTATGGCCTGCATGATGACAATCCAAGCCAGAGAAATAGCTGGAATATCGCTGCCGGAGCAGATCGTCAGAGAGGCGGACAATGCCGCATTGGTCTTGAACGGCGCCGGTATTCGTAAGAAAGTATTTTTCAAGATCTATCTGGCCTCGCTCTATCTTCAACAGTCGACAAGTGACATTGCCGAAGTGATCGATGTCGACAGGCCGGCCCGTGTTCAGATGCAGATTCTCTACTCTGAGATTGAAAAAGAGAAATTTGTTGAGGGCTGGAATGATGGATTCAGCGCCAATCTCAGTCCTGAGAAGTTGCAGGCTGTTGGTGATCGTCTCGATCAATTCAATGCCATGTTCCAGACCTTGCAGAAGGGTGACCTGATCAGTCTGGACTACATGCCCGGCAAAGGCACTGTCGTCACAATCAAAGGTGTGGAAAAAGGGGTCATCCCGGGGGGTGACTTCTATCAAGCATTGCTCATGGTATGGTTGGGCGATTCTCCAATCAGCAATTCCCTCAAACAGGAGCTGCTTGGATCTGACTAGGGCCGGTTGAATGAGTGTTCACAGGCCGTGGCTGCCGTAGTGGCTATATGGAGAGACTGACGCCGCCACGGCGTTCATCGCCTATACCCATGTGGTTCCCTTTTTCATCCAATACCACGCAGTGGGTTCCTCCGAAAAACAGATTCTTGTTTTGCCAGTGTTGCTGCCTTGGAAATTCGTTTTTCAAGGCTGCGGCAATTGACTCATCGATCCCCGGTTCCATACTCAGCAACTCGTTTTCGAAATGGATGCGAGGGAAGGAGATGGCCTGTTCCAGGGGCATGCGGAAATCGAGCTGATTGATAATCACTTGCAGTATCGCGCTGCGAATCCGGTTAGAGCCGCCGGAACCCATTACGATCGCCCGTCCTTCATCGGTCAGGATCAGGGTGGGCGCCATCATCGAAGCAAGGCGATGGTTGAGGGGCCATTGATGGAACCCGCCCGGATTCAGGTCCTCTTCGCCCAACATATTGTTCATCATGATGCCGGTGCCTGGTATGACATAGCCGCTACCTTCCCCGTTTGAGAGGGTCATACTGGCGAGATTTCCGTCCGTATCGGCAACGCTGATCTGGGTGGTGCCGCGCGTGGACAATCCCCCTTTGTCAAGACGTTTTCTGAAATGATCACCAATCTCAGGATCGAGGATGCGGTCCATGTTTGAGTGGTGATCTGTTCGCGCCAGCTGAGTTAAGCGCATGATATGTGCGAGGTGTCGTATATGTTTCTCTTTACCTGCGGCCTGAAAATCAAACCTGTGGGAAGCCAGTAAGCCGAGGGAGAAGGCGATCAGTGTGCCGCCGAGTGAAGGTAGTGGGTTGGTTGAAATTTGTGCATTGCGGTATCTGTATTGCAGTGGGGCGCGCCTGAGAACCTTGTAGCCTAGCAGATCATCCATTTGCAGATGGCCGCCCTTATCCCGGCAGTCACCGACCAATTGCCGGCCGGCCTCGCCCTCGTAAAATACCCTTTCCCCCTCAGCCAATAGAATCTTCAGAAAATCTGAGAAAGCAGGCAGGCGGTGCCGCTCACCCTCGGAGATCAGGCGTCCAGGGTCCTCCGGAGAGGCGTTGATTGCCATGGCTTCTGGGGTTGCGCGCAAAATAGGGGCTATGATGGTCGTTATCAGGTGTTGAAACGGATTGATGGCTACCCCATTTGCCGCCAGTTCGATTGCCGGTTGAAAGAGCATGTCCAGGGGTAGCCGGCAATGATTCGCATGAATGGCATAAAGACCCTTGATGAACCCCGGAGTGGCTATCGAGCCCATGCCGATGTGGAATGTTTGACTGGCGGTGCCGAAATCGGCCTCTATCGGATAGAAGCCAAGCTCACTCTCAGGCAGCATCTGTCTCGGCGTCTGGGCGAAGAAATCGTAGACAAGCGGGTCTGATTGGGCGGGTCTGGCAGTGAGAAATCCCCCTCCGCCGGGGGAGGCGAGCACCGGTTCTGCCACACAGGCCGTCAGCATGGCGGCCACAACGGCATCGAACGCATTTCCGCCCTCCCGCAATATCTCGCACCCCGCCTTAACGGTTTCATAATGTCCAGCTGCGATGATGCCTTTTACCTGTTTCACATTTCACCTATGCAATGTTACAAATAATTGATCTGGATCGTTGTATCATAACCTTGTTCCGGCTAAGGTTTTGCGCTCTTGTTTAGTGCGAACCGGGTCGAGATTCATCCATGTTTAAGGTTAATATACCCATTCAGTTTTGAAATATCGTGCCGTTAAATAGAGGAGCGATGTGACCCCTTCATCAAAGGATCAAAATTCCTGAGCATTGAAAGAATGGCCGTGCCCAACAGTAAAAATGACGACGTCCTACTGAAGAATCTGGTACCTCTGAATACCCTTTCAGAAGATCAGCTTGGACATCTCCTGAGCCAGATCGTGATAGAGAAGGTCAAAAAGAGTGAGTATCTCTTTCGCGAAGGGGATACTGACCATCAGAATGTCTATCTGCTCTCCGGGACAGTGGCGCTACTTTCCGGGCAGAAAGAGATGGACCTGATCAGCAGCGGAACCCCCACGGCACGCTTTGCCCTGGCGCATCAGCTGCCGAGAAAACATTCGGCACAGGCGAGAACCAACGTCAGTTTTGTACGCATCGACAGTCGTCTATTAAGTGATATGTTGGCCCGTAGTCATAGTGCCAGCTACGAGGTGAAGGATATCGAGCAGCCGAGCAGCGACGATTGGATGACCCTGTTGCTGCAGTCTCCGGTATTTCAACAGATACCCCCCGCAAATCTTCAACGTGTCATGATGCGGATGGAGGAGATCAAGGTTGATGAGGGTGATGTAATTATCAACCAAGGGGAAGAGGGCGACTATTTCTACCTCATCAGTAAGGGAGAATGCTGCGTCACGCGCACCCCTGAAGCCGGTCATGCTCCTGTGGAGCTGGCCAGATTACATGCCGGCAAGGGCTTTGGAGAGGAAGCGCTGATCTCCAACAAATCCCGGGGCAGCTCAGTTACCATGATGACAGACGGCGTGCTGGTGCGGTTGAGCAAAAGAGATTTCATTGAACTGGTCAAACAGCCCCTCTCCAGATCCGTAGATTATGAGCGTGCCTCTGAGATGATCGAAAAGGGTGCGCTATGGCTGGATGTCCGTACCCCAGAGGAGTATGAAGAGGGGCATCTCCCGGGGGCGATCAATTTGCCGTTTTTCTCCCTGCGCTTTCAAGCCTCCAGTCTTACCCTCGATCGGGCCTATGTCGTGTATGGCGAGGAGGTTGGCCAATCCGCGACTGCCGCATACCTTTTGACTGAACGTGGGGCAGAGGTCTTCGTTATCGAGAGCAACTGGGAGGAGATTGCTGAGCTGGCAGGCATGAGCCAGCAAGGGGATGCGGCGGCAACGAACAATGTCATCGATTTCAATCGTGAATCTGAAGAGGATGGCGCCACCGAGAGTACCGGTGTGCCACAATCGGTTGTCGATCGTCTGCAAAATGAGTTGTCGGAAGCCCATCGTCAATTTGAGCAGGAGCTGGAGCAGAGACATACCGAAATCAAACTGTTGCGCCAGGCCCTGGCGGTAGCCAAGAGTCGTATGCAAACAGGCGAGGAGAGCGCAAAGAATGCTCAGGCCTTGCAGCAGGAGGTTGCATCCTTGCGAGAATCCCTGGCGACTGCACAATCCAGGATTGCAGATGGGGAGAGCCTGGGGGCTGAACGGCAGGACCTGCAGGACCGTGTCGCTGAATTGGAACAGGCCCTTGAGACCGCCCGGGCTGATCTGGACAGGGCCAAACAGAACCATGAAACGGCGTCGCAGCAGAGCGACAGGCTGAACCGGCAACTGGAGCTGCTGCAATCCAGGCATGAGGAGAGTGAAGGTCGTCTCAAAGAACAGATAACCGAGTTGCAGTTTCAGCTTGAAAATGCCAATGAAAGCCAGCAGGAGACTCAACAGCAGGGGTCTCAGCTCAGCGCTGAGATTGAATCGTTGAAGAGTGAAAACCTCCAGCTGCGGCAAGATGCGGATACCTATCGCAGTCAATCGGCGGAGGAGCGTGAAGTTATTCTCAAGGAGCGGGATGAGCTGCAGCAGCGATATCAGGAGGCTGAGGATCAGCGCCAACAACAGACAGACGAACTAAAGGCAACAAGGGATGAGCGTGACAGGCTGGCCGAGTCACTGGAACAGACCCACCGGAATATGACCGCAGAGGCGGCGGAGCTTGAACAGCAGCTGGAATCCATCCAGCATGAACTCACTCAGGCCCATTCGGAGTTGCAGCAACAGCAAGCTGAACGCCAACAGCAGGCAGATGAACTACAGACGATCGCGGAAGAGCGTGACCGGTTGAGCGAGTCCCTGCAGCAGACTCAGCAGAGTATGGCTGAAGAGGCGGCGGAGCTTGAACGGAAACTGGAGTCCACCCAGCATGGACTCTCCCATGCACAGTCTGATCTGGAACAACAACAAACCGAACATCAACTGGTCGTTTCCGAACTGCAGAATCAGTTACAGGAAACCAACCAGCGATTGGAGCAATCAAGTCAACAGGCGGATAGCCAGATCAGTGGTCTGTTACAGACACAGCAGGAGATAAAACAGCAACTGGAAGCCGCCGATTCAGCTAAAGGCGCTCTCCAGGGTGAGCGTGATGAACTACAAGAGCGCTTCAATCAGGAACATGATCAGGTCAACTCTTTACAGCAGGAGTTGCAGGCGCTGGATGATCGCCGTGCCGGGTTGGAAAAGGAGCTCGAAGCGGTACGCCAGGCAGGCAATGATGCGGATGCCCAGTATGCCAATGCCATGGAGTCCCTGCGTGATGACCTTGAAGAGGCAAGAGGCACCCTGGATCGGCTCAGGCAGGAGAAACAACAGAGTGACGAGCTGCTGGGTAAACGTGAACAAAATCTGGAGAACTCGGAATCCAGGGTGAAGGAGCTGCAGCAGTCGCTGGAAGAACAGGCGTCTCACCATGCAGGTGAGCTATCCGATCTTCAACAGACGTTGGAATCGCTCGAGCAGGCGCAGCGGGAGGCCGAGGAGAGGGAACAACAACTTCATCAGGAGCTGGATGCCCTGCAGACACAGGGTGATGAGATAACATCCCGTTCCCGGGAGGAGTTGTCTTCACTCAAAGAGCAGTTACAGCAGGCAGCGACGGATGCCAAGCAGCAAAATGAAAAACGCGTTGAGTTTGAGGCGCGCTTGGAACAGGAACATCAGACCGTACAATTCCTTAAGCACTCCCTGGAGACCGCTGAACAGGCGGTCAATCAGACCAGCAACGAGTTGGATGAGCAAAAGCAGCTGCAGCAATCCCTCGAACAACAACTGAAGGCACTTGAGGAGTCGCTGCAGGATGCTGAGCAGGCGAAAAGTGAATTGCGGCAACAGCAGGATCAGCAGCAGCATGAGTGGCAGGAAAACATCCAGGCCGCCGAAACGCAATTGATCGAAAAGGATCAGCGGATCGAACAGCTTGGACAGGCATTGGAGGAGACCAGGTCAACCCTGAAGGCAGCGGATCAGGCCCGATCCGAGCTGGAGGCCAGCCAACAACAATTGACAACGGACAAGAACGGACTGACACAGCGGCTCGAAGAAACGCAGGCTGAACTGCAACAGTATCGGGAAAGAATTGAAGCAACCCTGACGGATGAGAGACAAACAGTTGAACAACTGCAGCAGGCATTAACGGCTGAGAAGGCGTCCGCTGAGACCGCTGCCGGCTCCTTTGCCGAATTGGAGACGAGCCACAGGGCCTTGACAGAGGCAAAGGCAACCCTGGAACAGCAGCTGAACGATCAAAACAGTGAGTTGGAGCAACAGCGACAACAGCTAAAGGATCTGGATTCGCGCAGCGAGCAACAGCAACAGCAGGAGAAAGCGCTCTCAGAGACCGTTGAACAGCAACAGCAGGAGCTTGAGGCTCTACAGCAGCAGTTACAGGAACGCCAGCAGGAACTCGAGCAGTTTGAACAGGAGGTCCAGGGGCAGGCCGATGCGCATCAGCAACGTGAGCAGGAGTTGAATCAGACCATCGGTCAGCTGCAGAGTGAAATGGACGAGTTGCATATCGCTCTGGCGGCCTCGGTCGAGGGGGCGGAGCAGATGGTTGACAAGCGCGAGCTTCGGGAGGTTAATGAAGCGTTGCGCAAAGCCGAAGAGAAGAATAAGGCGCTTAAGCGTGAGGTCGAGGGTCTGCGCGAGGTCCAGCTGGAGATGGAGAGTCAGCTGAGTGATGATGTGGACAACGAAGTGCATGCACTTCGAGTAGAGTTGGAGTCGGAGAGGAAGAAGCGGGAAAAATCGGAAAAAATGGCGCGCCAGGCAGATGTCCTGCGGCGTGAGCGCGAGGTTCAGGAGACAGCGATTGAAATGTTGGGAGAGGATCTCGAGAGTCTCACCAAGGAACGGGATAATCTGACCAATCAGCTTGCCGAAATGCGCAATCAATACACCGACCTGGTGAATGAGAACGATCAACTACACTCCGAAATGAGCGGTATGCGGGAGCAGGTTTCCGATTCCAGTCTGGCTGATGACCTGTTTGGGCAGATGGAGACACTGCGGCGCAAGGCCGAGAGCTATGAGCGTGAACGTGATGACGCCAAGGCAGAAGCGAGTAAGATGCGACGCGAAGTGGGTGAACTGCGCAGTGTTATCGAAACCTATGTGGAACAGATACAGGATGTCCAGTCTTTCGGGGTGGATGAGCAGGTGAATGCCCTCCGCACGGAGCTGGATATGGTGCGTCGTCAGGCAGCAGCGGATCTGGAGCATATGCGTACCGAGCTACATGCCGCCAAGTCCCGATTGGGTACTTCCGAGAATCGGGATGTCGATGAAGTGGCGGCACTGCAGGCCAGCCGTCAGGAGATGGTCTCCATGCAACAATCCCTGAATGAGAAAGATCATCTGCTGAAGATGTCGCAAAGTCAGTGCCGCTCATTGGAGGATGCCATCGAAGATCGGGATAAAGAGGTGGATCAGCTGAAACGCAAGCTTGAGCTGCTACTGAGAAAAGCCGGTGGTTTGGATCGATCCTCAGAACAGATTGGAAACAGCCGTCTGGTGGATGATTCCTTACTGCTCAATGAAGCCCCGCGGCAATCGCCCACCGATAGCGGCAGTGCGGATTCAGATCCGAAACGAACCTCATTGGGTCGTCTGTTCCGCAGAAAGTAACATGCCCTACTAAGGTTTCGGATCTATAACCATGCAGGTGCTTGCAGTCGGCGGCGCAACCCTTGACATCATCAATCGTGTTGCTGCCTTTCCGAATGAGGACGATGAACTGCGCGCCGCTGCTCAACGACAGTGTCGCGGCGGTAATGCAACGAACACCTTAGTGGTATTGACTCAACTGGGCCACCATTGCAGTTGGGCAGGGACACTGGGAGATGATGCGGCCAGCCGGTTTATCATGAGCGACCTGCAACAGTATGAAGTTGATACGGAGTGGGTGACGATTCAATCCGGCGGGGTCACGCCAACCTCCCATATCATCGCCAGTGAGGCGACTGGTTCGCGTACCATCATTCATTATCGTGACCTCCCGGAGTATCGAATTGAAGCCTTTGAGAAGATCGATCTCAACAACTATGACTGGATCCATTTTGAGGGGAGAGAGGTGCCGGTTTATGAGGCAATGTTAAGGCATGCCAGATTCACGCCACACTCAGCGACCATCTCCCTGGAGATCGAAAAGCCTCGGGAAGGTATCGAAGGGCTGGCGGCTATGGCCGATGTTGTGATTCTCGCCAAGGCCTATGCATCGTCGCAAGGGTTCGAGCGCGCGCAGGATCTGTTTGATTCAATCCGCTCCCGTGCGGAATCCGCTATGTTGTTCGCAACCTGGGGAGTGGAGGGCGCCTGGCTACAGACCGTTGCTGGAGATACCCTGCATGTGCCGGCATACCACCCCCCGGAGGTGATCGATACCCTGGGGGCGGGTGATGTCTTCAATGCCGGGGTGATAGACGGTTTGCTGGCGGGTTCAGACCCTGTTGCGGTGCTGCGCAGTGCGGTTCATCTGGCAGGGGAAAAGTGTGGTCGTCGGGGGTTGCATATTGCCTGAGCGCCATGTGGTCTGTGATATCTCATCCCTGGGGGATCCGGGAAGTCGTGGATTCGTCGTTGAGGGTGAGAGTGGCAGTGTGGAGCTATTCGTTGTCCGTCGCGGCGAACACCTGGCTGCGTATAAAAACAGCTGCCCCCATACCGGTGTCAATCTTGAATGGCAACCGGATCAGTTTTTGGATCTCAGTAATAGCTACATCCAGTGTGCGACACATGGCGCCCTGTTCATGCTCGAAGACGGATACTGTCTAAGCGGCCCCTGTGCGGGTGAGCTGCTCGAATCCGTTGAGGTGCGGCTTGAAGCGGGGTTGGTTGTGGTGACCCTGGATAAAGAGGGGTAAGCATCCTCTTGCTTTAAGTCAATAATTCCAGATACCCAATAAAAAAACCGGGCCTCAAAGACCCGGTTTCATTTAGGGGGTACAGAGAGAGAGTCTCTTATCCCGTCAGCTCATTTCGTCAATGAAGGCGTTCAAGTCCGCCAGGACCAACTCGGGCGGAATCTCTCTCTCCGTACTCTGTTCCGGAGTCACCAGTTGGAGTTGCAGTGCTGGAATGGATGCAACAGGCGCAATAAGCTGCGGAGTCTCGCTTGTCAGGCCACTTTCAATGATCTGTCCTGTGCTCATGTCGTAGACTGTCTTCATGTTGCACCTCCTGCACCAAGTGCCAGTGGGGGTTCGTTACTTGTTTTAGCGGCGTGGCGCCAACTAACTTTAACAACTCCAGCTCAAATCCGACTATAGCAGCAGGATTTTGCATCCTTACAATAACTTACGTAAGAAGCAGGAGACTGGTTTCACTATGCGGGTCAGGCTTGGCGTTTTCAACGGTAGGAAAAAAGGGGTTGAATGCGTGAGAGCCTCCATCAGTGATGGTGGTTCGCGATGAGTTTAGTCGTTGTCCTCGAGGTGGTCGAGGGGATTGGGTATGATTTCACCTGCCGGGTGGTCCAGATCGACACCATAATCGTCTTTGGAGAGATCGTAGGATCCCGACCAATCCTCAGGCGGTGCGATGGGTTTGACCTCCAACGACTCCCAGTCCTCCATATCGTACTCTTCCACGGTACCGTCATAAAACTGGACTTCCACGACACCGTCATCTGGATCGAAGGCCACTACCTCAAGATTATCGCCATCGACAGTTTTAAACCAATCGCCAATACGGATTCTCGGTGAATTCATTGTCATGGGTCTCCGACTTAATATGGTTTATCCCTGAGGATAATTCGATTATGGCTCTGAACGCGTGTTATTGCCATTGTCATTCTCAATTATTTACAACAATCACTCATCTGGCTATGGCGCTGGATTGGGCTGTTGTGTATGGATCGTTTCGATCTCAGCCAAGACCTCTTCGGATAGGGTGATATGGATACTTTGAATATTCTCATCAAGTTGCTCCAAAGTGGTGGCGCCGATGATATTGCTGGTTACAAAAGGTCGGCTTGTCACATATGCCAGCGCCATTTTGGCGGGATTAATACCCTCTCTCTTCGCCAGCGCGACATATTGTTGGGTCACCCAATCAGCCTGTGGATTGGAGTATCGGATAAAACGGTCGAAAAGGGTCAAACGGGCATTCGCAGGTCGTTGGTCATCGAGATATTTACCGGAAAGTACGCCGAATGCCATCGGTGAGTAGGCCAGCAGTCCACAGCTTTCTCGATGGGCGATTTCCGCCAATCCGATTTCAAATGTTCGGTTCAGCAGATTATAGGGATTTTGGATGCTGACAGCCCTCGGCAGATGATGCTCCTCAGCCAGGCTCAGATAGCGCATCAATCCCCAGGGGGTCTCATTGGAGACACCGATATGGCGTATCTTGCCGGCCTTTTTCAAATCGCCCAGGATCTGCAGGGTTTCCAGGATCGGTGTCATCTCTTCTGATCCAGCCGCCCGGTAGCCGAGATCACCGAAATAATTGGTGTGACGGTCCGGCCAGTGGAGCTGATAGATATCAATGTAATCTGTCTGCAGTCGTTGCAGACTCTCATCCACTGCCGCCTCGATGTTGACTCTGTCGAGACGCGGGTTGCCGTCTCTCAGATAGCTTAACCAATCCGCCGGACCGGAAACCTTGGTGGCGATGACCAACCGGTCGCGCTCACCGTGGCGGGCAAGCCAGGTGCCGATATGGCGCTCGGTCAGCCCTTGGGTTTTCGCCTTGGGTGGAACCGGATACATCTCGGCTGTGTCGATAAAGTTAATACCGGCACCTATCGCCCGGTCGAGCTGAGCATGGGCCTCTGATTCGCTGTTCTGCTCTCCATAGGTCATGGTGCCGAGACAGAGTGCACTTACCTGAATGTCAGTGTGGCCGAGCTGGCGGTACTTCACGGGAGTTTCCCCTGTTGATTTGTGGGTTGGAGTGGCGGGCCAAACACCCATTATCGAGGTTTCAGTTAACAGCATAACTGAAATCCGTTTTGTGAAAAGGATAGATTCGCGATGGAGCTTGATGGTGAACTTTTTTCCGACGCCCTGTTGTGGTGGTTTGCCGGCCTGTATGGTGTGGTGCTCGTTGTTGCGCTGCGCCTGGCGCCCTGGGGGCGACTTGCCCGCGACGGGCAGCTGCATGTCTTTCTTGGCGCAATCGTTGCTCTGATTGTGCTCTGGCATATTCGTGCCCATCTGCAACCGGGGATCTCATTCCACCTGCTTGGCGCTACAGTGATAACCCTGATGTTCGGATGGTCTATGGCCATCATTATGGCCAGTATCGCCCTATTGGCCGTCTGTCTGAATGCGGGCATCGGGTGGCAGGGTTATGTAGTCAGCTTTCTGACCGTGGCATTGGTTCCGATCACCCTTTCGCAAATTTCCCTGGTATTGGTACGCAGTTGGCTGCCCAGGCAGTTCTTTGTGTATGTCCTGGGTAACGGCTTTTTTACCGCCTGGCTGGTTGGCTATGCCAGTGGCTATCTGGCGATGCAGCTACTGGTTCTCAGTGGCGCCTATACCATGGCGGAACTGGAAGTCACAGTGATGCCCTTCTTCCCCCTGATGTTTTTCCCGGAAGCCCTGGTCAACGGCTGGGTGATCACCCTGATGGTGGTGTTCTGTCCGACCTGGGTTTACTCCTTCAGCGATGAGCAATATATCCACGGAAAATAGCGTTGCGTTGAGGTATAGTGACGCTTTGATTTCTTCAGTAGCTGTAGTATAGAGGTAAGCCTTTGAGTTGGTGGGGTAAACTGGTAGGTGGTGCGTTCGGTTTCATGCTGGGTGGACCCTTGGGCGCGGTACTGGGTGCCGCCCTTGGTCATCGTTTCGATAAGGGCCTGCAGGGGCTGCCTGACGAGCAGATAAGCTGGGGGCCGGGTGATCAGGAACGGGTTCAGACAGCCTTCTTCACAGCCACTTTTTCCGTTATGGGGCATCTGGCCAAAGCTGACGGTCGTGTCTCCCCGGATGAGATCAAGCTGGCCGAAGCCCTCATGGCGCAGATGTCGCTGTCGAGCGAAATGCGTAAGACAGCGATCCGTCTGTTCAATGAAGGTAAAGCGGAAGGCTTTCCTCTGGACGAAGTGGTGGAGCAGTTTCGACTGGAGTGCCATCGTCGTCAAACCCTGATACAGATGTTTCTCGAGATCCAGATCCAGGCAGCCTATGCAGACAACCGTATGGACAGGGCTGAAGAGGCATTGTTGCTGCATATCTGTTCACTGCTGAATGTTTCCGAATTTACCTTCAGAAGACTGGAACGCATGATACGCGCCCAGTCTCACTATGCCGGTACCGGCAGGGGTGATAGAGCACCATCAAGGACGCAGGGGCTTTCCGTTAAGGATGCCTACGACATCCTGAACATTACACCGGAGGCGACGGATAAGGAGGTCAAGCGGGCCTATCGACGGCTGATCAGTCAACACCATCCTGACAAACTGGTCTCCAAGGGACTTCCCGAGGAGATGATGAAAATGGCGGCACAAAAGACGGATGAGATCAAAAAAGCCTATGAACGCGTAAAACAGGCCAGAGGCATGGCTTAACAGTTAAAGGAGGAGAGATATGACCGATTCCATTGACCCGATTCTTCTCAACTTCATCTATGTGATCTTTGGTGGCGCGCTAACCATTTTCTTTATGTGGTTCGGCTGCAAAGTCTATAGTCATATTGTGAATTTCAGTATTCCGGATGAGCTGCAGAAGGGGAATATAGCCGTTGGGATTATGATCATGGGCATCTTCATCGGTATCGGTACCGCACTCGGTTTGGTGATAGGGCTAGGTTTGAATTAAGGCCGCTCAACTGTGATTCAATAGATCCGGACACACCATGTCGCCCCCACGCTGGTTGCTGTTGCTGGTTTTGCTGCCTGGCCTGGCCTTTGCCGGAGCACTCAAGCTCGTCAAGGATAACCACTGGAGCCGTGAATACGACAACTATTTTCGAAAATACACCAAACACTATTTTGGACCGCATATCGACTGGTACTGGTTCAAGGCTCAGGCGATCGCCGAGTCCGGTTTGAAACCGACTGCCAAAAGCCCGGCTGGCGCAAAGGGCATCATGCAGATTCTGCCGGCCACTTATGAAGAAATTAAGGAAGACAATCCTCACTTTACCCTGATCAACGAACCCCGGTGGAATATCGCTGCTGGGATCTACTATGATCGCAAACTCTATCGGAAGTGGAAAAAGGGTTTGCCGACGGAACAACGGCTGGCTTTCGCCCTGGCCAGCTACAATGCCGGCTACGGCAATGTGCTCAAGGCCTATAAAAGAGCCAGGAAGGAACATGGAGAGATCAAGGCATGGCGTCAGGTTGAGTACTATGCCCCCGGTGAGACCCGCTTCTATGTCAGACGGATCAAGGCATTGATGGATGTTGAGTAGGTTGCTATTGGCGCACAGCCTGTCTTAACCATGCAGCGATACGATAGCCTAACTCCTCCTGCATGCCGCTGAAAAAGTGATCGGCGCCGGATACTTCAACCTGACGGTATTTTTTTCGTCCATTCCTTACGGCAATGGCGCGGCGCAGTGGTGCACTGTCGACCACAGAGGGATGGTCACGGCTGCCATAGAGATCGAGTATCGCTGTTTCCGCCCCCTTGATGGCCAAAAACGCCGGATCCTGCTCATCATCGGCGGACATTGCCACTCCGATGGCGGCAATCGCCCCAATCCGGTTGCCTGGCTGAGTCACAAAGTTCATGGCCATCCCGGCGCCCAGTCCATGTCCTATCAGGACCGTCTCGCCGGTTTGTTGCTCAGTCAGGAAATCGATGGCGGCCTGGATGCGCGGCAGACTCAGTTCGATCAATGACTGAATGGTCACAGGGTCAGACGGATCGTCAGTGATCGGTGTTTGAATCGATAGGGTATCCCAACCCCTTTCAGCCAGGTGGCGTCTTAAGGGATTGATGACTTCGTGCCAATCGGCATGGGAGCCTCTGTCATGTAACAAAACGGCACTGCCAAGGCGTTTTACCGAGGACGTCTCCCTGTGAATCGCCAGAAAGCGCACTGATTCGGCTTCAAGCCATACCGGACTGCCTTCAGAGAGCGCCGCCTCCAGCGCTTCCGAAACTCGCTGTTCACGGCTCAGATTGGCGGCAAGCGATATTTCCGCCATGCCGATAAGCAGCAGCAGGAACAGCTGGTGAATTGGAACAGGGGTGATTCTTCTTCGTCTCAGCTTGGTTGTGCAAAGGTAGCGATTCACATGGAATTCCTTAGGCCTTACAACGATCTTAGTGTACCCTCGCTAAAGGTTGAATAGCCATGGGTCCGTCAGAAGCATGCTTGATTGCAGAGTTCTGCCGACTGCGATTGCCGGCTGTGGGTAATGCCCTACAAAGGGGATAGCTGAAAATGGTGGCGCTTTGGGGTAAAGTGGCCTCCTTTTTTTGGTAATGTGGCGAGAAAATGGGTTTCCCAGGCCACAGCCGGCAGAACAGTAGGAGATGAAAAACATGGCCCGTCAATCCGATAAGATCGCACCGTCAATATTGTCAGCGGATTTCGCCAAGTTGGGTGAAGAGGTGGATAGCGTCCTCGCATCAGGTGCTGAGATCGTTCATTTTGACGTCATGGACAACCATTATGTGCCGAACCTGACCATCGGTCCGCTGGTCTGCGAGGCCCTACGCAAACATGGCGTCACAGCCGATATCGATGTCCATATGATGGTCAAGCCTGTAGACCGCATCATCCCCGATTTCGCCAAGGCCGGGGCCACTTACATCACCTTCCACCCGGAGGCCTCCGAGCATATCGACCGCAGTCTGCAGTTGATACGCAGCGAGGGTTGTAAATCGGGTCTGGTGTTCAATCCGGCTACTCCCCTGTCCCATCTCGACTATGTGCTCGATA
Organism: gamma proteobacterium symbiont of Ctena orbiculata; assembly: GCA_003058525.1. Lineage (GTDB taxonomy): Bacteria > Pseudomonadota > Gammaproteobacteria > Chromatiales > Chromatiaceae > Thiodiazotropha. Next base: position 122,282 of record QBVD01000041.1, on the reverse strand, counting down.
AGGTCGACATGATTCTGCTGATGTCGGTCAACCCGGGATTCGGCGGTCAGAGCTTTATTCCCGCCACCATGGATAAACTACGCCAGTGCCGCAAACTGATCGATGATTCAGGCTTGGATATCCGCCTCGAGATCGATGGCGGCGTCAAGGTCGACAATATCGCCGAGATCAAGGCCGCCGGAGCCGACACCTTCGTGGCGGGATCGGGGATTTTCGGCTTTCCCGAAGCGGGCGATGCCAACCGTTACGATACCATCGTCGGAAAAATGAAGGCGGAATTGGCCAAGGTTTGATTTGTTTGAATGAATGATGAGTCCGCAAGTGAACGCGAATAAACGCAAATGTTTTTGACGATGTTACTAATCAGACATGTAGGGTGCGGCTTGACGCACCATTGATAGGTCGGTTCAACCGTGCACGGTGCGGCAAGCCGCACCCTACCCATAAACGATCAATAACTCTCCATTCGCGGACCTTTTACAGCCTCCGATTGAGAACATGCAGTCATGATTAAGAAACCCGAAATGATCCTCATCGACGTGGACGGCACCCTGGTCGACAGCGTGCCTGATCTGGCCTATTGCGTGGATGAGATGATGGGTCGGCTGGGTCGACCGCGCCACGGTGAAACAAAAGTGCGGGACTGGGTCGGTAATGGGGTGGAGCGCCTGGTGCGCCGAGCCCTCATCGGCCAGCTTGACGGTGAACCGGACGAAGCCGACTATGAGCGCGCCTATCCCCTCTTTCTCGATCTCTATGCTGAAAACACGAGTAAGCGTTCAGTGCTCTATCCGGGAATTCGCGAAGGTCTGGACTATTTGAAGAGAAAAGGCTTTCGCCTCGGCTGTGTGACCAACAAGGCAGCCCAGTTCACCCTGCCGCTACTGCGGGATCTGGGTGTTCATGACGATTTTGAGATAGTCATTGCCGGCGATACGCTGCCGAAGAAGAAGCCCGATCCGATGCCGCTGCTGCATGCAGCCGAACAACTGTCGGCTGACCCGACCGCCTCACTGATGGTGGGTGATTCACAGAGCGATGTGAAAGCGGCCCGTGCCGCCGGTTTTCAGATTGTCTGCATGAGTTACGGTTACAACCATGGCGAGGATATCCGGCACTATAACCCGGATGCCGTGCTCGACTCATTGGCCGAGATCAGTGCATTGTTGGAAAATGCCGCTTGAGACCTGCCTAAGTTTTGATTATGGTTAGCAGCAACTATTGACGGTAAACAATACGAAATGACCCTGCTTTCACACAACACGACCTTAATGTATGGCGCGCGATGGCGTTGGTGATTCCAGAACCAACCCGTTAAATCCCGTCGTCTGGTCTTTTGTGTGGAGAGGAAAATGACCCCCCAACAGTTCGCCGCCCTGGCGCAACAGGGCTATAATCGCATTCCCGTCGTCTGCGAGGTCCTGGCGGACCTCGATACCCCCCTAAGTGTCTATATGAAGCTGGCCAATGGCCCCTACTCGTATCTATTTGAGTCGGTGCATGGCGGGGAGAAGTGGGGGCGCTACTCCATCATCGGCCTGCCATGCCGTACCCATGTCAGGATTGACGGCCTGCAGATCGAGGTGGTGAGCGACGGCGAAGTGATTGAATCCCACCAGGTGGATGATCCATTGGCCTGGATCGAGTCCTTCCAGCAACGCTTCAAGGCCGCCGAGCTGGAGGATTTACCTCGTTTCAATGGTGGTTTGGTGGGCTATTTCGGATATGACATCATCCGTTACATAGAACCCAAACTGGCCGATTGCCCCAATCCCGATCAACTCGGGACGCCCGATATTCTGTTGATGGTTTCGGACGAAGTGGTGGTATTCGACAACCTGTCGGGGCGGATGTTCGTCATTGTGCATGTGGATCCCACCCAGGGAGGCACTCTGGCGTTGGCCGAATCGAGGATCCGCGAGTTGGTATACGCCATGAGGCAGCCCGTACCCCGGGAGAGTTGCGGTCCTGAAAGAATGGTCAATGAGTCCGATTTCGTCTCCGGGTTTACCGAACAGGGCTACAAACAGGCGGTGGAACGGATCAAGGAGTATATCCTTGAGGGTGACTGTATGCAGGTGGTCGTCTCGCAGCGTCTTTCCATCCCGTTTCAGGCTCCGCCCATCGACCTCTATCGGGCCTTGCGTGGACTCAATCCTTCACCCTACATGTACTACCTCAATCTTGACGGTTTTCATATCGTAGGCTCCTCGCCGGAGATCCTCACCCGTCTCGAGGATGGGGTGGTAACGGTACGCCCCATCGCGGGTACCCGCCGGCGGGGACATACGGAAGAGGAGGACAAGGCCCTGGAGGCTGAGCTGCTGGCGGATCCCAAGGAGCTGGCGGAACACCTGATGCTGATCGACCTCGGACGCAACGACACCGGTCGCGTGGCGAAGATCGGAAGTGTGGAGTTGACCGACAAGATGATCGTCGAACGTTACTCCCATGTCATGCATATCGTCTCCAACGTCATCGGAGAGTTGCGTGACGGTATGAGTGCCATCGATGTCCTGCGGGCCACCTTTCCCGCCGGTACGGTAAGTGGGGCACCGAAGATCCGCGCCATGGAGATCATCGATGAGCTGGAGCCGGTGAAGCGGGGCATCTATTCCGGCGCGGTCGGTTATCTCTCGTGGAACGGCAATATGGATACGGCCATCGCCATCAGGACCGCGGTCATCAAAGACGAGACCCTGCACATCCAGGCCGGTGCGGGGGTGGTTGCAGACTCCATCCCCGAACTGGAGTGGAAGGAGACCATGAACAAAGGGCGGGCGGTGTTCCGCGCGGTGGCTCTGGCAGAGGCTGGGCTGGATCGGCATGCCTGTGATGAGGAGGCGTAATCATGTTGTTGATGATCGATAATTACGACTCTTTCACCTATAACCTGGTGCAGTATCTGGGTGAACTCGGTGTCGAGGTCAGGGTGGTGCGCAACGATGAGATTACGGTAGGGCAGATCGAAGCCATCGCCCCCGACCATATCGTCATCTCTCCCGGGCCCTGTACACCCAATGAGGCCGGCATCTCCGTGGAGACCATCCGTGCCTATGCCGGACGCATACCGATCCTGGGTGTCTGTCTTGGCCATCAATCCATTGGCCAGGCCTTCGGCGGCAAGATCGTGCACGCGCGGGAGGTGATGCACGGCAAGACATCTCCCATTTTGCATGCCCGGGCAGGCGTCTTCAGCGGACTGGAAAATCCCTTCCAAGCGACACGCTACCACTCCCTGGTGATCGAGAAGGAGAGCCTGCCCGCGTGCCTGGAGATAACGGCCTGGACAGAGAATGAGGGTGAGATGGATGAGATCATGGGTGTACGGCATAAGGAACTGGCAATCCAGGGGGTGCAGTTTCACCCCGAATCCATCCTCACCCGTTATGGGCATGACCTGCTACGCAACTTCGTCGAGGGACGTTAGGTTTTTAAAGTCCGCAAATAAACGCAAAAAGACGCAAATGATGTTCTGGGTGTGGTGTGCGGCTCGCCGCCCCGACAACGAACCCCAAGGGCGTTTCCTTCGGGGCGCATCCCTTTAAGGCAATACTCCTTCTTTATCCGCCATCCTATGCTGTAGATTATTGCATGAACACTTCAGGCCGAATGCCGTAACTCTCAGCAGATTCCAGGCGCAGTATGCGATCCTTTTCGCCCTCCGGCTGGTTTGCCAGATCGAGTAGCCGGGGTGTGATAAAGCGGCGTTTGCGAAGGTCGTAAACCATGTTGACCAGGGGCTCCAATAGGCCTTCCTCGGGCGACTGGATCACGATCGCCAGGCGCTCGCTTTCCAACGCCACCACTGAGCCCACCGGATAGATGCCGACACATTGAATAAAGTGCTGCACCAACTTTGGATCGAAATGGGAACCGCTCCACTCTATCATGCGTTTCAGCACCACGCTTGGCAGTTGTCCTTTATGGTAGACGCGATCGCTTGTAATGGCGTCATAGACATCCACCACGGCAGCCATTTTTCCATTTAAACTGGTCTCATGACCTTGCAGTTTGCATGGATAGCCGCTGCCGTCGATGCGCTCATGGTGCTGCGTCACGACTTCCAGCGCGGTGGCGGATATCGTTTCCACGCCGTCAACCAGGCCGTGACCATGATTCACATGTTCACGTATGACCGCGAACTCTTCATCGTTCAGACGCCCCGGTTTATTCAGGATCTTATCGGGAACACGCATTTTACCGATATCGTGCAATAACCCGCCAATGCCCAAATCCCGAATAATCGACTCTTCCAACCCAAGTTGTTTCGCAAATGCGATTAACAATACCGATACGCTCACCGAATGTTCAAAGGTGTACTTGTCCATCTGACGGATGCGGGTCAATCCCAGCAGGGCGTCTTCGTTGCGGAATACTGATCCCATCATATGCTCCACGACCGGTGACACGCGTTCAGCATCGATCCTTTTACCCAGCTTGATGTCCGCCATGATCCCTGTGATCACACGCTCGGCCTCTTGCTTGACCGCACCAGCCCGCTGCCGCTCCTCCGCCACCGAAATACGTTTCTGCCTGTCTTTCGGACATTTAACCTCTTTTTCAACCGTCTCTTCCGGCTGTGGATCCGAGGCCTGGGTTGCAATCCGCACATCGACGTCAAGGCCCTTCTCCGTATCAATCAAAATTTGACTGAATTTTACGCCACGCAATTTACGTACATCATCCATATCTTTGATGAGGAAGCTATTTCTTGCGAAAGGGTGATCCAGCCATGAGCAATCCAGTTTATGGACATACATGCCCGGTCTGATTTGTTGCGTGGTAATCTGTTTAATCATTTCACTGGAGTAGTACCATAAAAACAGTGGTATTGTCGCAATGGTTGTTTCGGCTAATTTGAACTTTGCTTGAGTTATAAAATGTTAAATAGAAGGAGCATTCCGATTTGTAATGCGTGCATTTTATGTTGTTCTTTAATAAATGGGATTTTTATCGTACTTTTTGCGGTAGGCAGCGGTAGAGACTGCCGACCAATTACCCGATATGCGAATAAAACGGCATCTGTCGTGCAAGACCCGATTGTTACAGTTCAGGACAATAGTGACTATTTACCCTCATTGTGCCAGAAAGTCCTTCAGTTAAAGTCTATCCGGCCGATACACGTTGTAGTTTAATCTGTCTTTAAAGGCACCTACCGCAATGAAAATCAATCTACCGATCAAGGATCAGGAATCCTCGGTAGCATCGGACGCTGAACTCATATCGACCACCGACCTTAAAGGTATCATCACCCAGGCCAATCAGGCCTTTGTTGACATCAGTCAGTACTCCCGGGATGAATTGCTGAACGTCAACCACAATATCGTTCGCCACCCGGATATGCCGCCAGAGGCCTTCGCCGATCTATGGGAGACGCTGAAGCGGGATGAGTCCTGGATGGGGATTGTGAAAAACCGCAGCAAGGATGGCGGCTATTACTGGGTGGACGCCTATGTGACGTCGGTGTATGAGGGTGAGACCAAGGTGGGTTACCAGTCGGTACGTGTCGCTCCCAGCCGTGAACGGGTGGCGCGGGCGGAGAAACTCTATACATCCCTGCGCAAAGGCCGCATACCCTTCGCGCTGCGTTTTCGGCCCGGCAGCACACTGCGTCAGTTTTTCTGGCTGGCGTTGATCTTCAGCCTGCCGATGGCGCTCTTCTCGTTATTCGGTGGCTGGTCATGGTTGCCACAGCTGTTGGGCTGGATGGGCGGCATAGTGATCAGCTATGGCGTGGCCTCAATTGCGACCCGCGAAGTGAGACAATCGGCGGCGCGGGCCAGGCGACTGGTGAATAACCCGATCATGCAGTATGTCTATACAGGCAATATGAGCGATGTCGGCGCAGTGGAGTTGGCGGGAGTGATGGTGCAGGCGGGATTGAGGACCGTGCTCGGACGCCTGGATGAAACCGCGAAACAGTTGGCGTCGGATGCCTGTAAATCGGCGGAAACCGTTGCTGAAGTCGGTAATGAGATCTGTCGACAGCGCTCCACACTCGAGCAGATGGCCACCGCTTCGGAGGAGATGTCCCATTCCATCGTCGAGGTGGCCAAAACGGCAGAAAGCGCGGCCGATACTACCAGAAAATCGAATGATGCGGCCACCGCCGGAAGGTCGGTCGTTGGGGAAGCCATGAATATGATCAACAGCATGGCCGGCGAGGTCGAGACGGCGGCTGAGACGATCCGGACCCTGGAATCGGAGAGTGACGCGATCGGCAAGATACTCGATGTCATCAGGGAGATAGCCGAACAGACCAATCTATTGGCGCTGAACGCGGCCATCGAAGCGGCAAGGGCCGGTGTACATGGCCGAGGCTTCGCGGTGGTGGCGGATGAGGTCAGAACCCTGGCGGACCGCACCCAACGATCGACGGAAGAGATCAATCAGATGATCGAAAAACTGCAGCGACGGGCCCATGAGGCGGGCCGGGTGATGGATGAGGGCAGCAACCAGGCGCGGGTCGGTATCGATCAGTCGAGCAAGGTTGTCGATGTGTTGAATGAGATCACGGGGATGATTACCGAAATCAGCGACCTCAACCAGATGGTGGCCACCGCCGCCAATCAACAGAGCATCGTCGCCCAGGACATCAGCGGTAACATCCATTCAGTGGGAGATGCTGCACAGACCAATGCCCGTAGCGCGGAGGCCATGACCGAACTCTCCAAGGATCTTGCCGGGCTGGCTGAGAACATGCGCTCTGTGGTTCGCGGCTTTAGGATCTGAGCCCTCAACAAAGCCGAAATTTACACAAGAAAGCTATTAAGCGATGTGAGCTCATGTGATGTCTTGTGAAAGCAGACGAGGATCAGGCATTATTCAGAAACCTGTTATCCGGTAGGCCTCAATGAGCCTGAAGCAGAACCCGGTATAATGTTCGAAACTGCTCTCAATATTCTGACTCAATATAGAGCCAACGCTTGGGATCAATCTATAACCGCTCGCGTAAAGTCGCTGGATTATCGCCAACAAATCCTCACTTGTCCTCCAGCGCCTGTCCGATCATCGAGTTGAATACAATCTTGAATATGTAAGGGTTACCTCTCGCGGCATGCGTTGCCGGCATTGGGTTGTTCTCTGAATGCTGCCTCATTAAATTTATAAAAGTACATTCTGGGCGGGCGCCTTAATTATCTCTTTGGTGATTGTATTGAGGTGGATTATCAACAAGGCTATCGATTTCATTAAAGTCGAAATCCTATTAAAATGCCTTGGTTCCGGATAACAGGCCCTAGAGGAGACGATCCGTGGAAATGCAGCAAGCAATAAAAAAAGTGCTGGCCCGCCAGGACCTCGCCGCCGATGAGATGACTGCCGTGATGCGCAACATCATGACCGGTAACGCCACCCCGGCCCAGATCGGAGGATTTCTTGTCGGCCTGCGCATGAAAGAGGAGACTGTCAGCGAAATCGCCGCTGCCGCTTCGGTGATGCGTGAGCTGGCCTCCGGTGTCTCCATTGCTGATCTTTCGAATACGGTAGATATCGTCGGTACGGGCGGTGACGCATCGGGCACCTTCAATGTCTCGACGGCCTGCATGTTTGTTGCCGCGGCCGCCGGCTGTCATGTGGCAAAACATGGAAACCGTTCGGTCTCTTCCAAGTCGGGCAGCGCCGATGCGCTTGAGGCCGCAGGCGTCAGGCTCGACTTGTCGCCCCAACAGGTGGAACAGTGCGTGCGTGAAGTGGGGGTTGGCTTCATGTTCGCCCCCGGCCATCACAGCGCGATGAAGCACGCCATCGGTCCGCGCAAGGAGATGGGTGTGCGCACCATCTTCAATGTGCTGGGACCACTCACCAATCCCGCGGGGGTGCCGAATCAGCTGCTTGGCGTTTTCGACAGCGACTTGCTTGAACCACTGGCGGAGGTGTTACAGCGACTGGGAAGTCGGCATGTCATGGTGGTTCACTCCCATGATGGCCTGGATGAGATCAGTATCGGAGATGTCACCGATGTGGCGGAGTTGAAAGATGGCCAGATCAGGCGTTTTACCATCCAACCCGAGCAATTCGGTCTGCAGCGCAGTTCGCTGGATGCCATTCGGGTCAACGACGCTGCGGGGAGCCTAGCCATGATCCGCGGGGTGCTGGAAGACAGCCCCGGACCGGCGCGGGATATCGTGGTGTTCAATGCCGGGGCCGCTATCTATACCGCCGGCCTGGCTGAGAATCTGCAAGCGGGTATCGAGAAGGCCAATCACGCGATTAACAGCGGTGAGGCCCGCAACCGTCTCGATCGCCTGGTGGTACTGACCCAGAGCTTTGAGTGATCATGACCGGCACTCCCGATATTCTGTTGAAGATCACCCGGCGCAAACGGCAGGAGATCAGTGAAAGGGCATCGCTACGATCCATCGCCGAGCTGGAGACGCAGCTATCTCAGGCTACTGAACCGCGTGGTTTTGCGGATGCGATTGCAGGCAAACTGGCGGCAGGCGAGTCGGGTGTGATCGCCGAGATCAAGAAGGCGTCACCCAGCAAGGGTGTGTTGAGAGAGTATTTTGAACCTGCGCAGATCGCTCAGAGCTATGCTCAAGGCGGGGCTGCCTGCCTCTCTGTATTGACCGACATCGACTTCTTTCAAGGTAGCGATCAATATCTGCAACAGGCGCGGGCTGCCTGCAATCTGCCGGTTATCCGTAAAGATTTTATTATCGATCCCTATCAGGTCTATGAGGCGCGGGCGATCGGTGCAGACTGTATTCTATTGATCGCCGCCTGTCTCGATGACCGGCAGCTCAACGGATTGAATGATCTGGCCCACCAGTTGGGCATGGATGTCTTGATCGAGGTCCATGATGGCGAGGAGTTGCAGCGGGCCTTGCGGGTGGACAACCGTCTGATCGGTATCAATAACCGCAATCTTCGGACCTTCGATGTCTGTCTCGACACCACTTTGGCGCTGCTGCCCATGCTTCCACCCGACAGGATCGTGGTGACAGAGAGTGGCATTCTGACAATCGAGGATGTGGCCCTGATGCGCAGCCATCAGGTAAACGCCTTTCTGGTGGGCGAGGCCTTTATGCGGGCCGAAGATCCGGGGGCGAAGCTGGCTCAACTCTTTGCCTGATGCGTCGCGCCGACCGCCTTTTTCGCATCAGCCAGGAGCTGGATACGAAATGCTATCTTACCGCCCGGGAACTAGCCCGCATGCTCGAGGTATCACAACGTACCATCTATCGCGATATCGACGCCCTGTCGGCATCCGGTGTCCCCATCGAGGGCACGGCAGGTGCCGGCTATCGCCTATGCGAGGGATTTCGCTTGCCGCCCTTGATGTTCGATGACGAGGAGCTGAGTGCCCTGTTGCTCGGTATCCGTATGGCGCAGGCCTGGTCGGATCGTGATCTGGCCGGGGCGGCGGCTCGGGTGCGACGCAAGATAGAAAGAATAGTACCGCAACGGTTGCGTCCGGTGCTCGAAGATGAGGCCATGCTGGTACCAGACATGCATCTGTCCGAAAGGGTACGGGGGCATGTCGCGATATTGCGCCAGGCCATTGCTGTTAAATGCAAAGTAAAGATGGGATACCAAAGGGCGGATGGTGTTAAATCCGAACGCATTGTCTGGCCCCTTTGTCTCTTCTACTGGGGTGAGAAATGGACCTTGGGTGCCTGGTGTGAGCTGCGTGGTGCGTTTCGCCATTTTCGACTCGACCGGATAGAGGATATTTTACAGACGGTTACCCGTTTTAAGCCCAAGGAGGGACGCACACTGAACGATTTTCTCCTGGCCGTGGGTGCAACCGCTGATGCCTGAGTGCGGCTCCGGGAACGCTCAGGTTACAGGAAGACCGCCAAGACCTGGGCACGGCAGGTAAGGCCGGCCTAGGAGACCTTCCCGCCGGTTACCGCTTACGCCGTTTATCGGCTTTCGATCTATCTTCCAAATCGTCGGTAACAGATTCGGCCGATTTCTGCCTTTTCTTCTGTTTGACGGTTTTATCCAGTGTAGAGACTGCCCCATCTCTGTTGTCGATCGCCATATGGCTGTCAGCCAGTGCTCGATCCGCCGTACATAGAGAGACTGGGATGCCTCCTGGCTTGTCATCAGATGGACAAGCGCTACGCTGCTTTGCCATATATCCGGTTGCACATATGTATGGTTTCTGCTTGATGTCCTGATGAAATGACATGGTTTGTTATAGTTAGGTCCAAGCCAGTCACCTTTGTCAGCGTCCAACTATGAAAAAATCACTAACCGGTGATAAACAATTCACCGAACTGAAGAGCAGATGGTATGGGCAATACTGACACAATGGTGTCAGTAGCCGTGGAGTAACATGGTTTCACTGGACAACCACCGACCGGGAGTAGTGTGACTATGGAACCAAGAATCAATCTCATCACTCTGGGGGTAAAGGCCCTGAAACAATCCATCGGGTTCTATGAGGCCCTCGGTTTAACACGCTTCGATTTTGACAGCCAAGAGGTTGCCTTTTTTCAGCTGCAGGGTAGTTGGTTGGCGCTCTATCCGAAACAGGCCCTGGCGGATGATGCCAATGTTTCCGGCCAGGGTTCCGGTTTTCCCGGTTTCACCCTGGCGCACAATGTAACCAGCCGGGAGGCGGTGGATAGGGTAATGTCAGAGGCATTGAGCGCCGGTGCGCGGCTGGTGAAACCGGCCCAGGAGACCTTTTGGGGCGGATACTCCGGTTACTTTGCCGATCCGGACGGTTTCCTGTGGGAAGTGGCCTATGTGCCCCACTTCTGGATAGGACCTGATGCCGGAGAAGAGGAATGAGTGGCGATAAACGGTGTCCATGGTGTCTGGGGAATGAAGAATATATGCAATATCACGATGTGGAGTGGGGTGTCCCCTCCCATGATCCGCGCCACCTTTTCGAAATGCTTGTTTTGGAGGGGGCCCAGGCCGGCCTCTCCTGGTTGACCATCCTGCGTAAACGTGAGGGGTATCGTCGCGCCTTTCATGATTTTGACGTGGAGCGGATTGCTTGCTATGACGACGGAGACGTGGCGAGGTTACTCGCTGATCCAGGTATCGTGCGTAACCGGCTCAAAGTGGCTTCGACGATCGATAACGCCAGAGCCGTGTTGGAACTGGAGTCGGGGGAGGGATTGGTCAGGCTGCTCTGGTCATTCGTGGATGGTGAGCCGATCCACAACCGTTGGCGCAGCCTGCAGCAGGTGCCGGCTTCCACACCTCTTTCCGATACGATGAGTAAGGAGCTCAAACGACGCGGATTTCGTTTTGTCGGCAGCACGATCTGCTATGCCTTTATGCAGGCAGTGGGGATGGTGAACGATCATCTGCTCAGTTGTCCGCGACATCGGACTGTCGCCGGAAATGCTGAATGAGGCGCGCGGGTCGGGATTGGTATGCGGCATCCGCCGCCCCGGCAGCGGGTACTTGGGCAGCCGGGGGATTTGTGGAACCCGTGTTCAGCGGGTGCCGAAGACGACGATGGTCTTGCCCTTTACGCTGATCAGCCCCTGCTCTTCCAGGTTCTTCAGTACCCTGCCTGCCATCTCACGGGAACAGCCGACAATACGGCCGATCTCCTGACGGGTAATACGGATCTGCATACCGTCGGGATGGGTCATGGCGTCCGGCTCCTTGCACAGATCGAGCAGCGTTCTGGCGATACGACCGGTCACATCGAAAAAGGCCAGATGCCCGACCTTGTTGCTGGTCTGATTAAGACGCTGTGACAGCTGCGCCCCCATGGCATACAGGATGTCTTTGGTATAATCCTTGAGATCGTGGTTGAAGAGCTGTTCCAGTCGCTGATAGCTGATCTCCGCTATCTGACAGGATGTTCGCGTGCGAACCATCACACTGCGCTTGGGTTCGGGGATGAAAAGACCCATCTCGCCGACAAATTGTCCTTTGTTGAGGTAGGTGAGGATAATCTCCCGACCGTCTTCATCTTCGATGTAGACAGCTACCGAGCCTTCCGTGATGTAATAGAGGATATCCGCCGGATCACCGATATGAATAATCTCGGTATTCTTGGGGTAACGTCGGCGATGACAAAAGGAGAGGAATCGCTGAAGATACTCAGGTTCCTGCGGTGGCGGTTTTATGATCGTCATGATCTTGGGACTCTTAGCTGTTGTGGGGAGAGATCAGCCTGCAGAATGATCCAGCTATCTGCCTGTCGGCAGGTTCAGGTGATCTACATCGCAGTAAAATCTGAGCCCTCTTCCGTAGTTTTATTGTCGTCGTCTCTAAAAAGAGTTTAGGATCTAGTTTAGCAACCCTTTTCAACTTGTCGAATGTATAACCTTCAGTATATTCAATAGACGCATAGTTTAACAAAAACAATAGTTCATTAATTTAACGCAATTCATACTAATCATCTATCCCCGGTGTCACATCTTTGCTGGCTTCGGGGTGGATAACTGGAGCAGCTGATGAAAGCACGGGTCGTATGGGTGGAGGATTCTGTGATGATGGGGGAGTCCGGGAGTGGTCATGGGATTGTGATGGACGGTCCGCCAGAGCATGGTGGCCGCAATCTGGGCGTCAGGCCGATGGAAATGCTGCTGCTTGGCATGGGGGGGTGTGCCGAATTCGATGTGTTGTCGATTTTACGCAAATCCCGCCAACAGGTGACCCGTTGCGTGGTGGAGCTCGAAGCAGAGCGGGCACAGCAGGATCCCAAGGTATTCACCCGAATCCATGCCCATTTCATCGTTTCCGGCAAGGGGCTTAGCGAAAAACACGTGGCCCGCGCCATCTCGCTAAGTGCTGAGAAATACTGTTCCGCATCCCTGATGCTTGGAAAGAGCGCTGAGATCACCCACGACTATGAGATCCGCGATGAGCAATGAGGCCGCCGCCTTTGACAGTCTGATCGCAGACTACTACAGGGTGTGGTTCCGTTTTCATCCGGTGGCGGCTGTCTATGCATCGGTGCCGGGCTACGAGGGGCTGCTGGCAGCCGATGGGGACGACGATATGGGGGCGCTGGCAAGCCTGATCAGTAATCTCCTGGTGAGCCTCAAGGAACTGGACTATGATGCCCTGGATGCCGATCGTCAGCTTGATCTGCAGCTGATCTACGGTACCGCAATGGTTGAGCACCGTTTGCTGCTCGAGCACGACTGGCGCCATCGGGATCCCGCCCGCTATCTCCCATTGCATCTGCTCCAGGAGTTGGTAGTGCGCCAGCCGGAGAAGTTGTGCGAAGCCCTGATGGGAGTATTGGAGAAGACCCCCAACTACCTGCGGGATGCCAGAGGGCGGCTGGGAGAGCTTCCGGGACTGGTCTCCACTCTGTGGTTGGCCGATGCCCTGGAGACAGCGGAGAAGGGCGTGCCCTGGCTGAAACGGCTTGGCAGGGATCTTCCGCAGACCCATGAATGCTGTGCCGACAAGGGACGTTTGCAGTCCCTCAGCAGCCAGGCAGCGGAAGCCGTGGATGATTTCAAGCTGGCGATGATCAAAGATCTGACCCCGTCAGCCTCGGGAACCGCCGATTGCGGAAAGGAACTGCTCGCCTGGCTGTTGCGTCACCGCGATCAGATCGATATCCCGGTAGAAGATGCCCTGGCCTATGCCCGCAGGCGATTGCACCAGACCTACGAAGAGCTGGAACGGCAGGGGATATCGCTGCAGGCTGTAAAACAGGACAACGGCAAGCAGCTCAACGGTGACTACAGATTGCAGGCCTATCGGGAGGAGGCGGCTGGTCTAAGGTCATTCCTGCAGCGGCTCGAAATCCTGCCCGACTCCCCACAGCCTCTGGCATTCCGCATTACCGACAGCTGCTTCAGGCAACCTGATTGCGGCAGCTATCTGCGCACGCAGCAGGGAGGGGTCTTTCTGATACCCCATGATCAGCAGGTCGGGGGTGGCGAGAGCCGTTCCGCCATTCGAATGCGCAATCTCTACAGCAGTTGGGCGGGGCGTCACTATCTGGCTTGGGCCGGTGGGGTCTCGGCACACAGTCTGGTGCGTCAGATCAACCCCTCCGCCGCTTTCAAAAGGGGGTGGGCCCACTACATGAGCCGAATCCTGGAGGAGCGCGGTTACTTTACCGAAAATGATCGTCTGTCGCTCTATCAGAGACGTCTGGCCCTGGCCGAACAGGCAACGATAGACCTGGAGTTTCATGCCGGTGAGATCAACAGCCGTCAGGCTCTGGAACGGCTGAAACGGCTTTCAGACATACCCTGCTGGGCGGAAGTCAGCCTGACGGCGATCTCAAGGCGCCCGACGGACGCCTTCATGGCCCTGTTGGGGGCCGAATTGATTGAACATCTCTGCCAGCGACAGCTCGAGCAAAGGCCGGGGTCCACGCTCCGTTCGTTACACGAAGAGTTACTGGCCCATGGTGCAGTGGCCCTGCCGTTGGTGGTGCAACGCGCCTGCGACCGGGAGACCTGGGAACGGGCCCTGAACGAGGTACTCTCATGAAACAGCCGTCGCAACATCTCGGCATGCGCCATGTCGCCCTGAATATCAGGGACATGGCCGCCAGCGAGCACTTCTACGTCGAGCTGCTGGGAATGGAGGTCGAATGGCGGCCGGACCAGGACAATCTCTATCTTACATCGGGATCGGACAACCTTGCCCTGCACAAGACAGCGGCGGAGTATCTGGACGAGGCTGCACAACGCCTCGACCACATCGGTTTCTTCCTCTCCGATCCCGATCAGGTGGATGCCTGGTACGACTATCTTCTGGCGGCCGGGGTGAGGATGCGCAATGCGCCGCGCACACACCGTGACGGAGCTCGCAGTTTTTACTGTTTCGATCCCGACGGCACCACTATTCAGATCATTTACCACCCACCTATCGTAGAAAACGTATCAAGTTACTGAGATAGTTGACGATGCAATATATGGTCTTATCGTCAAGACCGTACAGTTAAAACGGATACAGGAACCTGGTATGAATCGATATCTGATATGGGCGGCCAAAGTAGTGATTTTAATGCAGCTGTTGTTGCTGACCGCCTGCGGCGGCGGCGGTGGTGGTAGCAGTAGTGATGATGGAGACACGACGGGAACCACCTATACAATAAGCGGCACCATTACGGGGCTGACGGGCAGCGGACTGGTATTGCGGAATAATGGTGGTGATGATCTGTCGCCAAACAGTGACGGCAGTTTCAGTTTTACCGTTGAGCTGAGCGACGGCAGCACATACGCGGTAACCATCGCTACCCAGCCCGCCGAGCAAAGCTGTGCGGTGGCTAATGGCGGCGGTACAATTGCCGCTGCTGACGTCACCAATATCACCATCACATGTACCGACAATACCGGATTCTTCAGCATTGGCGGCAGCGTCAGCGGTCTGGCGGGTGATGGCCTGGTGTTGCAAAACAACGGCGGTGACGATCTTACGATCACGGCCAGCGGTGAATTCAGTTTTACCACCCAACTGGAAGATGGCAATACCTATACGGTGACGATCGCCACCCAACCCACTGGCCAGACGTGTACAGTGGTGAATGGGACTGGAACGCTTAACGGGGCCACTGTAACCGACGTCCAGATCAGCTGCCCGCCCGACGCGGATCTCACCGCGAGTGTCAGCGTGGCGGGGCCCAAGCTGTTGCGCTTCAGCTGGAACGACGTGGGGGTTGATCACTACCGGTTGCTGTACAATCCGGATGGGATCTCCGGCTTCAGCCAAGTGGGTGACAACATCACCGCAACCACTGTGGACGCGGTGATCTCTGTCCATCTGACCGACTGGGTGAATGCCAGCTACATGGTTCAGGCCTGCAGCGCCAGTGAGGATTGCGCCGATTCGACACCTGTCACAGC
Source organism: gamma proteobacterium symbiont of Ctena orbiculata (assembly GCA_003058525.1). Taxonomy (GTDB): domain Bacteria; phylum Pseudomonadota; class Gammaproteobacteria; order Chromatiales; family Chromatiaceae; genus Thiodiazotropha. The sequence goes on along the minus strand of QBVD01000041.1, from coordinate 106,530 downwards.
CTTCTCGCTGATACTGGATGTGATCGGCTATCTCAAACCCTCATTCATCGGCTCAGAGGATCAGTTCGGCAGCAGTGTCGCAATTTCCGGTGATGGCTCAACACTGGCGATAGGCGCGCCTGAAGAGGATTCCACAGCGACAGGGATTGATGGTGACCCGGTCGTCGATACCGAGATGGCAACGAGTTCCGGCGCAGTCTATCTGTTTAGTCGAGATGGCGACAGTTGGAGTCAACAGACATACATCAAGGCGTCCAACGCCGAGGCCGGTGACAAATTCGGTTCTGCCGTGTCGCTCTCTGATGATGGACAGACACTGGCCGTCGGTGCGCTATTCGAGGATTCGGCCGCTTCGGGCGTCGACGGCAACCAGGCAGATAACTCCTTGTCGAGATCCGGAGCGGTGTATGTCTTCAACCTTTCCGGCTCGGCGTGGGCCCAGCAGGCCTATATCAAGGCATCCGCACCTGTGTCAGGCGCCAATTTCGGTAAACAGGTATCACTCTCCAGCAGCGGGACGAGGCTGGCGGTCAGCGGTGGAGGTGTCTTCGTGTTCGACCAGGGTAGCAGTGGTTGGGCTCAGCAGGCGACCCTCGAGGTAACCAGCGGCGAGGGTCCGGACGAGTTCGGCGCCGCCCTGGAACTCTCCGGTAACGGCTCGACGCTTGCAATCGGCGCTCCGGGAGAAGACTCATCCGCAACCGGCATTAATGGCGATCAAACAAACAATGACGCGCGGGGAGCCGGTGCGGCCTATGTATTCGCTTATGACGGCGCTAGCTGGACGCAGCAGGCCTATCTCAAGGCATCGGCAACCGACAGCGGTGATGAATTCGGCAACGACGTGTCAATCTCCGCGGACGGCAATACCCTGGCCGTGGGTGTCTGGAAAGAGGATTCATCGGCCATCGGAGTCAATGGCAGCTTCTCCAACAATGGCAGGGAGAACTCCGGTGCGGCCTATCTGTTCGAGCGTCAGGCCAATGTATGGACGCAAACCGCATACTTCAAGGCATCGAATGCCGATCCGAACGACGGTTTTGGCAATACAGTGGCCCTTTCCGGGGACGGGGACAGCCTGGCCGTGAGCGCGGCTTTTGAGGACTCTGTCGGTCAGGGCGTCAACCGCAACCAGGCAGACGACAGCGCGACCTCTCCGCCAGGTGCGGTCTACATGTTTACACGCGGCGACACCGGCTGGTTTCAGCACTCCTATGTCAAGGCCTCGAATACGGATGCGGGATGGCCACAGCCGGGTTGTTCATTCTGTCCCGAATTAAACGATGAGTTCGGCGATAGCCTGAGCATCTCCAGTGATGGAACAACCCTGGTTGTGGGCGCCCCATTCGAGAATTCGGGGGATAGCGCCGATCAGGAAGATGATACCAGTCCATACGCCGGGGCGGTTTATCTCTACTAAGAGCTAGGTTGCAAAATCAGGGCGCCGGCGGTTTAGGTCAATGGTGATTACCTGCTGAGCGCCCTTGCTGACCCGCCCTGCAAGAAAGGGAATATATTAATGGGAATCCTGGCGGGTTTAAGCTCTTCGCTATAATTCTGATCATTCTGTCCGTCTGTGGTGGGAGTGATCTAGGGCCTGTTAACACTAATCCAATCGGCCCTGTTGTGCCTGAAAAAACGCCAATCAAGGCGCGAGGAGAGAGGTTTGGTCACTCCAAATGAACGACAAGCAACGCCGAGTGGCGCTTTTTCAGGCGCAACCCGAAGGGCTGGGACTATTTTTCCGCCCAGCGGCGTTATCATTCGCTCATGTAGCGTAACTACACCTCGCTCATTCTGCCTTGCTGGACAAAAAAATAGTCCCAGCAGGGCCGATTGGATTAGTGTTAACAGGCCCTAGTGATAAAGCTCATGAGGTTAGCTTGACCTAACCTTATAGTGAACCTCGGTGGAGCTTCTCATCCTCCATCTAGAGGATTCTGTTACAGGCACCAAAAAACCCGCACATGGCGGGTTTTGTATTGGCTGGGGATGGAGGATTATTCGGCCCGTTGGGCCTCACCCCTACGGGGCCAGCTTGTGCTGTTCGTCTTCGCGTTGCTCAGACGTCGAACCTCTTATCGGTTCTAACCCTCCATCCGGGCAGCTTTGTAGTGACAGTAAAAAAAGCCCACATAGCGTGGGCTTTAATATGCTGTTGGCTGGGGATGGAGGATTATTCGGCCCGTCGGGTCTCACCCCTACGGGGCCAGCTTGTGCTGTTCGTCTTCGCGTTGCTCAGACGTCGAACCTCTTATCGGTTCTAATCCTCCATCCGGGCAGCTTTGTAGTGACAGTAAAAAAAGCCCACATAGCGTGGGCTTTAATATGCTGTTGGCTGGGGATGGAGGATTCGAACCTCCACATACGGAGTCAGAGTCCGGTGTCCTGCCGTTAGACGAATCCCCAGTTGCAGGCTCGTGAGAGTCAGGCTTAGCGTTTGGAGTATTGAGGACGTTTGCGGGCCTTGTGCAGACCGACCTTCTTACGTTCCACGGCGCGGGCGTCGCGGGTCAGGAAGCCGGCTCTGCGCAGAGTGCCGTGCAGGGACTCGTCGTAGGCATCCAGGGCGCGCGAGATGCCGTGGCGAATGGCGCCTGCCTGGCCGGTGGTGCCGCCGCCGTTGACCGTCACTTTGATATCGACCTTGTCACGGGTTTCGGTGGCATCCAGTGGTTGGCGAACCACCATGCGGGCTGTCTCCCGGCCGAAGTACTCGTCAAGGGGACGGTTGTTGACCACGATATTGCCGCTGCCTGCGGTCAGGAAGACGCGGGCGGTTGAACTTTTACGGCGTCCTGTGGTGATATGCTTGTCTGCCATGTTCGTTACTCTAATTTAAGTGATCAGATGTCCAGCGGCTGGGGCTGCTGGGCCTGATGGGTGTGCTCGGGACCGGCGAAGACGCGCAGTTTTTTCAACATGGCGCGGCCCAGCGGGTTTTTCGGCATCATGCCCTTGACCGCGTGTTCTATGGCGCGTTCCGGGGCCTTCTGCAGCAGCTTCTCCAGATTGATGGATTTCAGATTGCCGATGAAACCGGTGTGATGATGGTACATCTTGTCGCTCAGTTTGTTACCGGTTACACGGATCTTTTCGGCGTTGACAACGACGATATAGTCGCCGGTATCGACGTGAGGTGTATATTCCGGTTTATGTTTACCGCGCAGGTGACGGGCAATTTCCGTGGACAGACGACCCAGGGTCTTGTCTGTTGCATCCACGAGATACCAATTGCGGCGTACCTCTGCCGGCTTCGCGCTTACAGTAGTCATCCGATGTCGCTCCGATGGAGAACTAAAAATGCCTTGAAAAAGACGGCGGATATTACATGATCCAGGAATGGGAGACAAGACCTAATCCATGATATTTAGGCCTGAGTCGAAGGCGTGTCGGTTCTCGACGATGACCGGGCGTGCGGCAAAAAAAAGCGCGACAGGGGGATGTCGCGCTGAATCTATATTTACCACCAAAGGAGGAATACTGACGCTCAATGCATCAGTATGTATGAATTATCTAATATACTAAGATTCTTGTCAAGCCAATCGCTGTGTCTTTCTGTTATTATCTTTGCCCTCAGCTCCCCAGTAGCCGATCAATAGCCAGCTAATGACAGTCAAGAGATACATTCATTCAGCCCCTGGCTTTTGTATCATATTGAATATTAAATAAATATTTTATGTTTCTTTTCAGTGTTGCGATACTTGTCGGCTTGGTTGTACTCGTTTGGAGTGCCGACCGGTTTATCAGTGGGGCGGCTGCCCTGGCAGATAATCTGGGTGTCTCACCCATGCTGATAGGACTCACTGTTGTCGGTTTTGGCACTTCAGCGCCAGAAGTGCTGGTTTCAACCATGGCGTCCTTCAACGGCAACCCGGGCCTGGCTATCGGCAATGCCATCGGCTCCAATATCGCCAACATCGGGCTGATACTCGGTTTCACTGCCCTGTTGATCCCCCTTTCCGTCCACTCCAGCGTCTTGAGACGTGAGTATCCGTTACTGCTAGCGGTCTCGGCGATGGCTTTTCTTTTGATGTGGGATGGTGAACTGAACCAGTTCGATGGGGTAATCCTGGTCGTGACCCTGGTGGCAGTGCTGGGATGGATGATCTATACCGCCAAGACCGGGGCTGCAGACCCCATCGCCGGAGAGTTTGATGCAGAGATTCCGCACGATATACCTACTCAAAAGGCGATTGTTCTGCTTTTGGGAGGCTTGATATTTCTGCTTTTGAGTTCCCGACTGCTTGTTTGGGGTGCCACGAATGTGGCATCTGCACTGGGCGTCAGTGATGTCATTATCGGTTTGACCATCGTTGCCATCGGCACCAGCCTGCCTGAGTTGGCTGCCAGTATCACCAGCGCTCTGAAAGGGGAGGATGACCTCGCCATCGGCAATGTCATCGGTTCCAATCTCTATAATCTGCTGGCGGTACTGAGTATCCCGGGCTTGGTGGCGCCAGGAGCCTATTCGCCTGAGGTCATGGAGCGTGATCTTCCGGTGATGATGGTGCTTACCATGTTCCTCTTTTTTATGGGGCACGGTCTGGGTAAACAGGGGCGTATCAACCGTCTGGAAGGATTACTCCTGCTGCTCTGCTTCATTGGCTATCAGTCTCTGCTCTTTGTGTCACTGGTGAATGCCTGATCTATGGATGTTTCAACCTTATGTGAGTGAGTTGTCTAATGACCAAAGCCACAAGTCCAACTAAAGAAGAGATGGTTCGGATGATCGATCTGGGCAGAGCTGTGATCGAAACTGAGGCTGATGCAGTCCAATCGCTGATCCCCAGGTTGGGTGATGAATTTGCCCTGGCATGCAGTTATCTTCTTCATTGCCAGGGCAGGATTGTCGTTATCGGAATGGGCAAATCGGGTCATATCGGCAATAAGATCGCTGCGACCCTGGCCAGTACCGGCAGCCCGGCCTTTTTTGTACATCCGGGTGAGGCCAGCCACGGTGATCTCGGTATGATAACTCCTCAGGATGTGGTCCTGGCGCTGTCCAACTCAGGGGAGACCGGCGAGTTACTGGTCATCCTGCCCCTGCTTAAGCGACTGGGTGCGCCCTTGATCGCCATGACCGGAAAACCTGAGTCGACGCTGGCAAGAGAATCCGAGGTACATATCGATGTCAGCGTTCAGAAGGAGGCCTGCCCCCTGGGCTTGGCCCCGACATCAAGCACGACTGCGGCATTGGTGATGGGAGATGCGATGGCGGTTGCATTGCTGCAGGCACGGGGTTTTACCGCCAAGGATTTCGCCCTCTCCCATCCGGGAGGCACCCTGGGAAGGCGGTTGCTTTTGCGGGTCAGTGATATAATGCATGCGGACGGGTCTTTGCCGTCGGTAGGTCTCGATGCCACATTGCATGAGGCGTTGGAAGTGATGTCGGCCAAAGGCCTGGGTATGACCGCGATAGTGGATCCGGAGGGTGGAGTGGCCGGAGTCTATACCGATGGCGATCTGCGGCGTACCTTGAACAAGCCTATCGATATACACTATGTCAAGGTGAGTGAGGTGATGACCAGCGACTGCCTGACAGTATCACCTGAGACGTTGGCAGCAGAAGCCTTGCAGATGATGGACGAGAAAAAGATTAACGGCCTGCTGGTTATTGATGAAAAACAGCAACTGATCGGTGCATTCAATATGCATGATCTGCTTAGAGCCGGTGTGATGTAGAGGGGTAGAGAAAGTGCAGGATATACATGCCAAGGCCAGTGGTGTGAAACTGGTCATTTTTGATGTCGATGGTGTGCTGACCGATGGTGGTCTGTTTCTTGGTGACGACGGTCAGGAGTATAAGTCGTTCAACTCCAGGGATGGTCACGGTATGAAGATGTTGCAGAAATCGGGTGTGGTAATCGGCATTATCACCGGACGAAGCTCTGAGGTCGTGCGTATCCGTATGGAGAGTCTGGGTATCGAGCATGTCTATCAGGGTAAGTTGGACAAACTGCCGGCCTATGAGGAGTTGCGTAATAAACTGGGCCTTTCGGATGACCAGGTAGCCTATGTGGGTGATGACGTCGTCGATCTGCCCATCATGCGGCGTGTCGGATTGGCCATCGCCGTGAATGACGCCCATCCGTTTGTTCTCCAGCATGCTCACTGGCAGACACGCCACAGCGGTGGGCGTGGCGCCGCCAGAGATGTTTGCGAGATGGTGCTCGAGGCCCAGGGTAATCTTAAGACTGAGTTGGACAGCTATCTTTGAAGCGTCAATTAATCGGTCTCTTTTTTATAGCTGCAGCGCTGCTGAGCCTGGGCTGGTGGATGAATAGGTTGATGCAGCCGGAGGAGGCCCGAACGCCGGGTGTTAGACACGATCCCGATTCCTACGCCGAGGAGTTGGTTGTGCAAACCTACGATGAACAGGGTGCACTCAAACAGCGATTGCAGTCTCGGGGGATGAGGCATTTTGAAAAAACCGGGATTACCGAACTGCAACAACCGGTTCTCTGGCATTACAACCAACAGAGCCCCCCTTTGCAGATGCGGGCGCAGGATGGTCTGATCAGACGCAGTGAAGAGAGTCTCCATCTTGCCGGGGGTGTGGTTATCGATCGTCCTAGCGGCGCGGACACGGCACCGCTGCATATTGTCACGCAGGATTTGACTCTGCACTTTGAAGATTCATTTGCTACAACCGATGGCCCGGTACGCATCGAGAGCGATGACCAATGGATGACCGCAACAGGTATGGAGGCCTGGCTGAAGGGACCGCTACGGCTCAAACTGCTGCATGAGGTGCGAGGCTATTATGAATTCCAATAGAATGAAATACGCTGTGACCTGCCTGGTGTTGCTGCTGATCGTTTGGGCGCCGGGGCATGCGTTGGAAAGTGACAAGGATCAACCCATGCATCTGGAAGCGGACAGCCTTTCCGTCGATGAGGCATCCGGTGTGGTGTTATATGAGGGAAGTGTCGAGATCACCCAGGGCAGTCTGAGGATTTGGGCCGATCGGCTGTGGATCCATCGTCGCCAGGGCAAAACGGAGAAGGTCATCAGTGAAGGGAGTCCCGTTCGCTTTCGTCAGTTGACGGAGAAAGGGGATGAGGAGGTTCATGGCGAAGCCCGGCGTGTGGAGATCAACGCGGAACGTGATGAATTGCTGTTAATCGATGATGCATCGCTTGAGCAGGGTGGCAACCGTTTTCGCAACGACCGGATTATCTACAATCGTGCCAAGGCAATGGTCAAGGCGGGTACAAGCGCGCAAGGTAAGCAACGCGTGCAGGTTGTCATCGAGCCAAACAAGCAGCCATGAGTCAGCTACAGGCCAAGGCGCTTCAAAAGCAGTATGGTAAGCGCAATGTTGTGGACGGCGTCTCACTCAGCGTGAACAGCGGTGAAGTGGTCGGGTTACTGGGGCCCAATGGGGCCGGTAAGACCACCAGTTTTTATATGATCGTCGGTCTGATCCCGGTGGATCATGGCGAGATACTTCTCAATGGGGAGGTTCTGACCGATCGGGCTATGCATATGCGAGCTCGCAGCGGTATTGGCTATCTGGCGCAGGAGCCATCGGTATTTCGACGGCTTACGGTTGAGCAGAACATTCTTGCGATTCTGGAGACAGTGGAGGGTCTGGATGCCGGCAAGCGCCGTGAAATGTGTGACCAGCTGTTGCGGGAATTCGGTATCGATCACTTGCGGGACAATCTGGCAATGAGCCTCTCGGGGGGTGAGCGCAGGCGTCTGGAGATTGCCAGAGCCCTCTCCGTCCAGCCGCGCTTTATTCTATTGGATGAGCCTTTCGCCGGTGTCGATCCTATTGCTGTCATCGATATCAAAAAGATCATTCAACATCTCAAGGCCCTGCAGATAGGCGTTCTGATTACGGATCATAATGTTAGAGAGACACTGGATATCTGTGATCGGGCCTATATCATCAATAGCGGTCAAGTGCTGGCTGAGGGCTCCACGAATGAGATTCTCCAGAATGATGAGGTGAGAAGTGTCTATCTTGGCGAAGATTTTTCTATGTAGAGATGGTTTTGTGGGGGTAATGCATCCCCTTGATTTCTAATGGATTCCAGGATTGATCCTGGAAGCTTGCAGTGACAGGTTTTAGCTTTCTGGCGGGATTCCGGGGAGAAAATCTTTTTCCTCGGTGAGTTTTTTTAGCTAGAATGAAGTTAAAGACATACAAATAACATACCAGGTCCAAAGATATCATCTGCGATGAAGCAGGCGCTACAGCTCCGACTCGGACAACATCTCACCATGACACCACAGTTGCAGCAGGCAATACGCCTGCTGCAACTGTCTGCTCTCGATCTCAGTCAGGAGGTTCAGGAGGTGATCGAGACCAATCCCATGCTCGAAATGGAGGAGGAGTTCGGTCAACAAAACAGCACTCAGGAGAATGAGGAGGCTGACAACGGGGCGGCGGAAAATTCAGCGGCAGAGGGTTCGAGCAGTAACGACATCAACAATGAACGTGAAATCCAGACTGATGCGTCTCAGGTGACTGAAGAACTGCCGGTCGACAGTGAATGGAGCGATGTCTATGACAGCTATCAGCCGACGACGGGTGGCAGTGGCGAGAGTAATGACCACGACTATTTGATACAGAACAGTAGCGCCACGACGCTACAAGACCATCTGCTGTGGCAGATGAATCTGACTCCCTTCACTCCGCAGGATATCTATGTCGCCACAGCCATCATCGACAGCATCAACGAGGATGGTTATTTCACCGGCGATCTGGAGGAGGTGCTGCAGTCACTGAACGATGAAGAGGCCACCCTTGACGATGTCAAAGCGGTGTTGCATCGAATACAGGCATTCGATCCACCTGGTGTCGGCGCCCAGGGTCCTCAGGACTGCCTGCTTATCCAGTTGAATCAACTGTCCGAATCGACCCCCTATCTACAGTCGGCAATCAGGCTTTGCAAGGACCATTTCAGCCTCCTGACCGCGCAGGACCAGAACCAGATCATGCGTAGGATGAAGATCGATCAGGATGAGCTGGCGGCTGTGATGCAGCTGATTCGTACGCTCAATCCCCATCCGGGTACACTCATTGCGAGCAGCGAGCCTGAATATGTCATACCTGATGTGTTCGTGAGTAAGCGCAACGGCCGATGGGTGGTTGAACTGAATGGCGAGGTGACCCCGAAACTGCGGGTAAACACCGGCTATGCCAATCTGATCAGACGCGCGGACCAGAGTAAAGACAATACTTTTTTGAAGAACCATCTGCAGGAGGCCCGGTGGTTCATTAAGAGCCTGATGAGCAGAAACGAAACTATTTTACGCGTGGCGAGTAAAATCGTAGAGTATCAACGGGGGTTCTTTGAGCATGGAGAGGAGGCGATGAAACCTCTGGTATTGAGGGATATCGCCGAGGCGCTGGAGATGCATGAATCGACGATATCCCGTGTGACGACACAGAAATATATGCATACACCCAGGGGTACGCTGGAGTTCAAGTATTTCTTTTCCAGCCATGTCAGCACCAGTGCGGGAGGTGAGTGCTCGTCTACTGCAATTCGTGCGCTGATAAAAAAAATGATTGCCGCTGAGATTCCCAACAAGCCTCTCAGTGACAATAAGATTGCCGCCCTCTTGTCCGATCAGGGTATCGAAGTTGCCCGTCGGACAGTGGCAAAGTACCGTGAGTCGATGGGTATTCCACCGTCGAACGAACGTAAACGTCTGATATAGGAGTTGAATGCGCGACTGATCACCGGCTGTTGACAGTAATCCCTTTGCGGATGCAACCAGGCACAAGGCTTATGAGGATTGCCAAACAGCATATACTGTAAATGTGGCTTGTCGCCATTTAGTCATGTCAGGCAGGGTGATGGGTAACCTCATCTAAGATAGGAGAAAATTATGCAAATTAGCGTGACCGGTCATCATGTGGATGTAACCAATGCCTTGAAAAGCTATGTGGATAGTAAATTTGAGCGCCTGGAGCGCCATTTCGATAATGTGATTAATGTTCACGTTATCCTGAGTGTGGAAAAAATGAGGCAGAAGGCAGAAGCCACAATGCAAGTGAACGGTGCGAGTGTTTATGCGGATTCTGTACAGGAAGACATGTATGCAGCTATAGATCTGCTCACGGACAGGCTGGATAGACAGGTGCTGAAGCACAAGGAGAAAATGAAAAGTCATCGCGCCGGAAGCGGCGTAAAATATGCGTCTGAATAATACGGGCTGATTGAACTGGCGAGGTTTCCATGTTTCCAAACGGTTATCTTGTGGAAGAACGGATCGGTTGCAATGTGGAGGCGGCCAGCAAGAAGCGCGTATTGGAACAGCTCGGTCAGCGACTGGCCGAGGCTGTTCCAGATCTCAATCAAGATATGGTTTTTGATGCGCTCCTTGAGCGTGAAAGGCTGGGTAGTACCGGTTTGGGCAAGGGTATAGCACTTCCCCATGCCCGCATGCCGCATATCACCGAGGCTCTCGCGGCGTTTGTCCAACTGCCGGAGGGAATCGATTTCGATGCCATCGACAATCAACCGGTTGATCTTGCCTTCGCCATGTTGGTGCCGGAAGAGGCAACCGATGAGCATCTGCAATTGTTGGCCAAACTGGCGCAGATGTTTGACGATCACGATTTCTGTAGTGAGTTGAGGCAAGCGACAACTGCGCAAGATCTTTATCAACTGATCCAGCAACGGGAAGCTATAATCTCCTCTTAATGAAGCCAATCTATACCATTCGGGATCTCTATGAAGAGCTGGCCGGCGAGCTTTCGCTGAGCTGGAATGGTGAAGGGGGGGACACTGAGATCGTTCTGGATATTGAATCTCAACATGGAAAGCCACCCGCAGGTCCCCTGAATCTGGTTCGGCCCAATCAGATCCAGGTTATCGGGCCGCCGGAAAGGGAACATCTGTTGAATGATGAAAAGGCTGTCTATCATGATTATCTACAGGTACTGTTCAAGGCCTCCCCCGCATCGCTTATATTCACCGATGGACTGAAACCGCTTCAGGAATGTGAGGAGCAGGCACTGGAAAGGAGTATTGCGCTTTTCTATACCCCTCAACCCGACAATCAGGTGATAAATCGCCTATTGGAACGCTTCAGTCAGCCGGTGGGTGAAAAACTGTTGGTGCACGGGGTCTACATGGAGGTCCTTGGCAGGGGCGTATTGCTCAGCGGTGATCCGGCGATCGGTAAAAGCGAACTCGCATTGGCATTGATTTCACGGGGCCATTGTTTGATCGCCGATGATGCAACAGAGATCTACAAATCCGCCAGTAATACACTTATCGGCCGCTGTCCGAAGGTGTTGCAGGATTTCCTGGAAGTACGCGGTTTAGGGATGATTAATATCCGCGCTATGTTCGGAAACAGTGCGATAAAACCCAACAAAGAGTTGCATTTGATCATTGACCTGCTGCACTTCGATGACAAGAAACTGCATGAAATGGATCGTCTCGAAGGTTGCCATTCAAAACGCTCGATGCTGGGGGTCGATATACCGCAGACAAGTCTGCCGGTAGCCGCCGGTCGGAATCTGGCTATTCTGGTGGAGACTGCTGTGCGACAGCATATGTTGATGCTTGACGGCTACAATGCCACACAGGACTTCATCGATCGTCAACAGATCTATATCGATCAGGATCAATAAGAGACAATCATGTCCGAGGGGATCAAACTGCAAATCGTCAGCGGCATGTCGGGTTCAGGCAAGACCATAGCCCTGCATACCCTGGAGGACATGGGCTATTATTGCATCGATAATCTGCCGATTTCGCTGTTGATCTCGATGGCTGATCATCTTATCGGCAATCCGGAGGCCATTTTCAACAAGACCGCGGTGAGCATCGATGCCCGCAGTCAGTCTAGTCAGCTATCCACCCTGCCGGAGATGGTGGAGAATATCCGGCAGCGCGGGCTCGACTGTAAAATGCTTTTTCTTGATACCAATGCCGATACATTGATCAAGCGTTTCAGCGAGACCCGTCGTAAACATCCTTTGACGAATGAACAGCGCTCACTGCCAGAGGCAATTCGTTATGAACGGGAGTTGCTGTCGCCGGTGATCGAAGCGGCAGACCTGCGACTCGATACCACCTATACCAATCTTCATGAACTGCGTGACCTGGTGCGACACCGTATCGGGGGGGATGAGGGCAGGGTATCGATACTGTTCGAATCCTTCGGCTTCAAACACGGTCTACCCAGGGATGTCGATTTTGTGTTTGATGCCCGCTGTCTGCCGAATCCCTATTGGCAGGAAGAACTCCGTGTCTACAATGGTATGGAGGCGCCGGTAGCGGACTATCTGTCGGCTCATCAAGAGGTGACCGGCATGCTTTCCGACATGATCGATTTCCTGGCCCGCTGGATACCGGCGTTCGAGGCGGATGGGCGTAGCTATCTCACTATTGCCGTGGGATGTACAGGGGGTCAGCATAGGTCCGTGTTTTTAGTGGAACGGCTGGCAAAACACTTTTCTGAGGCGGGTTTGGATGTCATGAGCCGACATCGGGAACTGTCATGACCATCGGCCTGCTGCTCATCACTCACAGCAGGATCGGGGAAGCAATGCTGGAGACCGCGGGGAAGATGCTTGAAGGTGCGCCACTGGCTGTTGAGACCCTGCCTGTCGGCATCGACAGCAATCCGGAAAAACTTGTCCAACAGGCCAGCGGATTGATCGAGCGGTTGGACCAGGGCCAGGGAGTGTTGGTGTTTACCGATATGTATGGTTCCACACCCAGCAACATCGCCTACAGTTTGGCGGACAAGGGGCGGGTAAATGTGATTTCGGGTATCAATCTGCCGATGCTGATACGAACCCTCAATTATCAAACCATGGATCTCGACGGGTTGACCGAGAAGGCGATGAGTGGCGGGAAAGAGGGAATAATCTGCTGTGAAACCCTTAATAAATAGCGAAGCGTATGTTGGATAAAGAGATTGAAATCATAAACAAACTGGGGTTGCATGCCCGCGCGGCGGCAAAACTGGTGAGCTGCGCCAACAGCTTCTCGAGCGACGTTTTTCTGAATCGTAACGGTCAGCGCGTGAACGGTAAAAGCATTATGGGCGTTATGATGCTGGCAGCCAATCAGGGCACCACATTGCATCTTGAGATTGAAGGTAGTGACGAACAGGAGGCAATGCAGGCGTTGATCTCTCTGATCAACGAACGATTCGGAGAAGATCAGTGACGCTATCCTGCCAGGGTATAGGTATCAACACCTCTCGCGAAGTCGCGATAGGTGATGTCTATCTGCTGCAGCGGGGCATTCCGGAGGTTACTCATCGTGAGATCAGCGATGATTTGATTCAGAGCGAAATCGAACGCTTCGAAAACGCCCTGCATATCACCAGCAACCACCTGCGTCTGGTGCGCGAACAGATACCGACCAACACGGCATTGGATATCAGTGAATTCATCGATACCCACCTGTTGATGTTGGAGGACTATGCCATCAGTCAGGCGACGATCAATCTCATCAGGGAGAATCTGTTTAGTGCCGAGTGGGCGTTACAGGTACGCAGGGATGAGTTGGTCAGGGTGTTCGACGAGATGGATGATCCTTACCTGAGAACCCGCAAGGATGATGTGGATCATGTGGTGGGTCAGGTGCAGTTTGTACTCGCGGGAGGCAAGCCGCAACAACAGAGTGACCTGAATGGGCGGATCGTGGTGGCCAAGGACCTGACACCCGCCGAGACCATCATGATGAAGAACCAGGGTGTCGTTGCCTTCGTTACCGAATTTGGCGGCCCTCTCTCTCATACCGCGATTCTAGCGCGCAGTCTGGGTATTCCCGCGGTTGTGGGTATTCACCAGGCGACCTCTCTGTTCAGGCATGGGGAACAGCTGGTGGTCGATGGGGCGCAGGGTGTGGTGCTTGCGGACCCCACACCGCGAATCCTCGACTATTATCGCCAGCGCATCGAGGAGAGGCGTCTCAGAGAGGAGGAACTGCGGCGCCGAGTCGATCTGCCGGCACTCACGATAGATGGTGAGCAGATCTTTTTGCACGCGAATATTGAACTGCCGGAAGATATTGAGATCACGCTCAATAACAGGGCAGATGGCGTGGGTCTGTTCCGCACCGAGTTTCTCTTTATGAACCGGCCAACACCGCCAACGGAAGAGGAGCAATTAGAGGCGTATCGCGAAGCCGTCAAGGGATTGGGTGGTATCCCCCTCACCATCCGTACCCTCGACTTGGGCATGGACAAGACCACCGGAAGTATCACTGACTCAGGCTGTATGCCGGCTATCAACCCTGCCTTGGGCCTGCGTGCGATTCGACTGTGCCTGAAGGAGCCCGAGTTGTTCATACCGCAACTCAGGGCGATTCTGCGTGCCTCCGCCGAGGGGCCGGTGAGATTGATGCTGCCGATGCTGTCGGGGATCCAGGAACTGAAACAGGCTTTGCGAATGATCGAGAGGACCAAGGAGGAGCTGCGCAATGCGGATTTACCCTTTGATGCCGATATCCCGATAGGCGGGATGATCGAAGTGCCGGCTGCGGCGTTGGCGGCTGACAGCTTTGCCCGCCACCTCGATTTTCTCTCGATCGGTACCAATGACCTGATTCAATATACCCTGGCGGTCGACCGCATGGATGAGGAGGTGAATTTCCTCTTCGACCCGCTCCACCCTTCTGTGCTCCATCTGATACAGCGAACCATCGATGCTGCCAACCGGACGGGTATTCCGGTCAGCATGTGCGGCGAGATGGCGGGTGAACCTCGCTATGCAAGACTATTGATCGGTATGGGACTGCGCGAGTTGAGTATGCAGCCCAGCGCGCTGCTCGAAGCCAGGGAGTTGGTGAGGCAGTCATCACTCTCAACATTGCAGCAGCGCACCGCAGAATTTTTCAGGCAGCTCGAAGCCAGCGGCGACAGCGGGCATTTCGATAGCCTGTTCGATTGAGTCAACTCCGCCTTCCGGCTTGTCTGTCAGCACTTTGATCCACGTCTTCTGTATGTGCGGAGCGATCCCGGAGGAGGCTTAATCGGGTCTTTCATGACATAAAGTACAACTCACCGGTGTACCTTTGGCAACGAAGCGGGTCCTCTCCCCGTCATCATCACTGAGAAAGGTCCGGTCTGCCGCGGTCATCGAGAGGACAGTCCCCTCCAGGTTCTGTCCATGACAGCTTTTGCAGGCATTGGAGTTGTCTTCGTAGAACTCCTCATGTTCAAGGTTCCAGCCACGACTGTTGACGTTGTGCATGCCATGGGGGCCGTCAAGAGTAAGGGGCAGGCTGGTGTGGCAGCTGCTGCATTCGCTCAGCGTCCCGGCATGACCCTGAAGCTGATTGGCAGCCAGGTTATCGTTGGCGGAAGCAAGTGGATTTGGCCAGATCGCATGGGTCGAGCCGTGACAACCTTGGCAGGCAACGCCGCCATGTCCGAGGCTGTTTCGATAGAGCGTACCGCTATTTTCCGCAAATCTCTTGTTACCGGCCAGGCGGGGTGTGGCGGTATCGATATCATCTTCCCAGGCTTGGGTCAGGCGCAGGGAATCACCCAGGTGGCTGTTCGCATCGCCGGTGTGGCAGGATTCGCAGCGGGGTTCATCCAGCCAGGGCCGCCGTTCATCGCCACCCACCGCAAGCATGCTGCCATGGCAGTCCTGGCAACTGATGCCTGCGGCACCCATTGCACCCCTGAGACATTGGGTCACCTTACCCGGATGGCACTGATAGCAGGTCTCCTCCAGGCTGCCATCTACCGGGAACAGTGCCTGGTCGGTATCCGGGTCTATTAAGCGGCCGTGGTGACCATGCATGACCTGGGACATGGTATCCAGTCTCAATTGCTGGCCGGTGGGGCCTGCGCCGGTGAGATCGAGTGCCGCCGAGTAGTGGCAACCGGCACATAAAACGGGAGTTGCATTGATAAGGTCAGTACCGTGCTCGGCGTCGTGCAGCACCAGGATATTCCATTTCGCAGCTTGTAAAACACTGTTTGGATCATTGATGTCGTCGGGTAGGATGAAATCGATGCTGCTGTCGAGAGGGGCGGCGATCTCTCCCGCGGCATGGCAGTTCTGGCAATCCGCTTCGGAGGCGACAGGCAGCACTACATCCAGGCTGGCAAGGGCATCCGGGTTATCCGGCTTGCTGGCGGTGACCCGCATCAGCGGATAGGCATTCAGCTGCCCGGAATCGTCGATGGGAAGTATGGGTACGCCATCGGCGGCAAACCATTTTTTATCCGGGTCATAGTGATTGAAGGCCTGCGCATCGTTCGTGTTGTAGGGATTCAGAATACCTGGCATCGACTGGCCAAAGAGCAGGCCCTCATCCGGTGCCGGGTTGAGTCCGAACAAGTCGCTGACAAAGCTATTGCCGGTGGCGGGATTGATGTCCCAGAAGTTTGTCTTGCTGACGCTTCCCGCCAGGTTTTGGCTGGTAGTGTTGATGGAGCCGTTGCCATCCGCAATGGCCAGGTAGTGGACATTGACGCTCGAGGCATCGAGGATACGGGGTGTTGCGCCACGCTCGATTACCTGGGTATGTATGACATTGAAGGGCGGAAGGATGACGAAGGTCGAGTAGTCCAGATCGGCGCAGTGCATGCCCAGATCGTTGAATGCCAATACGCGATGGCTGCCTGTTGCCTGTGATACTCCCGATCCGTTGTGGTGGTCATCATCGTCATCGTCGTTGTCATCGCCACCGCCACCGCCACAGGCGGTCAATGACAGCAAAATGAACAGTGCGGTCAGCCATTCCCGGTGCCGTTTCATCGTGTACACTCCCTGAACCGTAATCGTCGAGATGGTGTATTTGGGAATTATATCCTAAATACTATGCTGACTTCACCTGTATATATTGTCGACCGCCATTCTATCTCCGGCGGTGGTTTCGTTCGGCTCGGTATAGTTAAAATCTATCTGATCGGCTTCACATGCCAGATTTTTTCAGCATACTCCTGGATGGTGCGGTCGCTGGAGAAATAGCCCATACGGGCAGTGTTGAGAATTGCCCGCCTGTTCCATTCGGCGGTGTTGAGATACAGCTGGTCGGCCCGGTCACTTACTTCAAGGTAGCTCTTGAAATCGGCGATTACCTTGAAATGATCTTTGTTGAGAAGATTGTCGGTGATCATACGATAGCGCGCCGGTTCTTCCGGTGAAAAGAAGCCGTTGGCGATCATGTCGATGATACGTTTCAATACCGGGTCCGAATCATAATAACGCCGGGGCTGGTATCCCTGTCGATTTAGCCTTGTAATATCTTCTGTCGTCAAACCGAAGATGAAAATATTATCGGCACCGATATTCTCTTGCATCTCTACATTGGCACCGTCCATGGTTCCCATGGTCAGGGCGCCATTGAGGGCAAGTTTCATGTTGCCGGTACCCGATGCCTCCATGCCGGCTGTGGAGATCTGTTGCGAGAGTTCCGCCGCGGGGATGATATCCGAAGCGGTGGTAACGTCGTAATTGGGGATAAAAAGGATCTTCAGGCGATCGCTTACAGCCGGGTCGTTGTCGATGACGTCGGCCACATCATTGATGAGGCGGATAATCAGTTTCGCCATGGTATAGCCAGGTGCCGCCTTACCCCCGAACAGGATGGTGCGTGGCACGTGATTTGCGTTGGGATCATCCAGTAGGCGATTGTAGAGGGCTATGGCGCGAAATAGGTTGAGCAGTTGACGTTTGTATTCGTGAATTCTCTTAACCTGAACGTCGAATAGCATGTTTGAGTCAACCTTGCTGTCCAAATAGTACAGGATCAACTTGGCAAGGCGTTGTTTGTTTGCCTGCTTAATGGCACAAAATCTCTCCTGGAAGGCACTGTCTTCGGCCAGGGATTCAAGCTGTTTTATCTGGCTGAGGTCTCTGATCCATTCCGGACCAATGGCATCACTGATCAGTGTTGAGAGCCCCCGGTTGGATTGATAGAGCCAGCGTCGTGGTGTAATCCCATTAGTGATGTTGATGATCTTGCCGGGATAGAAGCTGTTGAAATCCTTAAAGGTTGATTTGCGCAAAAGCTCACTGTGGAGTGCCGAGACGCCATTCACCTTGTGACTGCCGATGATCGCCAAGTGGGCCATGCGAATTCGTCGTCCGTTGCCTTCATCGATGATGGAGAGGCGGCGCAGGATATCCATGTCCCCCGGGTGGAGGTGGCCAAGTATCAGCAGAAAACGCCGGTTGATCTCCATTATCAACTGCAGGTGCCTTGGCAACAGTTGTTCGAAGATATCCATCGGCCATGTTTCCAACGCTTCGGGCAGCAGGGTGTGGTTGGTGTATGAGAAGACCCGGGTGGTGATCTCCCAGGCAGGTTGCCATTCGAGGTGGTGTTTGTCCATCAGCAGTCGCATCATCTCCGGGATGGCGATGGCTGGGTGGGTGTCGTTGAGTTGGATTGCCACCTTGTTCGGCAGTTCGCTCAGACTGTCATGATCGGTGAAGAAGCGGCGTAGAATATCCTTCAGTGAGGCGCAGACAAAAAAGTATTGCTGCTTCAGCCGCAGGCGCTTGTTCATAGTGGAGCTGTCGTTGGGATAGAGTACCTTGGAGATGTTCTCGGACAGGGTCTTGCCGACGACGGCCTCGGTATACTCTCCCTCATTGAACCGGTTTAGATCGAAGTCCTCATAGGCCTTGGCGCTCCACAGTCGGAGATTGTTGACGGTATCGTTTTTATAACCGGGTATCGGGGTGTCATAGGCCTGGGCGATCACGACATCGCCCTCTATCCAATCAAAATGGCGACGGCCTGTTGTATCCTGATACTCCATGACTCGCCCGCCGAAGCGGACCCGGTAGGAGACCTCTGGGCGGGGAAACTCCCAGGGGTTGTCGTGTATCAGCCAATTTTCCGGCAGCTCGACCTGGCAGCCGTTTTCGATCTTCTGTCTGAACATGCCATATTCGAAACGGATACCGTAGCCGTATCCGGGAATGTTCAAACTGGCTATGGAGTCGAGAAAGCAGGCCGCCAGGCGTCCGAGTCCACCATTGCCAAGCGCCGCGTCATGCTCAAGGTTGCGTAGCCGCTCAAGTTCGATGCCGAGTTTATGCAGGGCCTCGGTGCACGCATCGTGAATATCCATATTCAACAAGCTGTTGATAAGACTGCGTCCAATAAGAAATTCCATCGACAGGTAGTAGACCCGCTTGGCGTCGTGTCTGTAAAAGTTACGCTGGGTCTCCATCCAGCGTTCAATCAGGCGGTCGCGAATCACGTGACTGAATGCCATCATCCAATCATGATCGGTGGCGGTGTAGGGATCCTTGCCAATGGTGTAGACGAGGTGATTGGAGGCCGATCGTTGGATGTCCTTTGGATCTGAGCCTAGAAAATCATACTTGAAAGCACTGTGTTTGACTTTACTCATGACAGACGAAGCACTGTATTGGTTGTGGTACTGAACGACAGGGGTCTGATGAAATCCGGGCGACTACCACTGACATATAGTTTAACTATAACCCAAATAAAAAAGGATCCTCCGAAGAATTTATGGGTAGACTTCACTGATCCCGTCATTCCGGCGCAGGCCGGAATCCAGATGCTCCAATCGGTTGTCGACCGCTTCTCTTTCAGTAAAGAAATCTGCTCGTCAAATCAGCGCCGGATACAAATCCCGCCAGCCTGGGTTCAGCGCTTCAATCGTTTTTAACTTCCACGCCCGCTTCCTATTCTTGATGGCTTTTTCCCACTCAATAGCGGATTCCATCGTCTCATGCATCTCATACCACTTCCTTGGCATTCTCCCTGGATTCCGGCCTGCGCCGGAATGACGTGATCATAGGATATTAGCTTGTCCGTTACTTAGACAGCATCAGGTAGTCAGAACTGACCCTCAAAAGATATTACTGATTATTCCGATATTGTGTCTGTCTTTCAATAAGTTAGTGACATTTATCATGCAAAACCACGCGCAAATTTTTTATGAAGATCCATAAAAAATAAACTGTTGAAGATAGTGTGGATAAGGCACTACTTAACAGTGCCGTGACGCAGTTGCTGGAGTCGGGGGATTCGCAACAGCAACGGTAACACTAGAGGATAGATGAGCAGCCCCAAGATATCCGCCACCAAATCCCAGGTAGAAAATAACCGATGAGGCATGAAGGCTTGCACTACCTCGATGAAAAGACCATAACCGAAGAGCGGTAGATATTTTATCGGTTTCCATTTTGATCGAGGCCATGAAAAATCGACCAGAAAGGCGAGCGTAAAAAAGGCCACAATATGGGACAGCTTGTCATTGAACTCTGTGACGACGGGGGTATCCAGGGGCGTGAACGCGAGATAACTGATCACCAGAAGCGCCATTGCCAGCAATACACGAATGGTGTGTGTGCTGAAGATGGAGGCAGCCGTAGCAACCCAATGCTTCAATCGCGCTCTTCCCTGGCAATCGCACGGTATGCGATGTCGGTGCGGTAATAGACATCATCCCAATGGATAGAGCGGGTCAATGCGTAGGCGCTCTGTTGTGCCGATGTGACGCTTTCTCCCAGAGCGGTGGCACATAATACCCGTCCACCTGTGGTGACGACCCTGTCGTCATCCAGCCTGGTGCCGGCGTGGAAGACTTTACAGGAGGGGTCGGCGGATTCAGGGAGGCCGCTGATGACCTTGCCTTTTTCATAGGGGCCTGGATAGCCGCCAGCCGCCAGCACGACACCCACGGATGCCCTGGAATCCCATTCGGTCCGCTCCTTGTCAAGCCTTCCATCCAGTGCGGCCAGGCAGTGCGCAACCAGGTCGGAACGCATGCGTAACATGATCGGTTGTGTCTCGGGGTCGCCAAAGCGACAATTGTATTCGATAACCTTGGGTGTGCCGTCCGCAGTAATCATCAATCCGGCGTAGAGGAATCCGGTATAGGGCATGCCCTCCTCGGCCATGCCCTTGACGGTGGGCCGGATTACCTGCTGCATGATCCTCTCATATATGGTGTCATCGACCACGGGTGCTGGAGAGTAGGCCCCCATCCCGCCGGTATTGAGACCGGTATCGCCATCACCCACCCGCTTGTGGTCCTGGCTGGTTGCCATCGGCAGGATATGACTACCGTCGGCCATGACAATGAAACTGGCCTCTTCACCTTCCAGGTACTCCTCGATGACCACGCGATGACCGGCTTCGCCAAAGGCATTGCCCGCCAGCATGTCGCGGACCGCTGATTCAGCGGTAGAGATGTCCATGGCGACAATGACGCCTTTTCCGGCCGCCAGGCCATCCGCCTTGATGACGATGGGAGCGCCAACTTGGTTGAGATAGGTCAGCGCGGCATCAATCTCGGTGAAGGTCTGGTAGCTGCCGCTGGGAATGTCGTGGCGTGCGAGGAAGTCTTTGGTGAAGGATTTTGAACCCTCCAGTTGCGCCGCATCCTTGCTTGGCCCGAAACAGTGAAGACCGGCTGCTTCGAAGGCATTGACGATGCCGTTCACCAGCGGCGCCTCCGGGCCGACAATGGTCAGTCCTATTTGTTTGGCCTTCGCGAATTCGATCAGTTCATCGATCGAGTCGGCATCGATTTCCACATTCTCGAGCTTCTTTTCGAGGGCCGTGCCGGCATTGCCGGGGGCGACAAAGACCTTATCCGCCAGATCCGATTGCGCGGCTTTCCAGGCAAGGGCGTGTTCACGGCCGCCCGAACCGATGACAAGAATATTCATCAGTGACGGAAGTGGCGCATACCGGTGAATACCATCGCCATGTCATGCTCATCGGCGGCGGCGATCGCCTCATCGTCGCGCATCGATCCACCGGGTTGAATGACGGCAGTAATGCCGACCTCTGCGGCATTGTCTATGCCGTCGCGGAATGGGAAGAACGCATCCGAGGCCATCACCGAACCCCTGACTTCAAGCGAGGCGTGTTCCGCTTTGATTGCGGCGATACGCGCAGAGTTGACCCGACTCATCTGGCCGGCGCCGACACCGATGGTCATGCCATCCCTGCCATAGACGATGGCGTTTGACTTGACGAACTTGGCGACGCGCCAGGTAAACAACAGATCACTCATCTCCTGCTCTGTGGGATGCCTTTGGGTCACAACCTTGATGTGGTGGGTCAGCTGCAGATCGGCATCCTGGACCAGCAGGCCGCCATTGACCCGCTTGTATTCGGTGCGGTGGATTGCCTCACTGAGCCATTCACCACACTCCAGCAGGCGTACATTTTTCTTGCTGCTGACAGCCTCGATGGCTGCCGCCGAGATCTTCGGTGCGATGATCACTTCAACGAACTGGCGGTCGATGATGGTTTTTGCCGTCTCCCCGTCCAGTTCACCGTTAAAGGCGATAATGCCGCCAAACGCCGACTCGGGATCGGTAGTGTAGGCGCGATCATAGGCCTCCAGCATGTTGGCGCCATATGCCACACCACAGGGATTGGCATGTTTGACGATGACGCAGGCGGGTCCTTCGTCAAAACTCTTAACACACTCCAATGCGGCGTCGGTATCACCGATATTGTTGTACGAGAGCTCCTTGCCCTGCAGTTGCTTGGCCGTGGCCACGCTCGCCTCATCGATCCTGTGCTCGACAAAGAAGGCCGCCTTCTGGTGGGGGTTCTCCCCATAGCGCATGGTCTGTGCCTGTTTGAATTGAAGGGACAGCGTGCGTGGAAAATCGCTGACTTCATCCCCCAGACGCGAGCCAAGGTAGTTGGCAATGGCGGCATCGTAGCGGGCGGTATGTTCGAAGGTCTTTACCGCAAGGTCGAATCGGGTGGCACTGCTCAATTCGTTGTTGTTGTCCCTCATTTCATGCAGCACCCTGTCATAGTCGAGTGCATCGACGATCACCGTTACATCCTTGTGGTTCTTGGCCGCTGCGCGAAGCATGGTGGGACCGCCGATATCGATGTTTTCTATTGCCGTCGGAAGATCGCAATCGGGATTGGACACTGTCTCTTCGAAGGGGTAGAGATTGACCACGATCAGGTCGATGCCACCGATACCGTTCTCTTTCATGACACCGTCATCGATGCCTCGCCGTCCGAGTATTCCGCCGTGAATTTTTGGGTGCAGGGTCTTGACCCGGCCATCCATCATTTCCGGATAGCCGGTATATTCTGAGACTTCGATGACCGGGATATCATTTTGCGTCAGCAGTTTTGCGGTACCGCCAGTTGAAAGGATCTCAATCTTGTTGTCAGCGAGATTGCGGGCGAATTCCACAATCCCGGTTTTGTCTGAAACGCTAATCAGGGCGCGTTTAATCGATGCCATGTTGAAATTTCCAAGTAAGTGTAAGCCGGCTTCAGTCGAGGTCGTATTGTGAGAGTTTCTTGCGCAAGGTGCTTCGACTGATACCTAGAATGGATGCTGCCTGGGACTGGTTGCCGCCGGTATGTTTCATGACACTTTCGAGTAATGGCGCCTCCACCTCATTCATCACCAGTCTATAGAGGTTGTTTGCACCATGCCCGTCAAGGTTATTGAAATAACGTTGCATTGCATCACTGACACACTGGCGTAAGGGTTCTGATTTCTTACTGTGTGTGACTGTCAGATACTCTTGATTCTCTTTTTTGCTAAGAACCGCATCAGTCATCATGCCGCCAATTCCCCATTGTTTTGTAGGCAATCAAAATAGTTACGGATAGCCTGCAGTTGTTGTTCCGCAGACTCTGTGTAGTTTATTTTGTTCCTAAAAACTGCGCCGTCAGGGCGCCCCCTGCTGTACCAGGCGATATGCTTGCGCGCAATACGTATGCCAAGGTACTCCCCATAAAAATCATACAGTTGCCTGACATGTCCGATAAGGATGCCGGCAACCCATTCGAGATCAGGTTCCGGCATCTCACTGCCGGTGTGCAGATAGTGGTTGATCTCATCAAAAATCCAAGGGCGTCCTTGCGCAGCGCGACCTATCATCAGGGCATCGGCCCCGGTTCGTTTTAAAACAAATGAGGCTTTTTGTGGTGAATCGATATCCCCATTCGCGATAACCGGGATGTTGACTGATTGCTTGATGTCGCTGATTGTTTCGTACTCTGCATCACCTGAAAACCTACACGCACGCGTGCGACCGTGAATGGCGAGGGCTCGGATACCCGCTGCTTCCGCGATGGTCGCGATACGTACCCCGTTGCGGTTTTCGGGATCTGTACCTGTGCGGATTTTCAATGTCACAGGTACCTCGACGGCACTGACAACCGCCTCCAATATCTTTCCTACGAGATATTCATCCTCCAACAACGCAGATCCTGCTGTGCGCTTACAAACCTTTTTTGCCGGGCATCCCATATTGATATCGATTATCTGCGCGCCATTGGCGACATTGGCCCGTGCCGCTTCCGCCATCTGATGCGGATCGGAGCCGACGATCTGTACACTGACAGGGCTCGTTTCACCTTCGAGATCGAGACGTCGGACAGTCTTTCTTGTTCCTCTTAGGGAGGCATCAGAAGAGACCATCTCCGAAACCGCAAGCCCAGCGCCCATCTCCCTGCAGAGTTGCCGGAAGGGTCTGTCCGTGACGCCGGCCATGGGCGCCAATAGCAGATTGTTCTCTAATTTATAGGGTCCAATTTGCATTCAGAATGCCACTCATCAGGGGGTCCGTCTTGGAGAAGGAGGGTGTGGGATACTACCGCTAATTGTTGGCGGAATCAAAGGCAAATTGAGTATGAATTGATCTGATACAAATGGCGTTTGTGGGTCTACCTGTGAATCGGCTGGAAGGGTGGTGAGTAAGCTCTTAAATCTTAGGCAGATATGTAAATGATGGCCTATAACGGGCAATCAGAAGGGAAATGTAAATTCATTGTGTAGAATTTAATTCCTTACTGATGCTGTCTGATAATCAGGTGTCGAACTTTTTTACAGTCACCTCACCGAATGTCTCTATCTCGATGCGACACCGTTAGGGTTTGCTTATGCCATTGACCTTTCATTGTCGCACTGAACTATCGCTGGAGCTTTGTTCGGATAGTGGCGTTGATGCGAAACACTTATAGCCACTGTCTCACTGAATCTCAGAATGATTCTATTGTTTAAGCTATTGTGGTGAATGATGGGCATGGGCTATCAATCCGGGCGGATACATTTTTTAACAAGCTATGACTGGATTACTAAGATGAGATATTCGTTCGTAAGAGTGGCGTATAGGGATATTCAGAGTAGCGTCAGATGGAGTCGTCGGTACTTTTCCATATGAATGACAGTGCCATACGCTACTCACCGATAAGACCTGACAGCAGGAACCGGTATAGTGGAAGAGTAGTGATTATCTGCACTGATCCGGCTGATTGAAGCCGCTAAAGGAAGTCGAATTTGAAGCCGGTAACTTCATTGCCCGGGTCTTGCAGTTCGAGTTCTACATGCATGGTTCTTAATTTTGGCATCATCGGGCTGGACTGGTATTGATCGGCCTTGTATTCATCCGGCAGGAAGGTACGCCTTGCTATGATTGTACCCATATCGTTGTAGAGGCTTAACTGCAGTCTTGGAAAGGGTTGCTGGAAGGCCGCTGCATTCACCATCTCGAGTTTGAGTGACAAAATACCCTCCTTTTCCGGGTGAGCGGTGAGGGCGCGATCACTGATGATTATCTGTTCGGTATCACGCCGTATGGGCACCTCGCAACCCGCCAGGTTGCAGACGCCCTGGAGAATCTGCCTTCCGGCATAGTGGGAGACGAGGCTGTCCCTCAAGTACCATGTGATCTGTCCGCAGAGAGGGAGCAGCAGGAGTAATGAGCCGATAATCCAATAGCCTCTGTAGCGGCTGGGTTGCGGTCTTTCAAACTCCTCCTCAAACGTAAAGCGGGTCTCCTCATCCAGCGACTCCTGTGACTGTATAGACTCTTCCTCGGTGGGGATGAAATCCTGTTCCAGTGGTATGGATTCCGGCGATATCTCTTGCTCGGGCTTCTCGTCTGATAGTATCGATTTTTCCTCAGCGGGAGATTCATCGACTGTACCCGTCGATTCTTCTTCATCGGTCGGTACCTCGACCGGGTTTGCCGAGTCAGTACCGGTAATCGGTTCTTCGCTTGATGTGCTTGATTCTGGTTCAGCAAGAGATTCCTTGTCATGGTTATCGAATGAAATAACCTCTGCTAACCGATTATCCGCACCTTTTTCTTCGAGAAGCAGAGAGGCGGAATCCCGATCGAGTAGTTCGGACATTTGCGATTCGGTACCAGCGGCAAAATAATCCGGTTCCGTTTCGAGTCCGTCATCACGCTCAAGAAGGAATTGGTTATGACTATCGAATTCAGAACTATTCTCATCCACTTCAAGGATTGATTCTTCACTCAATTGCTGGACCGGGGGCTCTTCGTCAGCCAAGGCGTCAAGTGACTTCTCGACTTCGCTGTCACTGACCAAGCTCGATTCAATAACAAGCCCATCCGAGGTTGCCTCCCCATTCGATGGTTGTGGGGCTACGGCGCCTCCATTCTGGTCAATTTGCGCCAACTCCTCCTGTAAATCATCATCATTGGTAAATGATGTGGGAGATTCCATAAGTTTATGCAGTGCATTGAATACATTGTTGCATTGACAACAGCGTACTTTTCCGTCAGCGGCCTTAAGTTGTTCCGGTGTGATGCGGAACATGGTTAGACAGTGTTGGCACTGGGTAAACATGTGGCGGATTACTTTCTATCTCTGCTTCAATTAATGTTTGGCTGTTGTAATGGCTAAGGTCGTGCAGACCTTTGTGTGTATTCAATGGGTATCTTCAGTGGAACAAGGGAACAAATCCCTTGCAATATCCAATTGAGCGGTGACGAACCCTGGGTTGGGGTCGGTTTTCAGGTCACCGTTCAACACCTCTACGTTAGACCGAAGCCAAACGGCAGGCAAGTCCTTTGTGGTAAATTCGGACTGATTTTAACGGCATCCGCAAGACCTGGATATGACTATTCGCTTATTGCGGGGAAGAGTGATCATGACCCCGGAATATAGCTTTCTGTATGGATGATTTAAGCGGCTTGAGGCTGCAGTTCTCTTCGTCGCAGTACTATTGACAGCTGACTGTACCGCTCAATAGCAGCCATTCTTGTTGCCGTTTGGATGTCTCCAGGGTTGCAAATGCCTGGTAGGCAGGCGCTACTTCGGATTGTTGCTCTGCGAGTATACCGGAGAGGGCAAACCGACCGCCGGGTCGGATGAGCCGCGCAAAATCGGGGGCCAGTTGGATCAATGGGGCAGCGAGAATATTGGCAACCAACAGGTCGAACATTCCATTTGGCAGTTCATCCGGCAGGCATGTCAGGAGACGATTCGAAACGCTGTTCTTCTCCGCATTGTCTCTGCTGGCTATCAAGGCATGAGGGTCATGGTCGAGGGCAACGGCGGAGGACGCACCAAGTTTCAGTGCAGCGATCGCGAGGATACCGGAGCCACAGCCATAGTCTATGATGCGCTTTCCCGCCAGGTCCTGAGCGTCCAGCCATTCCAGGCAGAGTGCTGTGGTGGGGTGCGTGCCGGTACCGAAGGCCAGTCCTGGATCGAGTTTAATCACAACTGCATTCAGTTGATCGATCGAATCACCTGCCGGACATACCCACAGGCGCCGTCCGAATGACATGGGCTTGAAATGATCCAACCACACCCGTTCCCAGATCCTGTCTTCTATGCGTTCCCATCGGAGTCTGCCGGCCAGTTCGGGATCGAGGACCGTAGCAAGGGCATTGCGCAGCTTCAGCGGCTCCTGATCTCCCTCGAACAGTGCAGTGACTTGGGTATGTTGCCACAGCTGGGTAGACTCCGGTGGGGTTTCAAGCAGCGGCTGATCACCAGCGTCGCCCAGGGTGACAGACAGGGCGCCGAGGTTCTCGAAGACCAGTTCCAGCAGGGGGGCCTCCTTCTCATTGCAGTCGATTGAGAGTTGCAACCACATATTATGAGTTTTGAGTTGTGAGTTTTTAGCTATCAGTCAGTTGAGGGATAAGCCCTTATCAACTTAAAACTCACAACTCAAAACTCTTCAGTTATAGTCCCAGTTTCTTTTCCAGGTAGTGGATGTTGGCGCCTCCTTCTCTGAAGGCGGCGTCACGCATGATATCCAGGTGCAGTGGTATGTTTGTCTTGATACCGCTGATCACCATCTCCTGCAGGGCGATGCGCATCCTGGCGATAGCCGAATCACGGGTCTCCCCGTGGGTGACAAGCTTGCCGATCATGGAGTCGTAGTAGGGAGGCACTCTATAGCCATTGTAAATGTGGGTGTCGACACGAACGCCTGGACCACCGGGGGTATGGAGTTGGCTGATGGTGCCGGGGCTGGGAAGAAATTTTACCGGGTCCTCGGCATTGATTCGGCACTCCACCGCATGGCCTTGAAGCTTGATCTCATCCTGTTTGTAGCTCAAGGGTTCCCCCGCGGCGATGAGAATCTGTTGTTTTACGATGTCGATACCTGTGATCAGTTCGGTGACCGGGTGCTCCACTTGCACCCGGGTATTCATCTCAATGAAGTAGAACTCGCCGTCCTCATAGAGAAACTCGAACGTACCCGCTCCCCGATAGCCGATCTGGCGGCAGGCCTCGGCGCATCGTTCACCCACATCTTTGCGTTGTTGTTCGGTAATGCCGGGCGCAGGCGCCTCTTCCACCACCTTCTGGTGACGGCGTTGCATGGAACAGTCGCGCTCTCCAAGATGAATTGCATTGCCATGGGTGTCGGAAAGGACCTGAAACTCTACGTGGCGGGGATTGCCGAGGAACTTTTCCATATACACTGTGCCGTTTCCGAATGCGGCCTCGGCCTCGGCCTTGGTCATGGCAACTGCATTCAGTAGCGTTGCTTCAGTATGCACCACTCGCATGCCTCTGCCGCCACCGCCGCCGGCAGCCTTGATGATGACCGGATAACCGATTTCGTTCGCCACATCCTTAGTGCGTTTGGCATTGTTGTCCAGCGGACCGTTCGAGCCCGGCACTGTCGGCACATTGGCCTTGCGCATGGCTTCGATGGCGGCCACTTTGTCGCCCATGGTGCGGATCGTATCGGCCTTGGGGCCAATAAAGATGAAGCCGCTGTTTTCCACCCGTTCTGCGAAATCGGCATTTTCTGAAAGAAAACCATATCCCGGGTGTATGGCAACCGAGTCGGTGACTTCGGCGGCACTGATGATGGCTGGAATGTTCAGATAGCTATCGCTGGAGGGGGCGGGACCTATGCATACGGATTCATCGGCAAGCAACACATGCTTTAGGTCACGATCAGCCTCGGAGTGTACGGCAACTGTCTTGATACCGAGTTCTTTACAGGCGCGCAGGATGCGCAAAGCTATCTCACCACGATTGGCGATTACGATCTTATCTATCATGGTTTCACTCAATCAATGATGAATAGCGGTTCGTTGTATTCGACGGGTTGACCGTTTTCAACCAGTATCTTTTTAACGGTACCGGCCTTGTCGGACTCTATCTGGTTGAGGATCTTCATCGCCTCAATGATACACAGGGTGTCACCCACAGCGACCGTTTGGCCCTCCTCCACAAACGGCTTGCTGCCGGGCGAGGGTGAGCGGTAGAAGGTACCCACCATCGGTGAGTTTACACTGTGCCCCTGAATCTCCTCGGTTGCGGCTTGCAGTTCGGGGGCGCCGGTAGTGGCAGGTGCTGCTGCCGGTGCGGGCGCCGGGGCTGCCGCAACCTGAGGCTGCATGCTGGGGATGGCTATCGTTGAGGGAATCGAGCTTTGGCGGCTAATTCTGACCGACTCCTCCCCTTCATGAATTTCGATCTCCGCGACGTCTGACTCCTCGAGTAACTCAATAAGTTTTTTTACTTTGCGAATATCCATGTTGACCTGTCTCTAAGAATTATTTGTTGAGCCGTTTGGCAGCGGCCTGCAAGGCGAGTTCATAGCCCTCCGCGCCCAGGCCGGTAATGACACCTTCGGCCTTGTCAGAGAAATAGGAGTGTTTGCGAAACTCCTCTCTGGCGTGCACGTTGGAGAGATGGACCTCTATGTAGGGTATGCCTGTTCCCAATAATGCATCCCTCAGCGCCACGCTGGTATGGGTGAATGCAGCCGGGTTGATAATGATGAAACAGACATTCGATTGTTTTGCCTGATGTATCCACGCCAGGAGTTCGTGTTCCGCATTGCTTTGGCGGAAGTCAATGTCGAATCCCAACTCTCTGCCTCGGTTTTCCAGGCGTTGGCGAATGGCATCCAGTGTCTCATGACCATAGTGACTGGGTTCCCGGGTGCCGAGCAGATTCAAATTCGGGCCATTCAGTACCAGGATGTTTGCCATTATCCAATATTCCAGTGCAGAGAAATACGTCTATACCCCCCAGCTATTGTTTCTGGTGCCGTTCCCCATCACAGGGATTCAGGAGGGTGGGTTATGAATCGCTAGATTCTGCAAGATCAGCGCGATTTTGTCCAGTTTCAATGCAGTACATGCCAAGATCGTCGCAAATTACTGTATGGCTCTGGTTGCGTGGGCACTGAATTCCTCGGCGGGCTTGAATCCCACCAGCCGGTAGTTCTTGCGCTCCCGTCCATCACTGCCGTAAAAGATGATGGCAGGCGGGCCGGGTAGGCCGAAATGCCCCTGCAGCAATGCCTGGTCGATGTCGTCATTGGCGGTGACATCGGCCTGCAGCAGGTGTGTATTGGCGAGCGCATCGATCACCTGGGGATCGGAAAAGGTATATTTCTCCATCTCTTTGCAGGAGACACACCAGTCGGCATAGAAGTCCAGCATCACCGGTTTCCCCTGACTGCTGGCAAAAGCGACTTCACGTTGCAGGTCGTCCAAGCTTTTGATGCGTTTGAATTGAAGTTCCTGATGACCCTGGGCACTGCCAGAGCCTCCAGCTATGGCAATCCCGCGAAGTGGCTGCAAGGTATCCTTACCGCCTGCAGCAGCACCGACCAGCATCAATGTTCCGTAGACCAGAAACACGAAACCGAGACCTTTCCACAGCTTCTGCCAACCACTTGCCTCGATCTCCAGATTGCGCAGGGCTCCCATGTAGATCGCGGAGACGATGAAGAGGATGCCCCAGAGCAGCATAGCGATATCGGCCGGAATGATACGTTCAAGCAGGATGATGGCGACAGCCAGCAGGGCGACACCGAATACGGCCTTGACGGCATCCATCCAACTGCCGGCACGCGGCAGCAGCTTACCGGCGGAGGTGCCGATTGCAATCACCGGCGTTCCCATGCCCATACTGAGGGAAAACAGGGCCAAGCCTCCCAGCAGCGCGTCACCGGTCTGGCCGATATAGATAAGCGCACCCGCCAACGGTGGTGCGACACATGGGCCGACTATCAGGGCAGAGAGAAATCCCATGATGGCAACCCCGGTGAGGGAGCCGCCCTGTTGCCTGTTGCTGACTTCGGTAAGACGGCTCTGCAGGCTGCTGGGCAGTTGCAGGTCATAGAAACCAAACATTGACAGGGCCAGCAGGACAAAGACCAAGGCAAAGGCGCTGAGTATCCATGGGTTCTGAAAATAGGCTTGCAGGTTTTCGCCGAACAATCCGGCCAGAACCCCTGCAATGGTATAGGTGATCGCCATCGCCAATACATAGACCAGTGATAGTATGAAGGCCTTTTGTGTGGTGATCTTGTCGCCGTGACCCGCAATGATACCGGAAAGAATGGGGATCATGGGAAAGATGCAAGGTGTAAATGCCAATCCCAGCCCGAGTAGAAAAAAGAGACCGATGATAAGCAGGATTGACCCGCCTTTCATGGTTTCGGTGATCTCGTCCAGTTCAGAGATCGGCTCATCGGAGGATGCGGTCGGTGGGGTGCCGGCGGGGCTTATGGTTTCGTTTGCCTCAGCCTCGGAGATGGCTGGCAGTGCGAGGGTGAACTGCTTGTTTATAGGCGGATAGCATACGCCGATCTCGGCGCACCCTTGATAACCCACGTTCAAGGTGACCTCCGTTGCTTCCGTGCTGCTTCTTACCAGCGGCAGGATGAGGTCTATCTCGTCGTGGTAAACGGCAACTTCGCCAATGGTGCCATCGGGTCTTACCGTATCCTGCTTGATCTTCGGATCAGGCAGTGTGAACTGACCCAGGGCAATTCCCCGGTTCTCGCCTGCGGAAAGTGTAACCTTATCGTGATAGAGATAGGTCCCTTCAGCGATACTCCAGTAGAGGCGGAGATGGGTTCCATCCTCGACGGTTACCGAGAGTTTATAGGCCTCTTCCGGATCCAGCAGGTCATCTTCGATATTGTTGTCAAACAGTTGATTCGAAGCTGAATCGCCGATGTCGAATAACGGCTCAGCGACAGCTGCGGTGCGATTGCCGGCCGCCATCGGCTCGAGTGCCAGTCGTATCTCCTGCATGTGCGGGGGAAAGCAGATTCCCAGGTCCGCGCAGCCCTGAGAGCGGGCCTTTAACAATAGTGTCTCCTGGGATCCCTGCATGCGACGAATCGGGATTTCCGCAGTGGCTTTATTGCGGTAGACGGCGACCTCGCCGAAGAATTCGTCGTTCTTTATCTTGGCTTGCGATAGTTTCGGTTCTCCGATTTCTATGCCTATAGTGTCGCTGTCGAACTGGATCTTGTCGCGATACATGTAGTAGCCGTCGGCAATACGCCATTCTACGAGGAGCTTTTCCGTGCCATCGGTGCGGCCGGAGATCTGGAAGGCCTGGTCGGGCAACAACAGGTCTTCCTGGTTCCATGCCGCCATGCTCAGGCTGGATAACACCAGCAGCATCAGGAACATCGTTGTTAAGTCTATTCTTTTGTGCATCTCTCCACCCAGTCGATGTAATCGTCCAGCCCCTGCTCTACAGGGACTGCGATGATTTCCGGAAGTTCATAGGGATGTTGTGCCCGGAGCGTTGCCTCCACATTGTTATATTGTTGTTTTGTTGTCTTGATCAGCAGCAGGATTTCCTCAGACTCTTCCAGCTTTCCCTGCCAATGGTATACGGAGGTTACGGGCGGGGAGAGGTTGACGCAGGCTGCCAGCCTCTGCTCTAGCAAAGACCTGGAGAGCTTAAGTGCAGTCTCCCTGTCCGGTGCGGTACAGAGAATCAAGAGGAGTGGTGTCGGCATTGGCGGAAAATACACTATCCGCATGCAACTGGCAAAATTCGCAACGGAGCAGTCGGTGTCTGCTGGGAGGATGATTCCCAAAAGCTATATGATTGCCGTGATGCATCAAGCCTTATGTAATTGGCCGGGTTTGGCTCTGATGCGGAAATGATAAAGGCGGCCAAGGGCCGCCTTTATAGCCGGGCCTCTGGATCAGAGGCGGTGATCGACTCAGTTGCCGACTTTCAGGCGTCCACCCTTGCCCAGGCCACCCTTGACTGTCTGTGCCTTGTAGTTTCTCAGCGCCTTGACCATCTGGTTGAAGGAATCGGCGAAGGCTGCGGTAATCACCTTGCCTTCCGGGGTGTTGGTGAATGCGCCTGCGCCGCCAAAAGCGCCGCCACCGAACAGGCCGCCAAACAGGTTATAGTCAAAGTTCTTTGCATTACCCACAGAGGATGAAACCTGCACCCCTGAGCGGTTGTCCACCAGCAGCAGGGTGGTGGCGGCCTCGTTGGACTTCAATCCGCCAGCCAGTGCGCCGGCAACGGATCCGAACAAACCGCCGACAATGCCCTTGACGCCACCAGTGCCCTTTTCTGAGAACTGGATACTCGGATTCATGGTGTAGTCGGCAGCAACCATCTGACCCTTGCCGAAGTTACTCCCTTGGCGCATTTCCCCGGACTTCATCAGGGCGCGTTCCTGCATCATGTTGTTCATCGCTCTGCCGCGTTCGACGACAACGAAACAGTTGGATTGCTGGATCATTGTGCGCAGAACCGGGACAGTGGTGCCCAGTGTGGGATAGCGATGCCTGTAGGTGGCCCACCAGGGGGCGGACTGATCTTCAACCACGGCCAGCGTGCCCAGTGTCTCATCGCAGCTCTCCAACGCGCTATTCGCGCCCTCCGAGGTTTCGCCGCCTGCGGCGCCGGTCACCGTGTGTCCGGATGATCCTCCCATTTTCGGCATTGTCGCCTCACATCCGCTCAGGCCGATGAAGGCGGCCGCCACTATGGCGGCCAGGGCGGTAAAGCCAGGTGTTCTCTGTAGATTGGTTGATAGTTTCATTTTCATCACTTTCCCTTTAACGAACAGATAATAATAATAGCTTGAATTGTGCAATTGCACTCTGGTTTCTTTATGTCGTCAAGTTTGATAAGAACATGAATATTTTTCGAAATCAATTGCCCCCAGAGCGCTGAATTCAAGCTGATTCAACCCTTGTGCAGAGCAATATGGTCTGTCGGCAAGGTGAGTCCGACTAACAGGCATGGAGTCTTGTATGGGCCTGGCTCCCCGCGTAAGCTCTCCCGTTATGAATCCTCTGTTACTCTTTTTGCTGTTGTTTGTAGGCGTTCCGCTGGTGGAGCTCTACTTTCTTATCGAGGTGGGTTCCCAGATCGGTGCTTTTTCGACGATTTTCCTGACTGTTTTTACTGCTTTGCTCGGTGGTTGGATGGTGCGAACACAGGGCTTTTCAACCCTCTCCAAAGTGCGTGGCTCGATGGATCGCGGGGAAGTGCCGGCCTTTGAGATGATGGAGGGTGCGGTATTGCTGGTGTGTGGATTTCTGTTGCTGCTCCCGGGTTTTATCACCGATGTGGTGGGTTTTGTGTTTCTGGTTCCCCCCGTACGGCGATGGTTGATTACATTGGGATTGCAACAGGGTGGTGTCATGGGTCCGGCGGGACCGCCGCCCAATGGATCGAACAGAAGCCCGGAGAAGCGGGTGATCGAAGGTGAATTCAAGCGCGAGGATGATGAATAACAGGCCCTAACACATCCCGGCGTGTGCCGGGATGGGATCGGATTGCCGGTTAGGGATAGATTTCCGGGACAAATGTCTGGTCGGTGATCGGTGGCCTTACGTAACCTACATCGGGGGCGCGATGAGGAAGTTCGATAGGTTCGGGGGTCAAATCCTTGTAGGGGATCATGCTTAAGAGATGGGCGATACAGTTCAGCCGGGCGTGTTTCTTGATATCGGAGTTCACCACATACCAGGGTGCCTGTTTGATATCGGTGTGGGCAAACATCTCATCTTTTGCTTTTGAATATTCCAGCCAACGGGAACGGGACTCAAGATCCATCGGACTCAACTTCCAGCGCTTGAGAGGTTCTTCCAGTCTGCTTTGGAATCTTCGCTCCTGCTCCTCATCGGATACGGAGAACCAGTATTTGATGAGGATGATGCCGGAACGTACCAACATGCGCTCAAACTCTGGGCAGGAACGCATGAATTCCTGATATTCATCCTCGCTACAGAATCCCATCACCTTCTCGACGCCTGCCCGGTTGTACCAACTGCGGTCGAACAGCGCCATCTCGCCGGCAGCGGGCAGATGAGGTACGTAGCGTTGGAAATACCACTGGGTCTGTTCCCTTTCCGTGGGGGCGGGCAGGGCGACCACGGGGCAGATACGCGGACTGAGGTGTTGGGTGATCCGCTTTATCACGCCGCCCTTTCCGGCCGCATCCCGACCCTCGAAGATGACAACGACTTTCAGGCCTTTATGTTTGATCCACTCCTGAAGTTTGACAAGTTCGAGCTGCAGTTTGAACAGCTCCTTTTCATATACTTTGTTGTTGATTTTTTTTGGTTTTTTGCTTGGTGCCTTTTTTTTCGATTCAGCCATATCAGCCTCCCAGTCTCACGCTTTATTTAAATTGTTAAAGACACTGGTTGTACGTGTAATAAACCTGTAGGTTACACGATTTCCAGCAGTTCAAGATCGAAGTTCAGTGCTTCTCCTGCCAGCGGGTGATTACCGTCGATCGTCGCATCCTTGTCGCTGAGAGCGGTAACAACCACATTGAAATGTTCACCATTCGGGCTTTGCGCCTGAAGATGCATGCCCACCTCGATATTCAGATCATCGGGGAAGTGCTCCAGTGGAACCTTCTCGATGAGGGCGTCGTTACGCTGACCATAGGCATCATCAGCGGGAATATGGATCGACTTCTGGTCGCCAACCTGCATACCCTCCACGCCCGTTTCGAAACCGGGGATCACCGCTTTCTCGCCAAGGGTGAATTCGAATGGCTCCCGATCTACCGAAGAATCGAATTGGGTTCCGTCATCCAGTGTGCCGGTGTAGTGGATGCGGACGGTATCACCCTGTTTGGCTTGCCTCATGATCTGCCTCTTGTTGTATAGCTGTAGTGTAAATACGGTAATTATCACACAGATTAGGCTAAACGTGCTGGATAGGTGGCAATCTGCCGCTAAAAATCTCCTCAGGCAGCCTTGACTAACAGCTTTTTCCCTCTATTATTAGCACTCAGTTCTGGTGAGTGCTAACAGCCTTGCCTGGTAACAAGAACCCAATATCGATTTTTCAGAAAAACCATTTAATGAGGAGAATCAGTCGATGAATATTCGTCCGCTGCACGATCGCGTGATCGTTCGTCGTATGGAAGAGGAGCGCACCAGCCCGGGTGGCATTGTGCTCCCTGATGCAGCTACCGAGAAACCTGTTCTTGGTGAAATACTCGCTGTCGGCAACGGTAAGGTCACCGATAGCGGTGAGGCTCGGCCGTTGGATGTCAAGGTCGGGGATAAGGTGCTGTTTGGCAAATACTCCGGCACTGAAGTGAAGTTGGGTGGTGAGGAAGTTCTCGTCATGCGTGAAGAAGACATCATGGGTGTGATCGAAGACTAATCCCTGAACTTTCGAACACAGAACGATACAGGCAAGACCTGGTAAAGATTCTCAACATTTACCCAAGGAATTAAGACATGAGTTCAAAAGAAGTGCAATTTGGTGATGACGCCCGTCAACGTATGATAAAGGGTGTCAATATTCTGGCCAACGCTGTGAGAGTGACCCTTGGCCCTAAAGGCCGAAATGTGGTGTTGGAGAAAAGTTTCGGTGCCCCGACCATGACCAAAGACGGCGTCTCCGTGGCCAAGGAGATCGAGCTGTCCGACAAGTTTGAAAACATGGGTGCGCAGATGGTGAAAGAGGTCTCCTCTCAGACCTCGGACGTTGCCGGTGACGGCACCACCACCGCAACCGTCCTGGCCCAAGCCATGGTGCGCGAAGGCCTGAAGGCTGTCGCGGCAGGCATGAACCCGATGGATCTCAAGCGTGGTATCGACAAGGCTGTATTGGCGGCCGTGGATGAGCTGAAATCGGTTTCTCGTCCCTGCTCCGATGACAAGGAGATCGCCCAGGTCGGTACCATCTCTGCAAACTCCGACGTCAATATCGGTGACATTATCGCCGAGGCGATGCAAAAAGTGGGTAAAGAGGGTGTAATCACCGTGGAAGAGGGGTCAGCGCTGCAGAACGAGCTGGATGTGGTCGAAGGCATGCAGTTTGATCGCGGTTACCTCTCACCCTATTTCGTTACCAATCAACAGAGTCAGTCGGCCGAACTGGAAGACCCCTATATCCTGTTGCATGATAAAAAGATCTCGAATATCCGCGATCTTCTGCCGGTGCTCGAAGGTGTGGCCAAGGCCGGCAAGCCGCTGCTGATCATTGCCGAAGACGTGGAAGGTGAGGCCCTGGCCACCCTGGTCGTCAACAATCTGCGTGGAATCGTCAAGGTCACTGCGGTTAAAGCGCCCGGGTTCGGTGATCGCCGCAAGGCCATGTTGCAGGATATCGCAATCCTCACCGGTGGCACCGTGATTTCGGAAGAGGTCGGCCTCTCTCTTGAGAAGGCCACATTGGACGATCTGGGTAACGCCAAGAAGGTGACTATCTCCAAAGAGGAGACAACCATCATCGACGGCGCCGGTGCCGAAGGCGATATCAAGGCCCGTGTCGAGCAGATCCGAGGCCAGATCGAGGAGACCTCCTCCGATTATGATCGTGAAAAGCTGCAAGAGCGTGTCGCCAAACTGGCAGGCGGTGTGGCCGTGATCAAGGTCGGTGCTGCCACTGAAGTTGAGATGAAAGAGAAAAAGGCGCGTGTCGAGGACGCCCTGCATGCCACGCGCGCTGCCGTCGAGGAGGGCATCGTACCCGGTGGTGGCGTCGCTCTGGTGCGCGCACTGCAATCGATCGAAGAACTGTCGGGTGAAAATCACGATCAGGATGTGGGTATCGCGATCGCCCGCCGCGCCATGGAAGAGCCGCTGCGTCAGATAGTCGCCAATGCGGGTGGCGAGCCCTCAGTTGTGCTCGACAAGGTTCGCGGCGGAGAAGGCAATTATGGCTTCAATGCCAGCAACGATGAGTACGGCGATATGATGGACATGGGTATCCTCGATCCGACCAAGGTAACCCGCTATGCATTGCAGAATGCCTCCTCCGTGGCCGGCTTGATGATCACCACCGAATGCATGGTGGCTGAAGAGCCAAAGGACGAGGCCGCTGCACCGCCAATGGGTGATATGGGCGGCATGGGCGGCATGGGCGGCATGATGTAATCCGCCCCACAGGCAGATAACCTGTCGAAAAGCCCCTCGCCCCTACAGGCGTGGGGCTTTTTGCATTGTACGAGTAAATATTTTCCCGCTTGTGCCGTTATCTGTATTGGTTGAGGATTTTTATTTTTGACGGAGGGATGCGTCTTCCTATCGGGGAAAAGTCATGTTCAGGAATATAGGTATCACACCGCGGTTTGTCGTTGCTACAGTCCTGGCTGTTATTATCGTTCTTGCGATTACCCTCTCGGCCGCCTTTAACTTCATGGGTGGTGCACTGCACTCGGCGGAAGAGAATGAGATGCAGGAGATCTTTAAAACCGTAGTGGCAGGGATCGAGTCTGAAGGGCGTCTCGCCAAGGCGATGAGTGCCTTGGTTGCCAGTATTCCAGAGGTTCAGAGCTATTTCGCCAATCGTGACCGCGCCGCGCTGGAACAGCTCTTCGTGCCTGGTTTCCAGGTATTGAAAAAAGAGTATGGCGTGCGACAGTTTCAGTTTCATGAACCGCCGGCCACCTCTTTTCTGAGGGTTCACAAGCCGGCCAAGTTTGGCGATGATCTTTCCTCTTTCCGTTTCACCGTGGTGGAAGGTAATAAGAATAAAAAGGCGATACAGGGCCTGGAGGTGGGTGTTGCCGGTCTCGGTGTGCGGGGATTGGTGCCTGTCAGTCATGATGGTCAGCATGTAGGGACCGTGGAGTTCGGCATGTCTTTCGGCCAGTCTTTTTTCGACGAGTACTCCAAAAGTCATGAGATCGACATGGAGCTCTACATCAACCGCAACGGCACGATGGATAGGTTTGCCACCACCATGGCGGGGAATGAGCTTGTCGCTATGCAGCAGCTGAAGAGTTTGGGTGCCGACAAGCACATTTTCGACAAGGGCGAACTCGACGGCAAGCCTGTCGCCTACTATGCGGCACCGGTAAAGAACTACTCAGGTGAGTCCATCGGTGTATTGGTGCTGGCAAAAGATCGTAGCTATTTCGCGGACTCCATGTCGAATCTGATGATGATGGTGATGGGATTGGGTCTGCTCTCCGTATTGCTGATCGGGTCGATGGTGTGGCTGATCAGTCGTGGTGTGGTGAAACCGATTTGCGATGCCGCCGTAGCGATGGAAGGTATTGCCTCTGCTGAAGGTGATCTTACCGTACGCATGGACGAGTCGGGATCTGACGAGGTAACGCGGCTTTCACGGGCCTATAATCTTTTTGCCGACAAGACCGAGGGAATGATCAAGAAGGTCTCCAATGCGACAGCGAATCTGAGTATCCGGATTGGTGATTTCGCCACCCTCGCCGAGCATACCCGGGACGGCATCACCAAACAGCACGAGCAGACAACGCAGGTGGCGACGGCGATGACAGAGATGTCGGCGACCGTGCATGAAGTGGCGCAGAATACCACCCAGACTGCAGAGGCTGCACGGCAGGCCGACCAGCAGGCCAACAGCGGACGGGACGTGGTGAATGCAGTTACCAGCAGCATCGATTCTCTGGCTTCCGAAGTGGGCAGGGCGGTAGAGACGGTGCAGCATGTAGAGAAGGACAGTGAACGAATCGGATCGGTGCTCGACGTCATACGCGGAATCGCGGACCAGACCAACCTGCTGGCATTGAATGCAGCCATTGAGGCGGCCCGTGCCGGCGAGCAGGGACGGGGTTTTGCCGTGGTGGCCGATGAAGTCAGGACCCTGGCCAAACGCACTCAGGACTCCACCGAGGAGATCCAGGAGATGATCGAAAGCCTGCAGACAGGTGTCAGAGAGACGGTCACGGTCATGGAGACCAGTCAACAACAGGCTGCCGATAGTGTCGACCAGGCCGGTCGTGCGCATGAGGCCCTCGAGGAGATAACCCGGGTCGTCGATACCATCTCTCAGATGAGCTCCCAGATTGCAACCGCAGCCGAGGAGCAGAGTGCGGTGGCGGAGGATATCAATCGCAATATCGTCGACATTACCCATGTGGCGGAAGCGACCTCCCAGGATTCGGCCAAGAGTTATGATGCGAGTGAGGCGATGTCGAAAGAGGTCGACCTGCTGGGTAAGTTGTTGTCGGATTTCAATACCGGGGATGCTCACTCCAATCAGCTGCAGCAGGCGATGGCCGCGCATCTGAGCTGGAAGACCAAACTGCGGG
Source organism: gamma proteobacterium symbiont of Ctena orbiculata (assembly GCA_003058525.1). GTDB lineage: Bacteria > Pseudomonadota > Gammaproteobacteria > Chromatiales > Chromatiaceae > Thiodiazotropha. Next base: position 66,066 of record QBVD01000041.1, on the reverse strand, counting down.
GTTTTCTGGATGGTAAAGGGTCTCTGGATGAGCGGGTCGCCTATAATCACAAGGCTTGCGGTTTTGGCGTCTGGTACGAGAATGTGGGGCGTAAAGAGCTGTCCCATATCAGCGAAATAAACCAGATAGAAAAGCCGCACAGAGAGCTGCATGAACTGATCAAGCGTATAGCCGACCTCAAGGACAGGGGTGATATGCAGGCTGCCGAGAGGGAGTATCAGCGGGTTGGTCCCCTCTCTGAAGAGATCGTACGCATGATGCAGACCATTCAAAGCAAGCTGAACTGATCTTTGTATACAACCTGGCCCGCTGAGACATCTTTGCCTGCTCAGCGGGCCTTGTCATTTAAATATCGGTGCGATACAACGCTGCTGTTTGCTGGTATGGATAGAGCTTATCGAGCGGGATGGGCTGAGTATTGGCCTGAATAATCTGACAATGGTGGCGCCGAAGCGCCCGTGGATGAGGTACGCCGCATGAGTGAGCGATCAGCCCGCTGCCATAGTGAATCTTATCGACAAAATTCTTTATTCGCTGTGCCTTCTGTTGTGGATTGAGTCCCCGCTGAAGTCGCTTGTTGTGGGTGGTGATGCCCGTGGGGCAGGTGTTTCTATTGCACTTCAAGGCCTGGATGCAACCCATTGCAAGCATAAAGCCACGTGCCGATGTGACAAAATCCGCGCCAACGCAGAATGCCCAGGCGGTTTCCGAAGGCGTGATCAACTTGCCTGATGCGATCACCTTGATTCGATCACGCAGGCCATATCGTTGAAGGATATCGACTACTTTCGGCAAAGCCGCCTTGATGGGCAGCCCGACACTGTCCATCAGTGGCATCGGTGCCGCACCGGTGCCACCGTCGCCACCATCGATGGTGATGAAGTCCGGTGCGCAGGCAATACCACATTGATGTATCTTTTCGCACATCTCTTCGAGCCAGGTATGGGTCCCGACCACGGTCTTGAAACCAACCGGCTTGCCGGAGAGGTCGCGCACAAGATTGATAAAGTCCAATAACTCTGAAAAGTTGGAGATCTCGGGATGACGATTGGGTGATATCGAAGCCTCGCCCACCGGGATGCCGCGTATCGCAGCGATCTCTTCAGTGACTTTCCTGCCCGGCAGTATGCCGCCCTTGCCCGGTTTGGCGCCCTGGCTGAGTTTTATCTCGAACATCTTAATCCGGGGGATGGCTGCAATCTGTGTCAGCCTCTTCTTGCAGAAACGGCCTGCTTGATCGCGTACACCGTATTTGGCGGTGCCTATCTGAAATACCAGGTCGCAGCCCCCTTCCAAATGATAGGGTGACAGACCGCCTTCACCGGTATTCAGCCAGCAATCGGCCAGTTTCGCCCCACGAGAGAGGGCGCGAACCGCCGGGATTGAGATGGCGCCATAACTCATGCCGGATATGTGGATCAGAGAAACGGTCCGGTATGGCTCTCTGCAACCGGCTCCAATGATCACCGGCGGTGCATGGGCGGCATCGCTTGCCAGGGTGGGAAACGGGGTGTTGACGAACAGGATCGTGCCTGGCGTATTCAGCGATTTGGTGGAGCCGAAGGCGATGGTATTGTCGACCCCCGCAGCGGAGTGGTAGACCCACTCCCGTTCTGCCCGGTTGAATGGCATCTCCTCCCTGTCCATGGCAAAGAAATATTGTCTGAAGAACTCGCCCAGACGGTTGAACAGGGAGCGAAAGCGGCCGATTACCGGGAAATTATGACGGATAGCGTCCCTGGTCTGTGAGAGGTCGATGATGAACAGGATGACAACCAACAATGCAGCACAGCCGATGACGAAGATAAACAGTGCTGAGAGTGCCGCTACACCCTGCATTGAAAAGAAACTGATCCAGTCCATCCCAGGTACCAACTGTATGGTGTATTGCCTAATTGTTATACGCAACGGAGAGGGGCTTGGATTTGGATCAGTGTTGACAGGCCCTGGGAGCGGAGTCTCATGATTCCACTTAAGGAAGCTCTGATCCAATCAGGGATTCCGTAACATTAAGCCGGAAAAAAACTGTTAGACTGGCAAAACAGTGGGAATAAGCACGGGTAAAATCAGTAAGTATCGAGAGATGACCGGATGATACCCTGTGAAGTATTGGATGATAGAAACATTACCACCCTGAATCTGACATGGGTTTGCGTGTGAATCTGCAACAAGAGACAGAAAAACAGTGGCAGCAGTGGCAGCAGAAACTGAATGAAGCGGGACTGCTGATACCCCAGGAGGCCGAATTTCATCATGCTGCGCTGAAGGTCTGGGAGGCAAGCGATTATGTGGTGCAGTGTGCGCTGCGTTATTTGGAATTGCTGCCGGATCTTTATCGAGATGGGGATCTGAAGCGTTCCCTCAGTGAAGGTGAAATGTCGCAGCGTCTTGCGCTCGCATTGGAGAGTGTCAGCGATGAAACGGGGCTTTCACAAACACTCAGAGAATTTCGTCGCCGTCAAATGGTGCGCATAATCTGGCGGGATCTTGCCAGATTGGCGCCTCTGGATGAAACTTTGGAGGATCTTTCCGCACTGGCGGACAGTTGTATCGATCGGGCGCTGCAGAAGCTCTATGCCTGGTTTTGTGATCAGATGGGTACACCTCGAAATCGGGAGGGTGAAGCGCAATCGCTGGTGGTCCTCGGAATGGGTAAACTGGGTGCCAGGGAGCTCAATCTATCCTCAGATATCGATCTGATCTTCGCCTATCCGGAAGGCGGACAAACCGATGGTGTACGGCAATTCACCAATGAGCAGTTTTTTATCCGCCTCTGCCAGCGTCTGGTCCAGGTGTTGGACAATCATACGGGTGACGGTTTTGTATTCAGGGTGGATACCCGGCTGCGTCCCTTTGGCAGTGTCGGGCCCCTTGCCATGAGTTTTGCCGCCATGGAGAGTTACTATGGCTCGCAAGGGCGGGAGTGGGAACGCTATGCCATGATCAAGGCGCGTGTAGTGGCGGGTGATTCGCGTGCCGGGGATGAGTTGATGGCCCTGTTGCGCCCCTTCGTCTACCGTCGATATCTCGATTTTGGAGCGATTGAATCCCTGCGCGAGATGAAGCAGTTGATCAGCAATGAGCTGCATAAAAAAGGCATGGAGGCCAATATCAAGCTTGGTCCCGGTGGTATTCGTGAGATTGAGTTCATCGGTCAGGCCTTTCAGCTGATTCGCGGTGGCCGGGATAAGGAGCTCCAGATCAGGCCTATCCTGCTTGTGCTGCAATGCCTGCAGGAGCGGGGACTGTTGCCGGAATATGCGGTGCAGGAGTTGAGTGAATCCTACCGGTACCTGCGCCTGGTGGAGAATCGCCTGCAGGCATGGCAGGACAGGCAGATCCATCTCCTGCCGGCGGATGAAGTAGGCAGGCTGCGCTTGGCCCGATCCATGGGATATGCCTGCTGGGATGACTTCTCCAGCCAGCTTGAGCACTACCGCAGACGCGTTCAGGGACACTTCGATATGGTGTTCGCCGCGCCGCAGACATCGAGTGACGAGGAGACTCAACCACTTACCGGGGTCTGGCACGATAGTGTCGATCAAGAGCAGGCGATTGAAGCCCTGCGGGCGGCAGGCTTCAGTAATAGTGAACAGGCGTTACGTCAGTTGCATACATTTCGTGGCAGCCATGCCTACCGTCGATTGAGTACCAAGGGACGGGAGCGACTCGATCAATTGATGCCGTTGCTGCTGGAGGCTGTGGGGCAATCGGAGTGGGCTGACGATACACTGCATAGGGTGACCGGCCTGCTCGAAGCGATCGCCCAGCGTACCGCCTACATCGCGCTGTTGGTTGAGAATCCATTGGTACTCTCACAATTGGTCAAGCTGACGGCGGTCAGCCCCTGGGTTGCCAATATGCTGACCCGGCACCCTATCCTGTTGGATGAACTGCTCGATCCAAGGCGGCTCTACTCCCCGCTGAAGCGTGCTGAACTCAATGTGGAATTGGCGGATCAGCTTGCCCGTATCGATGAGGATGACCTGGAGAGCCAGATGGAGTTGCTGCGTCTCTTCGCGCAGAGTAACAGGCTGCGGGTTGCGGCGGCGGACATTGCCGAGCAGATTCCTTTGATGGTGGTCAGTGACTATCTGACCTGGACTGCCGAAAGTGTCATTGAGCAGGTAATTCGACTCACCTACCGGGAACTGGTGCGACGCCATGGCCGGCCCCCAGGGCTGGCCAGTGATGAGACAGGTTTTGCGGTTGTCGGCTATGGCAAACTGGGTGGTATTGAATTGGGTTTCGGTTCCGATTTGGACATGGTTTTCCTGCATGGCTGCGCCGACAGGAACGCCTTCACGGATGGTGAAAAGCCGGTCTCTGTGGATGTCTTCTATGCCCGAATGGCGCAACGCTTTATTCACATCATGACCACACGGACGCCCTCCGGCATTCTCTATGATGTGGATATGCGGCTTCGGCCCAACGGCAATTCCGGAATGATGGTCAGCTCGCTTGAGACATTTGAGACCTATCAACACAACAACGCCTGGACCTGGGAGCATCAGGCACTGGTGAGGGCGCGGGTAGTGGCGGGTGACAAGCGGATCAAAGACCGTTTCGAAGCGATCCGTCGCCAGGTGCTCGGCAGGCAGCGGGATCCTGCGCGGTTACAGGGTGAAGTGGTGGAGATGCGCGAGAAAATGCGAGCCAGCCTGGATAAGAGCAATCCGGATCAATTTGATCTCAAGCAGGGAACCGGCGGTATCGTCGATATAGAATTTATGGTTCAATACACGGTCCTCCGGTGGGCGCACGACTATCCCGAACTCCTGGTGTGGACAGACAACATTCGTCTACTGGAGACCATGAGCAAGCTCGGCCTGCTGAACGATTATGCGGCTGAGCGGATGATGGGGATCTACAAGGTATTACGCGCGGCCTACCATCGTAGCGCATTACAGGATCTGCCGGCTCTGGTCGAGATTGAAAAACTCGCCGAAGAGCGGGCGTTGGTACAGGACATCTGGTCCTGTCTTATGCAAAACAAAAAAACCGAACGAGAGATGTTTCAATGATGTCGACAATGGCAGACCGTGACGGTGTCATCTGGCTGGATGGCAAGATGGTTCCATGGCGTGAAGCTAAGACCCACGTCCTGACTCATACTTTGCACTATGGCATGGGGGTCTTCGAAGGTGTGCGGGCATATCACGCAGAGAAGGGCACGGCCATTTTCCGCCTGCAAGACCATACCGACCGGCTGTTTCGCTCCGCACATATCTTGAATATGCCGATGCCCTTTGATCGTGAAACCCTCAATCAGGCCCAAATAGCGGCGGTCAGGGAGAATGATCTCGATTCAGCCTATATCAGGCCGATGTGTTTCTACGGTTCCGAGGGGATGGGGCTGCGGGCCGACAATCTCAAGGTACACTGCATGGTGGCCGCATGGGAGTGGGGCGCCTATCTCGGGGCCGAGAATATGGAGAAGGGAATCCGTATCCGCGTCTCCTCGTTTACCCGTCACCATGTCAACATCACCATGTGCCGGGCCAAGGCGAACGGTAACTATATGAACTCCATGATGGCGCTTCAGGAAGCCCTGCATGACGGCTATGATGAGGCCTTGCTGCTGGATGCCGAGGGTTATGTCATGGAGGGTTCCGGTGAAAATATCTTTATTGTACGGGATGGCGTTATCTATACCCCGGATCTGACATCGGCACTGGACGGTATCACGCGAAAGAGTGTCATCGAATTGGCTGAACAGCGGGGCTACAAGGTTATCGAAAAGCGGATAACACGGGACGAGGTCTATATTGCGGATGAGGCGTTCTTCACCGGCACCGCGGCTGAGGTGACACCGATACGCGAGGTGGATAGTCGCCCCATCGGCAATGGCGGTCGTGGCCCGATCACGAAAATATTGCAAAAGGACTATTTCGATCTCGTTCACGGGCGTCTTGCATTCCACCCGGAATGGCTCGCATATGTTTGATCAGGAGTATTGAGGATGACGCAAACAGAGACTCAAGCAACACAGCAAGATGCGCAAAAGGTCACGCGAAATGATTTGCCTTTGAGCTGTCCAAGGCCAGGTGAGGCATTGGCCGGATTACACCCGCGGGTCTATCTGCCCATTGAAAAGACCGGCAGTGCTGTCTGCCCCTATTGCGGGACCCGCTATCAGCTGAGCGATTAGATATAGAGGTACTGGTTCGCACCGTTCCCTGGTAAAGACAAGTGCCTGCTGCAAATCCTACCGTTATTGACCTGGCTACGGCGAACAGACAGCAGCGTAAAACTGGCAGATTTATACTGGTGCTTTCTGTTTGCGATTATTCGGGTTCATTCGCGGTGTTTGTTTCTGCATAGAAAATTTCAGAATACGCATTAACACACTCGCCGCAAGTCTTTACGGGACTTTGCATGATATAGCCTGGTCTATACTCGATCCTTCATATGTTGTTCAAACGTCAACACATGGGCTTTAGTAGGATCTAAAGGGGAAGATGTATGGCTTTCACTTCAACCGGTCATATTCTGAAACGGAGCATAGCAATACTGGTATCTTCGTTATTTACGACAGCTTGCCAGCAGAGCGGAGAGAATCAGCAGAGTCTACCTGAGTCTAACGCTGACTATGAACAAGCAGTGGAGATCACTGAGCGCAGGCATGCCCAACCTGTTTCGGTCAACTACCCTGAGACTGGCGTCGATGTCGGTTGGGGCTGGGATTCAGATGAAGGTTTACCACAGCCGAATGTCTGCATCGAGTATTCCATCGAAGAGGATAAAGGTCAGACCAAATATATGACCATGACCGAGGTATCCGACAGTCGTCAGCTGATGCAGAGCATGAATATTTCAGCCGCCGCATCGGTGAAGACCATCGCCTACAAGGCAAGCGGTAGCGCAAAGTTTGCGAAAAATACGAAAATAAACAGTTTCAGTTCCAACTTTGTGTTGAATGTGTCGGTGGACAATGGAGTTCGCTATGCAACACCGCTCTTGCCTGGCAGCCGCGGCGAAATCAAGGATCCGGAGACAAGAAAGACGCTGCCGGATGCAGGTTCCATCCGTTTGACCTCAGAGGCACTGCGGCTTGCGAAGAAGCGTGATCTGACCACCTTTCTGAACTATTGCGGTGACTCTTATGTAGCGGCGCTATATGGGGGGGCACGCCTGACTGCGGTCATCACAGTCAAAACGAGCAGCAAGAAGGAGAGTCAGGAAGCGTCCGCCAGTTTCAGCGGTTCCGGTTGGGGTGTGAATGTAAAAGCGAGCGCCAACGGTAAAAAAGTAGGATCCATTGAAAGTAAAAATGTCAGCATGCGTTTCTACCAGTCAGGCGGGCGAAAGGATAGGATTCCCGCATCGAAGGAGGACTTGCTGACAAAACTCGATACAATCACTACCGAAGCCAGCGACTACCCGGCCTACTATCGCGTTACCTTGATGCCTTATTCGGCCCTTGCCAATTGGCCGGAACGAACTATCACGCTCGATCTGTCGGAGCTTGATCAGCTTGCCGATTATTGGGCGGCGTATTTGAAACTGTATGAGGATATCGAACATATCCTCGACCAATCGGATAAGTTTCAGGCGCTAAATGGGGAGGGACTGCTTATCCCTTTGAGCAGTGATGAAGACGCTATCAAACAACTGGAAAGCCTTCAGGATCTGGTGCAGGCGGACTTGAGTCGATTGCGGGATGATGCCCTGCTGTGCAGTATGCCGGAAGATGGTTGCAGTTTTCGTGAGGAGCGATACCTGTCACCCTATGCCTACCGCATTCAGATGCCCCTGCCGATGGATATCACAGAGGCGAACAAGCAGTGTCCTTGCGCTGATACCGGTCCCAAGGGTGAAAAGGCCAAGAATGCCGCCAGATTGGTTGATTACTATATTCGCAACCCGGTTAAACAGCTTTGTCTCGGCAATCCGGTCGATCCTGGCTGTCTCAGTAATGCCGCTATTGATCTTTGGGAGAAACGAGTGGGCAAGCGACTCATTGAATTGCCTGATGATGAAACTGCGGCCAAGCTCAACGACTTTATCATCAATAAGGGAGAGCAGGGCGATGACTGGTTGGATGTGAATGAATCTCCACCCTATGCATGGCTCGATTCCTTCCACATCGAGGAGCATGAAAAACCGCTGGATAAGCTATTGGCCTTAATAAAAGAGCGATAAATATATTGATTCCTGTCACATTACGCTCTGAGAATCAATGTTGCCAAACCTTGGCAGGTTTCCGAGAATTATTTTCAAGTTTACCTTGAATCACAACCGATGGTCAGTTCGATATGCCTAAATTCAGTGTTTTGACCTGGCTGGTAATTATCGTTGCACAAGTCACATACGGCTTGTTGGTCTATGCGATTACCCGCAGTTACTATGAAGATACAAGCGTGACAACCAGTCAGCTCCCTGCCGCCTCGCCCGAGCCGGCGACCCATCCGCAAGTGGGTTCGTTCGATGCTGTCATGCAACCGGCGGTAAAATTCCAACCTTCTTCTGAAGCCCCGGCAACTGATGATCCGGCATTGATAGCCCGTCTTGCGGATGATTACTTTATGCGAAAGGAGTATCCACAGGCGATTGAACTGTATGAACGTGCATTACGGATCAACCCGGACGATGTGGAATCCTATAACGATCTCGGGTTGTCACTGTTCTATATCGGACAATCTCAACGTGCGGTGGAGGTATTGCAAACCGGCGCCTCCAAGCAGCCCGATTTTCAGCGTATACAGTTGACTTTGGGGTTTGTGCAGGCACAAACGGGAAACAAAGAGGCGGCTTTTGCGGCATTCAACAGGGCGATAGAGTTGGGTCCTGAGAATACCGTGGGACAGGAAGCCAGGCGCATGTTGAATGAAATCGAATAGTTGGGTACAGATTTGTTGTACTCTATAACCCAATTAGGCTGGCGGCGGCGTGAACAGTGGTGGCTGCGCCACAGATTTCATCGGTACAGACGGCGCCTGCATTATCCGCGGTGGCGGGGTTTGTACCTACAATTGATCTATGGAGGTGAATTGAGCTATAGCTCTGCCTGATGTATACCACTATTGCCTGATCTTGGTATCCGGGTGCATATTGATCACCCCGTTTCGCTCCAATATACCGATTTTATCGCCGGACGGATCGGTGATCACAGGAACGACTTCCTGGAACAGGGGTCTGCGCACGAATTTCAGTTTCCAACCGAATCCCTCCGCTTTTAGCAGTGCCAGCAGTTGAAGATTATTCAGCACTTCATTGAGATTGTCGGGGATCGGTTTGTCTCCTTTTCGGTTTTCCAGCACCATATAACTTCTCCTAATTTCCATTTGCATATGCAGTAGCAGTATGTATGCGACTCAGCAAGGATGATAAATTATACGCCATCCCGTTGTATATGAAATAATTAGATTCCCACACATAACACACCGAGAAATTTGATGATTATCCCAAACTGGCGGTCGAATGCGTGAAACACCCCTGAGCATGCCGCATGTATGCCTCTTCATTCTCAAGTTTGGCGACGGCGGTGTGGAACGGATGATGGTCAATATCGCCCGTGGATTGTCACTTATCGGTGTCCGGGTCGATTTCATCGTCAAAGAGACCGATGCCCCCTACCTGCACCTGTTGCCGCCGGAAGTGCGGATCATCAGGTTTCAGGTATCAAAGCAGAAGGCGGCGTTACCGAAGCTGATAGACTACCTGAGGAATAATGATCCGCATATTTTACTTTCCGCGAAGATATTGGATGACCAGGTGGCTTTACAGGCGAAACAGCGCCATGCCGGTCGAACACGTTTTTTTCTACGGCCCGGGACAGCCCTGCTATCAAGAATGAAGGCGCGCGGTACACATCCGCTTCGTCGCTGGTTGAAGAAACGACAACTGGTTTCACTGTTCAGCAGGGCGGACGGCGTGGTTGCGGTCTCCCAAGGGGTGGCTGACGAAGTGGTGGAGATCAGCCATATTCCACTGGACAAAATCAATGTCATCAAGAATCCGACCATCACGCCGGAGCTTTATCGGCAAGCGCAGATGTCCGTTGACGATGAATGGCTGGCACCGGATCTGCCCCCGCTGATTCTCGGTATTGGGGGGTTGCGCAGGCAGAAGGACTTTCCGACCCTAATGCGTGCCTTTGCCCTGGTGCGGAAGCAATTGCCCTGCAGGTTGATGATCCTCGGTCAAGGCAACAAGGAGGAACAACTGTTAAGCCTGGCTCAGGAGCTGGATTTGGGTGAGGATTTCCGGCTTCCAGGATTTGTCGATAACCCCTATGCCTATCTGAAAGCGGCAAAATTGTTTGTTTTATCTTCGCTTTGGGAGGGGTCGCCCAACGTGTTGACCGAGGCACTTGCACTCGGTATCTCCTGTGTGAGTACCGACTGCCCGTCCGGACCCTATGAAGTTACCCGTGGGGGTGAGGTGGCGCCATTGGTGCCGATGGGTGATCCTGAAAGACTGGCCGAAGCCATGTTGCAGACCCTCAGGCAACCACTGGATGCAAAACGCCTTAAGGAGGCCGTCAGTTGCTACACGCTTGAGAAGAGCGCCCGTGGTTATCTGGCCGCGTTTGGGTTGACTGTGCCACAGGTAATCGATGGACAATAAACCCCGGATTGCCTGTTTTCTGGCCACATCCGGATACAGTGGCGTGGACCGGCTTGCAAAAAATCTGCTACCGGGAATGGCGCAGGCAGGCCACCCGGTTGACCTTCTCAAGATTGGCAACCATGGCCCCTATCTCGATACACCTCTCAGAGAAAACCTACAGGTTATCGAGTTCAATGCCCGGCATGTCTATACTGCACTGCCGGAACTATTGAGGTACTTGAAACGGGTTCGTCCCAATGTATTGTTGACCGATAAGGACCGGGTCAACAGAACCGCCATATTTGCCCAGGCATTAAGCGGTGCCAAGACACGCCTTGTGGTTCGCAGTGGCACCACAGTCAGTGCCAATCTGGCCAGCAGAGGCGGTTTTGATCGTTTCGTGCAGCGCAATTCGATGCGCTATCTCTATCGACGGGCCGATGCCATTTTAACCCCGTCAAAAGGCGCGGCTGATGACTTCGCTTCGACCATCGGTATACCCCGGGAACGGATTTCCGCGGTGCCAAGTCCACTCATTACGCCTCAATTTATGCGTCAGTTGGATGAGCCCTTGGATCACCCCTGGTTCGGGCCGGGAAAACCTCGGGTCATTCTGGGCGCAGGTGAACTATGCCGGCGTAAGGACTTCACAACCCTGATCCGGGCTTTTGCGCTTTTGGCCGAAAACTATGATTGTCGCTTGCTGATACTTGGCGAGGGGCGTGCCAGGACAAGGTTGGAACAGGAGATAGATCGACTTGGTCTTGCAGATCGAGTCAGCCTGCCTGGGTTTGTGGCCAATCCCTATCCATATATGAAACAGTCGTCTCTGTTCGTGCTCTCCTCATTATGGGAAGGGATGGGGAATGTACTCGTCGAGGCGATGGCCGCAGAAACGCCGGTCGTCTCCACAGACTGTCCCAGCGGCCCGGCGGAGCTGTTGGGCGGTTTATCCGGTGAGCTGTTGGTGGCGCCCGGCGATGCTCCCGGGTTGGCGGAAGCGATGGCGCGTCAACTGGACAATCCGCTTTCGAAATCCGAACTGCTGGCTGCGGTGGATTCCTATCGGCTGGAAAGCAGCGTCGCAGGCTATCTTGCCGCGATGGGGCTGCCGGTGGAGTGATTTCCATTTTCTGTGTTGACTGCACCCACGCCACATCGCCCATCAAAGCAACTCACCCCGCAGTGTTGGAATGACACTGCCACCCACAGCCACCTCTGGCGCACCGTTAAGCATTCGTGCACGTAACATGACCAATGACGGCCTACGGACTTCGTGACCTTGTTCAATCCGCAATGAAAGACTGGATTCAGGGTAGAGCTTATGCGTCAATAGATAAGCACCGAGAAAAGCCGCACCATTCCCTGTCGCCGGATCTTCTCTTACACCATGCGCTTCGAAAAAGAACCTTACGGATAGGTCATTCTGGGGGTGAAGGGTCTGGCTGCAGAAGAGATAGACAAGCGGTGGGTAACCTTGTGCCAACAGCGGGGCAAACACCTCTAGATTTAGCCGGCTGCGACGAAGCGCATCAAGAGTGGATAGAGGAACAATCATCGCCGATGTGCCTGCGGAGATTACCTGGATTGGCGCTCTCGTATCGATCTCTTGTGGTGATAGACCGAGCGCTGCCGCGACCGGCTCAAGAGGCGTCGTCGCCTCCAGCGACATTGGCGGTGCCTGAAACCAGGCAACCTCCCTTCCGTCAGCATCTGTCTCAAAGGTGACCGGAACCTGTCCCACGGACAGGTTGAGACGTACCTGTGTAGACAACTCAGGCTCAACATGATGGCGAATCACCCAGGCTGTTCCGAGTATTGGGTGCCCGGTAAAGGCTATCTCCCTCGCCGGGGTGAAGATCCTTACGCGATATCCGCCATCAATCTTTGGATCAGAGGCAACAAAGGTCGTTTCGGAGAAATTCATCTCTGCTGCGAGTTGCTGCATCGTTTCGCCAGCTAGCGGGTCTGTACCGACGAAGACCGCGAGCTGGTTCCCTGCGTAAGGGTGCTCCGCGAAAACATCAACCATGTAAAAACGATGAGTCATGATATTGAATGCCGGTTAAAAAAACCGGTGTTAAGTATAGTGATGCTGATTGTAGTTTAGATTGTCACGTTTGATCTAAGCGTACTGTTATCTCTTGAGACAGGGACAGGGCAACCTGCTAAAGTCTACACTCATAAGTTAAATGAATGCCTAGTTCAAGATTATTTATCATATTTGGGGCCAGCGATGTCGGAGACACCGAAGATTATAGTGGTCGGCGGCGGAGCCGCCGGCCTGGAGCTTGCCACCCGGCTCGGCAGGAAGTTAGGCAAACCGGGTAGGGCGGAAGTCACACTGATCGACGCAACCCGGAGCCATGTCTGGAAACCGCTGCTGCACCAAGTGGCGGCAGGCACCTTCGATCCGGCCCAGCACGCCCTCGGATACCTGGCCCATGCCCGCTGGAATCACTATCGCTTTCGTCTTGGCGTCATGAGCGACCTGGATCGGATTGGGCGCAAGGTGATTCTTGCCCCACTCTATAACGACAAGGGTGAGGAGCTGATTCCGAGTCGCAGCTTCGCATATGATTACCTGATTTTCGCTGTCGGCAGTGTGAGTAATGACTTCGGCATTCCCGGGGTCCAGGAGCACTGCCTGATGCTTGATACCAAGTCCCAGGCAAGCGCCTTTCAGCAACAGCTGTTGGAGGCATTGATTCGTGCCAACACCCAGCATAAACCCTTGCAGGAAGGGCAACTGGACGTGGCAATCGTTGGTGCCGGTGCTACGGGTGTGGAACTGGCGGCGCAACTGCATCAGGTTACTCGCCAGATTGCCCAGTACGGTTTCGAGATTATTGAACCGGACCGGCATGTGCGGCTGCACATCCTCGATGCGGGGCCGCGTATTTTGCCCGCCCTGCCAGAGAAGCTTTCAGGTCAGGTCCAACTGGAGCTGGAAGGGCTCGGGATTCAGGTGCATGTATCCGAAACGGTCACCGAGGTGACAGCAGAGGGGGTTCACACTGCATCCGGACAGGTGATCCCGGCCGCTATCAAGGTTTGGGCAGCAGGCATCAAGGGACCGGACTTCATTGGCAAACTCGGTCTTTCAGCCAATCGTATCAATCAATTGAAGGTCAATGGGGATCTGACGTTGGAAGACGACGATCGCATATATGCCATCGGCGACTGTGCCGCCTGTGTCATGAATGAACAGGGTGATCTGGTGCCGCCCCGTGCCCAGGCAGCCCACCAACAGGCATCTTTCGTTGCCAAGGCGCTGGAGAGGCGGATCAAGGGCCAATCGTTCAACAAGCGTTATGTCTACCGTGATTACGGTTCTCTGGTTACCCTTGGGCGCTACAGCACCGTTGGCAGCCTGATGGGAGCGATCACCGGCAGCGTACGGGTCAGTGGTTGGATTGCCCGTTGGGTCTACCTCTCCCTCTACAAAATGCATCAGCTGACCCTGTTCGGGTGGTGGCGTACAGGGCTGACTACCCTTGCCCGCATGCTACGACGGAGTATCGACCCGGCAATCAAGCTGCATTAGTAGTAGCGGGTGGTACAATCGACATTTGTTGAGGTCAATTCAACGGCAAAGGCGCTTCTTCAATCCCAATGGAACGACTCCTCGTTACTTTGCTGAAACAAAGTCTGTTGCCTGTCATGCTGGTGGGTATTGCCGCCTGCGGTGGTGGAAGTGGTGGCGGTGGTGACAGCGATACTCTCTCTCCCACGGGTGATGCCGACGGGGATGGATTGACCAATCAGGCGGAGTCAGAACTTGGCACCGATCCTCGGGTTGCCGATTCGGACGGAGATCGCATTTGGGATCTCACTGAAGTATTGCTGTTCGATACCGATCCTCTCACCGCGGATACGGATGGTGACGGTATTTCTGACGGTGCTGATCCCCAGCCGACCCAGTTCACACTCTCTCCAGTCGATCCCGGCAGCGGCTTGTCGATTGAGTATGGGGTGTTTACAAACAATACCGCTGGCACTGACAGGCAACAGATCAGTTCAACCAGATACCAGGAGAATCATGTCGTCTATGCGCCGAATGACGCACCCGGCTCACCCTTTCTGATCTATCAGACCTATCTCGAGGATAGCAACGAAGATACGCTGTATGACGAAGGAGATCTGCCAGGCAGTGCCATCGCAGTCATGAATGTGGATGGCAGCAATCCGAGATTTCTCACCGACATCGATCCCGGGACAGGATTCGTTGCTTCCAATCATGCTGTCGATGCGACACCTGAACCCTCGCCCGATGGTGAATACATAATTTTTGTCAGCGATCGGGATGATCCGGGCAGCTTTCAGCTTCGTCTCTATGTTATGAATATCGATGGAACAGAGCAGAGGCCGGTCAACTATGCCTCGAATCCTCCGGATGTCGCCGATGGCGAGATCGATGCCGATCCGTTCTGGGGAAATGGAGATATTATCACCTTCAAACGACAACGGTTCGGTACTCGCCAGGAGTTCAGCCGGGTCTATACCGCAACAATCGACAGAACTACGATGACCCTGACCGGCGTGGTTGAGCGTACCGCCGGTAGTAACACGGTGTTGGCAACACCCAATGGTCCCGGTGACTTCGATCCGAAACTTTCCCCGGACACCACACTGATCGCCAGCTATCGTCACCTGTCGGACAGCGTCGCGCTGTTTGGCGATTACGATATCTGGGTAGGACCGCACACGCATGCAGCACAGCCCACTGACGCATCAATAATGTTTGTGGAACAGGATCCCGATTTGGCAAGCCTGTTCCCCAGGTGGAACCTGACCGGCGACAGGCTGGCTGCCTGGCAATTGGATTCAAATGCCGTAAGTGCAGGGCAGGATCCGTTGGATATCGTGGTCTACGACTTGACCATACAGACTTCGCCTTTTTCGGTTACTGCCGAAAAAACCAACATTACGCCAACGAATGACGGTTGGTTTGAAACCATGCCGTCCTGGCAGACAGATCCAACCAGGGCCGACGAATTGATCTACTCGGCATCGAGATTGTTCTGAGATTAATATATTCCCAATTGGACTGGTGTTTACGGGCCATCGCCCCCATTCATGGTATAGATTTATCCCCAATGGAAGCAAGGCAATAGCGAGCCGGGTTATCACTCCCTGTGCCATGCAACTCGGAATGATGTCTTGGATTGTCTTGAATTTCGATCATGGATCGAAGCTGTATCCCAGCCCCTCTATATCCTTGTGGAAATGGTCGCCCACCAGCGCGGCCAGTTCGTCTGTGTAGTAGCTTCGGTAGTCTTTTTTTCTGTCCGTCGCCTTGCGTTTGTGAGGCAGCTTCAGGTTAGGTACACCGATTCGCTGAGTGATGGTATTGAAGTCATCGCTCAGATTCTCGTAGTGGCCGATGAAATCGACCAGGACTATACCTTCGAGATCGATCAGATAGTCGAGCTGCGACTGAATCGATGTATCGACATGGTATTGATAAGGTCTTTCCGGGTCGAGTTTCCAGCGCATGAATTGCCCGAAGTCGTCGATATGGGCAATCAGATGGGGGCGTTCGCGGCGAATATGGTGGTAGGAACTGACCTGCAGATCCCAGGGATTGCGCACAATCGCAAACTTGAAGAGCTGTTTGAAAAATGGTTCAGGCAGCATCTCCTTGGCGGCGACGATGCGCGAGTGTCTGGGGAACTTGCTGCCCAGCCGATGACCGCTGAGGTGGCTGAGGCGTGAACAGACGAACATGGGGTAATACCAGGGATCGCGCCAGCGCAGGGATTGCAGGGCCGCACGTACACTGGTACCGCCGGTTTTGGCGATATGCACAAATAGAAAATTGTATTTGACTGACAACAGCATCGATATGTCTCTTATGGCCTAAGGCCAGTAAACAGGCCCTTTCAGGCCTTGGCAAGGCCCATGATTTCCAGATAACGGCTGGCGCTCTGGTGGGCATTGTATTCCTGTACGGACTCGCGCAGAAGGGTTGACTCAGGCGGGTTGTCGAGCACGCTCTGCATGGCCTGGGAGAGCGCCTTCCAATCGCCGACCGGGACCAGTGGCGCAATGCGCCCCCGATCGAGCAGTTCACTCGGGCCGCTGGGGCAGTCGGTGGATACCACAGGGGTACCCAGCGCCATGGCCTCGGTCAATACATTCGGAGAGCCTTCCCATCGGGAAGAGAGCACAAACAGGTCGGCCCGTTTCATATAGCTATAGGGATTGGTGGTGAAACCGGGTAGCGCCAGCGCCTTACTGATGCCCAACTCATGACTTAGGGTGAGCAGGTTTTCCCGCTGGCGTCCGTCACCCAGGATGATGAGCCTGCAGGGCCGGTGTTTGCGAAGATCCGCAAAGGCGCGCAACAGGGTGGCGAAATCCTTCTGCAGCGTGAGACGCCCGACAGCGAGAATCAAGGGATCTTCGGACTCATTCTCCCAGGTGTGTGGTGCCGGAGCTGACGACGCCTCTATCATGCGGGGTGTGATGACCGGGTTGCGGATCACGACAACCTTTTCCTGATCGACACCGGATATCGCCAGGGTATCTTGCCTGACACCCTCGGATACCGCGATGATGCGGTCGATGTGGGGGTAGAGCAGGCGGATCGGCTGCTGACGTAAAAACAACCGCCAGCGTGACTTTTGGGCGAATGCGGCAGTCAGATTGGTGCCCAGGCGCAGTACCAGTCGGGTATTTGAAGCGCCCGCCAGGGCGCGGGCGATGACCGCCATGCGTCCGGCCCTGTCCTTCGCCGCGAGCAGGCAGGGAGGCCGTATCCGTCTCAGATAGCGGGTGAGGGGTATGAGGCTGGTGGCGGTGTGACGAGTACCCAGATCGATACGGTTGACCGCGGGATGAATCTCATCCAGATGCCTGCTTCGGGTCTTGATCAGCAGCAGATCGATATGCAAGCCACGCTCGGCCAAGGCGTTCACAAGATTCAGCACCATGCGTTCTACACCACCCTCACCGGAGAATGATGCAAGAATCGACAGGTCCGGATGCACCTCAGCCTGCCTGCTCATGTTCTCCCCGTCGTTTGGTCGGACGGTATGTTGCCAGTCCGAAGGCGAGCGTGGCACCGGCGATGATCAACCAGTAAAATCGCCAGTTCCAGTGCAGGTGTCTGAAGTCGGTCAGGCTGTAGATGGCGATGAGCATAAAATTACTCATCAGGAATGCGAGAAAATAGATCGAGACTCTTTTCCGCCGGTAACTTTCCATCAGTTTAGAGATCATCACACCGCTGACCAGGGCTACCAGTACGATACCCAGCATACCCAGCTGAAAGACCACTTCCAGATAGGCGTTGTGTAGGTGATCGAAACTGGAACCCGGGGGATCTTGCAGGGCGATATCGTTTTCCGCCTCAACCAGGGCGTGGGTTGTGCCGGGACCCCATCCGAATAAGGGTCTCTCCAGCCATTTCCGCAAGCCGAACTGCCACAGATGGAGGCGGTAGGAGGAAGAGCCCAAGGGGGCGTTTTCGAGCCCCTCGTTGACGATGGCGCTCCACTCGTTGCTTTCACTGGCGATGCGCTGGCTGATGGTGTTCCAGTTCACGCTGAGGATAACGGTGGCAACCACTATCAGACCGATAATAGGGTAGCGCAGCCGGATTGGACTGTGTTGACGGGGCGGGCCGGCAAAGCGCAGGGTCAAAAAGAGTATTGGCAGGGCAAACAGCATCGCCAGCCAGACCCCCCTGGACTGGCTGATGATAAGGCCCTGGGTGAAAAACAGTACGGCCAGCAGGGTCAGGCCCAAGCGCAACGCGACCCGCCGTCGGGTAGTGCCGTGTTTAGCGTCGATCCAGTACATACCCAGCGCCATTAAACCGAGTATCGCTGCAGCGCAGTCAAAACCCAAGATGATGGGTTTGCCGAAGTGGAGCCCTGTGCGTACGCCTTGTAAGGTCTGCGTCAGGGTTTCGCCATCCAGGGCTGTGATCATGCCAAGAGCGAATCCGCTGAACATCAGGGAAATGCTGATCGGGATGCGATAGGTCGATTGGCTTAGCCACCAGGCCGGAATAAAAAACAGAAACAGTTGAATCCAGTCCCTGGCCTGGTTCAGCTGGGTCTTCTGTTCAGCGACGATCTCCCCGGTGGACCAGTAGGTGCGTACCAGGATATAGATGATGGCCAGGAGGCAGAGCCAGGTGATGGACTGGGACAAGAGGTTTCTCCATGCCTGCCTCGACAGCATCAAGCCGATAATCATCAGGCCCAGCCCCAGATTGGCGCCCGCGATGCTCAACAGGGCGAAGAACGAGAACAGATAGAGGCCGATCAGGCCGATCCAGTTGCCGAACTGCTCAAGCTTTGTTGTGGGTGCGTGTATCGGGATAAGGCTGGCCCGAAATATCTCCAACATAACCTAGGGCCTGTTAGCACTAATCTGGTGGGCTCTGCTGGGGCTGTTTTTGCACCCAGCAAGGCAGAATGAGCGTGGTGTAGTTATTTTACATGAGCGAATGATAACGCCGCTGGGTGCAAAAACAGCCCCAGCCCTTCGGGTTGGGCCTGAAAAAGCGCCACTCGGCGTGGCTCGTCGTTTATTTGGAGTGACCAAACCTCTCTCCTCGCGCCTTGATTGGCGTTTTTTCAGGCCCAACAGGGCCCGCCAGATTAGTGCTAACAGGCCCTAGTACCTGTACAGATCAATTTCTCAGACCGATCGCGCGGGCAATGCCTGCCGCTCTGTTGGTCCAACTGTAGGCAGCGGCATCCTGCCGCGCCTGCTGCGCAAGTTTAACTGCCAACCGGTGATTGTGCATAAGTGTTTTTACCGCCACTTCCCAGGCTGCCGGGTCTTCCGGGGGCGCCAACAGAGCATTCCGGTCATGTTCCAGGATCTCTCTGATGGGCGGGATGTCGCTGGCGACAATCGCCCTACCCGCGGCCATGGCTTCGAACAGTTTCATCGGGCTGATCGCATCGGCATGGCTCAATGACTGTTGGTAGGGCAGCACAACCAGCTCGCTCTCGGCATAGAGTGATGCCACCTCCCGGTGGGGAACGGCTGGCTGGTGATGCAGATTGGGTAATTCCGTCAGTCGATCCTCGCAATCACCCACCAGGCGCACTTCGCCACTGCCGCTCGCTGCCAGGTGGCTCAGGATCTGCAGGCCGCGATCCCTGCTGATTCTACCGAGATAGATGATCCTGGGTCTGGCGAGTCGTTCCGGTTCAAGGTCGGGGAGTTCCGCGAAGCGCCGCAAGTCGACGCCGGATGGGCTGACATGGATGCGCGTTTCATCGGCACCCGCGGCCACCAGAGCCGCCGCTGCGCTTTGGCTGATCGGAATCAGGCAACCGATCAGTCTCCGGCGATGATAATCGATGATCGTGTCTAACATCCCCTTTTGACGTATCGGTTGCAGCGTGTGCACCTCGAAGTGGTGGGAAATACCCTGGGCGCCCAATCCCAGGCTAAGTTCAGGTGAACGAACAAAGACCGCTCGAGCCCTGAGCAGCTGACGTTTATAGAAACGTGGGAAAAGTGATGTCGGCCAACGACGGTGCAGTAGTTGAACACCCCGAATATCGGGTGTGTTCGAGATCCCCATCTCCTCGCATCGCTGCTGCGGGGTAACCGTCTTGTGCCAGGGAGGCAGGTAGAGCCGGGTCTTTACCCCGATTTCCGCCAGGGCGGCGACCGTATGTAAGGTCTGGATCAGATTGGCTCGGTTGCGGTGCAACCGGCTGCGGCCCAGATAGATCAGCTCGGGATTGTCGACTTTCTGCATGCGATGAAACTTTAAGCTAACGGCTAACGCTAACATATTCGCCGGCCAGCTTGTACTATAGGCGGAATTCAGGGCCGATTGAATGCATGTTAACAGGCCCTGACGGGACTATACGCAGAAATTGGTCATCCGCCACCCAAAATACCGTGAAATTGTCTGATCTTGAGAATCCGTCGATCCTGATCGTTCGTCTGAGTGCCATCGGTGATATCGTGTTTGCCACGCCTTTGATACATGCCATACGGCGCCGTTATCCAGAGGCGCGCATCAGTTGGCTGGTGCAGGCGGAATCGAAAGACCTCCTGGAGTGCCATCCGGAGTTGGATCAGGTTCTCGTCTGGCCGAGGCAGGCGTGGGAAAGTCAATGGAAAAAGCGACGTTGGCTGGATCTGTGGCGGGCGATCCGACAATTCAGACAAGTGTTGAAGGCGCATCGTTTCGATGTGGCGCTGGATGTGCAAAGTTTGATGAAAAGTGGCTTTCTGACCTGGTTGTCAGGTGCCGAACACCGTATCGGTCTGGGTTCCAGGGAGGGTAGTCAATGGCTGATGGATCAGGTCATAGCGAAGGGCGGGGAGCCAACGCGCATCGCATCTGAATATCACCACTTCGCCCAGCAGCTCGAGCTGCCCGTGGATGAGTTCGAGATGCACATCGGTCTGAGTGATGAGGATAACTCCCAGGCGGATGCCTTGCTGACGGCACATGGACTTGAGCCGGGTTTCATCGCGATCTGTCCTTTCACCACCCGGCCGCAAAAGCACTGGTTCGACAGTTCCTGGAATGAGTTGCTGGCTGCAGTCGGGCAGCGATGGCAGTTGCCCGTAGTCATGCTGGGTGGGCCGGGTGACAGGTCATCTTCATTGGCGATTGGAGAGAGGAATCAGGAGAGTCTGATTAATTTGACAGGTGAAACAACCCTGCGCCAGGCGGCCGCCCTGATCAAAAGGGCCAAGCTGATAATCGGCGTCGATACCGGTTTGACCCATATGGGGATAGCAATGAATCGTCCCACTCTCTGCCTATTTGGATCGACCCGGCCCTACCTCGATACAACGCACGATAATGCTGCAGTGATCTATCATCCACGGCAATGCTCACCCTGTAAACGCAAACCCACCTGTAACGGATCATTCGACTGTATGCGGGATATCAAAGTCACGGAGGTGATGCGTCACGCGTCCCGCCTGGCCGGCCTCGATGGGAGAGTGAGGTGAGGGTTCTGCACATCGAGGCGGGGATGCATCTCTATGGTGGTGCCAGGCAGGTCGTTTATCTGTTGTCTGGCCTGCAGCACCATGGCGTTGAATCACACTTGGTCTGCCCGCGTGGTAGTGCGGTGGCGGAGGCGGTACGCGAGATTGGCGTTACGGTGGAGGAGATACCCATGGGCGGGGATCTAGATTTTGGGCTGATTTTTCGCCTTAAACGCACCATCCAAGGCGCTACCCCCGATCTGGTGCATATTCACAGTCGACGCGGAGCCGATATCCTGGGTGGAGTTGCGACACGCCTGTGCGGGATCAAATCAGTACTGTCACGACGAGTCGACAACCCCGAGCATCCGGTGTTGGTGATGGCGAAATATCGCCTCTATGATCGTGTAATCGCCATATCTCAGGGTATTGCCGATGTCTTGAGCGAGGAGGGCGTGCCGGCGGAAAAGCTGGTCTGCGTACGTAGTGCCGTTGACGTGGATCTCTATCAGCAGCACTGTGAAAAGGCCAGGTTCAGAGTGCAGTTTGGTCTGGCCGAGGATGCCTTGGTCATGGGTGTGGCTGCACAATTGATACCCCGCAAGGGGCATCTTTATCTACTGCATGCACTGCCGAGGCTGATACAGTCATTTCCTCATCTGCATCTGCTGGTGTTCGGCAAGGGGCCATTGCGTGAGGTGCTTGAACAGCAGATCGAGGCATTGCAGCTCCAACAGCATGTGACCTTGGCCGGTTTTCGCGATGATCTGCCAAAGCTCCTGCCTTGTCTCGACCTGTTGGTGCATCCAGCCTTGATGGAGGGATTGGGTGTTGCCTTACTGCAGGCGGCAAGTGCCGGCCTGCCCATCGTGGCAGTTGAAGCAGGCGGTATGCCGGAGGCGGTTGAGGATGGGGTGAACGGTCTGTTGGTGCCGCCAGGCAGTGATGAGGCCTTGGCTGACGCAATCCATCAGTTGTTGGATAACGAGGAGCTGCGCCGGCGGATGGGTGAGTCCGGCAGGGAGAAGATGCGGCGCGGATTTTCCGTGGAGCAGATGGTGTTGGGGAATCTGGCTGTCTATCGGGATCTGTTGGATCTCCCTGAGGTGACGGGTTAGGGCCTGTTAGCACTAATCCAATCGGCCCTGTTGTGCCTGAAAAAGCGCCAATCAAGGCGCGAGGAAAGAGGTTTGGTGATTCCAAATGAACGACGAGCAACGCCGAGTGGCGCTTTTTCAGGCGCACCCCAAGGGCACTTCCTTCGGGGCGCAACCCGTAGGGCTGGGGCTATTTTTTCGCCCAGCGGCGTTATCATTCGCTCATGTAGCATAACTACACCTCGCTCATTCTGCCTTGCTGGGCAAAAAAATAGTCCCAGCAGGGCCGATTGGATTAGTGCTAATAGGCCCTAACAATGTCAGGGATACATTCGCTCCAGCTGATCGGCAGTAAATCCTTTGGTGGCGCGGAACGCTGGTTTCAGCGTTTTTCGCTGGCTTTGGCAGAGATGGGAAATCCGACGGAAATCGGTGTACGCCGTGGCCATGAACTCGATGGGGGCCACTGGTCAGACCTGATCCGACATGCGCTTCCGATGCGTACGGTATGGGATCCGCTGTCGCGATTCGAAGTGAGACGACTGGTCAGGCAGTTGCAACCGGATATTGTACAAACCTATATGGGCAGGGCGACACGACTGACCCATCTTTCGCCTGCGGGCAATACGGTACACGTTGCCCGGCTCGGCGGATACTATAAGGTGGACGGTTATCGACATGCCCATGCATGGATCGGCAACACCAAAGGTATTTGCGACTACCTGTTACAGGCGGGACTGCCGAAAAACCGTATCTTCCACCTCTATAATTTTGCCGAACTGCCCGTGCCGGGGCTGCCGCCGGAAAGCTTAAAGAAGGATCTCGGCATTCCTGAAGATGCCTGGGTGTTGATGACCCCGGGAAGGTTTGTACCCTTCAAGGGGCATCGGTTCCTCCTCGAGGCGCTTGCCGGTTTGCCGGCTGTAGTGGCCGGACGTCCCGTATGGCAGGTGATTTTGGGTGACGGCCCGCTGAAGCAGGCACTGCACGATCAGGCCAGGGCATCCGGTATCGATGAACGAATCGTCTGGGCCGGCTGGCAGCTCAATCCGGATGCCTATTATCGCCTTGCGGATTTGATCGTATTTCCCTCCACATACGCCGAGCCCTTCGGCAATGTCATTATCGAGGCCTGGGGTTACGCCAAGCCCTTGGTGACATCGGCCTCCATGGGCGCAAGCGAGGTGGTGCGGCATGAAGAGGATGGGCTGATGTTCGAGTGTGAAAATGCACTGGCATTGTCACAGACGATTGAACGGGCATTGAATGACGACGCACTCAGGCAGGGAATGGCTGAGAACGGTCGCCAGCGGGCGGTAAGAGAGTTCGCCCGGGAAACCATCATGCGGGCCTATGTGGAGCTCTACCACTACCTGTTGGAGCATCGTTGATCGTCAATATATCGCAGTCGTGTAATCTGAATTGCTATTGTTCGGCCGCAAAGGATATATCAACATGTAGGGTGCGGCTTGCCGCACCAATAAGAGGATATTTGAAGGTACACGGTGCGGCAAGCCACACCCTACATATTGTTTATTCAACGTACCTACTTGGTAGGAAATCCCACAGGTCACCATGTGAAACAGAGAAGCATTCACGGTTCGTCTTCCGCAGTTTGATGCCAGGTCAGAGCAAGTGGTTTTTTATATGCAGGGCGATCCATTTACGGTAGTAGCGTAGCAGTGGCGCCAAACCAGGCCAGAATGGCACTCCCCTTTTGAGCAGTGGCAGAAAGGGCAAGGCATAGACAAACACTCTTGACGGACCGAGGTAGCTGTTGCTCGATTCAGCGCGATTGTTGGTGCGTCTTGCCGTTTTCACGAGTGCCTCACCACTTTCAAGACTCTGAACATGAAGTTCCATAGATGGGTGGGAAGGTCGGCAAACATGGCTGCTTTCCAGGGTGCATTGAGTAAGTTGTGCCACACGGCGCGCGGATGAAACAGCAGGCCACCAAGCCTGACGGGTGGTGATTTCAGGTTCAAGATGTTCTCATGGCCGAAGTCTTCACTATGGGCAAGCCCTGTAATATGCTCAATTTCATCTCTTGTGGGATAGATGATGGCCCGTTCCAGGAGTGCGAAGCCGTAAGGGCGCAGTTGATCGAAGTTCACACCCGTCAAGCGGTAAGCATTGACAAATGCTTCTGTGCTCGATTGTACGCCGGCATGTATTTGTTTGATTGATTCATTGCATTGTATCTCCGCCACTCGATCAGCGCTGTCACTTGGTTTCAGTATCGGCGATATCATTCCGTCGTCATCAGCATAGCCTGTGGTGGTGGCTTCCAGAGATCGCGCACCCTGTTCAAAGAGCTCTTCGAACTCGGTGGCTGTCTTAAATGCCTCCGGGTCACTATCGGCTTCGTACAGCAGGCCATGGACTCTGTTATCCTCACCGAATTCCTTATGTATCTTGCCGACAAAAGCGAAATAGTAACCGGACATCTTAGGGAAGTCGTGCCGATGGCCAAACGCACTCTTGAGATACTTCTGGATCGTCCCGTTCCATCCGATATCCACAAAGGCGACAGTGTCGTGGGAGAAGAATCCGAGCTGTTCCAGGTAGCGTTCAAGGCGCTCCCGGCAAAGGCTGCCGTATGCACTGATTTTGTGTTGTACTTCAGGTTCATCGAGAAAATCTTTCAGGCGTCTGTCCCGATGGTCTGTGAGAGGCTGATCCATCTCTTCGAAACCGTGGCGATGGGCCAGTGATTCGAACTCCTTCCTTTGCAGGCCAAAGGTTTTCAGTATCGACAGAAGGCCCTGCTGTTTTGGATTGAACAGCGCCATGCGCGCCTGATCGAGGGTCATGCCCTGGCTGATCGATGCGGCCATAATGGTTTTTCTGGACGCATAGAGATATTCACCCTGCGGGCAATCATCACTCTTCCACATGGAATAGAGCTGTTGGAAGATAAAACCGTCTCTGGCAACGAAATAGAGTTTGTCTATCCGGTCCCGTCTGACAGCCTCTGTCAAGCCGGCCATGAAGATATTGAATAGGGGGCCGAGCCGATGGCGCCCATATTGGTAGAAAAAGCCGGATTCAACCTGGTTGTCCTGTTGTTGCGACAGTAGTGCATCGTATACCTGCGAGAACCACATGCCGGGCCAGGGGCCGCCGTAGTGACACATCTCGTGATGGAGTATTTGATGCTTGCGCCGTGTCAATTCATGCTTTTCATGCAGGTGCAGGCCGATCCCGCCCTGCGCCAGCAGCGCCTGACTGTCGGAGATCGGATTGTCTCCGATATGCAGCAGCTCCTCCGGCCGCCATTTATGTTGCTCCAATATATGTTGAAACAGTTTGCCGGAGTGTTTGCATAAGCCTGACTCTGAAGAGACATGGAGTTCGTCCAACCGGTCCAGTAATCCTTTTTCGCTCAGGATCTCCCGGATATGCCGTTCTCCCAGGTACATGTCCGATGTGGCGATGACCTTGAGATCGTGCTGTCTGATCCAGCTCAGCAATTCAACCATGTCCGGTTTGACGTAGAGTGCTAGACACTCCATCTCTACCTCGATTTTATGAATCAGGGCAGCAAGCCGGTCATTGGGAGTGTCGGAATCCAGCTCATTTACCCAGTCGTTGACCAGGTCGTCGAAATGGCACTCTCCGTCACCGCTGTTTTCACGCGCTGCCGCACGTAAATGCTGTTCTGCATTCTGCCGCGCCTGCCATACGCTTTCCGTGTTATGGTCTCCGCCCAAGATCGCCGCAAGTTCACGGCATACCGCCATCTGTACAGCCTCAGGGGGTTCGATGACCCGGGCCAGCAGCGTGTCGAAGATATCGAAAGAGACACATTTGAGCCGCGCACGATTATTCAGTATGACCGCCTTGGTTTCTGCTATATCGTGTATGCGATGGGCGTTTCTGTTCAGAAACCGTGTCACCCGGCTTCGGAGGCGCTGTATGGGGCCTACTATCCTGTTTCCCAGTCGGTACGATGTGCTGTTATAGATGGCGGATATCTGCTGTTGATAATTCTTTTCTGTTTGCCTGATTTGTTGTGTCAGCAGATTTATACGTTGCTTATGGGACGCTTCTCTTTGATTGACAGTGGCTTGCACATTGTCACCCAACCAGCCTATCTGCTCTGTGATGAGCAGCAGATTTTTATCGCTGTGCTGCCTGGAGTGGGCAAGTATTTCAGGGATCGAGTCACTCAATAGCTGTGCGGTTTCAACATTGGCCGCGACAGGATTCTCCTGGATGGTATTGGTATCGTGTATTCGGTATTGCACCAGTGCGCTGTCGGCCAGCAGAGCAGTCTTGTAGCCTGCAAAGATCAACCTCAGGACAAATTCATAGTCGTGCACGTAGCGATAATCGGCGAAGCCGCCATGCTTATCGTATATCTCGCGACTGAAAAAGAAGTTCGACGTGGTAATCAACAGATTGCCCTTGCACAGACCGGTGAGCAGCTGGCTGTTTTCCCGATAGTTGTCGAGCAATCCTGTGTACCATTGATTCCAGTGGCTGTCCGGGGCTGCCATGGGTGTGCCATCGGCAGTGATGGGTTGCACACTGGTTGCCAGGAAGGCGATACCTTCCTGCGTTGCTTTGCTGTGGAGTTGCAGCAATCTGTCTCGACTGTAGATGTCATCCGAATTGAGTATTGTCAGGAACTCTCCCTTTGCCAGTGCCAGCCCCTCGTTGATGGTGTTGTGGGCGCCCTGGTTTTGTTTGTGCCGGCTACTATGAATTCGTTTATCTGTATAACTGTTGATTACACTCCATGAGTCATCATTGGAGCAATCATCGATGATTATCAGTTCCCAGTCACTGAATGATTGTCGGAGCACGCTCTCGATCGCCTGCGCAATGTAGTGTGCATGGTTATAGGAGGGGATGATTACGCTGATTGCTGGCATCTACAGAACAGGCCCTGGGAAAAGGCGTTAGTATAGCCGCCACAGGGGGGTGTGAAAAAGGGTTGTTGACCGGCCCTAGTAGGGGTCCGGAATCACTTTTCGTTTTTTGAAGCGCCGATGTATCCAGAGATATTGTTCAGGCGCATAATCGATGGCCTTCTCAATCAGGCCGTTGATGCGCGTGGCATCCTGCACTGCGTCCCGGGTTGGGAAGTCGGTCAAAGGTGGATGTATGATCAGGCGGTAGCCACTGCTGTCCTGCTTACGAAAGCCGCTGAACAGAATAACATCGGCGCCACTGATCTTTGCCAGGCGGGATGTGGCTGTATTGGTGCCGGCCGGTTCACCGAAAAACGGCGCCAGGGTACTGTTACGTCCTTTGAAACTCTGATCCGGGGCATACCACACAGGAAGATTCTGCCTCAGCGTCCTCACCACCTGGCGTATATCGTTGCGCGGTATCGCCGCTTCGAAGCGCATGCGACGATTTCGACTGAATGCCCATTCGATGACCGGGTTTTCATGTGGTCGGTACATCACCGCTATCGGTTGGAACAGGCTCAGCAGCCTTCCGGTAATCTCCAGGTCGGTGAAATGGGCACTCAATAATATAACGCCTTTACCTCTGTCCAGGCTCTTTTGCAGGTGTTCAATCCCCTCGATATCGATCAGTGATCGCAGTTTGTCATCATTGGCCCACCAGGCGAATCCTATCATCACGATGCCGATACCCAAGGAATGGAAGTGCTCGCGCAGCAGTGCTTCGCGTTCGGTTTCGCTCATCTGGGGAAAACAGATGCTTAGATTGACAGCGGCTATATGTCTACGTTTGGCAGATAAACGGTAAACTAGCTTGCCGATCAGACGACCTGTAAGAAGAGCCGGCCGAAAGGGAAGAGACTGACTCACCAGCCATAATACGCCCAGACCCGCCCATGTGGGCCAGTAGAGTGGGGAGTAGGGGGAGTGTTTACGCTTTTTTGCCATCAGCCGCAGTACATCAACCTGGATTCAGCTTGTTACCTTTATTGCGTCGATTGTTTATTATGCACTGATCTGTCGTTAATACCCATTGAGTAAAGAATTGTACTTATTCAGGTAAAAAGGCCCCGTTGGATGTCAAACACAGGTTCCATGGTCATTATATTCCGGTGGGGTATAGCGCACCGGCTTACTCCGGGCAGGTGATATGTCAGTGAGCGGTGGATAAGTTGCCTCAAATATCATTTGGCAGAGATTTACTTGCCGGAAACACCCTCAGTGTATAATGTCGCTTAATCCGTAACCCAGCTGATATGTTAACTGTTTGATGCAATTTCATCTTCCCGACTTTAGTCAAGCGCATGTCCTGGTGATAGGCGATCTGATGCTGGATCGCTATTGGCAGGGCTCCGCCGCCAAGATCTCCCCCGAAGCACCGGTGCCCGTGGTACATGTGAGCGATAGTGAAGAGCGTCCAGGCGGTGGCGCCAATGTGGCGCTGAATATGGCTTCCCTGGGAGTCAGGGTGGGTCTGTGCGGCCTGGTGGGCGAGGATGAGGCGGGCGCCGCCCTGGCAAAACATCTTGAACAGGCTGGCGTGGCCTGTCATCTGCAGGTGGAGAAAGGTTTGCCCACCATCACCAAGCTGCGTGTGATCAGCCAACATCAGCAATTGATCCGACTCGATTTCGAGCAGCCGCTATGGGAGTGTGACCTGTCCGAGCTCGAGCGACTCTGGCTGCAGCAACTGCCCGCTTCTGAGCTGGTGATTCTATCGGATTATGCCAAGGGTACCCTGCAACAGCCACAGCGCCTGATCGATGCTGCCAATGAGCGGCGCATACCTGTCCTGGTGGATCCGAAAGGTGGGAATTTTTCCAAATACAGGGGTGCCACCCTGCTGACCCCCAATCTGAAGGAGTTCGAAGCGGTTGTGGGTCGCTGCAGATCGGATCAGGAACTCAACGACAAAGGCGTTGAGCTAAGACAAAAGCTCAATCTGAAGGCCCTGCTGATCACGCTTAGCGAGCGCGGCATGCTGTTGATCGATGAGGATGCCCCGCCATTGCATCTGCCTACCCGTGCTCGTGAAGTGTTTGATGTGACCGGCGCCGGAGATACGGTAATCGGAGTGCTTGGCGCCGGCATCGCTGCAGGCATGCCCATTCAGGAGGCAGCCGGATTGGCGAACGTGGCCGCTGGCCTGATGGTGGCGAAGCTTGGCGCCGGCAGCGTCTCCCTTGGTGAGTTGAAGGGCGCCCTGCGCAGGCAGGGGGACTTCCATACCATCCTGAGCCGGGATCAGTTGCGCGAGGCTACGGATGAGGCGCGCTATCAGGGTGAAAAGATAGTCATGACCAACGGTTGTTTCGATATTCTGCATGAGGGGCATGTAAGCTATCTGCAGCAAGCCAAGCAACTGGGTGACCGTCTGGTGGTTGCCGTTAACGATGATGATTCCGTGAGGCGCCTGAAGGGCGAAGGGCGGCCGATCAACAGTATCAAACAGCGGATGGCGGTGTTGGCCGGCCTGGCATCGGTGGATTGGGTTGTGCCGTTCAGTGAAGATACACCCGAGTCATTGATCTGTGACATCAAACCCGACCTTCTGGTGAAGGGCGGGGATTATCGGCCGCAAGAGATAGCCGGCTATGATTGTGTAGTGAAAAACGGCGGTGAAGTGAAAGTTCTCGAATACCTCGAAGGTGTCTCCACCAGTCGTATTGTCGAGGCCATGCGCGATGCAGAATGAGACCGGCGCACCATCCGGCCCCGGCATGACAGGCCGCGAACTCTATCTGCGACTGTTAAAGCGGGTACGTCCCTATTGGCGCCAGTTCAGCGGTGCGTTGGCCGCCATGGTGGTGTTGGCATTGACCGAGCCGGCCATCCCCTGGCTGATGAAGCCGATGCTCGACGGCAGTTTTGTGGAAAAAGATCCGGCGATTATCTTCTGGTCACCGATCCTGTTGATCCTGCTCTTCTCCATCCGTGGCATCATGAACTTCATCAGCGGAGTCGCCTTCGAGTGGGTTGCCGGCAAGGTGGTACTGGATCTGCGTAGAATGATGATTGAGCGAATCCTGACCATGGGGACGCCCTATTTCGATGCACATGCCACCGGGAGCCTGATTTCAAAGGTGACCTTCAATGTCAATCAGGTGACCATGGCGGCAACCAAAGTGCTTACGACCCTGGTCAAGGATACGATCATTATCATCGGTCTTCTCGCCTATATGCTCTATCTCAACTGGTTGTTGACCCTGGCCGTATTTATGGCAATGCCGATTATTGTTGTCGCGGTACGTTATCTGGCGATACGGCTGCGGCGGGTGAATCGGGCCTTGCAACAGACCATGGGAGTGATGACCCAGGTTCTCGAGGAGTCGATCAGGGGGCACAAGGTGATAAAGATCTTTGAAGGTCGGCCCTATGAACAGCGGCGATTCCTGGAACGTGCGAATTGGGTGCGCCGCTATAACATGAAGAGCAAGGTGGCCGGTTCCGCGCACATGCCTTTGGTTGAATTTGTCGGTGCCGCGATGATAGCGGCATTGGTCTATGTCAGTACCCACCAGACCGCAGCCGGGGAGTTGACCGTTGGTGGTTTCGTCTCTCTGATGGTGGCCATCGGATTGCTGTTTTCACCGTTGAAAAGGCTCACCGGTATCAATCAGCCGCTGCAAAAGGGACTGGCGGCGGCTGAGAGCGTGTTCAGCCTGGTGGATGAGCAACCCGAAGCCGATAACGGTACCCGTTCATTGGAAAATGTCGAGGGAAGAGTCTCATTCGATGCGGTCTCTTTCCGTTATCCCGCTATGGATAAGGATGCCTTGAAGCCGATCAGTTTCGAGATGGAGCCTGGTTCGACGGTCGCCCTGGTTGGGCATTCCGGTGGAGGTAAGACAACCATCGCCAACCTGATCCCCCGCTTTTATACTCCAACCGGTGGGCGGATCCTGATTGACGGTATCGATATCCAGGAGTTGAGTCTGATCAGTTTGCGCAGGCAGATCTCCTATGTGGGTCAGGATTCGGTATTGTTCGATGATAGCGTGGCGGCGAATATCGCTTATGGCGCTGTCGGCGAGGTCAGCCATGAGCAGATCGTCGAGGCGGCTAAAAGCGCTTACGCCCTGGAGTTCATCCAACGCCTGCCTGATGGATTCGATACCGTAATCGGTGAGGATGGGATTCGTCTGTCAGGTGGGCAGCGTCAGCGTCTGGCCATTGCCCGGGCGCTAATCAAAGATGCGCCTGTCCTGTTGCTCGATGAAGCGACCTCGGCATTGGATACCGAATCGGAGCGGTATGTTCAGGCAGCCTTGAAGACCTTGACTCAGGAACGAACGACACTGGTGATCGCACATCGCCTTTCCACCATTCAGCATGCAGACAAGATCCTGGTGATTCAGGATGGCGAACTGGTTGAAGAGGGTAAGCATCAGCAATTGATCGATCAAAAAGGCGTCTACT
This sequence comes from gamma proteobacterium symbiont of Ctena orbiculata, assembly GCA_003058525.1. Classification (GTDB taxonomy): domain Bacteria; phylum Pseudomonadota; class Gammaproteobacteria; order Chromatiales; family Chromatiaceae; genus Thiodiazotropha. The sequence continues at coordinate 34,142 of QBVD01000041.1, read as the reverse complement.
ATCAACTCTGCCACCTTCAGTTCAGCGACCAGTTTGAGAGTTTGGAATAAACAAACCGAGACGGAACGTCGATGCGGTATCTGTATACACTCATTTTTACAATGCTGGTCCCGGTCTATTTCCTGCGGCTCTATTGGCGGGGTTTCAGGGCGCCTGCCTACAGACAGCGTTGGCTGGAGCGATTGGGTATTTTCAATACACCTATTGAGCAGGGCGGTATTTGGGTGCATGCGGTTTCGGTGGGTGAGGTGCTTGCCGTTGCCCAACTGGTCGGGCGTCTTCTTGACCGCTACTCCGACTTGCCTTTGCTTATAACCACCACCACACCCACCGGCGCGGACCGGGTCAAGGCACTGTTTGGCAATGATGTGACTCACCTCTATGCGCCGATCGATCTGCCTTGGGTGGTAAAGCGCTTTTTGACGGCTTTCCAGCCCCGGCTGCTGATACTGGTGGAGACAGAGATATGGCCCAATCTGATCTGCCACGCCAAACTCGAGGGCGTGCCTACTCTGCTTGCCAATGCCAGACTTTCAGTTAGGTCTGCCCAGGGCTATCATCGGGTTGCAGGCTTGACTCGTGAGGCGTTGCGTAATCTTACCGTGATTGCCCCTCATGCGGAGGCGGATGCAGAGCGTTTTCATACGCTGGGTGCTAAACCCGACAAGATCGAGGTGACGGGTAGTATCAAGTTCGATGTGCATCTGCCGGGGAGTCTGTTGGAGCGGGTCGATGTGTTGCGGCGTGAGTGGGGAGGACAACGACCGGTATGGATCGCAGCAAGTACCCATGAGGGTGAAGATGAGTTGATATTGCAGGCGCACGCCACCGTTCAACAGCATCTTCCCGAAGCGCTGTTGGTTTTGGTCCCCCGTCATCCCGAACGATTCGAACGAGTTGGATATCTGGCTGAAGAGGCTGGTTTTAAACTCGTAAAGCGTACTCAGCAACGACCCTGCGATAATGATACAGCCGTCTTTCTTGGTGACACAATGGGTGAGTTAACCCTTTTCCTGGGCGCATCGGACGTAGCTTTCATCGGTGGCAGCCTGGTCCCCCACGGCGGCCACAACATACTGGAGGCGACCGCCCAAGGTGTCGCTGTTGTGTTTGGTCCTCATATGTTCAACTTCAGTGAAATCAGCGAGCTGTTTCTTCAACACCAGGCAGCGGTTCAGGTCGATTCCGCCGAGGCGCTGGCCGATCAGGTGAGCCGTTGGCTCAGTGACGCCAGTGAACGTAGTCGTGTGGGTGAAGCGGGCAGGGAGTTGGTGGAGCAGAACCGCGGTGCGCTGGATCGTTTGACCCAGCTTGTGGACAGGCTGCTGGTGAGCTGAGTGTTAACAGGCCCTAGTTCACGATATGGGCGGAAAGACCACAGGCGGTGGCTTGGTGCCGGTACCTGTAGTCTCTGCAACAATGGATTTGGCGTAGGATTGGCCCAGTTCAAAGGCCTGCTGCTGATCCATCTCAGATATTGAGTCGGCGGTCTCATCCTCTTTCTTCATATAGAGGGTTTGGGTGGGGAAAGCGAATTCAACCCCCAGTCTTTGCGCCAGGCGCAATATATCGAGCATAAAGCGATGTCGTTCCCGCAGTTCGGTATTCCATTCCGGCGTCTCCCAAAAGACATACAGCAGCACATCGAGAGATGAAGCGGCAAATTCATTCAGATAGGCATGGTAGTAGTCCTTGCGCATATACGGATGCTGCCTTACCAACTCTCTGACTCCTTCGCAAAACGCCTCGATACGATCGGGTGGTGTGTCATAGGTGAGTGACAACTTGCACGATAGGCGTCGATAGCGTCGCTCACCCATGTTGTCCACCGTGGCGGTTATGAATTTGGAGTTGGGCACCGTCACCACCGAATTGTAGAAGGTCCTGACCCGGGTACTGCGAAACCCGATTCGTTCGACGGTTCCCTCCACATCGTCGACAACGATCCAGTCACCTACGGAAAAGGTGCGGTCCATCAGCACTGTTACCGAACCGAACAGATTCTGCACCATATCTTTTGCCGCCAGGGCAAATGCCAGACCACCCAGCCCGAGGCCTGCCAGCAGACTCGATATGTCGATATTCAGGTTGTCGGCAATGAATACAAAGCCGATTACTGTGATGAATACCTTGAGGGTGCGGGGTATAAGCGGAACCAGTGCGTCATCCAGTTTGTTGGCTGACAGCTCTGCCTGTTTGTGCAGATAAGCAGAGACCAGGTCGACCAGTCGATAGGCGGCCCATACCCCGGAGATGCTGGCCAGGAACTTTACCGCCAACAGCAACACCAGCATGACACTTTCGGGCAGGCCCATCAGGTTGATGCTGCCCCACCAGACGATAGCCATCGCCATCAGACCGAGGGGGCGTAAGATATCCTCTGATATCTCTTTGAACTCGTCATGGCGGGTGCCTTTGCGCCAGCGGCGAACGCTGGTTTTGAGGAAGAATGTGATGAGCTTGTCGATGATAACGCCGGCCAGGACTGTCAGTAGAAGACCGATCCATTGCCAGTTTTGCAGCAGGAAAGTGGATTGTTTCAGTGGTAGGGGCACCTTTTGCCGCAAGCGGATATGCCAGGGGACATATGAGGCTTCATCGTCCTTACCACGGACACGTTCTGTGGTTGCGACTTCATCCATGATGAGTGGCAGGCTGTTGATTGTATTGCGATCGAAAAGCCATCGTCCGGAATCGGTGCGGGAAATGGCCACCTCACCTCTCTCATAGCGCTTGAACAGATACCTCGATCCATCGACACGATTAGGTATCTTTTCAACATCGATGATCTTTGTGCGATCGAGCACCTCCAGCAGCATCCAGGCCAGATCCTGCCCCCGCTCTTTTCTCACGATTGGGTTGATGTCGGAAAGATCGAGGGTGGATACCGCCGCCTCTATCCTGTCCGGCGCGCCACGTTTGATATCGTTCATCGCATGGAGGAAGGTCTCCATGGTGGCGCGGGGGGATTTCAGGTTTTCCGGAACGGCCTCCCTGGCGCTGACTTCTGGATCTGACGTCTTTTCCGAAGCCTGCTCAGCCCAGCCTGAATCTGCCGCAGTGAGCAGAATTATGATTAAAATCAATTTCTGCCATATGTTTTTAAAGTGCATGTTCCCACAACTCATTTTCTGTATTTGGCGGCTATTTTAGGGTCGAAACAGAAAATATTCATCCAATGCGTGGATTAAGTTCCCGCAATCGATGCCGATATCAAGTATGAAACTTCGGGATTGATCTCGTAGGGTCTGCCGGAAGTCCATATGTGGATACCATCAAGGAAGGTTTTTATTGAGTTTGAGTCAGCTATGCCCGTGATGGACTGTGATGGAGCACGATCGTGGTGACCATCGCTATTGCATAAGCCCGAGAGCGGACACTGACCGGAGCCCCGTAGGTTGTAGTTTCAATCAGATCTCATCTTGCTCTGTAGCATGATTACTACAGTCAGTGAAATAGCAGGGGGGTTGATATGAATGAAACCGGTCTTACAAATGGGGGCTTCCTGTACGGTACCCTGGAAGTCTTCGCCATCGCGTTGCTTCTGTTACTGGCTGGTCTGCTCGTTGCAGTCATCGTTACCTACATCTATGACATTACGCAGACCAAGACGGCGATTCGCCGCAACTATCCTGTGATCGGGCATTTCCGCTATTTTTTTGAACACCTTGGTGAGTTCTTTCGGCAATATTTCTTTGCCATGGATCGTGAGGAACTGCCATTCAATCGTGCCCAGCGGGCCTGGGTATACCGGGCGTGCAAAGACTTGCCGAATACTGTTGCCTTCGGTTCAACCCGGGATATTCGTCGTCCCGGTTCGATTCTATTCGTCAACTGTCCCTTCCCGACCTTGGGAGAGGACGCAGTGCCGTCTGGAGCGATCACCATTGGTGAAGGTTGCGACCATCCCTATACCACCGATTCGTTGTTCAATATTTCCGGAATGAGTTATGGGGCGCTGTCGAAACCGGCTGTATTGGCACTCTCAATGGGGGCAAAGAAAGCTGGCAGTTGGATCAATACAGGCGAAGGAGGCGTCTCTCCCTATCATATCGAGGGTGGTGCGGATATCGTGTTTCAGATCGGCACTGCGAAGAATGGTGTGCGTGATCTGGCTGGCAACCTTAGTGACGACAAACTCCGTGAAGTCGCGCGTATTCCACAGATAAGGATGTTCGAGATCAAACTCAGCCAGGGTGCAAAGCCGGGTAAAGGCGGCATTCTGCCGGCTGAAAAGGTTACCCGGGAGATCGCGGAGATAAGGGGTATTGCCCTTGGTGAGGATGCCATCAGCCCAAACCGGCATGTCGATATATGCAGTAACAACGATCTTATGGATATGATCAAGCGGGTAAGGGATGTCACGGGAAAGCCGGTTGGGTTCAAAACCGTGGTCGGCGGCCCTCATTGGTTGGATGGATTGTTCAAGGATATCAAAGCCAGGGGAGTGGAGTATGCACCGGACTTCATTACCCTCGATGGCAGTGATGGCGGGACGGGCGCGGCGCCGATGCCGCTTATCGATGCGGTCGGACTGTCATTGCGGGAGAGTCTCTATATCTTAGTGGACAAACTCAATGCGCATGGTCTGAGAAAGCGCATCAAAGTCATTGCTTCGGGAAAACTGATAACGCCCGCGGATATTGCCTGGGCGTTGTGTGTAGGGGCGGATTTTGTCACCTCTGCCCGTGGTTTCATGTTTGCGTTGGGCTGTATCCAGGCTTTGCAATGCAATAAGAATACATGCCCTACCGGCATCACGACCCATGATCCAAAACTGCAACAGGGGCTGGTGCCTGCGGTGAAGGCTGAGCGCATAGCGAACTATGTGGGCCACCTGGTGCACGAGGTTGGTGTCATAGCCCACTCTTGCGGTGTCAAATCACCCCGCGAACTGCGGCGATGTCACGCCAGGATCGTAACCGCGGATGGGCCATCGGTTGCACTTGATGAGCGTTTTCCACCGGTAAAGGAGAGCGAGGCATAATTCGTGCTGCTCTGTTCTCAGGGCTTGGCGCTGTTCGGATACGACTATTTTGGCACTACTGTCTTGGCTCCTTGTTCGGTGCCCAAAATCAGTACGTCGGCACCGCGCATGGCAAAGATACCGGTCGTGACCACACCCGCGATGGCATTGATTGCATTCTCCATCTCCCTGGGCTTCATAATCTCAAGATTATGGACGTCCAGGATGGCATTGCCGTTATCGGTGACGAAGTTTTCCCGCCAGATAGGGGTACCGCCCATTTTAACCAGCTGCCGCGCCACATGGCTGCGAGCCATGGGAATAACCTCGACCGGGAGTGGAAAAGAGCCCAGCACATCGACCAACTTGCTTTCATCCGCTATGCAGATGAATTTTTTACTCGCCCCTGCGATGATCTTTTCTCGGGTGAGTGCACCCCCTCCGCCCTTGATAAGATTAAGATAGTGATCCGATTCGTCGGCACCGTCGATATAGATATCAAGCTCTCCCGCGGCATTGAGGTCCAGTACGGGGATGCCGTGACCCTTCAAGCGCTCCGACGATGCCTCCGAACTCGAGACTGTGCCTTCGATCTTACCTTTGACACCGGCCAGATAGTCGATGAAGTGATTAACCGTTGAACCGGTACCGACACCTATGATGCCGCCTTTGACATATTCAAGCGCAGCCTCTGCGGCCTGTTTCTTAAGATCGTCTGCATTCATTCTATTCTCCTGCTGCGGTCATTTAACTGGCCCGCAGAAATAATCACCGCACCGAACAACGTCATTATCACAGTTCAGATTAGAGGTCCAAAAAGTAAATTATGGGTGGCAGATGGCAAAGATCGGTCGATAATTTTCTGCGGCAGCCCCATAATCCGGAAAAGTAACTACACATTGGCCCAAAATATAGGGTTGGTATTGTGTTACCAAAGCTTTTTCTTCGAGTGTGCGTAATAATAACCATACCAATGAAGAAAGTCAGGTCCACTGGTGGGATACAGGCTGTTACCATGCCATTGTCATCAAGGGTGTCTGTTATCGGATGAGTTCATGCCACAACGTTATATAGAGAAAATACTACGCGCCCGTGTCTATGATGTCGCCAGGGAGACCCCCCTGGATAGAGCCAATCGTCTCTCGACACGACTCGATAATCATGTTTTCCTCAAGCGAGAGGATCTGCAACCGGTATTCTCGTTCAAGCTGCGCGGTGCCTACAATAAAATGGTTAACCTGCCGGACACGATCAAACGCCAGGGTGTGGTCGCGGCATCAGCAGGCAATCATGCCCAGGGTGTTGCCCTGGCGGCGCGAGAACTGAAAATTCAGGCTTTGATCGTGATGCCTAAGACGACACCACCGATCAAAGTGCAGTCGGTAAAGAGTTTCGGCGCGAAGATAATCCTCGCCGGAGACTCCTATGATGCGGCCTATACCCGTGCACAGACAATTGCCCAGGAAGAGGGATTGACCTTTATACATCCATTCGATGATGCAGAGGTCATCGCAGGCCAGGGAACGATTGGAATGGAGCTGATGAGACAGCATCCGTCACCGCCCGAGGCGGTATTCGTCCCTGTCGGCGGGGGCGGTTTGATTGCCGGTGTGGGTGCTTACATCAAATATGTCTATCCTCATGTGAAGATTGTAGGTGTTGAGCCTGAGGACGCCCCATCACTATATACTGCATTGGCTGCAAAGCGGCGTGTAAAGCTCAAGCAGGTGGGGATTTTTGCGGATGGTGTTGCGGTAAAGCAGGTGGGCAAAGAGACCTATCGCATCGCAAAACAGGTGGTGGATGAAGTGATCTTGGTGAACACGGATGAAATCTGCGCCGCAATCAAGGATATATTTGATGATACCCGTACCACGGCTGAGCCTGCCGGGGCCTTGTCGATTGCCGGGTTAAAGCGATATGTGAAGCGCGAGGGGCTCACCGGTAAAAACCTCATAGCCATCAATAGTGGTGCGAATATCAACTTCGATCGACTGCGACACGTGGCTGAACGTGCCGAGTTCGGAGAGCGAAGAGAAGCGCTGTTCGCTGTTCAAATACCGGAACAGCCCGGTAGCTTTCTGCGTTTTTGTAAACTGATAGGAAAACGCAGCATCACTGAGTTCAATTATCGTTACAGTGATCCAAATCGTGCACAAATCTTTGTTGGCATTGAATTGAGCAACGGTGATGAGGAAAGACAAGCATTGTTCCAGCGATTCATTGATAAGGGATATTCCATTGTGGATATGACCGATAACGAAACAGCCAAACTGCATATCCGTTATATGGTTGGTGGACACGCCCAGGGTCTTGAGGGAGAGAAGCTGATACGATTCGAGTTTCCCGAAAGACCGGGTGCACTGCTCTATTTCCTGAATAATTTGGGTACCGACTGGAATATCAGTCTGTTCCACTATCGTAACCATGGCGCCGCCTATGGACGTGTGCTTATGGGTATTCAGTTATCGAAAGCGGATAGAAACACCCTCCTCAGGCGCTTAAAGAAACTCAACTATCCGTTTTGGGATGAAACCGATAATCCAGCTTACAAATTATTTGCGGGTGCCAGCTAGGTTCTCCATCATGATCGGTATGTCGGATCTGATTCGTCTATGGGATGTGGTATAGACACTATGATCTCCCGTAACGTATGCCACACTCATGCGGTTGCTATCGAGTGATGTCGTTAACGTTGTTTATTGCGTTTTATGTGTCTGCGTGAGTCTTTGTAACAGTATGATATTAAAGGTAAAAATAACAATTATTGTGGTACGGTACAGGCGGTAGCGCAGACAATAAAAAACCCCGCAGAGCGGGGTTTAGTATAGTTAAGAAATAACAGACTTATCTGGCTGTTCTTTTCTTACGTGGCGTCACTTTCCTGGGACGCGCAGGTCTCTTCTTAGCGACCTTCTTTTTAGTTGCCTTTTTCTTAGCAACCTTCTTCTTTGCGACCTTCTTCTTGGTTGCCTTCTTCTTGGCCACCCTCTTTTTGGTTGTAGCTTTCTTTTTAGCTACCCGTTTCTTTGCTGTCTTTTTGGCAACTCTCTTTTTGGTTGCCACCTTCTTCTTCGTGACTTTCTTCTTGGCTGCGACTCTCTTCTTAGTCGTTGCCTTCTTCTTGGCGACCCTTCTCTTTGCGGGTGCCTTCTTGGTTGTGGTTGAACGTCTAACAGTTGCCTTCTTTTTGGCGGCCTTTTTCTTCGCCATTTACATTCCCTCCCGAGAGAACTACCTAATAGATGAACTGAGTATAATTCAGCTTTTAAAAAAATCCAGAATAGATGGTAATCTTTTATCAATTATTTCAAATCGTTGTTGATATGCAACACTTGCTAAGTGATGTTGATGGGTGTCGATGAGTCTAAATATGATGATCTAAACATCCAGTTTTTATGTTTTTGCTATTTGAACTTGTATATCGCTGCTTCTGTTATGACAGCATCGAGTGGTATATCCCAAGGCTTTACCGGTATTTGTGATTGTTGTTGAAACTCATGCGCCAAACCAACCAGTGTTGGGCCTTTTAGATGGCTGCGTTTTCTTTGAAATGCAAATGTCCGGTCATAGTATCCACCTCCCATACCCAACCGATTCCCTTTTTTATCGAATGCAATCAGGGGCACGAACACCAGATCAAGAGTCCATGGCATGATCAGCTTGCTATGATTGTGATTCGGTTCAGGAATACCAAATCGATTTGTTGTCAAGCTTGAACGAGATGTAAAAGGCGCAAACCATAGCCCACGGGATGGCCGCTCTCGCAGCACGGGCAAAAAAGTGGATTTGCCAGTATCCAGTGCAAGTTGCAACAAGGGTGACGGATCCATTTCACCCCGTACGGCGATATAAAAAGCGATGCGACGGCTATGTCTGAAGGGCTTGTAGTTTGCAGCCAGTCGGAGGACCTTTCGGCTATGGAGCTTGAGTGTTTGTAGGCTCAGCTGCTGCCGGTGAGCCTTGATTTGACGGCGGATATGGTGAGCTTGCATGGTTTGAGCGGGGTTGTATAAGAGACATCCCCCACCTGTGCCGTCGCAAACCGCTGTTCTTGAACCAGAGGGTTCAAGTGGGAACAACAGAAGAGCTTCAGGCTTCCCGCTAGGATGCGGACATGCACACCGGCCCTTTCATCATGCTCCCTGGGTAGATGTTAGGCTCAAGAAAATACCCTGGTTGCTTACGAACACCGCAGGGGATGTCATACCTCTAGGCTAAACCTATTTTGATCAAAGTTCCAGTTGATTGGTTGTATTGAGTGCAATCTCAATCTTTTCTTGTAGATTTTTTATACGACGCGATATGTTCTGCGAGCCATTTTCCTTGCTTTGCTGGCTGGAGAGCAGATCATTGGCAATATTGAGCGCGGCCATAACGGCAACCCGCTCAGTGCCTATGATACGCCCGTTCTGCCTGATCTCGCGCATCTGGCCATCGAGATAAGCAGCGGCTTGTAAAAGGGATTCTCGTTCTTCCGGCAGGCAGGAAATACGGTACTCTTTATCGAGGATATTGACTGTTACAGGCAATCGATCGTTGCTCACTGGGGTGTTTCCATGGATTTCAGTCGTGTAATCATGGCTTCAACCCTGGCACGAGCCAGCTCTGTCTTTTCGATGAGCGCGGCGCGTTCGGATACCAGGTTATCCTGTCTGACACGCAGTGATTTATTCTCATCTTTAAGGTAGGAGCAGGCCCGTATAAGCTCTTCAACCCGGATTTCAAGCTTCCGTAGGTCCAAATCCGCCGGATTTTGTGTCTCTTTCTCAGTCATGGCCAACAATATAGTGGTCAGATACTGGCGGGTCAATCTCTACATCTGCATGTTATGATTTGTTTCTAGGGCTTGCTAACACTAATTTGATTGTCACTGCCAAGACCCTGTTTTTTTATCCAGCAAGGCAGAAGGAGCGTTGTGTAGTGGATCTACATATGCGACCGATAACGCCGCTGGGTAAAAAACAGGGCCCTGGCCCATCGGGTTAAGCCCCGAAGGAAGTGCCCTTGGGGTACGCCTAAAAAAAAGCCGCCCGGTATTACTCGTCGCATATTTGGAGTCACCAAATTACGCTCCTCGTGACTTGAATGGCGCTTTTTCGAGTGCCACAGTGGCAATCAAATTGGTATTAACAGGCCCTTAATCATAGAGGAAAATGTAAATGATTGAGAATCGCCAAATGCCCGATTATTCACGTCTTGTAGGGGCGTTGAGCTCAATCGGCCTAGATCTTGGCGCCAGCGAGATCCATGGCGTGATTTGTGGTCTGGTGTGTGCCGGTACCATTCAAAGCCACATCGATTGGATGACGGCGCTGTTCGAGGATTGGCCTCAAGAGGATCTGTTGGCGCGCGAGGCCAGAGAGATGATCGGTGAACTTTACTATATATCTCGTGACCAGATTGGCAATGATGATCTGACTTTCATGCCCTATCTTCCGGATGATACACAACCCATTACCGCAAGGGCCAAGGCCCTGAGTGAATGGTGTGAAGGGTATCTGTATGGTTTGGGCATGTCGGGTATCACGGATCAGCAACTCGAAGGTGATGCCAGAGAGGCATTGCAGGATATTACCCATTTCACCCGGCTCGACTATGAATTACTCGAGTCGGGTGAGGCGACTGAACAGGCTTATGCAGAACTACAGGAATTCCTGAAAGTGGTGACCTTGCTTATTTGGGGAGATCTGGCGAAAGTTCGGGAGCTCGACCATGGTGAAGAGTGAATTCAAACGGCGGCGACGTGAACTGATGCGCATGATGGGGCCGGGCAGTATTGCCATACTGCCCACGGCGCCGCAGCTGATTCGCAACAGAGATGTGCACTATCCTTACCGGCCCGACAGTGATTTCTATTATTTGACAGGTTTTCCCGAGCCGGAGGCTGTGCTGGTCCTGATTCCGGGAAGAAAGCAGGCGGAGTATATTCTTTTCAATAGGGAGCGCGATCCGGTAAAGGAGCAGTGGGATGGGGCCATAGCGGGACAGGAAGGCGCTATCGATGACTATGGAGCAGATGATTCCTTTCCAATCGGAGATTTGGATGACATTCTGCCACGCATGCTTGAACAGTGTGAGCGCATCTTTTACATCATGGGTTGTAATGCAAAGTTCGACAAACGACTCTCTGAGTGGATCAACGCCATTCGTTGTGAAGCGCGCAGCGGTGTTCAGGGACCGGTCGAGATCATTGCGCTGGATCACTATCTGCACGAAATGCGGTTATACAAGAGTCGATCCGAGCTGAAGGTCATGCGCCAGGCTGCAAGGATTTCCGCCAAGGCGCACAAAAGGGTGATGCAGGTCTGTAAAGCGGGTTTGTGGGAGTATCAGCTTGAAGCTGAGTTTGTGCGTGAGTGTGCACATCAGGGCGCCAAGTCCCAGGCCTATCCCCCGATTGTCGGTGCCGGCTTAAATGCCTGCACGCTGCACTACATTGATAACATGGATAAGGTTGCCGACAAACAGATGTTGCTGATCGATGCCGGCTGTGAAGTGGACTATTATGCCTCTGATATCACACGCACATATCCGGTAAACGGCAGCTTCAGTAAGCCACAGCGAGAGTTGTATGAGTTGGTGCTGGCGGCACAGGAGGCTGCGATTGCCAAGGTAAAGCCGGGTAACCATTGGAATGATCCCCATGATGCCGCGGTGCGGACCATCACCAGGGGCTTGATCAAACTGGGAATACTTAAGGGTACACTGGCTAAATTGATTCGCGAAGAGAAGTACAAGGCTTTTTTTCCGCATCGCACCGGGCATTGGATCGGTATGGATGTACATGATGTGGGTGATTATAAAGTTGACGGAACCTGGCGTTTATTGGAACCGGGCATGGTTTTGACAATCGAACCCGGTATATACATACCCGCCGGCTCCAAGGGTGTGGCCAAGAAGTGGTGGAACATCGGTATCCGTATTGAAGACGACGTGGCAGTGACCAAAGATGGCTGTGAGGTCTTGACCAAGGATATTGTAAAAACAGTGGCTGAAATTGAGGCCATTATGGCGGCATGATATGGCAGATAGTTTTGATCTTCTGATCGTCGGTGGCGGTATGGTGGGCGCCAGCCTGGCGCATGCGGTCAGTGGGCAGGGATTGAGGATCGGTGTCATCGAAGCCTGGCCGTTCGACTCCTCGGCTCAGCCCAGTTTCGATGACAGAGTGCTTGCCCTCTCCTGGGGCAGCCGTATTATCTTACAGGCAATGGGTGTTTGGGATGACATTCAGGTCGCCGCCGAGCCGATATTGAATATCCATATCTCCGATCGCGGTCACTTTGGTTTTACCCGACTCAATCACCTGGATGAAGGAGTCGAGGCTTTGGGTTATGTTGTAACCGCTCGCGCACTGGGCCAGGCTTTATTACCGGATCTGGTGAATCATGACGCCATAAAAATGATCTGCCCGGCAAGACTGAAGAGTTTTGCAGTATCGGACAGAGATGTTGAAGTGCGCATCGGCCAGGATGATGGCGAGCAGGTTCTGAGTACGCGTCTGCTGGTGGCTGCAGACGGTGGAGATTCCCTGGTCAGGCAGTTTCTGTCGATTCCCCTGAAAGAGAAGTCATACGGCCAGACCGCGATCATTGCCAATCTGCGTGCTGAACAAGCGCATCAAGGAATCGCTTATGAGCGTTTCACCAATACCGGACCCCTGGCATTGCTGCCCATGCGTGATAATCGCCTTTCCATGGTGTGGACGGCAAAAGATGACCAGATTGCGGAACTGATGGCGTTGCGGGACGAAGCGTTTCTGCTCAGGTTGCAGGACCGTTTCGGTTATCGTCTCGGGCGTCTGTATGAATTGGGTAAACGGGTTGCTTATCCACTGAGTTTACGACAAGCGGTAGAGCAGGTCAGCTCCCGCGTGGCCCTGATCGGAAATGCCGCTCACGCGATTCATCCGGTAACGGGGCAGGGCTTTAATCTCGGTCTGCGAGACGTCGCTGTGCTGGCGGACCTGGTGTCCGATGCCGCGCAGAGGGGGCAGGATCCGGGTGATATCGAATTATTGAAGGAGTATGCAAATTGGCGCAAAAAGGATCAGAACAGTGTAGCCATGATCACCGATAGCCTGGCACGGTTTTTCGCTAATCCGTTCGGTCCGTTACGGCTGGTTCGAAATCTGGGTATGGTGGGTCTTGATGTTGTTCCCAGTATGAAACACCTGGTGGCGCGTCAATTCATGGGATTGAACGGACGATTGCCAAGATTGGCGCGAGGGATATCACTTGATTAAAGTAATGTACGATCTGATTGTCGTGGGCGGTGGCATGGTGGGGGCCGCATTGGCCTGTGCCCTCGCTGATGCCGGATTGAACATCTGCATCCTTGAAACGAGAGAGCCTCAACGCAGTTGGCCAAAGGATGAAGTCGATCTTCGCGTCTCTGCATTGACCCGTGCATCACAATGCATGCTTCAAAATCTAGGTGCCTGGTCGAGAATGGCTGAGATGCGTGTAAGCCCATACACCGATATGGAGGTATGGGATGCGGAGGGTAGCGGTCGAATTCATTTCAGTGCGTCTGAAATTGGAGAATCCGATCTGGGCCATATTGTGGAAAACCGTGTCACCCAGTTGGCGCTATGGGAAATACTGGAGACACTACCCAATGTCACTTTACGTCATCCTGCCGGTGTCGCGGAGTTACAGTTGGATCAACTTCCGGGTGTCGTTATGCACGATGGTGAGCAATTGAGAGCTAAACTCATCGTGGCGGCAGACGGTCGTGATTCGCAGTTGCGTGAGATGGCGGGTATCGGCACTAAAGGGTGGGATTACAATCAACATGCCATTGTCGCTACGGTCAAACCATCACGCCATCATCAGCGGATGGCCAGACAGCGCTTCATGCCGCGAGGACCTCTCGCACTGCTTCCTATAGATGACGGGCGCTGCTCCATCGTATGGTCGACGTCACCGCAGCAGGCAGACGAATTGATGGCGCTCTCCGATGCACTGTTCTGTGATCAACTGACCCGTGCCAGTGAGGCTGTTCTGGGTGAGATAATCGATGTTGGACCACGCGGCCTCTTTCCGCTGCGTCTTGGGCATGCCCAAACCTATTGTCTGCCCGGATTTGTCCTGGTGGGTGATGCGGCCCATGCGATGCACCCCTTGGCGGGACAGGGGGTCAATCTCGGATTCATGGATGCCATGACTCTCGCTGATGTAGTCATTGACGCCTATCGCACAGGCAGAGCAATTGGTTCTATCACCACATTGAGACGGTATGAGCGGGCGAGAAAGGGACCGAATATGGCCATGTTGGCCGCAATGGATGCCTTCAAACGCATTTTCAGCAACGACGTGATGCCGCTTAGACTGATTCGCAACCTCGGTCTGGATGTGGCGAATCGGTCCGGAGTTATCAAGCATCAGCTGATTCGTCGTGCCATGGGGATGAGTGGTGATCTGCCTTCCCTTGCCAGAGTCCGAATGCATTAGTGTAGGGCGCTACACCAGGACCTGTTAACACTTACCCATTAGTCGCTGCGACAACCCTGCAAATTAGGTCTGAACAGGCCCTGGGTGACAGCTGTCGAAGTTGCTTGCGAACCCTTGATCGGTGGTGAAACGGGACCGCCTATAAGGTTTTTCGCGATTGGCAAGCGGTTTGCGGCAAGGTATAGTCGTCATCTCGATCCACCCCCGTGGGAGAGGCCGGCCCAAGCCGGCGCCGAAGGCGCAATCCCGCCCGGAATCGCTCAGGCAAAAGGACCGTGGGGGGGAAGTCACCCTGTAAAGGTCAACCAACGGGGGATTTAGGTCGACTCTGGAGAGCGGTGTGACAACACCCACCGAAGGGGCAGGCGCTCTATAGTGCTGTTTGGACAGGCGGTAAATAGTGATTATCACCATGCCGAAACAAACAACAGCGGCGCCAAACTCTCAGGTTTTGGACAGAGGGGCGGCGCGGATGGGTATTCATCCGCGCCGCCCCTTTTTACGTTTTGGACCTGGAGAAGGCAATGACTAAGCAGACTGTACTTTACGCTACGCACCAGGCAATGGGGGCCCGACTGGTTCCTTTCGGCGGTTGGGATATGCCTTTGCACTATGGTTCCCAATTGGAGGAGCATCATCAGGTGCGGCGTGACGCGGGTATGTTCGATGTATCGCATATGACGGTGGTCGATATCAAAGGCGATGGTGTTAATCCACTTTTACGCAATCTGTTGGCCAACGATGTGGATAAGCTGAAGCAAAAGGGCAAGGCCCTCTACACCTGTATGCTCAACGATACGGGTGGCGTGGTGGATGACCTTATCGTCTACTATCTGCATGACAGCTGGTATCGCCTGGTGGTGAATGCAGGCACCACGGAGAAGGACCTGGCATGGTTGGCGCAGAAATCAGAAACCTACGATGTGAACATCACACCCCGTCGCGATCTCGCCATGATCGCAGTACAGGGTCCCAATGCGCGATCAAAAGCGCTGCCACTGATGTCTGACATTCTGCGCCAGGCAGGCGCTGACCTGAAACCGTTCAATGCAGCTACCGATGGCGATTGGTTCCTGGCCCGAACCGGTTATACCGGTGAAGACGGTTTTGAGATCATGCTGCCAGGTGATCAGGCGGCACCCTTTTGGCGGCAATTGCACGATGCGGGTGTTGAGCCATGTGGGCTTGGTGCTCGGGACACACTGCGTCTGGAAGCAGGTATGAATCTATATGGCTCCGACATGGACGAGGAGACCTCGCCCCTGGAATCCGGGCTCGGTTGGACCATTGCCTGGGACCCGTCGGAACGCGATTTCGTCGGCAGATCAGTGCTGGAGCGACAGCGCAATGATCCGAATAGGCGGCGTTTCATCGGTTTGGTATTGACCGGACGTGGGGTGCTGCGTAACCATTTGAAGCTGTACGATGCCGAGAGAGAGGTCGGTGAGATCACCTCCGGTGGATTTGCCCCAACGTTGGAGCGATCCATCGCCCTTGCCCGGGTCCTGCCCGATATCGGTGAGACCTGCGAGGTTGAAATGCGTGGAAAACGGCTCAAGGCGCAAGTGGTTAAACCACCGTTTGTACGCAACGGCAAGGCCGTCATCGACTTATAATCCGGAATGCAATTAACCTCGGGCTGAATCTGTAACTAATCTTCTTTAAGGTAAGAAATATGAGCAATACACCTACTGACAGACGCTACGCCAAATCCCACGAATGGATTAAAGATGAAGGCGATGGCAGTTATACCATCGGTATCACAGCCCATGCACAAGAACTGCTGGGTGATCTTGTTTTTGTCGATCTGCCTGAAGTGGGTTCCCAGGTCGAGGCCGGTGGTGACTGCGCGGTCGTTGAATCGGTTAAGGCCGCTTCCGATGTCTATAGTCCGGTAACGGGCGAGGTCATCGCTATCAATGAAGCCCTCGATGGGGCACCTGAAACCATCAATGAAGATGCCTACGGTAGCGGTTGGATGTTCAAGGTGAAAGTAACGGACACTGGCAGTATGGATGAGCTTCTCGATGCCGATGGTTATGATGCGGTGATCGCCGAAGAGGAATGATACAGACGAGACAGCTATGCCATTCATCCCCCACACAGAAGAAGATATTCAAGAGATGCTGACTGCCATCGGGGTCGAGCATATCGAGGCGTTGTTTGATGAGATACCCAAGGAGTTGCGCTGCGGAGAACTGAACACGATACCAGCAGGAATATCGGAAATGGAACTCTCCAGGCTGATGCAGGCGCGGGCCCGTACCGATGGACAGCCCCTCTGTTTCATTGGGGCGGGTGCCTACGATCACCACATACCGGCGGCGGTCTGGGAGTTGACTACCCGGGGTGAGTTCTATACCGCCTATACGCCTTATCAGGCTGAGGCGAGCCAGGGGACCTTGCAACTGCTGTATGAATATCAGTCGATGATGACGGCAATAACCGGTATGGATGTCTCAAATGCATCGCTCTATGATGGTGCTTCAGCTCTGGCTGAAGCGGTTTTAATGGCAGTCAGAGCGAATCGCAAATCAAAGTCAAAACGCATTCTTATCCCTCACAACCTGCATCCAGCCTATCGCAAGGTGACCCATACGATAGTACGAAACCAGCAGATCGAGTTGGTTGAGGTGGCATATGACAGTGAGAGTGGCGAAATCGACAAGCAGGAACTGGAGCGCTATAGCGGTGAGGACTATGCTGCGTTGGTCATCCCGCAACCTAACTTCTTCGGTGTGCTGGAAGCGGTCGACGAGTTGACGGATTGGGCGCACACAAACGGTATGTTGGCGATCGCAGTGGTTAATCCGCTCGCCATGACGGTTTTGAAACCGGCTGGAGAGTGGGGCGAGCAGGGCGCGGATATCTGTTGTGGAGAGGGACAGCCGCTGGGAGCGCCATTGGCTTCCGGGGGACCCTATTTCGGGTTCCTCTGCTGCACGCAAAAACTGGTGCGTCAGATGCCCGGCCGTATTATCGGTAAGACAGTGGATATGGATGGAAAACCCGGCTTTGCCCTCACACTGCAGGCGAGGGAGCAGCATATTCGGCGTTCAAAGGCGACTTCCAACATCTGTACCAACCAGGGCTTGATGGTAACCGCCGCCACCATCCACATGACCCTCATGGGTAGCGAGGGTCTGCAGCGCGTGGCAGGCGCGAGCCATGCCAATACCGATAAACTGACCCAGGCGCTGACATCACTGCACGGTGTCGAGAGCGTGTTCAATGGCGCGGTCTTTCATGAACGAGTGGTGCGTCTGCCGATTGCCGCAAAGAAGGTACTGCGCGCGTTGGCGGCACATAATGTACTAGGTGGATTTGACCTCAGTGATGATTATCCCGAGTTGGGTGATGCGATTTTGGTATGCGCGACTGAGCTAAGAACCGACAGTGATTTGGAAAACTATCGGAGCAAATTGGAGCGAGTCATCGCATCCCAGGTGGAGACCCCCTGTCAGCTGAAACCCGATTGGTAATGGTGGCGATATGATATACGAACATTCACGAAAGGGGCGTCGGGCGACAGCACAGGCACCGCGGGAGCAGGCTGAGCTGTCAGGTATCCCGTCGGCATTGCGGCGTGAAACTCAGCCACGCCTGCCGGAAGTTTCCGAGATGCAGGCGGTACGCCATTTTACCCGTCTGTCACAGAAGAATTTCTCAATCGATACCCATTTCTATCCGTTGGGTTCATGCACCATGAAATACAATCCGCGGGCCTGCAATACCTTGGCAAGCCTGCCCGGGCTGATCGGCAGACACCCCTTGGCGCCCGCGACGCACAGTCAGGGTTTCATGGCCTGTCTCTATGAGCTGCAGGAGATACTCAAAACTGTAACCGGTATGCACGCGGTCTCCCTGACCCCTGCCGCAGGTGCTCAAGGCGAGTTTGCCGGTGTTGCAATGATCCGTGCCTACCATGATGCCAGAGGCGATACGCAGCGCAGCGAGATATTGGTGCCGGATGCGGCCCATGGCACCAATCCGGCCTCGGCAGTGATGTGTGGTTATAAGACCAGGGAGATACCCACCGGAGCCGACGGGGATATCGATGTGGATGCGTTGAAGTCGGCGCTGGGTCCCCAGACCGCCGGTATAATGTTGACCAACCCATCCACCGTGGGTGTATTCGAGCGGCGTATCAAGGAGATTGCCGAGCTGGTACATGCCGCGGGTGGCCTGCTCTATTACGATGGCGCCAACCTGAATGCAATTCTGGGCAAGGTCAGGCCGGGTGATATGGGATTCGACGTCATTCACATGAATCTGCACAAGACCTTTTCCACTCCGCATGGCGGAGGTGGCCCGGGTGCGGGCCCGGTGGGGGTCAGTCAACGTCTCGAACCCTACCTGCCGCTACCTATGGTCGATTTGGACGGCGGTGACTACCGCTGGCTGACGGAAAAGGACAGACCCGCATCCATAGGCCGTCTTTCCGCATTCGCCGGAAATGCCGGGGTGTTACTGCGTGCCTATGTCTATGCCCGCCTGTTGGGACGCGAAGGGATGCACCGGGTTGCGGAGTTTTCCACACTCAACGCCAACTATCTGCTCAAGCGTTTAATGGAGGCTGGCTTCGATGCCGCCTACCCCGAACGTCGCGCCAGTCATGAATTCATTCTTACCCTGAAGCGGCAGGCCAAGGAGTTGGGAGTCAATACCATGGATTTCGCCAAACGCATGCTTGACTATGGCGTGCATGCCCCAACCACCTATTTTCCCTTGTTGGTTCCGGAGTGTCTGTTGGTGGAACCCACAGAGAGCGAAGCGAAGGAGGAGCTTGATAATTTCGTTGAAATCATGACGAGCATCAAGCAGGAGGCTGAAACCCAACCCGAGCTTGTCATACAAGCACCCCACAGCATGCCGGTAAGGCGACTCGACGACGTGCGTGCTGCGCGGGAACTCGATCTTGCCTGGAGAGGAGATGAGTAGCTGTTGTCTGCCGGGCTTTTAGTCCGCAAATGAACACAGACTAGTGCGAATGATTCTGTGTGTTTATTAGTCCGCCAATGAACGCAAATAAACGCGAATCCAGATAGATAATCCTCGTTCCCACGCTCCTGCGTGGGAATGCCTACATCAGGTTGGGTGGTCTGGCTGAGGGATTCGACATGGTATGCATTCCCACGCGGAGCGTGGGAACGAGAATACGCAAATAAACGCGAATCCAGATAGATTCAAGCTTGAGTAATCTATTTACGGACAGGTATTGGGGAGCTGAGAGGTCTTCTGTCCTGGATAAATTACTGTTGTGGTGTGTAAGGCTAAAAATACCGCTTTGCATCCACGCTTCAACAATTTTTTTATACTTAACCGATATCGGCAAGGAGTAATCATGTCGGCCTTGATCTGTGGTTCTTTCGCCTTTGATACCATTATGGTCTTTCATGACCATTTCAAGCATCATATCCTGCCGGAACAGGTGCATATCCTGAATGTCTCCTTTCTGGTGCCCGACATGCGAAGGGAGTTTGGAGGATGTGCCGGAAATATTGCCTACAATCTGAAGATGCTCGGTGGCGAGGGTAAACCTGCGGGTACCGTGGGTGACGATTTCGCCCCTTATGCAAAATGGATGGATGAGTGTGGTATCAGCCGCGAGCAGGTGTTGGAAGTCCCCGGTAATTATACTGCACAGGCCTATATCACCACAGACAAGGATGATAACCAGATTACCGCCTTTCATCCGGGAGCGATGAACCAGGCCCACCAAATAGATGTCTCAACGATCGATGGTTGTACGCTGGGCATGGTATCGCCGGATGGCCGGCAGGGTATGATTGAACATGCCGCGCAATTTGCCGAGAAAGGCGTGCCGTTTATTTTTGACCCCGGTCAAGGCATGCCCATGTTCGACGGCGATAGTCTGATGACCTTCACCGAACAGGCCAGTTGGCTCGCCTTCAACGATTATGAAGCGATGTTGATGCAGGAGCGTACCGGAAAAAGCCTGAAACAACTGGCGCAGATGGTGCAGGCGATTATCGTAACCCGTGGCGGGGAGGGCTCTGAAATCATCACCAGGGATAAGGTCTTTTCTATCCCTGCCGCACCGGTGAAAGCGGTGGTTGATCCAACCGGCTGTGGCGATGCTTACCGTGCTGGCGTGTTGTACGGTCTGATGAATGAGATGGACTGGGAGACGACCGGCCGAATCGCTGCATTGATGGGCGCGATCAAGGTCGAGCAGGCGGGTACACAGAATCATTATGTATCGCCGGATGAGATTGGCCATCGCTTCGAAAAGGCCTTTGATTATAAGTTTAAATAGAGAAAAGCTATGTCCGGACATTTTACAGAGAGCGATTTCGTACCCCTTAATCTTGCAATACTGACAGTATCGGACAGCCGTACTGAAGAGACTGACAAGTCAGGTCGGACCCTAAGGGAAAGGGCCTTGGATACAGGCCATCAGGTGGTTGACAAGCGTATCGTGCCAGACGATGTTTATCAGATGCGCGCGGTGGTTTCAGCCTGGATAGCCGACTCGAATGTGCATGTGATCATATCCACCGGGGGTACCGGTATTACCGGGCGCGACAGCACCCCGGAAGCACTGCAGCCGCTGTTTGATAAATCCATCGAGGGTTTCGGTGAGCTCTATCGCGCAATCTCCCTGGAGGAGATCGGCAGCTCCTCGATGCAGTCCAGGGCGATTGCCGGCCTGGCCAACGGCACACTGATTTTTTGCCTGCCCGGATCCACCGGGGCTTGCCGCACAGGGTGGGATAAAATCTTGAAATCCCAGCTTGATATACGTACCCGGCCTTGTAATTTCGCACAAATGTTTCCCCGCCTGTTGGAGAGTTAAGATGGGTGATTGCGATAGCCATCAAGCTCAGCTGAAACCGGTCGATGAGGCGCTGGCCTTCCTGCTCGATCAGGTCAAACCCATTACGCAACATGAGACACTGGGCCTGGATGAGTCTTTGGGGCGTGTACTGGCGGCGCCGGTTAAAAGTCAGGTCGACGTTCCACCCTGGGATAACAGTGCGATGGATGGTTTTGCGGTCAACAGCAATGATCTCCAAAGTGATGATGTCAGGCTGCATGTCGCTCAACGCATACCCGCCGGATCGGTGGGGACGTTACTCGAGTCTGGGACTGCGGCGCGCATATTTACCGGTGCGCCGGTGCCTGAGAACGCCGATGCCGTGGTCATACAGGAGGTTTGCAGGATCGAAGGCGAAGAGGTCGTGATCATGGAAAGCCCTGCGATAGGCGCCAATATCCGCAAAGCGGGAGAGGATATTCTGCAGGGCGAGGAGATATTGCCGGCGGGTACCAGGCTTGACGCACAGCACCTGGGATTGGCCGCTTCGGTGGGGGTGGCGGAGTTGACGGTATTTCGTCGGCTGAAAGTGGCGGTTTTTTCCAGTGGCGATGAGCTGGTGATGCCTGGAGAAGAGTTGAAGGCCGGGCAGATTTACAACTCCAATCAATTTACCTTGAGCGGTATGCTACAACGATTGGGTTGTGAAGTGATTCAGCTTGGGATTGTGGAAGATACATTCGAGGCGACATGCGATGCCCTCTCCCGTGCCGCCGAGGAGGCTGACCTGGTATTGGCGTCGGGTGGCGTTTCCGTGGGGGAGGAGGATCATGTCAAGCCCGCGGTGGAGCGGCTGGGCTCGCTGGAACTCTGGAAAATCGCCTCCCGTCCGGGCAAACCACTGGCATTCGGTTATATCGGGGAGACACCTTTTATGGGTGCGCCGGGAAATCCGGTGTCGCTGTTTGTCACCTTCTCCCTCTTCGCCAGGCCGTTCATTCTGCGCATGCAGGGACTATCCGGTGAGGTCCGTCCCAAACCTGTCAGTGTCATTGCCGGATTCGAGAAGGCCGCCACCGACAAGCGTCAGGAGTACGCCCGCGGACGTCTGGAGCTGAACGGGCAAGGGCAGGCGGTCGTCAAACTCTACCCCAATCGCTCGTCCGGTGTATTAAGCTCCGTAGTGTGGGCGAACGGACTTGCAGTATTGCCACCGCTTACCGCCATTAAGCCGGGTGATCCTGTGGATTTCATACCCTACAATGAGTTGATGACATGATTCAGATCCTCTTTTTTGCCCGATTCCGCGAGGAACTCGGTGTTGCGACCGAACAATTCGAGTTGGACGGCCTATCCTCAATTGGCGATCTTCTTGAGGCCTTGTGCGGACGCGGAGATGTGTGGGCCCGACTCTTTGCCGAGGATCAAAGGGTAATGATGGCGGTCAACCAAGAGCTGGCCGACAGAAATACACCCCTGAAGTCCGGTGACGAGGTTGCCTTCTTTCCGCCTGTGACCGGAGGTTGAAGGTTGAATAGCGTATCCATACAGGCTGACCCGCTCGATCCCAATCATGAGGTGGACCTGTTATGCGGTAATGATCCCTCCATCGGTGCAGTCGTGACATTTATTGGCCTGATGCGAGACATCAACGAGGGTGACAGGGTGGAAGGGTTATACCTCGAACACTATCCGGGTATGACAGAACGTGCTCTGCAAAAGATTGTGGATGAGGCAAACAGCCGCTGGGAGATCCAGCATTGCCGCGTGGTTCACCGTGTAGGCGCCTTGTCGCCCACCGAGCCCATCGTACTGGTTGCGGTGGCGAGCCGCCATCGCAAAGAGGCCTTCCTGGCCTGTGAATTCATTATCGACTATCTAAAAACCAAGGCGCCGTTCTGGAAAAAGGAGACCACAGCGGAGGGAGAGCGTTGGGTGGATGCAAGAGAGAGTGACGATACGGCTACCCTGCAGTGGCAAAAAGGCGACTAAACAGAGGCTTGAACAAACAACAATTCCAGTCAGATCATCAAAAGCTATTGAATTGGCCGCATATAGGCACGAATCACAGCAAACTATGGCAAATGGCATGACAATGTACCTGCCCACCACCTAGCCAAAGCGCTCGTTTAGCATAACATTGAAGACCCCTGCTCACGTTAACAACAGTTTGCGTTTATCTGCGGTGATTCGCGTCCATTCGCGGCTTGTCTTTCCGCGGTTTTCCGCATGATATAAAAGGAAGTAATAAGAAGGAAAAAGGCGAGTCTGAGTAGAACTGGTCGTATGCTTGTAGGTAACTCGGTTGATGGGGGATTATCAACCGGGATGCGCGGGTGCATCCCGGTTCGAAGTTGAGCTACTTCTTGTTTGAGTGGAGCAGAACCTGTTCGAAGATATTTCTTTTGATGCGGCTGCGAATAGGCTCGGGTAGATTGTGCCATGCCTTGGCAACTTCAACCGCTTCATCGTCCATCACTGTGGTTGAGGATTCACCGAACATCAGCCATGCGGGATTAACGTCCAGAACCTGTGCGATCTCATCGATCTTTCTGGGACGAAGGCTCTTGCCATTCTCGATTTTCTGTATCACGGCCTGGTTGGTTCCGGCACGGAGCGCCAACTCCTCCTGGGTCCAACCTCTTTCCCGTCTTTTCCTGCGTAGTCGAGAGCCTAAAGTATCCATTTCCCGCGGTATGTATGTTTCAAATTTTTGTGCGTGTACGTAGCTCATGGTCCTTCCCGTTAAGATGCCGATGTGGGTTTGCATCACCTGTACGTGGTAGCGGCGTTGCGTTCAAAAACTTGACACTTTGAAGAAGTCCGTCATGACGCTTGCGAAATAAATTCCAGTACATCGGGAAAATGTGACCAAATTCACAGTATCCTAACACGTTATATGTGCCATAAATTGAGGATTTACGATTTCCCGGCACATTGGCGAACGCCATTCCTGTGATACCATGCACCCCCATGATCACATATCCAGTTATCGATTCCACCCTGATAACCCTGGGGCCGGTGAGTATCCACTGGTATGGAATGATGTACGTCATCGGCTTTCTCGGAGGTTGGTGGCTGGGTCGTCGCCGGGTGGGAAGGCCGGGTATGATATGGGACGCCGATCAGGTCGACGATATGGTCTTCTATATCGTCCTCGGTGTGGTTCTGGGGGGGCGTATAGGATATATCCTTTTCTACAACCTCAGCGGATTTCTCGCAGATCCCATAATCCTGATAAAGGTATGGAGTGGTGGGATGTCATTTCACGGTGGCCTGTTGGGTGTGTTGCTGGCAATGTGGTACTTTGCCCATAAACATGGCCGCACGTTTTTTGAGGCGACCGACTTCATCGCGCCTTTGGTCACCATCGGTTTGGGGGCCGGCCGGATCGGTAATTTCATCAATGCGGAGCTGTGGGGCGGCGTCACTGACCTGCCCTGGGGAATGCGTGTTCCCTGTGGCGTGGCGGAAGGGCTCTGTACGCGGCTAGGATTGCCCTTGGATGCGGAGTACTCGCTCCCTGTCCACCCCAGTCAACTGTATGAAGCCTTCCTGGAGGGATTGGGGCTATTCCTGATCCTGTGGATCTTCTCGGCCAGAGCAAGGCCGAGAATGGCGGTTTCCGGGCTGTTTTTGCTCTGTTATGGGATATTTCGATTTATGGTCGAATTCGTTCGCATGCCCGACCAGCACATCGGATATCTCGCATTTGACTGGTTGACCATGGGGCAGCTTCTGACGCTGCCGATGATGGTGTTTGGTGCCTTGCTGTTCTACCTGGCCTACAGGCCGAAGAACAGCCATGGCTAGCTTTTTTCCAGCAGGATATTGAGATGAGATTTGTTTTTGTAACTCACCGGGAAGCGTCGGCATGAAACAGTATCACGATCTGATGCGCCATGTACGCGATCACGGTGTCGACAAAGAGGATAGGACAGGTACGGGAACCCGGAGTGTATTCGGTTATCAGATGCGCTTCGATCTGGATGACGGATTCCCGCTATTGACCACCAAACGCCTCCATCTACGTTCCATAATTCATGAGCTACTGTGGTTTTTGCAAGGCGACACCAATATCCGTTATCTGCAGGAGAACGGCGTAACCATCTGGGATGAGTGGGCGGATGAAAATGGTGATCTGGGCCCTGTATACGGCTATCAATGGCGTTCCTGGCCGGCACCGGACGGGGGACATATCGACCAGATCAGTCAATTGATCGGGCAGATAAGAAAAAACCCCGACTCGAGACGCCTGGTTGTCTCAGCCTGGAACCCCGCACAGGTGGAACATATGGCCCTGCCTCCCTGCCACTGCCTTTTTCAGTTCTATGTGACCGAGGGCAGGCTCTCCTGCCAGCTCTATCAGCGCAGTGCCGATATCTTTTTAGGTGTGCCGTTCAATATCGCTTCCTATGCACTGCTGACCATGATGGTGGCCCAGGTGACCGGATTACAGCCAGGTGAGTTTGTGCATACCTTCGGTGATGCCCATCTCTACAGCAACCACCTGGAACAGGTCGATCTCCAACTCGGCCGTGAACCCCGGAAACTGCCGAAAATGAAAATAAACCCGGCGGTGAAGTCGATTTTCGATTTCCGTTTCGAGGATTTCGAGCTGGTTGACTACGATCCCCACCCCCATATCAAGGCGCCCGTGGCGATATAGTGAGTAGTCTTGAGCAAACAGCCTGCCGGATTGCAATCCCACTGCACCACACCAGTATTGACAGTGTTGGCAGGGCAGGTTGAATGAAGCCGATGATTTCCCTTATTGCAGCGGTGGCCAATAATGGTGTGATCGGGGTGGACAACGGTTTACCCTGGCGACTGCCCGCGGATCTCCAGCATTTCAAGTCGCTGACCATGGGCAAGCCCATTATCATGGGGCGCCGTACCTGGGAGTCTCTTCCGGGTCTCCTCCCCGGACGACGCCATATCGTCGTCACCGGTAATCGGGATTACCGGGCGGTAGGTTGTGAGCTCGTTCATTCAGTGGATGAGGCGCTGCAAGTCGCCGGTGAGGTACCGGAAGTCATGATTGTCGGAGGCGGAGGTCTGTATCGGCAGATGCTGCCGCGTGCCAACCGCCTCTATTTGACGCGGGTCGAGGCTGATGTGGCGGGAGACGCCTTTTTTCCTGAAATAGACTGGAGTGAATGGCAAGAGGTCAGTCGTGATTCCCGTCCCGCGGATGGGCGTAATCAGTTTGCCTATACCTTTATAGTATTGAATCGCGTCAACGTTTGATCGGGCAGGAGATCTGATAGGGTTTTGCCGGTTTGTTTTTACGCAGGCGCAGCGCTGTGAGCTCACCTCCCCAAAAGCAGCCGCTATCCAGACAGCAGATGTTGGCGCTCTGGCGGTAACCCAGGGTAGACCAATGGCCGAAAATGATGCGGTCATTTTTCGTCAGGCGTCCTGCTGCCTCGAACCAGGGGATCGCGCCGTTGTTCCGCGCTTCAGGGGGACCTTTTTCATTTAATGAGATACGACCGTCCCGGCTGCAATAGCGCAAACGGGTGAAACAGTTGGTGATGAAACGGAGTCGATCCATACCATCGAGGTTCTCCGACCAAAGGTCCGGTTGATCGCCGTACATGACCCGGCAGAATTTTCCGAACTTGGGGCCGCGCAGGACATTTTCCAGTTCCCGGGCGCATTTCATGGCGGTGGTTAAATCCCACTGCGGCGGTAATCCGGCGTGCACCATGCTGTATCCCTTTTTTTTATGGTGGGCCATCATGGGTCTGTGACGCAGCCAATCGATCAACTCCTGCCGATCATGCGCTTCAAGAATATCCTTAAGGCTACCGTATTTATAGTGGCTGCGATTGCCTTGGGAGAGCGCCAGCAGATGCAGGTCATGATTACCCAGTACGGTGATTGCCTGATCACCCAGTGACTTCACGAAACGAAGCACTTGCAATGATTTGGGGCCGCGATTGACCAGATCTCCCGCAAACCAGAGCTTGTCCCTGGATGGGTCGAATTGGATTTTCTCAAGCAGCCGCTGCAGCTCGTCGTAACATCCCTGAATGTCACCAATGGCGTAGATCGACATCAGATCGCCCCGAGTCGAAACAGTTGCCTGTCGTGAATTTTAACCAGCAGGAGCTGGGCGCAGATGGCGCCGATAAGGGCCAGAAACATATCCGTCTGGGTGTCCCATGGATCGCCCTGGGTGCCCAGAAACGCCTCTGCTGCCTGTTCACTCATCAGTGCCACCCACCACTCGATCAGCTCATAGAATGCACTGAATGCGAGACAGAAACAGACACAGAGAAAAAACAGCCAACGACCCGGCCTCAAGGGTGAGCGTCGCAACAATATCTCCCGCGCCAGCATGGCGGGTACGAATCCCTGAAAAAAATGTCCAATCCGGTCGTAGTGGTTGCGCGACAGTTCATAGCTGTCTCTGAGCCAGTTGAACAGGGGCACCTCGGCATAGGTATAGTATCCGCCGATGATCAGTATGACGGCATGCAGCGCAAGCAGACGGTAGACCAGGATGGTCAAGGGAAAGCCTTGCCGGGTGTAATAGAGGAGTGGCAATCCGATCATGACAGGCAGGGTTTCCAGAAACCAGGTATAGCGGTCGGCGACCGGGTCGAGGCCGCTGAGAATGAGCAGTGAGGCAACACCGCCACCTAACCAAAGCAGTTCACTTTGAGCTTGCAGAGCCATGGTTACCTATACTATGTGGTTCGATTACAGATCAGTCGGTTGTTGTTTCTTAATGAAGACTGCCTGGACGGGCGAGGGAGAAGGGCGGTATCAGGGCGTCGAAATGGTTGCCCTGGCCATCGATCATGTCATAGCTCCCCTGCATACTGCCTGCCGGCGTGTCGAGAACGGTACCGCTGGTGTAGCGGAAGGTTTCACCGGGATTGAGTTGGGGCTGTTCGCCCACCACGCCCTCACCCCGGACCTCCTGCACCTTGCCGTTGGCGTCAGTGATGATCCAATGCCGGTTCAACAGGCGCGCACTCGATTGACCGTCGTTTCGTATGGTTATGGTGTAAGAGAAGACAAAGCGATCTTCATTGGGGATTGATTGCGATTCCACGTAACGGGTTTCGACCTGAACATCAATCTGGTGCTGTGATTCCTTATCCATATATACGTGTTGACTCTGCTCTGGCATGTTTACGACTTCATATACTGCAAGGTTACTGAGGGGATGGATTGAGTGCAATGGGTTAAGAATTAAATGCCGGTGCCGATATTGGGGTTAAGTTACCAATTTAGAGTGTCAGCGAGTGAGAAACGTAAGTTTGACAGTCCTGCTGCTGTTGTTCAGCTCCGTCTGCTGGTCGGCGGAATCAACACAACAATCCCAGGCGCTGGTTTCAGCCGCCATGTTGGGGGATGTCGTTCGCATTAATGATCTCCTGGCGCAGGGTGCCGATGCCAACGGCACCAACCCTTCCGGCAGGACTCCCCTGCATATTGCGGCCTTCAACGGCAACCTGAAGAGCGTCAAGGCGCTCCTGGCCGCGGGTGCGGATCCCAACCTGGCGGATAGCAGAGGGATTACCCCGATTATGGAGGCGTCGGCATTTGGACATCTCGAGATTGTACGGTTGTTGTTGCAACGTGGTGTCGATGTGAACGCCTCTGATCAGGCGGGCAATACGGCCCTTGGTCTGTCGAACAGGGGTAAGCATGAAAAGGTGTCCGCCCTGCTCACTGAAATGGGTGCTACGGAGAGTCAGGATAAGGATGCCAAGTAGTGCTGTCCGGCAGATTGGTTTGATACTGATCAGTGTTTAGTAAGTAAAAGGATAAAGTGGCTGAATATTGAACAGTAACGTGAACAGGGTCTAAGTTAAGCTGGAAAACTACACGAATAATCTTAATTAAGTTATTGAATAGGCTTGTAAGGTAAATGAACAGACATCATCAACATCGTAAACCGGACTTCTTCGCCGTGGTCGTGGTGTTGGTCATGATCGGCTTTGGTCTGACATTGGCAGTACAAGTCAGTTTGGTTGATCGGCATCAGGTCGTGGACAGCGAGGTCACCGAGGTTGTACCCAAGGCGGGTTAGAAAACACCGCCGTCCTCAGAGATAGAACACCGATTTAGTCATCAATTTCGACGTCACTTTCATCGCAGCTTTGATGGGTGCGGGCAGATTCGCGCCGCCAGCCTCGAGCGCCACCGTTGCATGGTGGATCTCGTCCTCTTTCATCTGCTCGAGTATGGCAAGGCTCTTCTGATCCTGTGCCGGAATGCGTTGCATATGGTCATTCAAATGGGCCTCAACCTGATGTTCGGTCTCCGCCACGAAGCCAAGACTCCATTTGTCACCGGCCAGTCCCGCGGCTGCGCCGATCATGAATGAACCGGCATACCAGAAAGGGTTGAGCAGACTCTTCCGGTTATCCAGCTCGTTGAGGCGGGTTTCGCACCAGGCCAGGTGGTCATTCTCCTCTTGTGCCGCACGCTCCATGGTAGCGCGGATTTGCGGCAGTTTCGCTGTCAATGCCTGTCCCTGATAGAGGGCCTGGGCGCAAACCTCGCCGGTATGGTTGATCCTCATCAGGCGTGCGGCCAGATCCCGTTCCTGTTCGCTCATCTCCGCTTCATTGATGGTCTCGGCCGGATTGGAGCGCTCAGTCACCTGAGGCCGTCCGAACAGGGTGCGCAGGGCGCTGTCGATGCCGATCATGAAGTGGTCGGCGGAATTGAATCTTCGCTCTTTCATCCTAGGGCCTGTTAACGCTCATCCAATCGGCTCTGCTGGGACTATTTTTGTCCAGCAAGGCAGCAGCATGAGCGATGTGTATGTGTTCTACATGAGTGAATGATAACGCAGCTGGGCGGAAAAATAGACCCAGCCCATCGGGTTGCGCCTGAAAAAGCGCCACTCGGCGTTGCTCGTCGTTTATTTGGAGTTACCAAACCTCTCTCCTCGCGCCTTGATTGGCGTTTTTTCAGGCGCAACAGAGCCGATTGGATGAGCATTAACAGGCCCTGAAAACATAGCTTTTTTCTTCAATGGGATACAGCTGTAGTCAGTAATCCTTTTAGCGCATCAGCCGGGCCATTGTCGATAGATAAGCTCGATAGGGTGCATGACCCGGACCTGTAGCCCGGCATCAGCGATGAGCTGGCGCAACTGCATTGCGCAGCCCGTATTGCTGGTGACGAGGATATCGACTTGGCCGGCTTGTAATTTTTCGATTTTCGCCTCACCCAATGTGGTTGAGAGTGAAGGTTGGGTGAATATATAACTCCCTGCCGCACCGCAGCAGACGCTATTGTCTGCCAATGGAAAGATCTCAGCCTGAGGGATTCTCTGCAGCAGCCTCATGCCGCCGTCATCACGACTGCTGCATGGGGTATGCACCGCAACTCTACCCGCATAGGGTTTCAGGGTGGGTATCTCAGTATCCGGCAGGGAAAGCAGGAGATCCGTCAGGCTGACTACAGGGATTTCACTGGCCCGCTGCTCCTGTAATTCAAGCTGACACGCACTGGCCAGGGTAACCAGGGCTAGGGCATGGCTCTTTGCGGTTTGTTGTCGGTTGGTCGCACAGTATTGCTCCGCTTTCTCTTCAAATCCGTTGTGCCGATGTATGGCGCCGCAGCAACACTGTGTCTGCGGTATTTCGACCGCATAGCCAAGCCGGCGCAGTAGCGCCATAGCGCTTTCGAGAAGGGTCTGCTCCACCTGGGTGGAAACACAGCCTGTGAAAAGCTGGACCAGTCTTCCCTTGGGCAGATCGGCGGGATAGAGTCCGGCCTGGATGACGGCCGCGCCAGTGAGTTGTTCGCCCAATTCTGGCAGACGTCTGTATCTGTCAGGCAGCAAGGCGGTAATCAATTGTGTAACCCCCATCTGTTTCATTAGCCGGTAAAGTCGACTGATGCGTGCCAGTCGTTTCGGCTCTGTCAACTGAGTAAAGAGCCACCGCAAGACTGGCCTGCCTCGCTTGCGTTTGGTGATGAGGCTGCGGCTGGCATCCAGCAGTTGACCGTATCTGACCCCGGACGGGCAGGCGGTTTCACAACGGCGACACCCCAGGCAGCGGTCAAGGTGGATCTCGGCGGCTGTGTCGAGATCGAGCTCACCCTCAGCCAGGGCCTGCATCAGGCTGATGCGGCCACGGGGCGAGTCAGCCTCGTTGGCAAGCAGCTGATAGGTCGGGCATTCGGGGAGGCAGAGGCCGCACTTTACACAGCGGTCCGCTTCGGTCAGCAGCTGATCAGGGGTCACGGTTAGATTGCGCGGGGCCGGAATTGATGAAACAGGCCCTATCATAACGGTTAATCGTCGTTGTATCATCGCCCGTGTGTCTTAAAGACTTTATTTGATCCATGCCCTACTATCGCCACCATCTTTTCTTTTGTGTCAATCAGCGTACCGATGGCCGTCCCTGTTGTGCCCAGTATGGGGCAAAGTCGATGCGCGACTACATGAAAGGTCGGGTCAAGGCGCTGGGGCTTACCGGGCCGGGTGGTGTCAGGGTCAATACCGCAGGCTGCCTCGATCGCTGCGACAAGGGGCCTGTGCTGGTGGTCTACCCCGAGGCGGTCTGGTATACCTTTGTCGACCACGAGGACCTGGACGAGATCCTGCAATCCCATCTGATCGAGGGCAAGGTGGTCGAGCGCCTGCTGGTGGATTGAGTATCGGCGGCGACCGATGTGTGATGCCTGTCAGGATTGTATGATTCATTGTTAAAGAGGCGGGGAGAGCTGCCGCTAGTTTACTGACGCCGTGGTCGTAGGATCATAGCTGGTTTTTGGTTCCTTGATAAAAGCGTGAAGTGCGTCGGTATCGGGGAGAAAAAACAACCGGGTGATTGCTTATAATCACTTGCAATACCCGATTGATTGTATACTATTAAGAAATTAGTCTAAGTTTCTGCCCTTAATGGACTGTTTCCTATGGGATTTTGGAGTTTGCCATGTCAGGTTTAGCCCGCTTATTAACCGCTCTGTCTCTGATGCTGCTGCTCGCTGCCTGTGGCGGTGGCGACCCCGATGTGCCTTGGGATACATCCACTACGGATACGGCTGACGGTGACACGATCGACGATGCCGGTACCGGCAGGGCTGATATCTTCATCGGTAGTGGATCGGGAACCGATTTCAGCGCCGGTACCTTGGATATTGCGGTGACCTCGCTTGCGGCAGGTGGCCAGACAACGGTTTCGGCAACCCTCGCCGATTCCGCAGGCAACCTTTATCAGGAGGCTGCGAGTGTATCCTTCAACACGGATTGTTTTTCTGCCGGATTAGCGACTATAAGCACACCGGTAGAAGCCAACGGAGGGGTGGTGACTTCCACCTATGTTTCCCAGGGCTGTTCCGGGGCCGATACTGTACGGGCAACCGTTACTGTTAATGGCGATACTACGACTGCTACTGGCACAATCAATGTGCAACCCGCCGAGATCGGGTCAATAGAGTTTGTCTCTGCTGAACCCCAACTCATCGGTCTACGGGGCGTTGGTCTGACAGAGGTTTCCCGGGTGTCTTTCAGGGTGCTGGATCAGAATGGTAATTCCGTCCCTCAGCAACGGGTTAATTTCTCATTGAGCACTGATGTAGGCGGGGCGAACATTCCTCAGGGTGCGGAAACCGCAATCAGCGATATCAATGGATTGGTCGGTACCGATGTAAAATCAGGTACTATCCCAACAGCGGTTCGTGTAACTGCTTCCTTGGATGCCAATCCACTGATCGCGAGCCAGTCAGATGGCTTAGTCATCTCAACAGGTGTCTCCGACCAAAATAGTATATCCCTGAGTACTGAGACATTTAACCCGGAAGCCTGGCAGTTTGATGGAGAAGAAGTGGGCCTTACGGTCCATGCCGCAGACCATTTCAATAATCCGGTTCCGGATGGCGCCTCTGTTTACTACACTACGGAAGGCGGGCAGATCCAATCTCAATGCCAGATAACCGACGGAAATTGCAGTGTCACCTGGACGAGTTCGAATCCACGGCCAGCGGAGAATTTTGTACCTGGTGGCATGGCGGGGCGGATCACGATTCTCGCCAGCATGCTGGGCGAAGAGAGCTTTATCGACGCGAACGGCAATGGTGTTCTGGATAGCGGGGATATCGCATTCGCCACCATCCCTGAAGCCTTCAGGGATGATAATGAAGATAATGCCAAGCATCCAACCCACGAGGAGTTTGTGGATTTCAACACCAATGGTATTTACGATGGTGCCAGCAGCGATCCCAACTACAACGGTGCGCTCTGCTGCGACACGAATGCCGTGGCAGCCGCAGTGACAGCAGTGGCTGCGGGTGAAGATCCCGGTGTTTGCTTCGGTGTTACACCCATAACATCACCTGTTTGTAGTAGCGAAAAGAATATCAATGTACGTGACGATATTGTCATGATCATGGCTGAGAGTTTTGCCACGATTACGCTCGTTTCTGGCAGTGTGGCAGCAGGATCCTCGGCGACTTTCGAAATTGTAGGAGCCCAGACCGGTCAGATCATGCCTGCGGAGACAGGCATCACAGCTAGTCTCGAAGAAGGTACGATCGATGACGCATATTCGGTACCTAATACTAACTTCAATGCTCGATTAGGTGATCAACTAGGGGCTGATCTATTCACATTTAATATTCCAGCCGACGGGATAGGTCCATTCACCCTTTTAGTAACAACACCAAAAGGTAATGTCACAAGGCTAGATGTCAGTTTTTAATTAGCATTTTGACATACCTAAATATGTCAATGATTAGATAAGCAAGTAAGAACCATCGCTTATCAACCAGGTATGCCCCACATGGAAGTGGGAGTCTGATGATCACTCAAGATATTTTCAATCATTCTTCTAATACGTGGAAGGTAGGTAGTGCCTCCTTCCATTTTAAACTATCCTGTTCCTCTATCTCTAAATATGTTGGAAATTATGCATTTGTATTCGTTTAGCAGGACATAAAGGGATTGAACATT